>JAFNEO010000012.1 GCA_017886205.1 Candidatus Aminicenantota bacterium | reverse complement strand
TTCTACAGCAAGGGGTGTTTTATTTTCAAGGCCGGGAATGGGCGGTGGGGAGAGCTGTCCGAGGCCTTCCTGGGGGCTTGCGGCCAACGCTGAATGACGGGGTCTATGATGTCTACTTCTGTCATCACAAAATTTCTTCTATCGACCTAAAAAGCTCTACAACCGAGCTGGAAAATGTGTAAACTATGTCTCCGAACACTTGTAAACCATGTCCCCGGTCTATACAAATCCTCCCCCACCGAGGGGGGAGGAATCGGACGGGCCATTCACAAATCCTCCTCCAGGTGGGATGGGGAGCAAATGGGCGCATTACTCATATATCCTCCTCCCCTGGTGGGAGGAGGTGGGGAGGAGGGGGACTTTCATCGTTCGCGGGTGGCCCGCAGGGCCATGAGGAGTTAATGAGGGTATTCAAGTCCTCATATAATCCCCCCGACCTCGATGCGCGAGAATCCCTCTCCCTTCGATGGGAGAGGGTTGGGGAGAGGGTGCAGAGTTAGATATGAAAAAGGACAAATTGCCCGACTCCGCCGCGCGCGAAGCGATCGTACGCGAGCGGTCCCGGAACGTCGTCGTCGAAGCCGGCGCCGGCACGGGCAAGACGCACACCCTCGTTAACCGCATTCTGGAGCTTATCGCGCCCACCGCTTCTTCTGCGCACCCTCAGCCCCTCCCCCTGTCCCGAATCGCGGCCATCACTTTCACCCGCAAAGCCGCCGGTGAGCTCCAGCTCCGCATCCGCCAGGCCCTCCTCGAAAGCCTGGCCAAGACACCGCCCCGCGACGACGCCCGCCGCTCGCTCCTCGCCACAGCCCTCGGCGAGGTGGACATCGCCTTTGTCGGCACCATCCACAGCTTCGCCGACCGCCTCCTCCGCATGCGGCCGGTCGAGGCCAAGATCAGCCCATCCTACGAGATCATCGACTCGGAAGACCCGGTCGTCGCGGAGACGGCGGAACTGCTCCTGACCTCGGCCGAAAGCGGGCTCCTTCCCGAGGCTCTAGCCCCGGTCATGCCGTCTCACGGCCTCAGCCGCTCCCAGCTCGAAGAGGCCCAGCTGACAATCCAGGATTATCTCGACGCCGGCCTCCACGCCGAGGCGCTCATCTTGGAACATGCTACTATCCCCGGTTTTGACAGCCTGGTCAGTGCGATGGTCCTCCAGCGGGATGTCCCGTTTTCCCGCCCTGAGGTTCCCAAACCGCCCCTCGACAGAGCCAGGCAAGTCATCCGCGACTTCATCCGCCGGATTGATGCGCTCCCGGACGGTTCGGAAGGAACGGACTGGTTCAAGAAACTCAAGCCCGCACTCCATGAGTGCTTGGAAGAAACGACTCCCATCGGGCTCTTCGCCTCGCTGCGCCGGACGATCCTCTTCGCTCCCGACTTCAAGAAAGGCGCGAATTTCCCCGACGACCCCGAAGGATGGAGCTTCTGGAAAGAATTCGCTGCCGGCGACAAGAAAAATGAAGTCGCTCCTCTCCAGGAAACCCTCCTCGCCCCGCTCGGCGGCTGGCTCGGCGCCCGTCTGGCCCGCATCGCTCCCGTCGTCGTGGCCGCCTACGAGCATATCAAGACCCGCCATGAATGCGTCGACCAGACGGACCTCCTGATCAAGCTGCGGAACCTCCTCGAGAGGAACGAGGGGGGAATCCGGGCCTTCTACCAGCGCCTCTTCGACCACATCCTCGTGGACGAATTCCAGGACACCGACCCCCTCCAGGCGGAGATCCTCTTCTTCCTCGCCGAGGACGGGCAATCGGCGCGCCGTTGGGACAAGGTCCGTCTCACGCCCGGAAGGCTCACCATCGTCGGCGACCCCAAGCAATCGATCTACAGGTTCCGGCGCGCGGACATCGTCACCTATGCCGACGTTCGCGAGCGGATGGCCGGCCAGGGAGCTCTCGAGAGACGCCTCGAAACCAATTTCCGCAGCCGCCCCTCGCTCGTCGGATACTATAACGAACGCCTCCCCGACCTCCTCGGAAAGCCCCCGGAAAACGGCCGGAGCTTCGACCGCGAACACGGGATCGCCTTCTACGAAGATCTTGCCCCCGGCCCGATAAAAGACACATTGCCCGTCCTCCATGTCCTCCCCTATTCGGACCGGGAGGCCCCCAAGCTCTACGCCGGCCCCGCACGCCGCATTGAAGCCGAGATGCTGGCCCGATACCTGCGCTGGCTCAAGGATGAATCGAACCTCGAGGTTCGCGATCGCGAAACGGACGAAACGAGGCCGGTGGAGTTCGGAGACATCGCCGTCCTCGCCCAGACCACGACCAACCTGCCGCTCCTCTTCCGCGCCATGGAGCGTTTCGGCATTCCCTACGCCGCGCGCGGGGCCACCCTGTTTCTCCGGGAGCCGGTCATCCGGCAGCTCATCCTGGGCCTTCGGGCGGTGGCGGATGAATCGGACGGGATCGCCCAGGCGGCTTTCTTCAGGCCGCCCTTCTTCGCCCTGGATCTGGCTGATGTCATCGCCGGCCGCCTCAAGGAAGACGACCTCCGGCGATCCCCAGCGGTCAAGGAAGCCGCAGCCCGCGCCCACCAGGCCCGCGATCTCCTCCACAGCCTTCGCAAGTCACGGTTCAACGGCCTCCCCTCGCAAACCGCCCGCCGCCTCATGGAAGAAACAGCGTTCGCCCGCACCCTCTCTCTCCTTCCGAACGGAAGCCAGAAACTGGCCGCAGCCCGCGAGGTTCTTTTTATCCTCGATGAGCTCGTGGCCAGGCAAGGAATCGATTTCGACGGAGCTACGGCCTGCATCCGCGATTGGATCGATTCGCCCGTCCAGATGGATTCGCCCGCACCCGTATCGGGCCAGGCCGTCCTGGTCTTGACCATCCATCAGGCGAAGGGCCTCGAATTTCCCGTGGTCGTTCTCTGGGACGGCTTTGCCAAGCTCGGAGCGAGGACCGACGGATCTCCCTGGAAAGTTACGAGAGACGGAAACTGGGCCATCCAATTGGAGGGCCTCAAAGCCGGCTCAAAGGCCGGGAGCTCCTTGATCGAGCAGGAAAGGGCCATCGAGAAAGAGGAAAAGAAGCGGCTTTATTATGTCGCTGCGACACGGGCCCGCGATCTGCTGGTCGTCCCGATGCCGAACCAGGGGAAGAAAGACAAGATCTCTCATGTCCTGGCCGGGGATTTGGCGGGCGAGGCGGTGCTGAAGATGGACGAGTTCAAAACGGGCGATTTGCCTGAATGGGCGGCGGGTGTGAGCGAAGCACCGGCTTTTCCTGAAATCAGGTTTGCAGGCGGCAAAGCAGAAAAAGAGCTGAGCGAGGGATGGAAGGGTGCGCTTACGACATCGGGCAAACCGATTGCCGTCCCCGTGGCCGTGACGGCGCTGGCACATGCGAAGGAAGAAACTACCGATTTATCAGACGAGCGGGACGCGGGACAGTCGCCATCTCGTTTCGGCCCGGAATTCGGCGCGACCGTCCATGCCGCATTGAGCGCTATTCTCAGGGGGAGTAAGGCGGAGATCGAGAAGATCGTAAGTGCATGCGCCGCCAGGACTGGCCTCGAGAATCATATAGACGAAGCGATTAAGGACGTGCAGCGCGCCCTTGATACTCTCAAGAAAATGGGATTACTGGCTGAAAAAGTCGCCCGCTACGCGGAATACCCGGTTATCATGCCTGATGGTCAGGGCCGACTGATCACAGGCTATATAGACCTTGTCACCCATGCTCCTGACTGCATCTGGATCATCGACTTCAAAACCGATCCTCCTCCCGCGGAATCATTTGACATCTCCTATCCTGCCTATAAAAAACAGATTGAACTGTATTCAAAACTCTTCGCTGACACCATCGGCACAAAAAAGATAATTCGATCCGGCCTTCTGTTTTCTGCCGATGGAGCATTCTATGAATAGCGGTTCAGACAAATAAACATCCAAATTTCCGTATTTGGTGCCTGGCACCTTTTTGTTGGCACCTTTTTGTTCAGACCCTCAGGCAATGCGGCTTTCATCGGCCGTGGGTTCTTCTGAACCAGCGGAGAAACTCATCCGGATTCATAATTTTGATTTTGCCGAAGGTTCGAAGCGCCGACAGGTGAGAATCGCCGGATACAACCCCGTTCGCTCCGGACTCGACGGCGCATTCCAGGACTCGATTATCCTCAGGATCGTCCAGGACGGCCTCGATTCTCCCTGTAGGCTCGACGAGATCGGCCAAATCCTCGATCTCTCTCATCAAGGCGTAGACAATTCTCGTCTGAAATTGGAACTTTTGGCCCTCCAGAACTCCCTTGATCTCCTCCAGGATGTCATTCGAGATGGCAACTTCGATCAGGCCTTTGATAGCTAGGTCCAGGATTTCGCGCGGCTTCCCTCCGAACACCACCGCCGATATGAAGACGTTGGAATCGAGGACGAGCTTAGGTTTTTCGGCTTTCTTTTTTAGCGCGGTACTTCTTGATTTCGCTGACAACGTCTTCCTCTTGAAGCCCGAGTCGTTGAACCTGGCGGCTGCCGAAAGCAAAAATCCTTTCCCACCTATTTTTCCGTCCGATGTACAGGCGGGCGGCCTCGCGGATAAGCTCGGACCGCGTGCGCGCCTCCTGTTTGGCGGTCTTATCGATCTCCGCGAGAAGTTCTTTGTTGAACGAGATGTTGACTGTGCTCCCAGCCATTGATTTTTCCTCCAAAATAATCCACCTTATATTATATACAAACTTTGTATGAAATCAAGCCGAACGTCCCGAGCTGCGAGATCGAATATTCGGGCATGGTCAGACTCCTTGACTTCTCACGTTCAATTCAAAGTCCGGAGATGAGCTCCTTGAGTCTCTTATAGATCTCTTTGCGGTGACCGACGGCGATGACGATGATGATGAGTTGTTTCTCCCTTATCCGGTAGATAATCCGATAATCAGCTGTCCTCCGCGAATGCAGGCCGGCCAGGTCATAGGCCAACGGCTTTCCTTTGGCGGGGTTGACGGCTAAGGATTCTATGGCCTTCTTGATGATTCTCTTGATCGAAGGGTCCAGCTTCTCGACGTTCCGCTTTGCTTCTCTCGTAAAGAAAACGCTATAACGAGACTCCTTCATTTTTCCGGAAGGACCTCCGTATAAGGGTGAAGCCGTCCGGCCTTCTCATCCTTGAGTCCCCGGCGGATGCTCGCCATAAGATCCCTGTCGCTCAGGATTTCCAGGGTCTCGACAAGGCTTTCGTACTCCTCGATGCTCAGGAGAACTCCTTCTACCCTGCCCCTATGGGTAATGGCGAAAGACTCGTGTTCCTCCCGGACTCTCCGGATGAATTCGGAAAGACAAGCCTTGGCCTTGCTCAGGGGGACCGTCTCTGAATAGCTCATGAGCGCCTTCTCCAAATTGGTCTATTTTTGGACTAATTTATTGGTCAACTATAATTTATGCCGGTCGGCTGCATTTGTCAAGATAAAAGACGTTCGCGCTCGGCCGATTAGCTCATAATTCTCCGGAATTCGGATCGTATCCCCTGAACTTCATGGTGAAATAAAGGCCGGATTCGTCGCTTAGCTGAATCGGATTATTTCAAAACTTCAACGGAACTTCGAACGCCTTACCCGTGGATTCATCGGTGAAGGAGATTTTCTTCTCTTTGATTAATTGCTCTTTAGCATTCAGCAGCTCAATCCCATAGACTTTCCCATCGGGGGACATATCGATATTGATTTCAGCGCTAATCTGGCGGGTCTCGACGCCCTTGGTTTTCTGCCTGAATCGGATGTAGGCAATGTTGTATCTGGGATCATATATGATGTCCATGGCTTTGCTCCTAGAAGTATTTTACTACAACTGTGATTACGATAAAATCTCTTTCCTCATCAACTCCAAGGACTTCGAGCTCTTTTGTCCGAAAGAATTTCCCATTCCTATCACTCTCAAAAGGAAAATTGTATCTGAAGCCTATGCGACCAAATTTCGCAGGAAACTTTTCACCTTTGCTGATTGTCGTTCTAATCTCGTTCTCAGTTGCCCCGCGCTCTTCCATGCGTTCCCTGGCATGAGGATGAATCATAATGGCCATCACAAAGAGAGACGCTCGCGCTCAGGAGATTGGCTCAAAGGCGTGGTGACCCGGACGCCGGGATGAAATTCGGTGACTATTCGAAATTCGGGGACATGACCCAATTCTCTGGAATTGGGATCGTGTCCCCTGAATTTTGGCTCAGGATTCTTCCTTAAGTGTCACCGCATAGCGCTTTTCGATGGTGATATAGGCCTTGATGCGCTCAAGGACATCGGGCGCCCACCTCCCGTCGGCCACGGCCTTTTCGAGCGCCGACGCATCGAGCGTGGCCACTTCTTCCCAGACACCGGCCGCTCTGAGCTCCCGCTCAAGCGCCTCCCGCTCCTCGCTTCCCTTGCTCGGCGCAGTGATCCTGTCCTTCCCCGTCACCCGGAGCCGTGCGTCCGTCCCTCCAATGACCTGGACGCCCTCCTTCTCAGCGAAGGAGATGGCGGCATCTCTGATCTCATCGAGCTCCCCTTCGACGGCCTTCACCTCCGCCTCGAGCCCCCGCTTCTTCCGCCACCGTTCGGCGTAGGCATCCACGATCGCGACACCCGGCTCGTCCTTCCACTGGTCCCTCGGCAACCCCTCGACCTTCACCAGGTGCTTTTTCACCGGGCATAAATCCCAATACGGGCACCAATTGCACAAAGCCGATTCGTGCGGCGCGAACTCCCGTTCGGCCTCGATCCTGTCGATGAGCCCCGCGATATCCTTCCTGAGCCCCTCGAGCGCCTCGGGCGTCCTTCGCGACCTCATCTCCAGGTCAAAGGCGACGAGATGCCAGATGAGCCGGACTTCCTTCGCCTCCGGCCAGAGCGTCTGGACCCCGATCTGGTAGAGGGCCAGCTGCCGGTCCTCGTCGACATCGGCCTGCTCCGGCAGCTTCGAGCCCGTCTTGTAATCGTGGATCTCGAAGGCGCCGTCCGGGGCCAGCATGATCCGGTCGATGATCCCCTTGCAGCCGTAGCGTGTCCCCTCGGCAAGCGGGAACCGGATGTACCGCTCGAGCCCCAGAACCCGCCCCTCGTCAAACGGGTGGTGCCGCTTGTAATAGTCCTCGATAAAGCGCCGCCCCATCAGCTTATAGTCGTCGCCGGTGCGCTCTTTCCTGTTGATCTTCACCTCATCATGCCATTTCTCGGCCCAGGCTTTCTCGTAATAGGCCAACAACTCCTCGAGCGGGACGACCCGGAAAGCGCGCTCCTGATAGAGCCACTCCATGGCCTCGTGGAAGCGCTGGCCCAGGAAGGCCTCAACCCCCTCCTCGTAGCGCTTGATCCGGTCGACGTAGATGAGCCGGTATTGAAGCGCACATTCCTCGAACGTCCCGAGCTGCGAGATCGAATATTCGGGCATGGTCAGACTCCTTGACTTCTCAGATCAGGTCGGCGGCCGCGGCCAGTTCAAGGCTAAAAAATTTTCCCATCATGGAGGGCGTCGAGAAACGCCTCGACGGGGAGAACCTCAACTCCGTCAAACACATAGGAGCGCCTTCCTGTATAAACGCCAATCCGCTTTCCCGGCTTAATTCCCTGGAGGTTTTCGAGCGATCGGAGAGGGCTTTCCCATTCCCGGTTCCATTTTTCGGCCCGTTTCACCTCGATCGCGATGATCTCGGCGGGTTCGCCGGTGCGGCGCCTGGAGGTTTCGATAACGAAATCCACTTCTACCCCTGCCGGAGTCCGGTAATAAGCAATCGGCCGGTGCTTCCGGACGGCTTCGTTATAAACACGGATCTCATGAAAGATGAGGGTTTCCAGAGCGTTGCCTTGCCAGAGGCGGTCGATCGGGTCGCGGAGCCAACCGGCCGCGGCCCGGGCGACCCCTGGATCAAACCAGTAAAACTTGGGATGGGCGGCCTCACGCACCTTGAGCCGGGGACGCCAGGCAGGAAGGAAATGACCGAGAAGAGTGTCCTCGAGGATCGCGAAATAGGTCTCCGCCGTGCTCCGGGCTACGCCGGACTCGCGGGCGATGTTTTGAAGGTTGACGGACTGGCCGTTCATCTGGCCGGCTACAGCCAAAAATCGGAGGAACGGCGGGACGCGCCTGACCAGTCCTTCCTCGCGGACCTCTTCCTTGAGATAGATGTTGAGGTAGGCCGAGAGAATATCGGCCGGCCGGCCTGGCTCTCGAAGGACAAATGGCAGCGTCCCCCATTCAATGGCCTCATCAAGGTCAAATGCACGACCGAGCTCGCCGGCGGAAAAACCCTCCATGTTCAGGGTCAGAGCCCTGCCTGCCAGCAGGTTCGCGCCACCGCGTCGGACCTTACGCGCCGACGAGCCGCATAAAGCAAAGCGCCACCGCCGCAATTCCATGAGCCGGTGGACTTCGTCCAGAAGCTGGGGGATCTTTTGGATTTCGTCGAGGACGATCCAGGCGCCTTCGGGCCGATTGCCGGCTAAAGCCTCCAGCCGCCCTGGATTACGGGCCAGTTCGAGGTAGAGCGCCGAGTCCAAAAGGTCGAGGAAGAGGGCGTCAGGGAGGACGTGTCGGAGCCATGTACTTTTGCCGGTTCCGCGCGGCCCGAATAGAAAAAATGATCCCTCGGGACGAGACATCAATCGCGGGACATAAGCGGGAAAATCGGGCTTCGTGTACATTGTCAACTATATTGTCATTTTACAATGCTTTTTCACAATGTCAATATATTTTTACAATACCCCAGGAAGGCCTCAACCCCCTCCTCGTAGCGCTCGATCCAGTCGACGTAGATGAGCCGGTACTGAAGCGCACATTCCTCGAACGTCCCAAATGGATTTTACTCAATACCTTGAGTATTTTTGCTCAGTTACTTGAGAAAATCCAGCCGTTCCCATCTCTTCTGGCCGGGCTACTTGTATATGCCCTCTCTCGGGCCGAAGGAAAAGAGAACAATCTGGTCTTTTTCCCATCTGTAAATAAGTCGCCGGGCCTGCCCCTTCACCGGGTATGGATATGATCTCAGGAGAGCGAATTCTCCTTTCAGCTTTTTCCCGGCGTGCGGCTTCTTTTCAACTTCCAAAATTGCTTCTTTCAATAAATTTCTTTCGGCGTCCGCTCTGATCTTTTTGCGCAGCCTCTCGAATTTCGAAGTCTCGACAATTTTCATTCAGATATCTTTTGGATTAAGTTCCGTGACTCTGCCCATTCGATAGTCCACCTGGGCCTCGATAATGTCCTTGATTTCCTCTATGGTCAATTCAGGATTCTCGAGTGCCAGCAGGCCGATTCTTAAAGCGTACCGAAGAGCGCTGGAAAAGTCCCTCTCCTCGCTCTTGGCAAAATGATCGAGCTCATTAACAAGATCCTCATCCATGGCAACCGTTTTTCTTACCATTTCATACCTCTGCATATTTTGTATGCTCCCTTCTTATTAAAGTCAAGACCTCTTCATTCTCGTGGAAATTGACTCTGTTTAGCCGGTCCAATCAGAGAGACGAATCACTCAGGATAGAAATCTCACCATGAGTTTCCCGATCGTGCCCCAGAATCCTTGAATTCGGTGCCTGGCACCTGAATTCCCGGGTTTTCTGCTCCCGAACTAGGGTTAGTGTCCCCTGAATTTCCCGAGAAAAGACCGGCCTCTTAAACGTCTTATCTCAAGACAATAAAACCAAATCATCAAGGACTTGACAATAGTATCTATAATGATATCATGAATAATGATGCTATCGATGCTATCATAAAGAGAATTAGGCGCAATCCCAAAAATGAGCCTGAACAGTGACCGGTATACATATAGAATCACCTGGTCTGAGGACGACAGGGAATTTGTCGGGTTGTGCATCGAATTTCCAAGCCTCAGCTGGCTGGCCAAGAATCCCGAGGCCGCCCTAAGGGGAATCCGCAGAGTGGTAAGAAAAGCCGTCCTAGATATGGAGAATGATGGAGAGTCAGCTCCCACTCCGATTTCCGGAAAATCGTACAGCGGAAAATTCGTTGTAAGGATTCCCCCGGAGGTCCATCGCGCCCTGGCTATCAAGGCGGCTGAGGAAGGAATCAGCCTCAACCGCCTGGTCAGCGCCAGGCTGACGGGCCTGCCAAACGGCTAAGGATCCCACTTGAATCAGGGTATAAGTATCCAATGAGAAAGCGATTAAAAAAGAAAAAAAGATCTTGCGCTCTTTGCAGGCCTCATAAGATGGGCAAGGCACTGCGCTGGAAGGCAACAAACTTCGATAGGCTGCTGAATGACGAAAAGGAAATCCAGCGGGGTTTATGCGTGAGCTCGAACGATTAGCTCGCCCTCGAAATTCGGTGACATGATCCAAATTCTCTGGAATCTGGTGCGTGTCACCAGAATTTCGCTCTTCTGGTCGTGTCCCCCAATTTTTTTGTGCCTGTCACCAATTTTCTGCTCAATAATCTTATAGCTCATTAAATAGTTTCAGTTGTGGATTTGCCTTTTCCAGGTATTGACGGACTTTGGTCCAGTAAATTTTAGCCGTATTGTACATGGCGTCTGTTTCGCTCTTCCCGATTAGACCCTTGGGATCATAAACACAGCTATTCCTTTTGATCCGAAGCTTTTGGATTTTTCTGATCAGGTCTTCATACTCCGACCCAAGAATCTCGCCGGCCGCAAGAAAGGTCGTCTTGTGCTGCTCTCCATCGTCAGGTCTATAACCATGCAACAAAACCACAACCCGGCTGATCTGAAGAAGTCCATCATAGAAAAGCTTAAAGGCGGCTTCGTCCACCCTTCCTCGAACGACGAGAGCCGCTTCGAAATTTCTCCCGGCAGCATCGAGCAGAGGTTTAGATAATCAATGGCTGCCTTCTGACGCTTCAGCTTGCCCTCTCTGCTTAACCTATCGAATAAGTTCCCGGAGTGCATTTTCCTCCCCTACCAGCATGAGCGGCCTGGCCAGGATATCCCTGTAAAAAGAATGCGGTTTTGATTTCTCGATAAATTCCGGCTCGTCAGCCAGATGATAATTGATCTCGCGGCCCACCGAATCCTCGACTTTTTGGACGGTCTTGTAGACATCATCCTCGTCGACTGCGCCGATTATGAAGAGATCAATATCCGAATCCGACTTGAAACTTCCCTCCACAAAGGACCCGAAGAGAAAGGCGAATTTAACGCCTCTCAGCTTTCCCAACTCATTCCTGAGCTCGGCCTCGATGCCGAACGTTTTTTGGACGATGGCCTCGATCTCCCGCAGAAGAGGATAGCTTTCATTGAGCCTGTAGATATTCAAGTTGCCTCTCTTCTTGAAGCTGATGAAACCTTGGGCCAGCAATTTGTTCAATTCTCGCTGAGTTGTGCCTGCCGAGGTTTTCACCTGGCGGGCAATTTCGCTGAGATAGAATTCCTTCCGTTGATTATAGACGAACAAAAGGATGATTTTTTTTCGTATTTTGGATCGACCAAGGATATCAAGCATTGAAATTACTCCTTTTTGAGTAATTATCTACTCAATTTTGAGTAATTGTCAATTTCGCCCCTTACCTTTGCTCATATTCCCTGAGTCTATCGAACATCGCGAAGATATCCGGGAAAATGAATTTTGGAAATACGCGGACACTTACCGATAAGGGCGTCCTCTTTCTGCCTTGCGAAATCACGGAAAGAGATACCTACACGCAAGAGGAATGGGGCAAAATTAAACGTTTGGTTGCCGAACGGGGGGAGAGCTACAAAACCTCGAAGGGGACCCGGGAACATCTGAAATCCCTATGAGATATGAGTTCAAGCCCTCCTTTGACCGATCAATAAAAGTCTCAGGAGGACCACAACTCTATCAAGGACTTCCTGAAAAACTCATAAGCTAGTCATTTTCAGAACTACCCATCCTTGTGCTCTTTAAGGATTTGGTGCTTGGCACCGATTTCCTCAAAGTGGCGGCGACTCGTAGGCCGGGATGAAATTCGGGGACATGACCGAATTCTCCGGAATTCGGATCGTGTCCCCTGAATTTTATGGCGAAAATGTCCTGGCCTGCCTGCTGGGACAATTTTGTTATCTATATAAAATATGTTACAATTGTAACATATTTTATAAGGAGTTCTGAAAATGGTTTTTCATAATCCTATCCTGGATATCCTCAATTCCAAGACAAAACAAAAAATCGTCCTTTTTTTGCTCAAGCATGAGGCTCTAATGAGCGAACGAGAAATTGCGGCCGTTTCGGGCGTCTCTCATATGAGTGTGAACAGGATCATGCGGGAGCTAGCCCAGATGAACTTTGTCCATATCCTTAGGGCGGGAAGATCGAATCTCTGGAGAGTCAACAGAAATAGCTATGCTTTTCACATTCTGTCGGATAAATATTTGACCCTATCAGATTCCAAAGCTCCCTTTAAGGACTTGAAGAACACAATTCTAGGAAATCTTCCCCTGTCTCTGGTTGTCGAAGTTATATTGTTCGGCTCGATCGCCTCAAGTACTGAAGAATACAGCAGTGACATCGATCTCTTTATTCAAGTTAAAAATAGGGACGATAAGCGGCAGGTCGAACAGGCCGCCGAAAAACTCGCAGCGCTGTGTTTAGAAAGATATGGAAATGTACTGGCTCCATATATCCTTGCCAAGGAAGAACTAAAGGCAAGATCCCGTTTGCCGCTCATCTCCAACATCAAAAAAGGGATTATTCTTTATCCACCTGACAATAGTCATGAATCCTAAGATCAGAACTCAAGATGTCACCCGAAATCTACATGTTAACTACCTTAGGAAGTCTAATGAGTGCTTCCGCGCGGCTAAAGAAAGTTTCTCAAGGGGCGATTGGAATGCAGCAGCCATATGTGCAATCCATTCGTGCATCGCGGCTTCTGACGCCATCTGTATCTACTTTTTGGGCAAGCGTCACTCGGGCCAAAACCATGGCGATGCCGTTGTGCTATTAGGCACAATCAAGAGCGGAGATGAAGAAGCAAAGAATAACGCCAATCGGCTGAGAAAGATCCTGGCCGTAAAGAACATGGCAGAGTACGAAGAAAGACTGATGCGCCGACCAGACGCAGAAAAATTGATAAAGGATACGGAACGCTTTTTATCCTTCGCCAGATTACAGCTCCCGGAAGAATGACCGGCCATGCTCCAAGTTCCCGAATTTGGTGCATGTCACCAGAATATGGCATAATTCACTTCGTCCGGAACCGGCGCCTAGAGCTGAATGCAGCCATATCCCCCGCCCGCTGCCAAAAGATAATTCTTCGTTTCCATCATCAACCTTCCTTTTATTTGAATTTAAAATATTTCTCCGAGTTCGCTCGGGAACTCCGCCGTTGAAACGCCGGCCGGCGCCGCGGCCCGCTCCGGAGCGATGATCGTCTCGGCCACGGCGTAGCTCAGAAGCCGCCTCAGTCTCGAAGCCTGCTCGTTTCCCCGCTACTCCACAAGCTCGGTGACGAGCCCGAGCGAGTGTCTCCGGAAATGCGCTGTGTTTTTCTCAGGTCAAAATCTCTTCTGCTCTCTTGAGCAGCATCTCTGCTCTTTTGATAACCGAATGAGCCCCTTCCTCAGAGAAATCACTCCTGTAATCGGCGATTTCTTTAAGCCTCATCCTTCATCTCATCCCAAAGGACTATTCCCTCTCTGACTAAAAACACGAATTCCTTGTCCGCTTTCTCACTTCTGAGCAATTCTTGAGGAGAAGGGATCACGGGCTCGATTCTGATGTGCTCGAAGCCGTACTCCCGGAAGTATTTTACTACACTGGAATCAGTTGGCTTTGGGAGGGAGGCCGAGGATCCGGCGGAGCCGGTCAATATCTATCTTCGGAACTGCCGAGGCCCGCCCTTCCCCCATGTTATCGAAATCGTTCAAGAGGGCCTCGAGCTTCGCCCGCCCGGCTTCGGTCTTGGCCGCCTGGAGGGGAGTAAGACCACCGAGGGCGGGTATCTTCATCCGCGGCCAGTCCTTGAAGTAATGGCGTTCCAGGTACTTCCGGACCGCTTCCTGGACTTCGGGCCTGGAGTTCAGCTTTTCCGACTCTCTCCTCTCTGCCTCGACCTCTTCCGGGGACAACTCCGGCAGGTCGTCCTGCTCCCTCCAGAGTGTCTTGTCGTAAGCGACCAAGCCTCTGAGCTGTTCTTTGAATTGAGCGCGGAGCCGGGCCGCCCTCTCCCGTGAATTCGTCTCGGCGACAAGACGATTCTCTTTGATCGCGAATCTCCCGAGGATCGTCCGGGGGGCATCCGGGTCTTTGCCGCCCAAGGGTTTCATCCAGATCCATGCGCCCTCTTTTTCCTCGTATTCATAGCCTCTCAAAGAGGCCATCCTCATTCTCAAAGCAGGCTCGTCCCTGATGCGAAAATGGATCTCCGCTAATTTCAATTCTTCACCGTCCGTGTTGTAAAGGCGGGGATACAGGTCCTCGGGCGGCTCAGCAGGAGACAAGATTGACGCTTGCGGCCCGATGACTTTCCCCCGGAGAACATACTCAGCCCAGAAAAGGGCAAGCTCTTTCTGCGACTCGGCGAATGCCCGCCCGGGAGGGAAGCGGGAAGCGGCCGGGCTCAGCCGGAAATCCTCTTCCTGGAGGCGGAGGACCCGCTCAAGTTGCTTTCGAGCCTCCGGGCCGAAAATATACGGCGTGGTGAAAAAAACGGCCGCATCCGGCGGCCCGACCAGCCGTGAAAAAAAGACCTCTCCGGGTTCGGGATCGATTTCATAGATCTCTGGAATGTCGGTAACGGCGAATCGCTTCCCGGTCACCAGCTCTTCCACGGAGACCGCCTCGGGACCGGGTTTGATAATCTCGTAGAAGGAGAAATAGCTCAGTGAAAGCTCGCGAACGAGCGAACGGCCGGTTTCCGGGAGCCGGCTCGTCAGAGGATCCTTGAGAAACCGCTCGGCAATCGTCTCGCGGCTTTCGCCGAACCTGAGGTCGAAGTGCATCCAGCTCATGAAAAAACTGTCCGTGATTCCTCCTTTCTCCCCCGGCCTGAAGTTTTTTTCAAAGCGGGAGACGGCCTTCTTCAGTTCCTTCCCGTCTTTTTCGAAGCGTAAGACTTTTTCGCCGTAGGTGGCGATGACGGGGATGACCTGAAAGTAATCGTCATAGGAAGTCCCGGTGAGAACTGAGGGGAGAATCAGGGGCTCGTGGTTTTCCAGGGGGCCGCAGCACTTTTTATACTTCTTCCCGCTCCCACAAGGGCAAGGATCATTCCGACCGACTTTCCCGCCCATAACGGAAACAAGATACTATAAACCGGCCTTCCTGGACAACAACCTCTTGGCCGTATTATAAATTGCGTCTGTTTC
Organism: Candidatus Aminicenantota bacterium; assembly: GCA_017886205.1. GTDB lineage: Bacteria > Acidobacteriota > Aminicenantia > Aminicenantales > UBA8522 > UBA8522. The sequence goes on along the minus strand of JAFNEO010000012.1, from coordinate 316,556 downwards.
GCTGTTCCCCTCTAATAAGTTCCTTGAGCTCATTTTCTTTCCCCACGATCATCAGTGGTCTCTCCAGAATTTCCCTGTAAAAAGAATTCCTCTTTACACCTCTTTTTGATTCTGCCGAGAATTTCGAGCATTTATCTTACTCCGTATTGAGTAATTATTTACTCAATTATGAGTAACTGTCAACTCCCGTCCAGCTCGCGATTTGCTTCCTGAGAAATCCGTGAGACTCGGGACGTCTTCTTTATTTGAAACGCTTTTAATTCGTCGGTATAATTTGAAAGGATTAACAATGAAAAGGAAAATGCCGATGAAACTAAAAGTCATTATTCACAAAGCTGAGGAAGGGGGATACTGGGCGGAAGTCCCTTCGGTTCCGGGGTGTGCAACTCAAGCCGAAACGATTGAGGAGCTTTTAAAGAACGTCCGCGAAGCAGTAGAAGCCTGCTTATCGGTAGGCATCAAATCTATCCGCCTAAAAAAAGATGACCAAGTCATGGAAATTGCTATATGAAGGAAGTTTCAGGAAGGGAACTCGTTGGACTTCTGAGGCATTTCTTGAAAGTCGCCCGGCTTAAAGCAGCCGACCTAAGCAAATAGCCAATCTTTTATCATCGGGGACATGACCGAAATTCGGGGACATGACTGAATTCTCTTGAATTCGGATCGTGTCCCCCTAATTCTCTCCCTCACCTTGACACCCGGCGACACGGCGATTTAACATCCCCAACGATGGGAGCAGGAAGAACCGGCGGCAGCTCCCGGCCGATGATACGGTTTTGAGAAGGAACCGAACAGATGAGAAGACTTGGGCGCCCGAGGAATTGGGTTCTTGTGGTCGAGCTCGATGACATCGTCCCGCGTCGCGACCTCGATAAGCCCAATCTCTACGTGGGCCTCACGATCGAAGAACCGGCGACGAGGTATGATAGGCTCAAAACAGGCCATGGCCCGGCCTGGCTACAGGGGCATTTGGTCAGGCTGCGAGGCGATCTCGTCTCCGGTCCCTTCCTTAGCCGGGACGACGCCAGGCTGGAATGCCGGATGGCCATCCGGTGTCTCAACAGCGAAGGATACACGGTCAACCGCGATACGAGGGTCTGGACGGTCTATGTGATCGAGATGGATCCGAAGGGCTGCAAGGATCCCGGGAAAGGGTTTGTGTATGTCGGCGAAACCTCCAAGACACCCGAAGCACGATACACGGAGCACATCAAGGGAAAGAGGAACAAGCGCGGCCGGCTCTACTCGCGATCGGTCCGTAAGTACGGCACACGCCTGCGCATGGACCTGGCCCCTGAAATCAGGTATTTCGACGGAGCCTCCTCGAAGGCCGCCGAGAAAAGGTGGGCCCGGAAGCTGAAGGACGAGGGCTACAAGGTTGTCGGAGGGCACTGAACGGACGCCTCGGAAATTCGGGGACATGACCCAATTCTCTGGAATTTGGTTCGTGTCACCAGAATTTCGTTATTCGGATCGTGTCCCCTAATTTCTCAGGATTCTAAGATAGGTCAGCGCTTGACGATCGACATCCTGATCTGGGAGGGGTGGACTTTTGAATGGTGAACTTTGTTGTGGGCAACGATACCCACCGCCTCATCATAATTGTGACCGCCCGTGTTCAGGTTGCGCTCGAACCTGGGGAAGTTGCTGCTCGAGACCTCTATGCGAAGGCGATGCCCTGGTGCAAAATAGTTGCTTGTCGACATGGGGCTGACCGGGACCTTGTAGACCTTCCCTCTTTCCATAAAGACCTCTTTTTCATAGCCTTCCCTATAGCGGACCCGCTGGATGGTTTCATCCAGATTATAGGCCTTTCTGTCAGGATAAACGTCCACCAGCTTGACAGTGAAGTCCGTGTCCTTGGCATCCGAGGATACATAAAGCGTGATCTCGACCGGCCCACTTATTTCAACGCCTTCCTTCAAAGGATCGGTGGAATAAACGAGGACATCGTTACGCACTTCTATCGGCCGCTGATCAAAAGACCCCGCCTTGTACTCACTGCCCATGCAGCAAAACCCACCCCCGTGCACGGGGACGGGATAGTCCGGATCATAGGTAAACGCATCCGGCTTGTCCTCTGAACCCGGACGATTCGGGGTGAGCTTTCCGTCCCCGAAGACGCTGTTGGCGTTTCCCTTGCTGGTCAGATAAAAAATCGCCATCTCCTCATTTGCCGGCGGCCAGGTCTCGGCGGACTGCCATTTGTTGAGACCCATGGTGTAATATTGGAATTTGGGTGTTTCTTTGACGACTCCGTTTTTCTCTCCCTTCAGCCAGTAGTCAAACCACTTAAAGATGAGCCCCTCGTAGTCGAACCGCGCATCTCCGACATTGAGTTCGCCGACCATCATCTCTTCGCTTCCCCCGAAGAAGGCACAATGGGTTGCCGGGGCGATGACCGCGAACTGATGATCAGCCACTTCCGGATCTTTGGCGCTCGAGCGGATATGATTGACCAAAGCCAGATTGGGACTGATCGAGATATCGAACCAGGAGATGAGCCATAAAGCGGGCGCGCCGAAGGGCATGTCATCATGGTACAGGCCGCCCTTGTACCAGGCGGGGTCATTCGGCTTCCGCTGGATCATTTCCTCATAGACGCTTTTCGGCCCGTCCAAGTTCTTAATGATATCCATCAGGGGCAAATGCCGGAGCGCTTTAGACCAGTCCACTTCCGGAATCTCGGCCGCCAGATCAAAATACCGGGAGATCCGCTCCAGTTCTTCCCGTGACATATCCGGAGGAAAGGTCGGCCGATGCTTAAAGGTCTGGATAAAGCCGTAGTCGTAAAGCCAGGCGGTCATCAACATCTGGTGAACGCCGCCGCGGTAAAAGTTACCTTGTTCGTAGAATTCCCCCACGCGTCCGATACCCGCGCCGAATCCCATGGGCACCATGGCGGCAAGACCCGGAGGGTCCAGAGCCGCAACGGCCATCTGCCACTCGGCTGAAGAGGAACACCCGATCAACCCGACCTTGCCGTTCGACCAGGGCTGCCCGGCCAGCCATTGAATGGCATCGTACCCGTCGGTTGTCGGCGGTCCCAGAATATCCCATTGTCCTTCAGAGAAATACCTTCCGCGTTCGTTCTGGACCACGTAGGCGTAACCGCGCTTGACGGTTCTCAAAGCTTGCTGGAAGCCTTGCTTATTGAGTTTTCCGTCCCCCCAGGAATTAAAGTTATAGGGAGTCTTGGATAAAATGACCGGAACAGGCTTGTCTGTTTTGGGACGGTAGATATCCGTGGCCAGCCTAACCCCGTCGCGCATGGGCACCATGACTTTCTGCTCAATAACAGCGATTGATTTCAGAGATTCGAAGGTATCTTCCTGGGGAGCGGGCAAGGTCCCCAAGCAGATAAGCAGGCCGATCGTCAAAATAACGGCCTTGTGGGGAGATTTCATTTCAGATCCCTCCTTGAAAAATGTGCTTTTTCCACTCCTGCATCGTTAATACTATAAAAAGAAAAGCCGCCCCGTCAATAAAGGCACTGGAGAAATTCGGGGACAGGAAATTCGGGGACATGTCCTGAAATCGGTGACATGCTCCAAATTCTCTGGAATTTGGTGCGTGTTACCGATTTCCATTGTGCGTGTCCCCCGAATTTCGTACACGTCGAATCAGACGATAACTATGCCAAGTTCTGGCTGGAGCCTCTTGACCTGGCGAAGTCAGTCGGGTATAAAAATATTGAGTTGAGTGAAATTCGAAGGCTGATCCAGGAAAATATGCTGCTTCTTAAAGCGAGTTGGGATGCGCACTTCGGTTCATAAGGCAAAGGCATCAATGGCAATTGATGTCCGGTTCTCAAAGGAAAAGATATGCGTCGGCCTCAAAGACGGGAGGGAAATCAGCGTGCCTCTTGGATGGTTCCCCAGGCTCAAGGAAGCCTCGCCGAAGCAGAGAAGAAATTGGCGCCTGATCGGCAAGGGAATCGGAATTCACTGGCCGGATCTGGACGAGGATATTTCCGTTTCTGCTCTTCTCAGGTAAAAATCAGATTCCCGAACTTAAAATATTTCTCCGGGTTCGCTCAGGAACTCCCTGGGGGAAACGCCGGCCAGCGCCGCGGCGCGCTCCGGAACGATGATCCTCTCGGCCACGGCGTAGCTCAGAAGCCGCCTCAGCCTCACGGCCTGCTCGTTCCCCCGGTACTCCACCGGCTCGGTGACGAGCCATCCGTTCGCCCTGATCGTCTCGCGGAAATTGCGCACCTGTCTCTCCGTCACGAGGCCGAGCGAGCGGGCCTCTCCCTCTCCGGGAAGCCGCAGAGGAGGTGCCCGAGTTCGTGGGCGGCCGTGAACCTCACCCGGTCGTCCGGGAAATCGCGGTTGACCGTGACGAACGCGACAGTTCCGTAATTCCCCGAGAGACCCTCAAACCCTTCGATGCCGCGCAGTTCGAAGACCCGGGTCCCCTTCTCCTCTAGGAGCCCGAGGACGTTTGTCACCGGGCCGGAGTCAAGGTCCCAGGCCCGGCGGATATCGAAGGCGGCGGTTTCGACGTCAGCGGCGCTCCGGACCGCGCGGCCGGCCAGTGGGTTCTCGAAGGCATGCTGGATCCCCAGCGCGGACTCAATTTCGAGGCACCGCCTGACATAGTCCGCGACCCTGAGCCTAAGGGCAACGGCGGTTTTCGCGGAGAGTTTTCCCAGCTCTCTGAAGCGGACTTGGACGAGGTCGACCTTCCCCCCAATTAATGGATCTGCCCATCATTATGCTCGAAATTACGGAGTGTATTCTCAAGATCATTCGCTTCACAAAAATCTCTTATGGCTTGCCAGCTCAGCCACCCCCAATTTCTTGTACTCCGGTGCCAATTTGGATCAGATCGGGGCTTAAACCGTGCCAGTTCACCACTCACAAGTCCTTCGATATTCAGCTGATCACGCCGCGATTTATCATCCCTGGCGATGGGGTGAGGCAAAATTGGCACATGAATATCTATCTGGCCAGCGGAGCGGAAAACGGAATGCTTATCTTTCGAACGGCTGCGATGAGTGGCCGCGAATAGAGGGCTAGAGCCCGCTGTGCAGAGGTCTGCTCGACTGCCATGTTAGCTGCTGATTGGCTTGCGCCGCGCCCTGGCGGGGGCATCACAGAAAACAATCGAGCCATCCGGTTCTTGCTTCCAAGCAAGAATACGTAATCCCTCGCCTTCGATATCTTCAGCTTTTTTGCCTTTTCCAAAGCGAGGTTTGCCCGTCATGGGCGGCGGATCCATCCAGTCGACAACGTGATATACGATCCATACGCCACCGCCTGAGTCGAGAGTCAGCTGGCCCACCAACTCGGTCTTCATTGACCTTCGGGCAGGCCATTCCGTCACTGACGTTGTTGGTGAAGTGAAGATAACCGCGAATTCGAGTGCCTTGCCATGAGGTGCGGTTTGAATCCACGTAACATTGGGATCGGGTGCTGGGTCATCCACCGTGGGCGCATGCCAGGGAACCAGGATTCGACATGGAAGGAGGACGCCAGGTGATAGCTCTGGCGGTCGAGTCCACTTCATCGCAAAACGCGAGAGTGGCGTGTCGGTTTCCTCGAATAGTGAAGGGAACGCTTTCGAATCGAAGGCGATGTGCCAAGCGCCGGACGTGTGGAAACTCGCCTTCAGGACTCCGCCCAGCCTTCGACTGGCAAGGTAGACATCGTTCTTTCCTGAGCCAATCTGCGCCCAGCACTTCCAAGTAGAAGCGCGGTGTCCGTGGCCGTCGACAACACCGAACCGGATAGATTCCTGAGCCATGCGGATTCTCGGCAGCTAATGGGCAACTCGGAAGCGCGCGGCTTTTCGGCGCGTCCGGTGGAGTGACGGGCTAGCTGCCCTAATGGGAAACCATGGTTCCTGTTGAAGTGCAAAGCGGACTGGGGTCTGAACAAAGTTCGGGGCACGCCATATATATTCCGCAGCATTTGCCTTCCCTTCAGGTGGCAGCATATTCACATACGAGATAACTGCCTCAAGAGAGAAGGGCTTTCTAGCCTTCTCTGCAAAATTGCTCCTCAGAGCGGTCCACACAATAACATCAAGCTTTTTCTTCCTCGCCCAGGCGAGTATAGGATCCTTTGGAATGTTAATCTTTTTTTCACCTCGACTGGCGATGAAAACCTGGCCGATGTTCTCGATAGTGGTGCGCTCACGGCAGCGAAGATCACAAATTGCCTCCTCTGCTTTCTGCCGCCTGCTGATGCACCAGGCAACCGTAGTCGGAGACCCGTGGTCTGGATCAATCACAAGGGTTAAGGCTCCCATCCGACTCTCGGATATTCGAGAGAATTCGATGTTTAGAATAGGCCCATCGTACTTCCATGGTCCGTGCCATTTATCGAACTCGTGACCTCTTTCCCACAAAAGGGACCCCCAGCCGAGGATTGCTATTCTCACTTCTGGTCTCCCCTATTTAAGGCTTATGCAGCTAACGAATTAGATAGCCAGCGCGCCGCCGTTTAGCCCATTGTCTTTGTCTTTGCATAATATAGAGATGAGCGTTCATAGCGCTTCTTGCTTAATTCTTAAAACCTACCTTAAGCTCGAATTGAATATCCGAGTATCGTTCTTTCCTGACCTTCCGGAACGTCCAGCCTTCAGGCAAGCCCGCCTTAAGGACGGTAGTTTGAGTCTTGTACGCCTTTTGAAGATTAGGGTGGGTATCATCGATGTGGATGATCAGGGTCTTAAATCCATGCTTGTCCAGCTTTTCAAGCGCTTCTTTGCTCAAATTGTTGATAAACTCAAAATTGACGAAACCAAGCCATCCGCATTTCCTCGCATGCGTCATGAACGATTCCTTCTGTGAAAAACGATGGAAGGCGACCGCGACGCTGGGACGGCCAATATCTTGACTAGAGATTTCCTCTGAGGGAGGCTTCGATGGCGGAGCCTGCGGTACTGCCGGAATTTCCTTTGATAATGTGATGCTCCCATTATCCGCCGTATACCGGCATTCTTTGTATTGCACAAGATCCAATAGTCGGTCACGCTTGTCTCCAGCTAAGTGCCCCGCTGTCCAGCGGGTCTGGCTCGATGTAAATTCTCCGTTTCTCACGACATGACGGACTTCATGGCCAGCCTCACTCAACCTCGCCCAATCGATCATGGACGCGTAGTTATCGTTCGCACAGCAGTCGATGACATTACACACTCGCCTAAGGTCTCTAAGATCGCGCAATAAAGCTTCTGTAAGGATATCCTTGCCTTTCCATAGCTCCTGCAAGAGGGGCTGGCGCAGGTCCAGATCGTAATTCTGAATAGGCTCCCTGGAATTCGCCAACCCATAAAGAGCCGAGATAAAATAAAGGCAATTCGTTTTTTCCCACTCAATTAACTTCCTTCCCGAGGCGACCAGCCCCCTAATAAATGATCCTTCGTTGTATCTTTTTCTTGCCGGGAGATACTGGCCGCCTTCCGCAGTAGCCCCAAAATCAGGACCTTCAACCGGGAGTCTCAGGCTGCTCTTCAGGGCTTTTGTCTGCATCATTTCCAGGACTTTTCGTCTCCTTTGCAGAAGGTCCGCCCGTCTCTCGTTGCGCCATCCATAATATGAATAGTCCTTTCCGCCCTCGATCTTATTCATGGAGCAGGTGGTAACGAAGACGTTCATCCCGCACGTCCCGGATTCATCCGGCCCCCTTGGCTTTCATATATCCGATTATAGCGTTATCAATTATCTTCGGAACAGTCGTGTTCCAGCCGGTTTCCATTTCATCTGCTCGGGAGAGGCAAAGGCGCCGAGCCAGGCCCAGGAAAGCCTGGAAAATATCCGTAAAAAGCCGGGCCTCAGCATCTAATGACCGCGGATAAATCCGGTATCCGAAAAGAAACTTCAGGGTATATTTTCCGTCTATCGGTGTCACGAGCCTCGGGAGAAGAAAATGGAGTGCTTTAGAACACCCGACGATCTGGGACTTGGACTCCATGACTTTGAAGTTGCGAAATAGGTCCTCTAGTCCAGCGATGACCACCGACAAACTCCCATCTCCCAGCTCATCCATAGAGAAGGCCGACAACTCGCATATTTTGTCAGATACGGTTTTTATGCCTTTGGAAAATTCCGTGAGCGATACCAACTTTGCGTTTCTATAGTTCATATCCCAAGAGATGAGCGTTCTGTAAACCAGCCCATGGAAATCAGGATCAGCGACAAGGTCGCTTATTCCTGCATGCCGGTGCCGAAGGATCACAAATTGATAAAGATAGTAGCTATCGGAAAATCTCCGAAATCCCTCTGCGCAGACGCCTGCATACTCCATCAATCTTTCTTTTGAGGGGAATGCCTCGCGCAGTCTCCTTTCAATAGCTTCAAATCGGCCTCGGATTTGTTCAATAGGCGCTTTGGCTTTATCCGATCTCTGGGAGTCCGGAAGCGGACCGTCTGCCTTAGAATCGGCCGCTAAAAGAGAAGTGGGGACTATTGGTGCCACCTCGCTCCGCACGCTATCATATTCCTCTACTAAAACGAACTTGCCCCGCCCCACCCGGTAGTATTTCGGCTTCATCCCTCGCTTTACGGTATCTCCTTTAATTCGACCATCGAAGCTGGCACTAAAATTATTGGGATATACGCCGATAGTATTATCTGAAAAAATCCCCTGCAGCAGCGGCCTTATGTCCGCCACCGACCAAACGGGAGGGATCTTCCCTTGCGCGCGGAATTCCTTTATATATTCGTCGAATCTCTTCTTGCCCATCTCCTTCCTTGTCGAATTTATGTGAGCGTTCTCTGTTTCTCCTCAGCTCCGGTTAGAACTCCTTGTGTTGGGTGCTTCGTCTGTCTCTTTTTCTTGAGGAGTTCATCCCACTTCTCATTGAAAGCGCTGTCCAAGGATTCCTTATATGCTACGGCACTTGTGTCGAGCTCGCTGATTCCCTTGAGCTCGAGAACTCTTGCGAGGATTCCCCTAGTTATAACAGGCAAAGGGATGCTCGTGTCGATGAGGTCCCCACTTTTCTTACGGCACTCGGAGCAATAGAGCCCCGCGTAGTGTCTCTTTTCTTTCGCGATCTCGACAAAATGAAGATCATTCAAGGACCCGCATGAAGAGCACCTCGGAAATATGGTTTCCGGTTCAGGATCATTTGAGAAATCGATTTCCAGTTGCCCTTTTTTATATGGCTCAATAACCCCGGGCCCCGTCCCGTGTGTATATGCATCTCCAGAACGGTAAAGCTCAAACAGTAGGGCCCGCCTGAACCTCGTTCCGTTCTTGCCTCCAGCTTCGAGAAGTCGGCGGGCACCGACCGACGTCAGTTGGAAGGTTATGATGGCCTTATCGATAACTGTCCGAACATACCAACCTAACCTATCATGATACTGATGAAGAATAGGCATCGCGTACCTCCGAACCAAATCTCATATATTTATTGGTAGAGCCTGGATCCCAGCACTTCCTGACTTGCCTCAAACACGCCCCTGCTCATAAGTATTTCTTTTTCGATCTCCTCTGAGGGCGGGGGAGCGTTTGCACGAGTAAGCACCTACAGACTCCATATTCTCACAGCTATTTTCGCAAATTCCTGAGATCTCTTTTTTACCTGCTTATACCTGAAAGTTTTGTAGTTATCAGCAATTTCTTTTGTCATTTTTATATTGGATTTTCTATATTCCTTTTTCTTCGCACTAAAAGGGTTGTTAGAAGCCTTGATATTTAGTTTTTGAGCCAAGAGTGTATAATTTCCGATTCTGTCGACATAACGGTCATGTTTCTCTTCTGCACCTTTTCCCAGGTAAGTCACCCAATCGCCAAACTCTCTAAGAGCCTTCTTAGTGGAAATGGTCTGGGGAATAATATGCTCCAAATGGACATCGCTTCCAGATCTTAGCTCGTATTCACGCTGGTCCTCAATAAGGTAATATTCAATCTGTTCAAGAATATATTTTGCCCTGTTTTCGCTTCTTTTATGGTTATAAGTCGCGAACTTTTCCTCAAATTCCGCATCATCTGGACAATGCTCTTGCAGCATTTTCTTAATTTGATCATATCCATTTTCATCTATTATCGAAACGAGCCTAGGGAATATATCGTCGAGCTCACCAGTTCGATATTCGCAAATATGTCGCCTTAGCATAAAAGCTTCAATCCCTTTTAGGACCTTGATAATTTCATCTTCATCTATTTCTTGACTGAATTGCTTAAGCAGAAATGTGTAAGCAGGAGTCGATTCAATTCTCTTTAGATTACGAAGATGAAGATTGACCCACTTGTTATCGAACTGTGCATTAATTAAATTCGCATAAATTTTCGCATTATTTCTAAGCGAAGCCCCATAATCACATATATTAATCTTTTTACTTTCATTGGCCGATAATCCCTCGGCTCCAACCGGTAGCTGGTCAAGTTCGTCATCTCCGTTATGAGCTGCTCCTTCTCCGCTCATATAATCCGGGATCTCAACTAAATGTCTATATTCGGGCAAGATTTCTGCTTCTTTAACTGTCATTAGATAATAACGCTTTATTTCCTCCTTTAATTTGGAAAACGTAATCTTTCGTTTTAATGTGCACATCAAGTAATGCCTAAAAAAGTCATCAGTATCTATTCCATCAAGGCTCACTATTAGCTTAGTCCAGGAGTCCCTCACGTTGTTTAGCTCTTTTTCTCCCACTAAAGAAGCATGCCCGAGAAGGAAGTTTTTAATTATATCAGTTGGACTAAGGCGCAATCCTCGGTTGTTTATCGTCTCGAAAAGCTTGTAGGCATCCCTTGCTTTTTCTGTGTCAAGGCGGACGATAATGGTGCTGTTAATCAACTTAAAATAGTACTTATAGAGATCTTCATATGAGTATTCTGATACCCAAGCGGCGAATTTTCGGTACGCGTTAAGGAGTTTCTGATTCTTGATCTCTCCTTCTCCCTCGTCAGGCGAACCATTCTTTAGTTTAAGCACTTTTCCGTAATCAGGCTCGTCAAGATCACCCAATAATATTTTGTTTTGTCGCTTGCGGTCCAATCCCTGGCAATATTGGTATGCTTCTATTTTGCGAGCAACATCTTCTTTTTGGAATTCTACAAATCTATCTTTTATCGCTTCCAGCAACAAGGACAGCGATATTATTCTCTGCTGCCCGTCGACCACTTCCAGCATATTGATACTTGCTTTATGAGCTTCCGTTAACAAAAGGATTGTCCCTAGAAAATGTTGATCAGTATCACCGAGCATCTTAATATCCTCATAAAGCTCAACGAGTTGCCTATCCGTCCATGCGTAGCGTCTTTGATAAGCAGGAATATAAAATTGCTCATTCTCGCTGCTTAAAAGTTGGGCAATTGTTAGTTGGCTTGGTGTAATTTTCATCTCTATTTACCTCACTCTGTCATGCTGTGCAAAATATTTGATTGATCGAGTATCACCAGAAGTTGATAGCAGGTGCAGCCAACAGAACAAACCTTCCCAGAACGGAACGACAAACCAACTTTTTGGGCACTCATAAAGGTTTTCTATCTGCGGCCGTCCACCTTGGATCATCCAACGCCGCGTCGAGCTGACTCCCCAAAAGTCGGGCGTTGCGGTCGTTTGGTGTCAGCCCATCTAAGAACTCTCTAAGCTCTTCCAGCAAAGACTCTGACCACTCGGGATATCCGCCTAGTTTCTCAAGGCATTTCTCCAGCCTTTGGACAGTCGCTATGTCTCTCTTCATCTGCCTGAAAAGGACCCGGTTCAGGTCTCCGACTTCTTCATCGATACAAACAAGATACCGCCCCAGTTCTTTCAGCAGCCTCAGTCGCGCAGCCTCCGCTTGGAGACGTTTTCCCTCTTTCTCGATATCATTAGCCTGCCGGGCCATTTGTTTTACGAGCTTTCGAGCTTTGTCTTTAGCCTTTTCCATAGCTTTTAGCCACAGTCCGGAATCCGGCAAATCGCCCTGCCAATCATTCAATTTATGCTCAATCTCGTCAAAGCTCCGAATATTCTCTAAAGAGCCGCTACCGAGCCAGTAAACTGCACTCGCACGAAAGCCTCGCTCCTGATGCGACCCCACAACAAGTGGCAAATTTTCTCCCGGACGCGACACTCTTTCTAAAATCCTTTTTGGAATTACTCCGAGAGGGGTCAAAGGAAGAAGGCTGCTATCCGCTTCAAGTGATTGAATATTCGAGGAACATTTCAGTGCCGGGATATCGTTTCCCTTTATTTTCATGACCTTTCCAGACTTGTCGACAGTTGCTCTCACACCAATTTCTTCGTTTAATACGCTGATCGCGGCCCTGATTTGTTCTTTTGTTAATGCGGGCTCGAAATCCGGCTCCTCTGAAGACGCCTTGCTGCTCATATAAGTTTCTGTAGCCAGGGCGTCGCTCTCGAGGGATGTCGCCTCCTCCTCAAGTTGCCCCAAGATCGCTGGTTCTTGTCCGAGCAACATCGTCCTGGCTTTAGACAGCACTGGCTGCATGGCACCTACGAAATGTTCAAAAACTCCGCACCTTTGCCTCAATATCTTATAGACTTGTTCGTCGATGCTGTCCTTCAAGAAAAAATTGACTATCTTGATAACGGACAGACTTTGGCCGATTCTATCTATTCTCCCTATCCTCTGCTCGATCTTTGCCGGATTCCAGGGGAGATCATAGTTAATGACAGCGCCGGCAGCTTGCAGGTTTAATCCCTCGCTCGCCGCATCCGTACATACCATTACCTTGATTTCTCCATTCCGGAGCTTTGTCGTGATCACGTCCTTAGTGACGTGCTTCCAGGATGTTCCATCCCAGAGCTGGCCGCCATCGCCGCTGTAGCACCCGAGGAATTTCCCATAAAAAGCGAGAAGGTTATCCCTGACATACTCCATGGTATCAACATATTCGGTGAAAATGAGGACGGCGCGGCCATCATCCGTCACACGCCTAATGACCTCATAGAATTGGTCTCTCTTGCTGTCGGCTCCCTGCAGTCCCTTAAGATCGCCGAGGAGCCTCTGGACTTCAACGCTTTCCGCCTGAGCAATCTTTGGGTCAGTCGGATATGCCGCCGAAATCTTCTCGGAGTCTTCCCCAATACCCGCATCCGCCCCGTCGCGGCTATCGATCTTCTCATCTTCCGCTACTTCAAAATCATAGGCCTTTCGCGCCACGACCCTCTGGAGGCCCTCAAATCTTCGTCCAAGGCTTTTTTCAAGCGCATGAGGCGAGCTACTGGCCCGGCGACGATATATCGTCATGACGAATCCTTTGCCGGGTTTCTCTGTTTCAAGCTCGGCAAACCTTCGGTCGATATAGCTTTTTATGGATTCATAGACTCTTCGTTCCCCTCTTTCCGCGTAGTCGTATAGTTTATCTTCGATGTCGCGGTGCGGCGGTGGAGCGCTGAGTTTGCCCATCTGATAATATTCTCTCAGCGTATCGCGCGTGTTTCGATGCATCCGTCTTCCGAGCGGGGAGGCGCATCTCATCCAGTCCGCTATTTCTGCCCTTTTCGAGATTAGGGCCGACGTCAGTTTCCAGGCAAGGCTTTTTTGACTTTTCTCGCCGCCCTTCTCGCCGGGAAAGGGCGGCACGATCGCGTCCGCCGCCAGCAACTCTGCCGCCTTTTTCGCTAGCCCGCTATCACACCTCCCATTCCTAAGAGCCGCGATTGCTTCATAATACTGCCGGACATCGTTGAATTCAGCCAGCCAGGCTCCGCCTTCCCCAAGCACAGTTAATAGATCCCAAGGTTCCCACGGATGTGTTTGCATGGGCGTCGCGCTGAGCAATAAAAATCCCTTAGCCCGTCCCTTGAGTTGGAGTTGTCTTACGAGATTCAGCAGAAGTGTCCCACTATTGAATTCACCCTCCACCTGTTTCTTACGTCTGGCTGCGTGAGATTCGTCGAGCACGACGAGGTCCCAGGGTTCCGCCTGCATTAAAATCGGCAAATTATTCTCGGTTCGTGCTGTTTCGCGGCTCATAAGCAGGATATCGCATTTCAACGCTGTTTCGAGGCCTTCAATCCGCTCAACCTTTTCATCCGGCCAAACCAACGCCGTTTGCCCCTCCAACCGAGGAGCGATGAGCCCACCTTTTTCCCGAAGCTCCATCTGCCATTGTTTCACGATCGCAGCCGGAACCAGAAACAACACTCGCGCAACACCCCTACCCGCAAGTAATCGCCGCACGATGCAAATGGCTTCAATGGTTTTTCCCATCCCAACTTCGTCGCAGAGGAGCCTTCCCGCAGGCCAGGCGTCGGCCGTCTCGGATACAACCCTCCTCTGATGTGGCCATAGCTCCACCATAGCCGTTGCGTCACAGGCCGTTGCCCCGTGTACAAGATATGGAGCTTCAGATATGAACTGCCAAATCATCGCCGCCTTTTGACGCGCCACCGCATTACTTGGCTCAATTGTTGGGGCCTCGGGCGGCGCGAACTTAATGATCTGAAGTCTCAGCGCTTCCGGCAGAGTTACCGTATGGACATCGGGATGGCCATCTTTCCAGAGCGCCTCGAATTCTTGCCTATATTCCTCGTGTCTTTCCGGATCATTCCAGGACGTCGAGACCTCAAGTCTTTCGTAGTTGGCGACAAGTCCGGATGCAGATTCGTTTCCTGAACCGCTAAAAACCACCGAATCCCCCGCATCGTCCGTGACAATCCCAAACTTGGCGTGGACGATGCCCTCCCCGCGGCGCATGACGCCCACCCTGATTGCCAGGAATCTTTTTTTAGCAAGCCAGGCGAGCATTTCCAAGCGCTGCTTCTCAAGGATATCCTTGGGTTTCTTGAAGCGCTTCTTTAGCTCTCTCTCGAGCGCCGTGAGATCCCCGGACTCGAGCATAGCTTGGACATCCTCCTCGGCCAGAACTTCATTGACGACGAGGCGAACAGCCGGGCGCGGCGCGCCATCGCCCATTTCTTCAAGCCGCTCGATCAATCCCGCAAAACCCCGCGCCGCCGCCGCCAGCACCGTGCTCGAAAAATACGAACAGCATCGGTCATATCGGATTGCGGAGCTTAAACCCGGAACGTAGAGCTCTTCAAGCAAGGAAGAATCAGGTCCCTTAAGAAATCGTTTCCAGCTCCTGGATCGCAAGCCTCCGGGTATCCCCTCTTGTTTTTGGCTCATTTTCTTGCCATCCCCTTTTACCATCCTGCCGCCTTTTCTAGGAGTCCGATTCTTCGGCTTCTTCTACGCCTTCTTCCGGCTCTTCATCTTCAATGAATAGTTTTGCCTGAGGTTCGGCTTTTCTCTTCCATTCGCGGGGCTTGACGCCAAAAAGCGGATCGAGGAGAGCGTGCCAAGCCCGGAATTCCGGAAATTCTGCCGCCGCCGATTTTTTACCCGCCTCAAACCGCAGGGCTTCAGGCGCCGCTAAAACCAATGCCTCCATGAGGCGAGCCACCCCCGAATCCTTGGACCATCTCTGTTGCCTGACTAGGGCCTTTGCCGAGCCGATTCCCCCTCCCGCGCTACCCGCCTCAATGAAGCGAATCGCCAAGGCATGGCATCCGTCGAGAGCGGTTCTAAAAACGGGATCATTCGGATGAACTCTGAGGGCATCCTGCTTCCGGCGCTTTTTCTCTTTGGTCACTGGGCCAAAAAGCGTCTGCTCGATTTCATCCTGCTCCAGGGCTTTCGACCGGCGCCTTTTCATTGCGGGCAGAATCCTGATCTTGTCGCTCGACTTCTCGATGAGCCCCGCCGCCTGGAGCTGGCCAACGTCCATGCCCACGGCATGTCCTAAAAGCTTCGCTTCGTTGAAGCGAAACTCCGCCGCTCCCAGGACATCCCAGCATAGGAGATAGAACTTGCCCTCAGCCTCAACGCCCTCGAGTCCGCGTTCGGCAAGCTGTTCGATCCTCCACGAGCTGACGGCATCGGCGGCCTCATCAATCGCCATCCCGACATTAACGGGTACGCCTGTATCCGTCTTAACCACATCGTAGCGGCTGTAAACCTCCATGGCCGGACCGAAGGAACCTACCAGCTGGTCAACAGGATTAAGGCCTTCTTTCTGAAGACGCTCCGCGCTTTCCCTGGCCCTCCTTCTGATCTCATCCTTCAGGTTGCCGTCAAAATATCCGACACTAGCGCTGCCAGTGCGCTTCCTGGCGACAAGGAGAACCGTGCTCTGGGCGGCATTCTTTCTCGCCTGATGCAGCGAATGCTCGCTTTCCGTCTTGACGGGCCAGGTTGCCATAATGGAAAAACCTGCTTTAATCAAAGAAGCAAAAAGGGCTTCCCAGGCTTCCTGCTTTTTATGCGTGAACATCACTGTCAGAACACCGTCATCGCGCAGGATACGCCTGAATTCTTTAAAACATTCCGTCATCAGGTTCTGATAAAATTGGTGTGCCTTGGCCTTCGCGTCCTTTGTTTTCCCGTTGCCTTCGCGATGGCGGCTGACATTGACAACGGCCTCTTGGTCATGATCGCAGAGATATGTGGAGAACCATTCCGGCCGGCGATAGCCCTGAGTCCGTTTCAGCCAGACATAAAAGAAATCAGCTAACTCTGAATATTGGACGTTATCAGCATAAGGGGGATCAACGATGATGGCAGTAATAGATTTATCTGCGATATGGGAGAGGTTTGTAGCCGAGCCGAGTGAGATTTCAACTGGAATGGTCTTATCCGATTTCGAAAAATCAGCAATATTTTCATATGCTTCAAGAACATTGTCTATGGACCAGTCCAGCCCTGACCCTGAATTACATGGGGCCATCTCAGCGTAAGTGGTCTTAAAGGCATAATCATGCCTGTCCATCTTACCTTTAATAACGGCATGGGTGACTTCAAATCGCGTTTGTGTGCAATTATGATTAAGGAACTTATCAATCGCGAAAGCCAGCAGATGAACCACGGCCTCCCCTATTTCCCTTCCATCAGCCTTAATAATCTCCGGCCTGAGGGTACGCAACTCATCGACTAGCGTCCCCATAGCTAAAAGCTGGCGGGGCGAAAATATGTCCGCCCAATTCGGCATACCATATAACCTTGGACGTTCGTCGCTCGAGACCTTCGGATACTGCTCCCTTGGAACGACATTATTCTTCTTCCAGCTTTCGATAACCTTTGCCAGGTCCTTTTCCGCTTCCTGAACCGCCCTGAGATCAGATTCCTCATGCGGGTAGAACTTGAGTCCTTTACTTTTCACAGCGATGGCATAGAGGGCGCTTTTCATCTCACCGGCCTGAGCCTTGGCCTTGATATAATCCGCGGGTATTTGGTAGCCAGTGAAAATCGAAACCCCTTTACCGTTGTCATACGTAGGCCGTGGTATATCCCTTAGTTGGCCGGCCCGTTTACCGACTTCCCGAATCCGGACTCTCCAGGTTCCCTTTTGCTTGTCAACGACAGGCTCCGCAACAACATGGCCATATTCGCCCTTGGGCTTAAGAAGGTGCCAGTCCGGCACGAGCGGCGTCTGCCATTTTGGATAGTCCGGGTCCGGCACGGTCCGGGCGAAGACGTAGCAATGCGGAGGCAATATTCCAGACTTGGGATAGAAGTGCTGCATACGCCCGCTGAATCTTTTCCTTAATTCAGCGCCCCATACACGCGTTCGTTGCCCCAATCTCTCACCAAACCTAAATGGATAATCAACTGTAGCCTCTAATATTGAACACGCGACCGGATTGTATTCATTTGCATAGGTTGTGAACCCGAGCCGTGCTGATTCAAGTGGGATCGATCCGCCTCCCGCCATGGGATCCATAACAACAATATCGGTTCCCCAGACCGCTCGAGCCGCCTCATGCGCTTTGTCAAAATCGCCCTCACGGAGAGCTCTTTTAAATGCTCTTTCTCCGTGAGGGTTATCGATTTTTTCGCCCACTTCCTTAGCATAATCAAGAGCTTTTTGGGCTTCTATGACCTGGTCTGAAGTTCCCCAGAAGCCAAGGAGACGCTCGAAGATATTCCGGGGAAAGTCAGCCGGGAGCAAAGATGCAAGGACAGCCGCACGGGATACGCAGAGAGGACGGCGCGCCCACCAGACGTGAAGCCTCGCATTTGGCGGATTTTGCCCCGTTGAACGCTCTCTGATGCACTCTACGCCGATCGCAGCGGCAGGTAACCACTCTTCGATTAGGACTTTCGGGCGTTCTTCTTTCTTCTTCATTTCACCGCCTCTGTAAGAATCCGCAGGGCACGGACGGCTCGCATTCCGTCCGGCTTCTCCATGATTCCCAGCCACCAAGCAGCCTCCGTGGCATCGGCATGTTGAAGATGGAAAGCAGCCCGATGAAGGCGTTCTGCGTTTCGTAGTCCCCGGGAAATCAGGGCAAAAGCAGCGACTCTGGCCCCCCAATCGTCATCAAGCGGATGGAAAGGCCCATAGGTCAGTTTGGCCGCAGGTCCGGAATTAGCTCGAACGGCCGCCCGGAGGAGGCTTTGGGAGGCAGAAAAAGCAAGCGGTGAGACGGCGGCCACTCGATCAAGCCGTTCCTCGCCCTTGCCGGTTAAGCGTCTCCGATAGAGGATGGCCGCGTCTCCGCCGCGCCGCCGGACAACACGAAGAGCGAACGAGGCGCGTCTGATATTCATTAGCGGCCTCCTATCGGCTTTTCAAAGTCGGCGTTCAGGGCAATGCCTTCAGGGGCATCCTCTGAAGCCTTTCGGAATTGGGCATCGAGCCCCGTGCGGCCAGACGCGCCGAAGCCGAGAACGAGAATTGCCTCATAAGCGGCGCCTTCAGATGTTGCGGTATATAGCCGCTGGGCTATTTCGAGCGGTTTCAATCCATGAGTCGGTTTAACGTCTTCCATGCGGAAGTAGGTCTTGCCTCCATCCTTGAGGTCACCGCTGACATCTACGGATAACGAAATGCTCTCCGCTCCGAACGGCTGGGCTAGAGGAAGCAGTGATTGCGCTTCAACCGGAGAATGCGCAACGAGCTCAATTCTTAGCAGAGGCCTTTCTTTAGCATATTCCTCGGCTTTCGGCCAGGTGGAGGCCCGGACTTTGGTTTCGGTTGGGCGTGGCGGTTCATACTTAACCCCACCTGGTATCGGTTTTTCCCCTGGCTTATCCTCTTTAACCCAGAGCGCTGCTGTGTCCGTTCCCGATAGCGTTATTTGGACAGACTCGTCTAGAGAGAGTGTCGTCAATTCTCCCGGAATCCGCCTTCGGCGGCTTTCGGGCCCCTCGACGCATCCATTCTTATCGTAGGCCCGCCCAACATCAACAAGTCTGATTACGATCTTGCCTTCCCTAACGGATTTCAAGAGCGTTTGACGAACGACGGCACCGTCCGAAATAAGCCGGAGGCCGGGGGCAGACAAAAAGCGTTCGTGAACAGCCTTGGCGGTATAGACTCCGGGTTGGTCAGCGAGAGGCGTTGTGCCCGGAAGGATTTCCTTGACAAATCGGCTGACATCGACGGCATCCCCTGGAAGATAGATCAGACCCTTTTCTTCAAGGTATCTTCGCAGGCATGCCTGGCCTTGGGCTCTTTGCATAATCATTTCTTCGGAAACCTGATATTTTTCTTCTATCGGGTAGGAAGCGCCACCGGCGAAGATGACGCGATCGAATGCCCGACAGGTTTGGACGCGGAACTGCCTTCTGAGCTCCGGCATAATCCTCTGGAGCTGATCCCGAATTAACTTGCCGGGCTCTCCAGTTTTGTAATCCTTCTCAATGGCTTCGGCCGCCATCAGCCGCTGTGCCCGCTCGACAGCTGAATTCAGAGAGGCCTGGGTTGCCGTGACCGCCAAGATGGCGTTACGGAATCTGCGAGGGGTCGGGGCTTGGGGATTGGCGTCATCCGAAAAAGCACAAACGGCTCGCGCAATCTGTTCATTTTCACAGAGGGCGAGTTGAAGATCGGGAGATTCGAGCACCTGACGGGCGGTTGCAGGCCAGGCTGAGAGGCGAAATGCCGGGCCCTGGAAGTAGCCCTGAGCCTCGCCGTGAACTCGGCCACGGGCATCTTCAAGGGAAATATCATTCATCCGCTCCTCGATCTGCTTAATGATGTTCGGCTCATAACGGAACTGCCACCCGCGGCCGCCGGCGAGCGGATATGTATGCCAGCAGACACCGACGAGACGGTCGAGAGCTTCATTTGGCTCGGCGCCGGCTTCGTCGGGCCGAAGGACAGCCAGGCTAAGCTCAGCCGGGTCAAGCCCGCTGTTAGACTGCATGGGAATGCTCTCCAGAAGAAGCGCCGAAGCTACTCGGACGTGCACGCCACGGACATTGGTTCCGTCCAGCTCTCGGGCATGTTTTTCTACGTCCGCGGATACAGCAGCCTTAAAATTGTCCCGGTTCAAACGGTGGAGAAGGTCCGCCTGAATGCGGGGGCTGGACCAATCCACATCGCCCGCAGTGATGAGCTCCAGGTCCTGGCCGGATTCCCATATGGATCGCAATATGCGGGCAAAAAGCCTGAGGGTGCCACGGCTTTTATTGAACTCCTGGAGAGCTCCGAGCCGACCCTGTGCGGTATCCATCAGCCTGGGATGGAAGGGGTAACTTTCAACGATCCTCTTGGCGTAATCTGAAGAGGCGGCGGCAGGGGCGATCGTTCCCGGAGATTCCTGTGAAACTCGCTCATACAGGGAATGATAAGAGGCAGAGGCTTCCTGGGTGGATGCAGGATCAACTTTTTCGAACAAGCGCCGGACGATCACTCTAGCGGCTTCTTCTCCTATGGGATCGAAGTCCGTCATCCTGCGGCCGAAGAGATCGTCGAGACGGATTGCAGCGGCCAGCATGGCATCGCCGATTTTCTGAGCTTGCTTAGCATAGGCTCGTTGGTCAGCCGGGTCAGTGACGACAAAGACCGTTCGGGGACGCTTCGAGACTGTGGATGAGAGCTTGTTTAGAAATGCGAGAAGATTGCCCTGCCCCTGTTCAGAAAGACTCGCCATATAGACAACGACCTCATCAATCAGGACAAGGACAGGACCGGAGGGAAACCATTTCGATATGAGTTCTTCGGTGGGCTGCTTTTCGGGATGATCCGCTTCTCCGAGTGCCTTGAGGGCTTTATCACCGCCAAGCTGAAAAGCGATCTCTCCCCAGAAGCTATGGATTTTAGTATTCCCATGCTGGGAAAAAACCGGCTGTCCGGCTTTGCTGAGGTCGAGCGCGGCTACAGTAACAGATTTCGGCCGGCCCGCAGCGGGAAGGAGTTCCGTGCCCATGCCCAGGTTCTCGATATTTTGGGCCAGATGCCATAGGGCCATCAGCGTGTGCGTTTTTCCTCCGCCAAAACCTGTACTCAGTCGAACCGTTGCTCCAGCTTCCTTCGGGTCGGCCAATCGCTCGAAAACCACTTCGATGACTTTACAGAGCTGTTTGGCGGGGTGTGTGTTTTGAAAGAAGGTCTTTGCATCTCCGTAGACTTTTGGTGCCTTGCCGGAAATGAGGTCACCAAAGTCCGCGGCAAAAATGGCATCATCGAGATCGCCCTTAAGGACTTCCTTACGAGGTTTGCAGCCGGTTAGTACGCCCATTTATTTCTCCTAATTATGCTTTTCATTTATCATAGGAAATAGCAAAATGTTTTGGGGTTTCTAATTTCAATGCGTTGAGTTGGCAAGCTTCCATTGTATTCATCAAGCATAACTGTGAGCTGTAAATGGCCGGAAACGAATTTATGATAGTCGATCCTGCCATATCTGATGATATCCACGGGACCAATGAATCCCTTTTCCCAGGACGCAAATGCGATTCTTTGACTATCCAGCTTCTCATTATCAGAGAGTTGTGCAAGGACAAAAGGATGTATTTCGTGTGATTGGTAGGCCCATGGAAGCCACTTCACCGTGGGATTCGTGAGGAGTGTTTTCGCATGTTTAAAAGGACCATCCTCACAGAAACCTAATATCATGACATCCCGACCTATTTCAGGAATACTTTCGCGCTTTTCATTTAATATATCTTTCAAGTCCTTTTCCACTTCCAGTTCTAAGCCTTGGTATTGTAGGCCGTACCATCTATTAAACCAGACTATTTCTATGATTGTAGGTATAATAAAAAGAAGTAGCCCAACCCAGAACAAAATGGTTTTTTCTAGGACAATTATTCCCCAAGTGAACAGACACAGAAGGATTATAAAGAACCAAAGGTACATGAGTTTTAGGTTGTGCCAGACTATAAACCGTCTTGTTTTGGGGCTTCTAAATCTGAAAAAGTAAGCCTCGATCTTTTTCGCGAGGTTTCTATTTAAAAGAGGAGTATCTGGATGTGATTCTGGAAGAGAAAGAACCTTACATGTCGAGTTAATTAATTCATTCCAACGATACATATTGACCAATCCAAGGGCAGAGCGAACGAAGAATCGGACCATGATGATCCATCCGAAAATAACTAGGTACCATTGCAGAAGCGTAGGATAAGTGAGATAAATAGTTCTTCCCTCAACCCGAGCAGTACCCAAGAAGCATGTAACGACCACGGCCACTGCAAGGGTAATCCCCCAATTATTTGTTTGATTTAGTACATTATAGGCTAATGATACTTCACGTCCGCATTCTTTATAAAATGCTTCAAGCCATTTTCTTTCCATATTAACTCCTAGATTGCAACGAGATGAATGTTTCGTGGAGTGTTAACGCGATAATCCTGCAAAAAAACTATTTTTGTAAACCCACAGGATTTAAGCAGAGAGTCTGCCTCTTTAATCGTATAAGGCTTTATAAATGTATGCAACGGCGTCAGCCATCCTTCCTTTTTAGAACATTCTTTATATTCTGTTCCAATGACCCCAGAAACCCCGCGAAAAGAAGCAACCAAAATCCCATCGGATTTTAACCTCTGCCTGATTTTCTTAAGCAAGAAGGTTCGTTTTGCCTGTGGACAGACTGTTTCCAAAACGAACGTGCAAACGATAGCATCATAAATCAGCCCATTTGGAAAGCTATGGAGTATAATTCCTCCCTTTTTTCTAAAAGTATTATACGCGCTTGCATATTTTTGCACCGTGCTCATAATCTCATAAGCGCTGACGCCGACCCGATCTATGTTCTTGATGATATAGGACGAATTGCGTAAATTCCCAGATCCGATTTCAAGAATATTTTGCCCATATTTAATAAATCCACATTCAAGTGCCCTTGTCACAGCAAATGAAGGATTACCAAAATTCCGTGAGGAATTAGTCACAATTATCGCGCTCGCACAATCCCGGTTATTGCACTCTGGCATTTTTCTCAAATTCTTTTCACCATAAAGAACAAATATTAATAATAGCCGCCAAGGATATTACTTATGTCTACCATGCAATAATTCTCTTACATATCGTTTAATATTAAATCTCTTCACCGCACCGAAAATTCATCGTCGTCCGGGTCCTTACCCTGCCGGCGCTTTTAATTATCCTGTTCGCCCCGCCCACCCCCACCAGCCCGATGTTGCTCACCAGACTTCCAGGCACCGCTCGTCTGAATGGTAAGTTGCCCGTTGTATTCGACCCCCCCTTAGCACTGCCATCTCCTGGAACTCCGATGACGCCGATTCGTTCGTTGAGGACTTGCCGCTGGCGAATAATCTTAGCCATCCTATCCAGCTCCTGTTCATGGGTCGCCGCCACAGAGCACAGCGGCCTTTCCCGCACCTTCTGCTCGGCGCTTATCTGGGCTAGGTATTGGGCCCGGTTCACTGGGCCCGCGATAAAATGGGCAGCCAGGTTTGCGTCATAAACGGCGTTTCTGCATTCCCCGGGGGGCAAGACCTGGGGCAAGTCGATCCTGAGGCTCTCCCTAATCGAAGGCGAGTTGACAGAATCGTCGAGGATTTTCATGGTTATTTCCCAAAAGCAAGGCCTTGACGAATCCCAATTCTTAAAATAGGGCAAACGTTGGGCGCCTGACAATCACCTTTCCGGGTGATTTTTCGGACAAGCACAAATACCCCTTATCGTTTTCCTCTATTGGGGATTCGGCGCTTTTGCCTCATACCCTCGAGCTGAAGCAGCTTATACCGGTCGGAGAAGACGGTACGGCCGGCGCTCGCCCTCTCCCCTCCCCTCGCCCCAAACAACTCTCGCTCGCGGCTGTCCGGGTCGCGCTTTATATAGTCCTCAAACTGGGCCGCCGTCACAAATCCCATTTCCCTCACCCTGTGCAGCATCGCGGCAAAGCTCACGCCGAAATACCGCTTAAGGTAAAGTACATGGTCGAAGTTCAGCCTGCGGCCGCCGAATTCCTTCTCGATGATCGCCCGGACCTTGGAGGCGGGCATCAGGAACGAGGCCGCGAACGTCTGGGCGAATTTCTCCCGCGGATGGTAGAGGGAGACATACTCGTCGATGAAGAAATCGGGGTTTTCAATGACCGGCCCCTCGTGGCGGTCCTTGAGGTAATGGCAGTATTCGTGGGCGGCGGTGAAGGCCTGGCGGCCGGGTGTGTCGGCGCTGTTGATGAGGGCGAAGGCCGCTTCCCTGTCCTCGAGGAAGATGAAAGCGCCGGAGAGCTTGGCGCCGCTGGGGATGGGAAGGCGGAGGATACGGCAGCCGTTGAGCTCGGAGAGGGCGAAGATGTCGCGGATGGGCTCATCGCCGAGACCAAGGCGGCGGCGTTCCTCTTCGGCCAGGCGCTCGGGGGAGATGTTGGTGTAGAGGGGAGCGAGAGGGAGGCGGCTGTTGGCGCGGCGCTCGAGCCTCAGATAGTCGTCGCAGTAGCGTTTGAAGCGCTGGAGGACGGCTTGGGAGGCGGCGTCGAGGCCTTCGGGCCCTTTGAGCGCGTCGCCCCGGAGGAGGATGTTGAAGGCGTCTTCTTTCTCCTGGAGGAAGTAGTGGAGGTCTTTCTTGAGGTAGGCGGCGATCTTGTTCAGGGTGGTGAGAGACGGCGCTCTTTTATCGGCCTCGAGGAGGGAGATGAACTCGGAGGAGAAGCCGAGCGCGCGGGCGAAAGCGGCCTGGGAGAGGCCTAGATCGGTGCGGGCTTTTCTGAGCTTGGACCCTAAGACACCGTGCATTGCCCTGAAACGCTGGCGCGTTCCCCGTGGCTTGTATATAACACTATGTCAGGGAGATGTCAACCAAAGTTTACTCGGCGGACTTGGGGTTAGAAGTTCGGGGACCCTGGTGCCGATGAACGAGGGCCATGATCTTGTCAGCGACGACGGCCGGAGACGTCCCCGGGCGCGACCTCGTGCAGGTGCTGACTGCCTTTGAGCATCCTTCCCGAATTCGATTCAGGCTGTTCTCGACAAAAGCAAATAGTCGTTATTCCAGGATAAAGCTCATGGACTCGAAGTTGAGCGTCATCCGCGAGAAGTGCGTCAGGACGTCAAGGCCGATCCTGCCGTGGAAAATGTCCGTTATGGAATGGGTGACCTGGGTATGGACCATAACCTTCCTCAGAGCGAGGTCGCGGCCGCCCGCCTTGAAGGCGAACTCGTCCAGGATATGCGTCCTGACCGTCCGCTCGTCGCCGACTCCGCGCATCCTGACGGGCACGGGTTTCGTACGGGATTGAATCTCTCCCCGGTAGAAGCGGAAGAATGTCGGATAAAGGTCCGTCACTGAAGCCCCCGTATCCACGAAGAACAACAGCCGAGCGCCCCGGTGGACGACCTCGGTGATGGGCATGGTCCCGAAGAAGCACATGTTCTGAACGGGACGAGGTTGCGGCGAGGCCGGGATGATGAAACGGCCGTCCCGGGTCTCGGTGATTTCCTTGAGGGCGGCCAGGACGGGAGTGCCGATGAAGCCACGGCGTTCGACGCCGTCGCGGACCCGCCGCACGGGGAAGAAATCATCGGGCAGCACCAGGAAGACCGCGTTCCGGATGACGGCCTGGCCCAATCGAATCTCGGGGACGACGGCCAGCCGGGCGTCAACCCACTTGCCCGTGGCCGCCTGGATTTTTATCCCTTGCCCCAAAAGGGCGAGGCCCAATTCCTCCGCGACCGATTGATAGAGGACCGAGAAGCTGGCGCCGGTATCATAGGAGAAATAAAAAATCCGGTCCTTGATGCGGACAGGAAAGTTGCGATTCTCCATCGCAATATCCGACGCTCCCAGGACCTCGACAGTTTGAGGCGGGACATCGGCCAGGGCGGACCAGATGACGCTCCCGCTCCCGCGATTGGTCTTCCCGCCGGCGTCCAGGCCGGTCCCGTAGCGCTCGAGGATAAAGCGTCTGATTTCGGCCGATTTCCGATACTGGCCCGCCCTCCTGTAAGCGTCACGGAGAAGAGCCCAGGCCTCTTGGGCCAGCGGCCGGTCGAGGCCCGCGGCCGCGCCTCCCTCAAGATAGTTCCGGAGATGAGCGACGGCGGAATCCAGCCGGTTGAAGACCTCGTCGGCCGCCCCCCGGTAGAACTCCATCTCGGGCGCAGGCAGGTCTTTCATCAGCTCGACGGCGTCGCGGAGCTCGAAATACCGATGGTCTTTGTAGAGCCGTTCGAGAAGGGAATATGGACGGTCGGCTCCGTTTTCGTGGTCGTAGGAAGTCTGAGCGGAGGGATCGGCCGAGTTTCCAACCCCGGAAGAGGTAAATAAGGGACCGGCGATGAGACATAGGGCAAGAACCCAGCGGGATGGGATTTTCCTCGACCCCGGCATTGTTTCTTCCTTATGCCGAAATGCCAACGTCACCGTACACTATGTATACGTCCTGGTTTCCATTTTTGTTTCTCTGCGGCCTCAGTTCCGTGGGTTGTGTGCTTGCCACCTACTTCGGAGGTCCAGATCTGGTATTGATATTTAGATCTGGAATCCGCAAAGGGTATTATCGAGGTCGGTAAAGTATCTGGAAACGACGCTGAACGACCTCGTCGCAGAGATAGACCTTGGGGCTTTTTCTGATCTCGAAGTTCTTACCTTTTTTACATATGGATAGACTATTTGTCAAATAATAATTTACATATAGATTATTTATGTCAATTGCGGATATTCCTCAAACTCAATAAAACGGACGTTTGAAGAGGAGCGGTACTATCATTTAGCCAATAAAAAATGGGGTCCGTCGCGTGCGTATGGGCGCCCGGGCGATAGGCGGTGGGTTGAATTATGGACCAAGCTGAAACGGCTCAAGGACGTAAACAAGAGGATTCCGATCATCGACCTCGCCCATAAGGTTGAGAGGAAGAAGCTTTCAGCGAAGTTTCTCAGGAGACTGAGGGAATTTCTTGCGTCCAGCGGCGTTAGTGCCCCGGGATCCCTTGCGGGGGCAGGTCAGTCTCTGTGTTTAGAGATTTTTCGAGCCTTCGAGTCTTAGAGGTGAGGCAGCGTACCCCCGACCGCCGAGCACTCCGAGTCTCACAAGAGCGCCGGACGCCAGCATCTCGACTCCGAACCTGCTTAATCTCCGGCAGGCGGCGAGCAGAAACGGAACGAACGCGGGTTCTCCTATTTGAATGCGAAAACGTACTCCTGGATGCCGTGACGCAACAGGAAGGAACTGGATACAGTGAATCGTGCCATGAGTCTGGCGATATCCCGCGGCTGATGGCGCGGGCATGGTCTCGTATCCTGGGTTGGTATTTCGTAGATCATCTGTTCGCGGTTGAGAATTCTGAACATCGTGGGTGACACAGAGATGTCCGGCAGAGATGAGATCAGCGCGAAAAGCCTGGTCCCCGGACGGCACCAGCGGCTCAGCCTCTGAACGAGCGCCTCGAGTTCCCGCAGATCGAAGTAATTAAAAATGTCCCAGGCAAGGATAATGTCGAAGACCGTTTCGTCACTGAACGGAAGCAGTGCGGAAAACGCCGCCTCCTCGGACTCCTCCTCCGGCACAACCGCTGCCTTCCACTCCCGGTAACTGCGATAAAAGTCGTGGATATGCAGCCAGCAGGAGAATTGCGACCAGAACCGCACGTTCGCTTCGAGGGCGGGGCCGAGGTCCAGGATGGAGTAACTTCGATCGCCCCGCACCGGGTTCAGCAGCGCATTCAGTCCGAGCGATTTGTGCACTGCCGGCGAAACCTGGGTTTCTCGAGGAGCACTCAGAGTCATGGGATGCTGCGTCGAAAGTTCTCATTGCAGGCCGCCGGGTGGCGGCCGTCTCGCACCGTTGGAATCAGACCTTATCCCCAGTCCTATCCTGTCTAAGCACCTGCTGTGACGGAGGCTTCACTGCAGTATTATCTGTATGTAACGGTTTTGCTTCCACTGCAGGTTTGGAAGTCATGTCGATGCTGCCCTTGAAGTCCGACCCGTCCTCCAGACTCACACGCGGGGCAACAAGGTTGCCTCGCACCTTGCTGGATTGCCGCAAGATAATCTGCTCTGACCCATCGAGATTACCTTCGACCTCTCCCATAACGACGATGCTCCGTCCCTGGATATCAGCCTTAATGCGCCCGCTCGTGCCGATTGTGACACTGTGCTGAGCCAGTTCGATCTTTCCTTCAACCCGGCCCTCCACAAACAGATCCTCGCCGCCCGAGAGGGTGCCCTTGATCTCGATCGAAGGACCGATCAAAGCCCGTTCCTTGGCAAGCGGCGGCTGACTCCGCGGGGCCGATGGCTGTGGCGGCGGTTGCATGGGAGTCTGGGTTGGAGGGTTGTCCGCGTCCGGTTTTTTCCATATCATTGCCTACTCCTTACGTTTAGATTCACGCAGGTGTGGTTAAAGGGTAGCAAGGAATTGGGGAGCAAGTCAACTGAAAACAGACCTCTCCCCGTGTGGACACGGTGTGGACAAAACTGCCCAAAATGGCTCAGTCTAGCTAACTCAGTCTAAAAAAGCAGAATCACGGAAATGCTCAAATGCCAAGGGAAACAAGGGAAATAATCTGGTGGAGCTGACCGGGATCGAACCGGCGCTCTGGAAATCGATACCAAGATCTCTTCCATGGTGGTTTTTTTGGCAGGCAATATTAACCTTTTGATTTCGCACTATCCGAAGTTTGGCGCTTCGTCTTTGCGGCTTCAGCCTTAAGCAACATGTATCGGTCAGAATAGATGGGCCGGCTGGCGTTCGCCCTCCGCCTTCCCCTCGCCCCGAATACCTCTCGCTCTCGGCTGTCCGGATCGCGCTTGATATAATCCTCAAACTGGGCCGCCGACACAAATCCCAGCTCCCTCACTTTGCGCAGCATGGCGGCAAAGCTCACGCCGAAATACCGCTTCATGTAGAGCACATGGTCGAAGGTCAGCCTTCGGCCGCCGAATTCCTTCTCGATGATCGCCTGGACCTTGGAGGCGGGCATGAGGAAGCAGGCCGCGAACGTCTGGGCGAATTTCTCCCGCGGATGGTAGAGGGAGACATACTCGTCGATGAAAACATCGGGGTTTTCGATGAGCGGCCCCTCGTGGCGGTCCTTGAGGTAATGGCAGTATTCGTGGGCGGCGGTGAAGGCCTGGCGGCCGGGTGTGTCGGCGCTGTTGATGAGGGCGAAGGCCGCTTCCCTGTCCTCGAGGAAGATGAAAGCGCCGGAGAGCTTGGCGCCGCTGGGGATGGGAAGGCGGAGGATGCGGCAGCCGTTGAGCTCGGAGAGGGCGAAGATGTCGCGGATGGACTCATCGCCAACACCGAGGCGACGGCGTTCCTCTTCGGCCAGGCGCTCAGGGGAGATGTTGGTGTAGAAGGGAGCGAGAGGGAGGCGGCGGGAGGGGCCGGCGGAGGAGCCGGCGCGGTTGGCGACGCGTTCGAGCCTCAGATAGTCGTCGCAGTATCGTTTGAAGCGCTGGAGGACGGCTTGGGAGGCGGCGTCGAGGCCTTCGGGCCCTTTGAGGGCGTCGCCCCGGAGGAGGATGTTGAAGGCGCCTTCTTTCTCCTGGAAGAAGTAGCCGAGGTCTTTCTTGAGGTAGGCAGCGATCTTGTTCAGGGAGGTGAGTGACGGCGCTCTTTTATCGGCCTCGAGGAGGGAGATGAATTCGGAGGAGAAGCCGAGCGCGCGGGCGAAAGCGGCCTGGGAGAGGCCCAGATCGGTGCGGGCTTTTTTGAGCTTGATGCCGAGGACCCCTTGCATCCCTTATTAACGCCCCTGCAAGGGACTATATAACAATAAGTTAGGGAAATGTCAACAAAAGTTTACGCCGCGGACTTGGGGTTAGGTTTCAACAATCAATAAGTCCGTTTTGCTGATCTTTAGGCGCTCGGCCATGATTCCTTGAGAAATTGTGATATATTAAACTGGCGAGGGAAAAAATGAGAAAACCCGCAGGAAAAGCGTCTATTCATAATAGAGGTGCAAAGATGTCGTTCACGGCCGTCTTTATGAAGGTGCCGGAAGGCTACGTCGGTTTTGTAGAAGAATTGCCCGGGGCGAATACGCAAGGAAAAACCTTGAGTGAAGCTCGCCGGAATCTTCGAGAAGCCGTCTGCTTAGTCCTAGAAGCCAACAAAAAGCTCGCGGAGCAGGAAATCGCGGACAAAAGCGTCATTCGGGAAAAAATTGAAGTCCCTCTTTCATGAAGCGCAGGGAGTTGATCCGATTCCTGGAGGCACACGGATGCGTTATGCTCCGGGAAGGCAGGAGCCACTCGGTTTATCTGAATGAAAGGACATATAAGGTTTCGACAGTGCCAAGACATGCCGAAATAAACGATTTTTTAGCGCGCAAGATCTGTCGGGATCTGGAGATCCCTCCGCCCGGCCAGTGAGTGAGCGGATAAGCCCTAATAAAACAAGAGTTCCGCTATTTCAAGACAGCGGACGGAAACCGGATTTCATAAGGTATTCGCTTGTTTCCTTGAGTTCGGGGAGAGGTGGGATAAAGACGACCGTACCGCCTCGGCCGCGGGGGGGATTATCGATTTTTGAGGTCAGGTCTCAACAATCAAAAAATCCTAGGGGGCGCCTCAATTTGTTAAGAATTCAGACCTGATCCCCTGTCTTTGCCCTCTATATCTTGCTGGTTCGATTTGTCCGATATTCTTACATAGCCTTGACATATTATCCAACATATCTATAATTATAACCTAGGAGTGAAATATGGATTCATTAGGTCAAAGAATAAAGCAAATCCGCGAGTCCACTGGATTAAGCCAACAGGCCTTGGCTGAGAAACTCGGTGTTTCACGCCCGTCTATATCTCAGATTGAGAACGGAGAGAGAAAGGTGTGCGCCGAGGAGCTTAGGAAATTAGCTGGAATCTTCAATCTGTCTGTGGACACCCTGCTCGATCCAGATAAAGAGCCGCAAATCGTGATCAGAGAAAGCCGGGAAGCCTATGGATCCGAAGCGATGCCCCGGATGAGAATTAACATCCCCCAGAAGAACCTCCGGAAATTCAAGGAAGTACTGATCTATATCCTCAACAAGGTGGGAGCAAAACCCGCCATCGGCGAAACGGTCATTTATAAGCTCCTATATTTCATCGATTTTGACTATTACGAGAAGTATGAGGAGCAGCTCATGGGCGCCACTTACCTGAAGAACAAATATGGGCCGACGCCCCTTGAATTCAGGAAAATCGTGGATCAAATGATGGCTAATGGGGTGATTGTCGAAGTTAAGGCGAATTATTTTGAATATCCTCAGAGAAAGTACCTGCCTCTGAGAAAGCCAGACCTGAACATGTTGAAAGGCAGCGAGATAGAGATCATTAACGACGTCCTGGGGAGGCTATCCGACATGAACGCCCGTCAGATCACTGATTATTCCCATAACGACGTTCCCTGGCTGACCACTGAGGAGGGAAAAACGATCGAGTACGAATCCGTATTTTACAGGGCACCGGCTTATTCAGTCCGGGAGTATGATGACGCCGTTTAAGGAAATTATTCGCTTGCCGGAATTCGAGCGGGACATGAAGAGGCTCCTCAAGAGGTTCCGGTCCCTAGAGGATGACCTGGACAATTTCATCAACACAGAGCTCGGACTCTTCCATAAGTTGAGGATTGACAACAAAGGGGTTGTGCAGATGGCGGAGCTTGGCATTCAAGGACCAAAGGTTTACAAGGGCCGGAAATTCGCTTGCCGGGCGCTCAAAGGAAAAGGAGCCCATTCCGGAATTCGAGTGGTATATGCCTATTTCGAGGAAATGGATCGGGTCGAGCTCATCGAAATTTACTACAAGGGTGACAAAGAGAACGAGGATAGAGAGAGAATTCTCAGCCGATATAGGTGAGCATCGAGCGGATGCGGCCAAGGCGATTCGATAACAGGGAAATGGAGAGTGGCGAAAGACAGCGCTCTATTGCCGGCCTCGCCTTCGGCAAGCAGATCCATGAAAGCCATGGGTTACTCCAAACTCGCCATTATTTTAATTTTCGTGATTTTATCTTCGTCAAGACCCTCAAGCTCATCGAGTCTAATCCATTCTTCGCGGACCAATCTGCCGAAAATAGGAATGAGCACTGAATATCGATAATCATACTTTTGATCGATTTCGGTTCTTCTCTCCGTGAGGAAATCGTGGATCTGCCAGATATCTTTACGATTCTCGGCCGTACGCGCCATCTCTTTGATCTTTCTTAAAAGCTCTAAGCCTTCTCTCTCCAGGGCCATCTCAAAAGCCCGCCGGGCAATGTCCTTTTCCTTTTTCGACCACATAGCGCACTCTTTCTTTCATTTAAAAATCGTTTATTAGAATAAAGCAAGATCAAAACAGATGAAGTAATAAGGATCGCTTGATGGCTCAGGTTCACTGATAAATGACTCTCAGGCCATCTTCGCGGCTCCTCCTGAAAAAGTAAACAAACCTCTCCAGCGAGAGCCCATCCGGTTCGGTTTTTCCGCACAACTCCTCATACTTCCCAAGAAGACATCTCTCCAGGCCGGGAGGAAAAACGAAAGATATCCCGGAGGTTATGAACATGTCCTTGTATGGAACGAGCCTGACAAATATCAAGAAGCCTGGAGTGGCGCACTGGCTGAGGCCGATATCCAAGAGTCTGACCGGCTGCCCTTCACTCAGGAGGTCTCTTAAGGACGTGATACTTTCTGACGGCGAGACAGCGCTAATTCTAAACAATGACGTGTGTGAGGAAAGCAGAGCGTTCAAAATTGCCCTCTCCATGGCGCTCTCTCCGCCGATTTTCTCCCTGTAGAGGGCGATTGCATTCTTGTCGTGCTCTCGATATTCATGTAAGGCGAAATCCATCAAAACGTTTGTTTCCTCCTCATTTTCGAACACCATAGTGCCCCTCTGGACAACGCCGAGCAACTTGGCTGATCTCAAAAGCTGATCATGCTTCAGATACTTCTCCATAATTTTATGATTCATCTCCCTGTACGCTCTTCTGTAGGCTTTATATTCCTTGACCAGCGTCATCGCCTTTTCCAGGGCAATTATAACCGCCAGGCTAAAGGATTGCCCTCCTTCGGTCCTTCGGGGTCAGGTCTTAACACTTAACAAATTCGGGGCGTCGGGCTTATCGTCCTTTCGGCATTTCCAGGATTTTGAGCAGCCGGGCCGTCGTGTAACAGGCGACTTCGAATTTGGCCAGATGGCGATCATTCGACCACAGAGGACAATTCAACGCGCGGGCCAGCCCCAGCGCATGCGCATCCTCAGGATCTCGATCCTTTAGGTCCGCTAATGCCTTTTTATAATGCCCGGCGTATTCAGAAGCTGGATGGATGATCAGCGGGAGGAGTCTCCAGCGCAAGACGACAAGATTCACCGGCAGCGCATATTTTCTAGCCATGACAGGCAGGTATTCCCCGACTTCGCTCGCATTGAATTCTGAGGCATGGACTTTAAGGTTATGCTCTGAAAATATTTTTTGCGCGGCTTTTCCGATGACCGCTGAAAGAAGAACGTTAGCGTCGGCGACGACTGCCTCTAAAGGCACGGAAATCCTCTCCAACGTCTCGCTCAGTGATTCCCTTCAATTCCAGCAGCCTGGCGAGATAATGGCTCAGGCTCTTGCCGATTTCCCGGCGCCAATCGTCGGGCAACCGATCCGGAGATTCGAGCGGGATGTACACACCCGAGACCTTCCCGTGTTTTGTGACCAGGAAAGGCTCGGAACCGCCAAGATAGCCGGCGCATTTTGCCCGGACTTCACGAATGCCCGCCATCTTCATGGTGATCACCTTAAGAGATATTTTATCATTACAGCCAAATGTGTCAACACTTGCGTACACATTTTGCGCCCTGCTAAGCTCGAGCCGGGAACAAATATCAACATACTCAAAAGACGCGGGATATGAAGATGAATTCTCAGGCCGGTGTGATCTTATTACCCTTTTTCAACGCGGCGATCTTGTTCAGGGCGGCGAGGGACGGCGCTCTTTTATCGGCCTCGAGGAGGGAGATGAATTCGGAGGAAAAGCCGAGCGCGCGGGCGAAGGCGGAACTGAATCGCGATCTGCGACTTGACAATAGGAATACTCCGGTATTATCATGGTAATACCCGAAAGAAGCAGGTCTTGGTCATGAGAAAATCCGCCAAATTCGCCGTCAGTATCCCATGGGAGGAATTTAAGGAATTGGAGACCATTCGCAGAAAAGCCGGATTGAGCCGCAGCGGCTTTCTTTTAGCAACGTTCCGCGCCTGGAAGGAAGCGCGCGAAAGGGAACGATTGGTGAGAGAGTACGAAAACGGGTATCGTCAAAAGCCCGAGGACGCCTCCATCGCCGAGGCCATGGCCGGCACGTCGGCCGAGTCCATGTCAGAAGAGGACTGGACTTGAAAAAAGGCGAGGTCTGGTGGGCCCGGCTGAAACCGCCGGCCGGGCGAAGGCCCGTCGTCCTCCTCAGCCGGGACGAAGCCTATCCCGTGAGGACGGCAGTCACCGTGGCGCCCGTGACGACGACCGTCCGCGGAATCGCCGCCGAGGTTTCTCTCGGGTTGGAGGACGGACTCCCCAAGCCGTGCGCCGTGAATTGCGATTCGATGCTGACGATTCCCAAGGCCTATCTGGAATCGAGAATCGCCCGGCTTTCGGAGCGGAAAATGGAGGAGATCCATAAGGCCATCCGCTTCGCCCTGGATATGGACTGACCTTCCCCCGGGTTCTGAATCAAAACGATCGCTACAGTGAACCATTTCTCCAGTCTTTCGTAGTATATAATAGACAGTGCCGATGTCTAAAAGGGTGAAACCATGAAGAAAAAAATCGTCATTCCGATTATCGTCCTGATCGTGATCGGAGTTGCCTATGTTCTTGTCTCCGGTCGGAAAAAGAAGGACGAGGACCTGAAATTCGTCCCGGCCAAGCGGGGCGATATCGCCGAACGGGCCCTGGCCGTGGGCACCCTCGAGCCCGAACAGGAAATCAATGTCAAATCGACCATACCGGGCATCGTCTCAGAGGTGATGTTTAAGGTCGGTGACACCATCGCCAAAAACAGTCCCCTGTTCAAGATCTTGCCCAACCCGACTCCCCTCGAGTACGTCGAAACCCGCCGCAGCATGGAAGTGGCCGAAGTGACCCTGTCGAGAATCCAGAATGAACGGGACCGCAACGAGAAATTATACCAGTCACAACTCATCTCCCTGTCTCAGATGGACGACCTGGAGGCGGAGTACAATGAGGCGAGGCTCCGCCACCGCGTGGCCAAAGAGAGGTTCGAGCTCCTGGAAAAGGGCCGGATCCAAATGTCCAACCGCAATATCGACTCCATCATCAAGGCCCCCATCTCCGGCGTCATGCTCTCCCTCAAAGCGCACGAAGGCGACCCGGTCGTCCCCCTGACTAGTTTCCAGCCCGGAACCGACATGTGTTCAATGGCCGACATGAAAAATATTCTGTTCAAGGGAACCGTCGACGAGATTGACGTCGGAAAGCTCGTGCCGGGCATGGACGCCGAGATTCAGATCGGAGCCATGGCCGAGAACAAAATCCACGGCACGCTCGACCGCATCTTCCCCAAGGCGAAAAAGGAAGGTAACGCCACCCTGTTCGATGTAGAGATCCTTCTCGGCGAGGCCCCCGGAGTCATCCTCCGGGCCGGATTCTCAGCCACGGCTTATGTGACCATCCAGGAACACAAGGGCGTCCTCGTCATCCCCGAGCGGCTGGTCCTTTCGGAGGGCGAAAAACGCTCCGTCGAGGTCAAGGAAAACGAGATCATCAAAAAAGTCGACGTCAAGACCGGCCTCTCGGACGGCCTGAATATCGAGATCCTGGAAGGCCTCAAGGAAGGTGACCTCGTCGTCGAACGGCCGCCCCGGGAAATCGAATGATCTTCATCTTCTTCCGCAACCTCTTCCGGGACCTGAGGCGTCAGCCCCTCCGCACTTCGATGACGCTTTCGGGTGTCGGGTGGGGGACTTTTGCCGTCGTGCTCCTGCTCGCTTTCGGCTCGGCCGTGGGCCGGCAGAATATGATATCTTTCCGCGGCGTCGGACAGGGCTTCGTCATCGCCTTCCCGGCGAGCACGACTTTGCCTTATCAGGGTCTCCCCAAGGGCCGTCTTGTCCGGCTGACTCCGGAGCAGGTCACTCTGACCGGCCGGAAAGTTCCCGGAATCAAGAGGATGGCCTTCGAGTTCACCGCCAGCCGCCCCATCCGCTACGGACGGGAGGATGTCCTCAACACGGTCCGCGGAGTGCCGGTCGAATATGGAGACATCCGCAACATCATCGCCGGCAAAGGCCGCTACCTCAACGACACCGACATGGCCCTCAAGCGCCGTGTATGCGTGCTCGGCAACACCGTCACCGAAAATCTGTTCCATAAAGAAGAGGCTGTGGGCCGGGCCATACTCATCGAGGGCATCCCCTACACCGTCGTGGGAGTGATGAAGAAAAAGATCCAGACGAGCAATTTCAGCGGCCAACCTGACGAGCACTGTGCATTCATCCCCTGGACGACCTACTCGGCGATTTTCGGCGATAAATACATCGGGAGCCTTATCTTCCAGCCCGGGAATCCGGCGGCCTCCAAGCGGATCACCCGCCTGGTGCGGGAGGACCTGGGAAACCGGGCCGGCTTCTCGCCCGACGACAAGGACGCCCTGTTCGTCTGGGACTGGACCGAAGTGGAAAGATCTTTCTCGATTTTCTTTCTGGCTTTCAACATCTTTCTCGGCGTGATCGGCGCATTCACGCTGTTGGTCGGGGGGGTGGGGGTGGCATCCATCATGCTGGTGGTCGTTGAGGAACGGACCAAGGAAATCGGAATCAAGCTCGCCGTGGGCGCGAAGCGGAGACACATCCTCTGGCAGTTCTTTGCCGAATCCCTGACGATCGTCCTGTTCGGAGGCGGCTTGGGCTTCCTTTGCGCCGCCCTGGTCTTACGGGCCATCCCCGTCGAGAAAATTAAGGACTACGTCGGAATTCCTGAGATCAATCCCGCCGTGGGCATAGTTACGATCCTGATCCTTCTCACCATCGGAATCGTCTCGGGCCTGATGCCGGCCCGGAAGGCCGCATCCACGAATCCCATCGAGGCTTTGAGGAAATAGGCCATGCGCACCCCGCTTCTCCGCTACTTTGCGAAAGAGTACCGCAAGCGGAAAAAGAAAACCGCCCTGATCACCTTCGCCATCACCTGGGGCACTCTCTCCCTCCTTCTTCTGATGTCGTTCGGCCGCGGCCTCACCAACTCCTTCCGCATCAGCTTCAAAGGCCTGGGCGACAATCTCATCATGATCTACCGCGGCCAGACCTCCAAGGATTATCATGGCCTCCCCAAGGGGCGGCGCATCATGATCTACCCAAGAGACATCTCCCTTCTGTCGGCGCTTATCCCGGAGATCGAGCTGATTTCGCCCGAGTCCAATGACTACTTCACCATCACCGGAGGAGGCCGCGAAACCAACCGCAACGTCTGCGGCGTCGGACCTTCTTTCGGAGGGATGCGCTCCATGATAGCGGAAAGCGGCGGGAGGTTTATCAACGAGGACGACGAGAGGTCCGCGCGCCGGGTGGCCTTCATCGGCTGGAACATGGCCAAAAACCTTTTCCCTGCCGAGAATCCCGTGGGCCGGACCATCGTCATCACCCGTGTGCCCTTCACGGTGATCGGCGTCATGAAAAAGAAGCTGCAGAGCTCCGCCTACCAGGGCTTTGACGCCGACCACGCTTATATTCCTTATTCCACCTTTTCCCGCATCGACAGTCAGCTTTACCTCGACCGCATTCATATCCAGCCAAAGCGGCGCGAGGACAACAAGCTCGTGGAGCGGCGCATCCGCGAGATCCTCGGCCGCAAATACCGCTTCGATCCCAAAGACGACTACGCCCTGGGGGTCTGGAACACCATCGAGCAGGCCGAGGTCGCCGGGAAGGCATTCAAAGGCATCGAGATCTTCCTGGCCCTCATCGGCGGTCTGACCCTGCTCATCGGCGCCGTGGGTGTCACCAACCTGATGTACGCCCTGGTCAAGGAACGGACGCGCGAGATCGGAATCAAAATGGCCCTGGGAGCCAGACGCCGCCATATCATCATTCAGTTCCTGCTGGAAACAGTGTTCATTTTTTCCAAAGGGACTTTCTGGGGAACAGCCATCGCCTACACCATCGTCCGTCTGACGCGGCTTATTCCCATCAGCTATGAAATCAGCGGCATTCAAACCTACCTGCTGCGGCCGGTCTTCTCCCTCGACATCCTGATCATCTTCCTGGTTGTCCTGGGGATTCTCGTTTTCTTGTCGGGGATTTTCCCGGCCGCCCGGGCGTCGCGTCTAAATCCGGTCGAGGCGCTCCGGTATGAATAGGAGACAGCGATGATCGAGATGGAGAATATCAACAAAGTCTACAAGATGGGAGAGGTCTCGCTCGACGCCCTGAAGGAGGTTTCCCTCAGCATCGAGCCGGGTGAGTTCATCTCGATCATGGGACCTTCCGGGTCGGGGAAATCGACGCTGCTCAACATCATTGGCTGCCTGGATACGCCGACCAGCGGTTCGTACTTTCTCGAAGAGAAGAACGTGGCCGGCCTCAGCTTGGACCAGCTGTCCGCGGTCCGGAATCGGAAGATCGGGTTTGTCTTCCAGAATTTCAACCTGCTCCCGTATGCCACAACCTACGAAAATGTGGAGCTGCCGATGCTTTTTAACGGCAAATCGGGGAAAAAGCGGCGGCAGCGAGTCATCGAGCTCCTCGAAATGGTCGGTCTTGTCAACCGGCAGCTCCACCGTCCCAGCGAACTTTCGGGGGGCGAGCAGCAGCGCGTAGCTATCGCCCGGGCTTTGGCCAACGACCCGGCAATGATCCTGGCCGACGAACCGACGGGCAACCTCGACTCGAAAACCGGAGTGGAGATCATGGGCCTCTTTGTCAGGCTGCAGCAGCAGGGGCGGACGATCCTGATGGTCACCCACGACACCAATATCGCCGCCTACAGCCAGCGGACGATCAACCTGTTGGACGGCCGCATCATCTGATCGTACGGTATCTGGAATCCGCAGAGGGTATTTTCGAGGTCGCTAAAGTTTCTAGGCCGACACCGCGATTTTCCGCATCTTTCCGCAATAAAGTCGAGACCTTTTTTAAACATAGAAATTGCACTTCCCAGGTGTTACACTAAGAGGCAACCCATGGGATTAGCTCTTTGGCTCCGGCCGCCCGGTCGCACCCTGACAGTCTTTCTCTGTCTCATGCTTGTCTTTGGCGGCGCCCTGGGCTGGCTCGGCTGGCAACTGCTGAAACAGGATCGTGCGCTCGAGGGACAGCGCGTGCAGGAACGCCTAGAACTAGCGGCGGACCACATGGCCGCCGCGCTTCAGCAAAGCCTCACGGACCTTGAAAGCTGCCTGAGTTTCGTCCCAAGCCCTGGCGCGAAAGAACCGCCGGACGGCGTGATGGTCCTGCAGGTGACGAAACGCACCGTCAACGCTTACCCACCCGGCTGCCTGCTCTACTATCCCGTGACTCCGGACGGCGAAGAACCGCCGGCTGCGACCTTCGTCGCCGGCGAGACCCTGGAGTACCAGCGCAACGATCCGGGCAAAGCGGCCAAGGTCTTCCGGGAGCTTGCGTGATCACCGGATCCTGGAGTGCGTGCCGGCGCTTTGCTGCGCTTGGGACGGAACCTCCGAAAAACCGGCCGCAATGAGGAGGCCCTTCAAGCCTACGGCGAACTCGCGCAACTTGGCCGAACCCCCGTCCTGGGACTGCCGGCGGAACTGGTGGCGCGCGAAGCGTCCAGCACCGTGCTGGAAGCGATCGGAAAGGGCGAAGAACTGCGGAGGGAAGCGTCGCTCATGCATTCAGCCCTTTGGAGCGGCCGCTGGAGCTTGCTCCGCCCCGCCTGGGAGTTTCATGTGGAGGAGGCGCAGCGCTGGTCGGGGGCAAGTCCCTTGCAGGAACGTGAGCAGAACGCCCTTGCGCTCTCGATCGCCACGGAATCGATATATGGCCAGTGGATTGCCGAGCCGGAATCGAAAGGGCGCCGGATTCTGAAAATTGAAGGCAAGCCGGTGCTGATCTCCTGGGCAGGGACTTTGGATCGGCTGGCCGCTGTGTTGGCGGGGCCCGGTTACCTTGCTTCGAAGTGGGCAGAGGCTTTGCAAGACCGGCGTGCCCAGGGCGCCTTGATCGACGCGGACGGGCAGGTGATGATCGGCTTGTTCGACACAAGCGGCCCGCGGGCCGTCCGGACGGCGCCCGCCGCCAGCCTGCCCGGGACTCTGCACGTAACCAGTACCAATCCCGGCGCCGACGACTACGTGACCAAGCCCTTCAGCCCGCGCGAACTGCGGGCCCGGGTCAAGGCGGCACTCCGCCGGACCGCGGAAGACGATTTGCCGATATACCGGTTCGGCGACGCGGAAGTGGATTTTGAGCGTTGTGAGCTGAGGCGCGCCGGCAAGCCGGTGGAGCTGACGGCCCTCGAGTTCAAGCTGCTCACCGCCTTTGTCCGCAACGGCGGCAAGGTGCTGAGCAGGGATCGACTCCTGGATCTCGTCTGGGGGCACGCTACGTTCGTCACCGATCGTGTGGTCGACAACCACGTCGTCACCCTGCGGAAAAAGGTCGAGCCGGAACCTTCAGAGCCACGTTACATCGTGAGCGTCCGCGGCATGGGATACCGTTTCGACGGCTGAATAAAACCCAATCCTGACAATAGCGCGGATACTCTCCTGACAATGGCGCCGTAACATGATGGGCAGGAGGAAAATTAAAATGAAGCTCATCAAATTCGTTCTTTTATCCGGGCTGCTCTGCGCGGCCCTGTCCGCCGGGTACCTGGCGAACCAGGCGAAGGATAATAAGGCTGAGGTGGCGCTCCAGGCCGCCATTAAAACTGAAACTGTCGATGGAGACCTGAGGGGCGCCATCGAGCAATACAAGAAGATCGCCGCGCTGCCGGGCGCCGGCCGGGCTACGGTCGCGACCGCCCTGCTGCGGATGGGCCAGTGCCACGAAAAGCTGGGCGATGCAGAGGCCCGCACAGCCTATGAGCGGGTGGTGCGCGAATTCGCCGAGCAGGCCGAGATTGTGGCACAGGCGAAAGCGCGCCTGAGTGCGTTGGAACCGGGCGCGGCAGGAGCCAGGGAAGCCAAGGGTATTGTCGTCCGCCGGTTGCGCGAAGGTCCCGGCTGGGGGTTCGGAGGATCTCCGTCTCCCGACGGCAGGTACTTCTCGGATATGGATTGGAAAAGCGGGAATCTGCTAGTTCGCAACCTTACAACCGGAGAGGAGCGATTTCTGACCAAGAGTTCAGAGGCCTGGTCGGAGTATGCCCTCTATTCCGTGTTTTCGCCTGACGGTCGCCAGTTGGCCTATACCTGGTTC
Source organism: Candidatus Aminicenantota bacterium (assembly GCA_017886205.1). Taxonomy (GTDB): domain Bacteria; phylum Acidobacteriota; class Aminicenantia; order Aminicenantales; family UBA8522; genus UBA8522. Next base: position 275,151 of record JAFNEO010000012.1, on the reverse strand, counting down.
AACAAGGACGGGAAATTTGAGATCCGGACGATCGGCCTCGACGGGTCCGATCCCCGCATTGTTATTGGTGACATGACCGTAGATGACGTCGGGCCCGTGGGGTGGTCGCCGGACGGGCAATATATTCTGGCGTTTATTTGGAGGAACCTCACAATTTATGAGATCGTCCAGGTGGCTGCCAAAGGAGGCTCTTTCCGGGTCCTGAAGACTTTGGACGGGTTCAGCCCCCGGAAGGCGAGTCTGTCTCCCGACGGCCGATATATCGTGTATGATCGGCTTCCCACCAAAACCTCCCAGAACCTTGATATATTCCTCCTTCGGGTTGACGGAGGACAGGAAATCCCCCTTGTCGAGCACGAAGCCAACGACACTGTCCTTGGCTGGACGCCGGACGGGAAAGGCATCCTCTTCGCCAGCAACCGCACCGGGTCCATTGATTCCTGGGTCATCCCGGTGGCCGATGGTCAACCTCAAGGAGCTCCGGGTTTAGTCAGAAAGGACATCGGGGAGGTTACGCCCCTGGGTTTCACCCGGGACGGCTCTTTTTATTATGGCGTCCAAGCCGCGCTTTCCGATGTCTTCATCGCCACATTGGACATCGAGCCGGGAAAGCTGCTCTCTCCTCCTGCGCCGCTCGCCAGACGATTCGTAGGCAACAACAATTCGCCCGCCTGGTCCCCGGACGGCAAATTCTTGGCCTATGTCTTGGGTCGGACCCCGCGCTACAAGTCGATTCTTTGCATACGCTCAATGGAAACGGGGGAAGAGCGGGACATCAATCCTGCAATGTATTTCGGCTGGCCCATCTGGTCTCCCGACGGGCGGACCATCCTCGTCTCTGGAATGAAAACTGAGAGCCGAGAGGGATTCTTTTTCATCGATCCTCAATCTGGCGAGCTCACGCCCTTCGTTCTGAATGAAGGAGAAAGGTTCGTCCAGCAAGCGGCGTGGTCGCCGGACAGTAAGACCGTTTTTTTCAGACGCTTCAGCGGTGATTTGAAGGAAGGCTGGTACATAAAGCGAGATGTCGCGTCGGGTCAAGAAGTGGAACTCCTGCACAATTATCCGATCAATGAATCCGCCGTCTCTCCCGATGGCCAAAGGATTGTCTTTCGGTCGTACGAAAAACCAGACATAACGCTGAAAACCATGCTTGTGTCGGGAGGAGACATCCGTGAAATAGTCCGCGTTAAGATTCCTGAATATATTCCCGGTTACTCCGGACTGGCCTGGACACCAGACGGCCGCTTCGTCCTCTACTTCACGGCGCGCCTGGATCCTCAAGGTGTCGAGAAAACCGAACTGTGGCGGGTCCAAGTTGAAACCCGGGAGTGCAAATCATTCGGCTTGGCCATGGACCGCATGCGCAACATCGCCCTTCATCCGGACGGGAAGCGGATTGCCTTCGATTCCGGAATGCCGAAAATCGAGGTCTGGGTGATGGAGAACTTCCTGCCGGCGCTGAAAGTCGCCAAATAGCAGGTAGAAGCGGTGACAGAATGCGAGGCAGGCGTCGAGTCGCGGCGCCTGAGCTGGCCTTGACGAGGCTCAAACCAAAGCTATTGATGTCTTAATCTATGCATCCTCACGATGGTTGGAGGGGCAAGAGAGACAAAAATGCAATCGCTGCCAGCGGACCCTAAAAACCAAGTTCTTATGACTTAAAGGGGGGGAAATCTTTCACCGTTTGGTCAGATCGCCATAAACAATTTTCACAAACATCTCAGCCGGGATGTCGGGCGCCATGGTCTTATCAAAATCCGCTGTCGGTTTCGCTTCCAAAACCTGTTCGAGCGTCTTTCCTTCCTGGATGAGCTTGGCGATGCGGTCCCGTACAGCGGCCAGCATATTCCGATAAGCGAGCACTCCTTCCCGATCCGAAAGAGACCCGTGTCCCGGGATGACTTTCGTCGCGGTGTCGATCATGCCGGCGATCTTATCTGCCCCGGCAATTGTACCGGCGACCGATCCCCCATGGCCCACATCGATGAACGGATACATCCCGGGAAAGCAGATGTCTCCTGTATGGATGACATTGGCCTTGCGGAAGAAAAACACCAGGTCCGCGTCCGAATGGGCGTTGGGGATGTGAAGGATTTGAACTTCGTCGCCGTTGAAGTAGAGAGTCAAACTCTCCCTGAAGGTCACGGCGGGAAGAGCGGCTTCCGGGTAAGGCGGCGACTTTTGGTCGAACTCCGGGAAGTACTGCTCGCTGGCCATTCCTTTTCTCGTGTTCTCGTGGGCGATGATCAGCGCGCCCGCTTTGGCTAAAGGCTCGTTGCCGCTGACATGGTCATAGTGCCAGTTGGTGTTGCAGACGATGCGGATCGGGCCGCTTGAGATTTTTGCGATCTCGGCTTTAATCTTTTCCAGAAGCTCGGAAAACTGGCTGTCGATGAGCAGGATCCCATCCTGCCCGACGGAAACGCCGATGTTGCCGCCCCCGCCGACAACCATATAGATGTTCTCGGTGACCTTGATGGTCTGGACTTGTATTTTCTCGAAGTCTTGGGCGAACCCGAAAAGACAAATACCAAGAAGGCCGGTGAGGAGAGAATATAGAAACCGGTGGTCTTTTGAAATACACATTTTGACCTCCTGCAATGAAAGGCTGTTTTAAGGAAAATATAGTACCTCCCGGGATGCTCTGTCAACAATTTGTGGACCTGGCTTGCGGACATTGCCCGCGGCCGCGGGAGGGGGCAAACCTCTCCCCTTCCTGAGCAAGGTAGGCGGGCGGAGAAGCTAGCGGCTGGAGCCTTCCATCCCGACCAGTTGCTGAAATTCGGGGTCGTCATGCAGGCAGGCGAGGTCGGGGTCGCGCGCCGCCCATTCCATGGTGGCGAAGCCGGATTCCTTGGCCTTGCGCAGCAGTGTCAGCGCTTCCGCCTTCTTCTGCAGGAGGCCGTAGGTGCAGGCGGCATTGTAGAGGATATTGCCGTCGTTGGGACGGAGGACGAGCGCCATCTGCAGTTCGCGGATGGCATCACTTTCTCGGCCCAGTTCAGCATAGAGGGCCGCCACCAGAATCCGCGCCCGCACGTCTTCGGGCACGCGTCCCAAATGCAACTCCAATGCGCGCAAGTGCCGTTCGCGCACCGCGGATGCTTCCTTGTCTCGTCCCAGCCGCACCAGGATGTTGTAGAAGGGGATATAGGTGTTGTAGTCGTCGCCGCTGGCTTGGAGCGCCTGTTCCACCACCGCTGCCGCTTCCTGCCAGCGATCGGAAACGAAGCAGGCCTGCCCCAGCGTCCAGTAGGCGCCCTCGCAGTCGGGCTTGCGCTCGATAGCGCGGCGGGCGTACTCGATGGCCTTATCGTTCTGGTGCTGGGCGTAGAAGAGGCGAGCGCGCGCGGCCAGCGCTTCGGGCAGCTCGGGGTCGAGTTCGAGGGCACGCTCGCAGGCGGCCAGGCCCTTCTCCACCCAGCGGGGATGTTGCTCGTGCCATTCGTGGTACACGCCGCAGACGATGGCCAGGCCGGCATAAGCGAGGGCGAAGTTGGGGTCCAAGGTCGCGGCGCGGTCGTACATTTCAATCGCCAGTTCCAAGTCGGGGCGCGTCACCCGCCGGGCGTAGCTGCGCCCCCGCAGATAGTAGTCGTAAGCGCGCGGGTCTCGCGTAGGTTTCTGCGCGATGGCTTTCCGCTCTGGCGGGGAGAGGGTGATGCGCAGCGCCTGGGTGATGCTGCGGGCAATCTCGTCCTGCACTTCGAAGAGATCCTGCAGCTCGCGGTCGTAGCGCTCGGCCCAGACCGAGTGGCCGGTGGAGGACTCGACCAGATGAGCGTTGACCCGCAGCCGGCTCCCTGCCCGACGCAGGCTGCCGGCCAGAACGTAGGCGGCATCCAACTGCTGCCCCACCTGGGGGCCGGTGACCGGCTTGTCACGGAAGGTCAACACGGCGGCGCGGGGGAACACCTGCAACCCCTTGATCTTGGAGAGATCGGTGATGACGTCCTCGGTCATGCCATCGCGGAAGTACTCGTCCTCTTTGGCGCCGCTGAGGTTCTCGAAGTAGAGCACCGCCACCGACTTGTCGTCCGGCGGGCGGGCGGCAGCGTGGGCCGGGACGCGGCCAGAATCTAACTCCTGCTTCAGGCGGTGGAGGTCGGCGCGCAGTTCGGCGGCGCTCTGGTAGCGGGCGTAGCGGTCCTTCTCCAGCGCCTTGGCGAGTATGCGGTCCAGCGCCGTCGGCAGGGCGGGGTTCAGGCTGTTGGCCGCAGGCGGGGACTGATGCAGAATGGCGTCGAAGACCAACGCCGGGGTGGAGCCGGAAAAGGGCCGCTGTCCAGTGGCCATTTCGTACAGCACTGATCCGACGGAGAAGAGGTCGCTGCGGGCATCGAGTCCCTCCCCCCGTGCCTGCTCGGGCGACATATAGGCCACCGTACCCACGGAAGAGCCGGGACTGGTCAGATTCGTATCCATCGTGACCGTAGCGGAGGTCCCTGCGGGCCGCCCGAGCTGGGGCGCAAGCTTGGCCAAGCCGAAGTCCAGAACCTTGGCCCGGCCCCCCTGGGTGATGAAGATGTTTGCCGGCTTGATATCGCGGTGGATGATGCCCCGGGAGTGGGCAGCATCGAGGGCATCAGCCACTTCGATGCCCCACCCCAGCAATTCCTCGAGCTTGAGCGGGCGACCGGTGAGACGATCCTTCAAGGTTTCGCCTTCCAGCAGTTCCATGGCCAGGAAGGGGCGGCCTTCGTATTCGTCGATGTCGTAGATGGTGCAAATGTGGGGGTGGTTCAGGGCGGAGGCAGCGCGAGCCTCGCGCTTGAAGCGCTCCACCGCCTCGCTCTCCTGAGCCACATCTTCCGGCAGGAACTTCAGTGCCACGCGGCGGCCCAGGCGCGTGTCTTCGGCGGCGTAGACGACACCCATCCCGCCGCTGCCCAGACGGTCGACGATGCGATAGTGGGATACGCTTTGCCCGATCACAGTTGCCAAGCTCTGCGGGGGCGATTATCGTGTGCCGCCGCCGGCAAGTCAACGCCCAGCCGGCGCGCTTGCACAAATCGCAACACCTCGCTTCCGCGCCGGACCAAAATAACATTATGTTGGGGTCATGTCAACAAAAGTTTACGCCGCGGATTGGGGGTTAACGGACAGGGGGTCAGGTCTCAACAATCAACAAATCCTAGGGAGACAAGAACGTTCAAAAACGTTGGGATATCCTCCGCTTCCAATTCGTTGGTCAATATGGACCTTCCTTTTGGAACAAGGACCGGAATGAGCTTGACAAAGCGAAATGAAGCAAATAGAATCAAAATGAATCAAAAGGAAGGATATTGCATCATGCCCAAGACGATCACCCTGCGCCTGAGCGACGAGGATTTCCGTCTTTTTCAAGCCTTTGCCAAGGCCGAGAATCGAACGCTGGCCAATGCCATCGAGACACTGGCACTCAAACAAATCGAAGAGGAGTTGTTCGCTGATGAATTTGAGATGGAGGAGATCCTCAACAACAAGAATCTGTTGGAGAGGTTGAAGACCGGCAGTGAACAAGCCAAACGGATAAAAGGTCGATTCGTTGAGTGAGTATCGTATATTCGAGACTGAGCAGTTTCAGGAAGACCTCCAAAGGAATCTAGGTCCGAGGCAGGAGAAGTTGACGAAAAAGCTTCATGAATACGTTTATCCGCAATTGAAAGCCCAGCCCTATTTTGGGAAAAACATCAGGAAGTTGAGAGGCTACAAGCCGGAGACATGGCGATACAGAATCGGCCCACAGCGGTTCTTCTATGAAGTGGATGAAGAGAAAAAGATCGTCTTCATGATAGCCGCGGAAACCCGTCAGGGAAGCTATTAGAATTTCGGTAATTAGCTGCCTGGCACCGAATTACTTGAGCCTTTTATAGACTTCCTTTCGGTGCCGGACGGTTTCAACCCAAATGTTCTTCTCTTGATCGATGAAATAGATAATTCTGTAGGCACCGATTCGAAACGAAAATTCGCCTTCGAGATCCCCGAGAAGCTTTTTCCCGGCAAGGGGGTTTGAATGGATCTCTCTCAGAGCGGCCTCAACCTTGGATTGGCTGTTTTTGGGAAGTCGAAGAAAGTTCTTCTGGAAAGTGCGGGTTAGAAAAAGGGCCATCCAGAAATTCAGCGTTTTTCAGGTAGTTTCTTGGCAAAAAAATCTTCGTAGGTTGCGAACCTGCCTTCAAGAATGTCTTTCTTCGCTTCCAGGATCTCTTCCAGCAGCCTCCGGTCAGCCAGGACCTCAAGTGTCTCAACCTCTTCTGGGCTGAGAAGAACCGCTTTGGCCTTTGATCTCTGGACGATGATGTAATGAGACCCCCTGGTCACATCCTTGATGATTGAGGCCAGCGAATTGCGGAGCTTGGCGATGCCGATGACTTTGTCCATTTGGTGTTGCGGCTGAATTGTACTATTCATTGTACCAATTGTCAAATCGCGCTTTTCCGCGCTTTGCGGGCTCCGGTTATATAGACGGAGTTAATTGGCAAAAATTCTCAAGGCGTGGGGAGCAGTGCGCGGGGTCAGGTCTCAACAATCAACAAATCCGGAGCATCAGCATACCGCCGCGAGCGTCCGGGCGATGGGCGGTGGTCCAATTTCTCCTGCGGATGGAATCAAAATGGGGACGGTCCTATTTTTCCCCCATTTCTAGAGTTGGTGAGGCGGAAAAATCAGATGGAGATTTCTACGTATCTAGCTTTCGTCGACGGCTGGAGGATTTCAGTTCCTTCTTTCTTGAGTCCTTCCAGGTGCAACCTGATCGCACTCCTCATTCGCAAGAGAGTCTCTTTGATGGTTGCGCCCGTGGCTACACAGCCGGGCAGATCCGGGCTGTAGGCAGAATAGTTATTCCTGGATCTTTCTATGATAATCGGATACCTATACACTTTCTTTCCTCCCATATTTTAAACCCGCTTGTTTAAACACGCTATCGAGTGTCCCTTTAGCGAGATCATCATTCAAATGGCCGGTTATGGTCACCACGCCTTTTTTATTGTTATGTTTATATTGCCGGTGGCTTCCTCTTTTTCTTATCATGAACCAGCCGTCCTGTTCAATCATTTTTATGGCCCCTTTGACTTTCATGGGTTGGATTTGTCCAAGCATTTAATAAGACGCAGGTAAGATCCTTTAATCTCATTTTTCTGAAACTACTGCTCGATCGCTGCCCGGACCTTGGAGGCGGGCGTCAGGAAGAGGAGATAAAAATCACGCAAAGAACCGGCTGGCGGAGATGCGGAAAAAGCGCGAATCCTGTCTCTTGAAGACCTTATCCTGACCCGTGACCTGAAGAAACGGGATGTTCCCCAGGGCATTGGCCTGATCGAAATGGTGCCGGGCGATAACGTCGTCCTGAAGTTTGGCCTCGAAGAGGCACCAGGGCTGGCGATTCCGCATGACCAGGAAATCAGTTTCTTTGCCGTCCCGCGTTCGGACGTACATCAGGTCGAAATCGCCGATCCCCTTATCGTGCCAGAGGTCGATCATCGTGGCGAGCTCGACGGCGACATAATTCTCGAATCTCTTCGCCGGCTCGAGGGCGCGGCCCCAATCATAAAAATAGGCCTTTTTTTCTTTTTTGACCGCCCGGGCAATTCTCTGGTGATAAGGGGAGATCAAAAAAACGGCACAGATGAGCTGCATGGCGGAGATAGCGTTCTTAACTGCAGTATAACTGGCCTCGATGTCCTCTGTCAGCGCATTCAACGATAGAGGCGAGCCCACACGATCCGGCATGATCTGCATCAATGTCGCAATATGCTCAACGGCCATAATCCGCGTCAGATCGCGAACGTCCTCCCTCGTCAGGTAATCCACCATATCCCGTTGCCATCGCCGGTAGAATGTCTCATCCGCCTTGAGGAAGGGTTCGGGAAACCCGCTGTAGTGCAGGAGGTGATCAATCAGATCCTGCCTGGAGGGGCCCCGGCTCAGCTTTCGCTCAATGAATTCCAGAGCAGTTTCATCCCGGGCAGGCTCACGATGCGGGTGACCTGCGACTTCGGAGAGTGTTAAAGGATTCAAGCGAAAGAGGAAATAACGCCCCGCCAGGGAATCTCCGGACCGCCGGAACCAGTCTAACCGGGCGCTGCCGGTGACGATGAACCGGCAGTCGTTCTCGTATTTGTCGTAGTAACCCTTGAGAATATTCTTCCATTTCGGCATTTTGTGGATCTCATCGAAACAGATCCAGGGCAATCGCCCCCGAGATTTGGCGTCTCGCAGCGGGCTCTCAAAGAAAGTATAGTCAGACCTATACCTATCCCGCACCTGGCGAAGGTCCCAGTTGTAATAGAGCTCCTGGGAGTTTTCTAGGGAGAGGAAGTGGCGGGCAAGGCTTTTTTAACTGTCTAGTGAAAATTGCCGTGTCTCTTTTTCCGGTCGAAACACAAGCTGTTATGCTTGTTTTAATATGATACAAGCTTCTGGGCGGACAGGGGGTTAACAAGAAGTACAGCGGTTATGTTTTTGAGGCCTCAACAAGGCCTTGTCCCAGCTTCTCTAGCTGAGAGAGAATCTCATCGAATTTGAGATCGGAAGCAAGCATGCCTCTGATCATATCTGTAATCAATCGATATTGAGAACGTTGTCCTGTTTCTTCACTCAATATCGCCCTGACCGTGTCCAATGTATAAGGATCTGCCATTATAGCCATATCGCGGCCGAGCAGCCTGATACTGGCATGTCTTGCATCAAAATGCTCTTCCTCCAACAGGCTCTGCTCTTTTTCGTAGAGTCTGTCAAAGTTGCCCGCTTCTTCATATTTCTCCATGATAAGCAGCAGATCCTCAGCGTCTCTCTGGCGCTCCGGATACCCCTCTTTCCACGAAATCAACTTCATGAGCGCTAGGCCTGGTAGAGTTGGCAGTTTAATATCGAGCTCAGGGACCGAACTCAATTTCACATCAACCGAATATTCGTAGGCCTCCTTTAAACCAGCCATGTTCATGAATATTTCGTGTTCAGGTAGCCAGCTAATCCGTCTTTTCTCGTCGGTGATTGCGCCGAAAGGAACGATATCGATGAGGACAGAATCGAACCGGAGCCTGTGCCGTACCTGCGTCGAAGAGAATTTGCTCGTCGAGAGCAATGATTCCCTAAGCTGGTCGAACTGCTCCCAATCTGCGACCTCAACTCCCAAGTCGATATCTCTGGTCATCCTCGGTGTTTCTATTCCGTAGCAGTACTTGAGAATGATGTCTCTTGCCGAAGCGCCGACGACGAAAAAAGGAATACTCAAGGAGTCCGCGATTTTCTTCACGACAGATAGCGCGGCGACTGTCTGCTGATCAATCTTCCCTGATAAGTCGAATAATATGTTGCTCATAGATCATTTTCGCTGTTTCTATATTTCTCTGGTTTCCCGTTGCCAGGAGATCGGCATAAACTAGGATTGGGTGGACTAGGTCACCGTATTCCCACATCTCAACGGGCTTCCAGAATCTCGCCAGAATTTCGATATCTCCAGCCGTGTCTTTTTTGAGTCGGTTTTCGAACAACAGATGATTGATCTCTTGGGGCCCGGTATAGATCGTTATCAGTTCCGGTTTTAGATATTGTGTCAATCTGGCGGCAGCAATCTCTCCACCCCATTGTGCTTTCAACGGGTCCAGGGTCTTCTGTTGCCACCAGGCAGCATCACCCCGGTAGCGCCCGAGCATCTGCTTCGGCCTGAGCCGCTCCGGGTATGCAATGACCCATCGTTGTAGCAAATTCTCTTTTTGGATTAGCTTTTGGCCTCGCCTCCCCATGTCCAGAAGAAAGCCCAGTTTTTTCAGATCTTTCATGATCCAGTTAACGGTCCCGAGTGCGACCTTTGTGGCAGCGGCGATCTCCCGGTAGGTCCTATTCTCAAAACCGGGATTGCATAAGAAGGCAAAAACCATTCTCAGGCCGGCAGGTTTGAAAGCTCTTTCAAGTGGCGGTTGTCCTGGTATCTCCGGAGGCCTATTCCCTTTCACGAAAATATAGAATGCAGGATTATTGACGAACGCATTGCCGGCAGTGTCGATGAACTCCAGACCGTCCTGCTTTAGCTGATCTGCCATCTGGGCATTGACATACTTCGCGATGACCAGGGGCGGGTGGTCGAGCTTATCTCTGTACATAAGCAATTGGAATTTATTTGCTTCTTTGAAATTTGTTTTTATTTCGGCGTAGTAATCCAAAGTCTTGCCCTGCACTGTCATTTTTATTTGGCGGTCTGGCCGAAACCCCTCTATGAAAACGCGTTCCAGGTTAATCGTTTCAATATTGGCTAGCGTCGGGACATTTTTCCGAAACGCCTCAATGGCAAGCCGAAATATTTCTTCTTCGATGTTTTTATTAGTTTTGTTTAGGATAGCGTTCACTTTATTTTTCTTTTCATCTATTGTGAACATAGCAAATATATGAACAAATGTCAAGCCCTAAATGAGTTGTTAGAGGAAATTTCCTCAATGATCTGGACACCGGCTTGTAAATGATCGACATACGGATCGGTATGTTCACAATTTCTAGTTGTTCACAACTAATTGTTTATAAGTCAAGCAATGATAAACGCTTCCTCCTCATCCCCAGAATATCCCTGTAGGGTCGGCTTCGACCTCGGCAAGCAGATCCGCGAAATCTAAAGCCCAACCGAACCTTATCCTTGAACTTGGCCGGGCATCTCGTGGCGCAGTAAGCGGATAGGATCTCGGTGACTTTTACTCGGATTTATTCGGGCAAAGCCATGGGTCAATTCATGGGCCTACGTCAGCAATGTCTGCGACTTGGCCAGGACCTCGGCTGTTGTCTGTGGTGGTAAGGAACAGACCCATTCGGCTTTTCGGGCGCGCCAATCCATGCTCTTGACATGGTCGGATAAGATCACGCCGGAAACAGGCAATCCTGCGGGGATAGCGACCTCAAACGGATAACCTTTGACCTGGCTCGTAATCGGACACAGGAGAGCCAGCCCGACCTTGGCGTTATAGGCGTGAGGCGATAGAATGACCGCTGGCCTTCGACCCGCCTGCTCGTGGCCAGCTTGAGGATTCAAGGTGATCCGGACGACATCGCCGCGCCGGGGGATGTATGGACCTGGACTCACCATATCTCATCGCCCTCGGCGGATCCGGTCTCCCATTCGTGATGGATGTTATCTTCGGTCACTTTTTCTAGGAGCTCTTCCAGACGCCATTGGGGTCCGTGTTCTGGCGTCACGACAAGCGCTCCTTCTTTGAGCATCAACTGGACAGACGAATTCTGTCCCAATCCCATCTCATACGCGAATGATTTGGGGATACGGAGGGCCAGGCTGTTGCCCCATTTCTGTACACGACCTCTCAATTCTCCTCCTATATGTATCTACAAAGAAGATACATTTGGGGAGACCGTTTGTCAAGGCCCTGAATGGGGTCAGGTCTCAACAATCAACAAATCAGGAGCGACGCTGACAATTGTTGAATGTTGAGACCTGACCCCTTTGGCCCCTTTGGCGCTTTGGCGCCGCCGCGTTTGACAGAATCCGTTTTTCTTAATATTGTTAGCGGTAAGAACCAGGATGAGAATCTCGAAGCTGATGCTGCTCTTTTTCATCACCTCAATCTCAGCCGCCGGAGGAGACATGAAAGACCTGGCGCAGTCGATTCCCAAAAAAGTTCTTGATTGGGAGTCCGTCGGCCAAGACGCGGTCTACGACCGGAAAACTATCTACGATTACATGGACGGTGGCGCCGAGGTCTACCTGGCTTTCGACTTCAGGAACGCGTTCGTCCGCAAGTACCGCAACCCATCCGGCGAGGAAATCGCCCTCGACATCTACGACATGGGCTCTCCCGGGGAAGCGTTCGGCGTCTTTTCCTGCGACCGGCAGGACCCGGAGGCCGGAATCGGCCAGGAATCCGAATACGGGTACGGCCTGCTGAGGTTCCGGCAGGGCCGCTTCTTCGTGTCGATCACGGCCGCGGGCGACGAAAAGAGGGCGGAAAAGGCGATTCTCGAGTTGGGGAAGGCCGTCGCTCCCCTGCTCGGCCCGGCAGGTCCGGTTCCGGACCTCCTCAAATGCCTTCCGGAATCCGGCCTCAAGAAAAAGCGGACGAGCTACTTTCACGCCGCAGTGAACCTGAACAACCGATTTTTCGTAGCCAGCGAGAACATCCTGGGCTTGGGGAAAGATACGGACTGCATCTTCGCCGAATATGCAGCGAGCCCGGCGGAAACAGGGGACCTTCTTATCGTCCGCTACCAGAACGAGGTCCAGGCGAGGGCGGCTTACGAGTCCTTCTTCAAGGCCTATCTTCCGGAGGCCGGTCCGGCGGCAGCGGCGCTGACCGAAAATGGGAAGTGGACCATGGCCCGCACCCACAGGAATTACCTGGCGGTCGTTTTCGAGGCTCCGTCGAAAGAATACGCGGAGACCCTATACTCCGTCATACGATTTCCCCAAAAATGAGGTCAATATGAAATCTCCGATGACGCGCCGCGACTTCATCCGCGGCACATCCTTCGCCGTCCTAGGAACGGCCGTCGGTTTTCCCCGGAATCCGCAGAACCCTCAGCCTCAGGCGACCAAGTCCAGGGTGATCCTCATCCGCCATGCCGAGGCCCTGGATGAAAACTCCGAGTTCAACGGCCCGGTCATCCAGCAGATGCTGGACGAGGCCGTCATGAAGCTCCTGGACCAGAGCGACCCGACGGCGGCCTTCCGCTTGCTGGTCAAGCCCGAAGACATCGTCGGCATCAAGAGCAACGTCTGGTCCTATCTGCCGACGCCCCCGGAAGTCGAAAAGGCGATCAAGCGCCGCCTCCTGGACGCGGGGGTGAAGGAGGAGAATATCGGCATCGACGACCACAACGTGAGAGCGAACCCGATCTTTGTGAAATCTACGGCCTTGATCAATACCCGGCCCCTCCGGACCCATTACCTGGCCGGAATGTCAGGCTGCATCAAGAACTACATCATGTTCGGGGAGTCCCAGCCGGACTATCACCCCGATAGTTGCGCGGCCCTCGGCTCTCTCTTCAATCTGCCCCAGGTCAAAGGGAAAACCCGGCTGAACGTTCTCTGCGCCCTGACGCCTCAGTTCCACGGCCGCGGCCCCCACCACTTCAGCCGCCGTTATGTCTGGAACTACAAGGGCCTGATCGTAGGGCAGGACCCGGTGGCCGTGGACACCATCGGCCTGCGGCTGATCATGGCCAAGAGACGCCAGGAACTCGGTCCCGGCCAAGAGCTGCCGCCCGTTCCCAAGCACATCCAGATCGCGGACACGAAATACGGCCTCGGCACGAGCGACCTCAACAAGATCGAGCTGATCAAGCTGGGCTGGACCGAAGACGTCATGATCTGACCGCGACGGGGGGCGAGAAAATGTTCAAACCCAAACTGGTCATCGGGATTCTTTTTCTGCTTGTGTTACTTAGCGCCCTCCCGGGAATTTCCGGCCGGAGCCAGGACAGCGAAACGCTCTCCTTCGTGGGATCCGCATTGTGGACAAAAGCCCACGATGTCGATATTCAAAGGAAACACGCCTATTGCGCCTTCATGAACGGCCTCGTTATCCTGGATATCTCCGACTTGAAAAACCCGGTCCGGATTTCCCAACTCTATCTTGGCGGGGGGTTGGCCATCCAAGTCAAAGAGCCGCTGGCGTTTGTGGCCTCCGGCGATAAAGGGCTGAACATCATCGACGTCTCCGACCCGAAGACTCCCGTGCTTAGAGGAAAACTGGACACAGAGGGCGACGCCCGGGATGTCACCGTGGACGGAGGCTTTGCTTTCGTGGCCGATGGCCAAGCGGGTTTGGCCGTTGTCGATATCCGCAACCCGGCGACTCCAAAGCTGGCGGGAAAGTGGGACTCACCCGGTGAATCGATGGGCATCGTCCTGCGCGAAAAGCTGGTCTATATCGCCGACGGAAGCGCCGGCCTCCAGATTGTCGATGTCAAAGACCCGGCAAAGCCCGCGACCGTCGGGGCCCTCGACACGGACGGGACATCCGAGGGAATCGCCCTTTCCGGAAATACCGCCTATATCGCCGACGGAAGCGGGGGCCTAAAGTGCGTCGATATCAGCGCGCCGTCCGCGCCGCGGCAGGCGGCTTCGTTAACCGCCTCCGGCTATGCCCGCAGCGTTTCCGTCGACGGAAGATACCTTTGCGCCGGCAGTCTTTATGACGGCGGATTTCAAATCCTCGATGTGGCCGACCCCGCCGCGCCCGTCGTCGTCTCGACCAACAAATACACGATGTACAACGAAGGTTGGGGAGTGGCGCTGAAAGAGAACCTCGCCTGCGTCGTGGATTACTTCTCGGGCCTCTTCTTTATGGACGTCTCCGCGCCTCAAAAGCCGGTGACCATAGGGACTTTCTTCACGCCCAGCACCATCATCGCGGCCGCTGCCCAGGACCGCTATGCCTATGCGGTCGGCGAGTTGTCGGGAGTTCAGGTCGTTGACCTCTCCGACCCGGCCCGGATGGATTCGGTGGGCATGACCACCATCTTCCGCGGAGTCCAGGGCCTCGCCGTAAGCGGCCGCCACGCCTATGTCACGGACCGCTGGTCGGTGAAGATTTTTGACGTCTCGGACCCCGCCAAACCCAAGCCTGTCCGCATGTTTAATGCTCCCGGGGGCGCGCCCCGCACGATCGTTGTCCGGGGGAACACCGCTTATCTCACGGCTGACAACGCCGGTCTCTTCGTGATCGACATCACCAACCCGCTCTCTCCGTCGGTCGTGGGCTCCTATAAAATGCCGCGTTTCACCTACGGCCTGGCCGTCGAGGGGGATTACGCCTATCTGGCAAATAGCGATACGGGGTTCCACATCCTTGATATCCGGAAGCCCGCTGCGCCTGCCCTGGTTGCCTCAATGAAGCTTGATGGTGAGCCCTGCGGCGTTGCCGTCCGAGGCGACTTCGCTTATGTGGCCTCGGGCCCGGCCGGCCTTCAGATCATCGATATCGGACAGCCCGCCGCGCCCAAGGTTAGGGGTTCACTCCCATCCGGAGATTTTTCGAGTTCCGTCGTTCTCAGCGGCGACTCCGCCTTTGTCGCGGATGGAAACGCGGGCGTCTTGAAGATCGCGATCGGCAACCCGGCCGCACCGAAACTCGTAGCTTCCTTCGACACACCGGGCGAAGCGCTGGCCGTCGCCCTGAGCGGCCCGTTTGTTCTGGTCGCCGACTCGAATTCTCTCCTCCTCCTGAAATAGGGGTCAGGTCTCAACAATTAACAAATTCGGGGCGTCAGCAAGCCGGGTGCGAACGTCCGGGCGATGGGCGAATTTCCCCCGCGGGACGAAATTGACCCCCGCATATTCTCATTGGCTCTTAAGATTGTCCGAATCCGGAAAACGAGGCGATCGTGTTCAGGGTAGAGAGGGGAGGTACCGAACTGTCAGAGGCCTAGGTGGCCGTCCGTTTATAAAAAATCCGCTTGGTTATTTCTGCGCCGGTCACATAGAGGAGAACGACGATCCCGATGAGAAGGAAGAACCGGAAAGGCAGCGGCTCGAAATGAAAGAGCCGGGCCAGCGGACTGAAAGGGAGGGCCAGGGTCACGACGACGATCGCCAGGGTCGCCGCCAGGAGATATTTCCCCGGCCGGCTCTTGAAGAACGGCCTCCGGGTCCGGACCACGAGGACAATGAGGGAGGCCGAGATGACCGATTCCATGAACCAGCCCGTCCGGAACTGAGCCATAGAGGCCCGGAAAACGAGGAGAAGAACCCCGAAGGTGGCATAGTCGAAAATCGAGCTGAGCAGCCCGAAAGCCAGCATGAATCTGTGGATGAACTTCAGGTCCCAGCGGCGGGGCTTCTCGGCGAATTCCCGGTCCACCGAGTCGGTGGCGATCGTCAACTCGGGGAAGTCCGTAAGGAGGTTGGTCAGAAGGATCTGCGTTGGGAGGAGCGGCAGGAACGGCAGAAAGAGCGACGCCCCGGCCATGCTGAACATGTTCCCGAAATTGGCGCTCGCGGCCATGAAAATGTACTTCAGGGTGTTGGCGAAGGTTTTTCGGCCTTCTTGGATGCCGTGGACGAGCACGCCGAGGTCCTTCTCGAGGAGGACGATATCGGCCGCCTCCTTGGCCACGTCGACGGCGCTCTCGACGGAGATACCCACGTCGGCGGAATGAAGGGCCGACGCGTCGTTGATGCCGTCGCCCATGTAGCCGACGACGTTCCCGGCCCTTCTCAGGGCCAGGATGATCCTCTCCTTCTGGTTGGGCTCGATCTCGGCGAAGATGTCCACCCCGCCTGCCTGCTGGACCAGGGCGAGATCGCTCATCTCGCGCAGTTCGCCGCCGGTGAGTATGACCTCTCCGGACAGGCCGACCGCTTGGCCGACATGGGCGGCCACCAGCCTGCTATCCCCGGTGACAAGCTTCAGCGAGACGCCGATATTCTTCAGCCGGGCCAGGGTCTCGACGATCCCCGGCTTGACCGGGTCGAAGAGGACGAGCAGGCCGAGAAAAGTCATCTCCGTTTCGTCGTCCCTTGTGATCCGGGTATCGGGCGCGGCCTCGCGGTAGGCCACTCCGAGGACACGGTACCCCTCCCGGCTGGAGTTTTCAAAGCGCTTTTCGAGCTCGTCCCGGACCGCCTCGATGTCGGCCACTTCCCCCCCGGGCGTCTCCGCTTTCGTGCAGACGCCGAGGACGTTGGCGAAGGCACCCTTGGTGATGATCAGGCTCCGGCCTTCGACCGAGGCCAAGATGCTGAGGCGCTTGCGGACGAAGTCGTAAGGGAGCTCGTCGAGTTTCCGGCATCCGGCGAGGTCGAAGGGCTGATGACTGCGGATGGCTTCATCGATCGGGTTCTCGAACCCTGTTTCGAAGGCCGCGTTGACATAGGCATAAAAGAGGACCTTCCGGCTCTCCTGTCCGTCGATGTCGAGCGAAGAACGGAGCCGGACCTTGCCCTCTGTCAGCGTCCCGGTCTTGTCGGAGCACAGGACGTTTATGCTGCCGAAATTCTCGATCGAGGCCAGCCGCTTGATGATGACCTTCTCTCGGGCCATTCGCTTGGCCCCGTGGGATAGGTTGATGCTGATGATGGCCGGCAGGAGCTGGGGAGTCAGTCCGACCGCCAGGGCCATAGCAAAGAGAAAAGAATCGATAACCGGACGCTTGAAAAAGACGTTGATGGCGAAAATGGAGATGACGAGGATCAGCGTGATCTCCATGAGGAGGTAGCCGAACCTCCGGACGCCGCGTTCGAATTCCGACTCCGGCCGCCTGAGCTTGAGGCGCTCGGAGATGGCGCCGAATTCCGTGCCCCGGCCCGTCCCGACGACGACCGCCGAGCCGCTGCCGCTCGTGACGTGTGTCCCCATGAAAAGGCTGTTGCTCCGGCGCGCGAGGGGCGTTTCCGGAGCCATGACGCCCGGCGTCTTATCGACCGGGAACGTCTCGCCTGTCAGAACGGCCTCGTCGATGAAGAGGTCCTTCGATTCCAGGAGCAGACAGTCGGCCGGGATCTTATTCCCGGCCCTGAAGGAGAGAATGTCGCCGGGGACGATCTCCTCGACGGAAACTTCCCGCGGGCTACCATCGCGGAGCGCGGTCGCTTCAACCTGGACCATGGAAATGAGCTTCCTGATGGCATCGCTGGCCCCTTTCTCCTGCCAGAATCCCAGGAGCCCGCTGGCCAGGATGATGAAGAGGACGATGAAAGCGTCCGGCCTGTCTCCCGTCAGAAACGCCAGGCCGGCGGCGAAAGTGAGGATGAGGATGAGCGGGCTCTTGAACTGGGAGACGAGCAGGGAGAGGGTGTTCGTCCTTTTTTGGGGTTTGAGGAGGTTCGGTCCGCACTCGGCCAGGCGTTTCCGGGCTTCTTCGGAAGACAATCCGCGGCGTGAGGTCTCGAGCCGACCGAGGACCTCGGACTCGGGAAGGCTCCAGAATTCCTGGAGTTTTTGGCCCGTCATCCTCGAGCTGTCTCTTTTTAAGAGCCCCATTTTATCGCGCCGGTGATTATTTTATCCCAAATCGGCCCTGGATTTCGAGGAGCCCCCGCGTAATTAGGGGGTCAGGTCTCAACATTTAACAATTGGAAATACCGCTCCGGATTTGTTGATTGTTGAGACCTGACCCCTACTCGGCTAACGAATTCCTTGTCTTCGGGGACTGATTCGGACTCAGCTCTTTATCGCGCCGAGTGGCAGGCCGATACGTTTGAGCAAAGCCTCATAGCGGGGGTCGGACCGCAGCCCGTCAAACCGCCGATCGCATTTGATGTAAACCAGAAAGCCTGACCGCTCCTCTAAGGCTTTAGAAAGCCATTCAAAGGCCTGATTCTTTTCTCCAAGGCCAATATAGACGGCGGCGATATCATAGGCTGAAACGTAAATGCGCTTGGACTTCTCTAAGAATTTCTCCTCTAAGAGTTTCTCCAAAATCTCCTGCGCTTCCTTCTTTTGGCCGGCGATCCCGTAGGCGTGACCAAGGTCGGCCAGGGGAAGAAAGTTATCCTTCCAATTATCGCGGGCGATTTGGAACTCGACAATGGCCTCTTTGATCAAGAATTTCTGTTCATAGGCCATTCCCAAAGTGACATGGGCCCACGCATCCTTAGGATTCGCCTGGATGTCTTGGCGGGCAAGCCCAATCGCCTCATCATAACCTGCCGTGCTGAAGCAGTGCCAGCCGGAGCATAAATGATTGGGATTGGCAAAGGGATCAAGTCCCGAGGCGAGTTTGACCTCGGCTATCGACTCTTCCATTCTGTCCAGGGCCATCAGGAGATGCGCATAGAGATGGTGGATCATGGCGAGGCTGGGGTTGAGCTCAAGGGCTCGTTTGAATTCTTTTTCAGCCTCAGTCCAATCCAGATCATAATGGAGCCAGGCCACAGCCAGATAGCCGTGGGCCTCTCCGAGAGTATTATCCTTCTCCAGCGCTTTTAGAGCTGCTTGTTTCATTTCCAAAAAGGCCTCCCGAGGCGGAACATCGCCCAATAGACCACTATAAAAATAACTTTTTGCAATCTCGGTATAAGCCAGAGCAAAATCCGGGTCAAGCTTGATCGCTTGATTAAAATATCCATTATCGCCTGAATAAACCCCCTTGAGATAGGCGTCGAGGGCTTGGGGATTCACAGTCTTTCTCTTGGCCAACCGGAAACTCTCCTCCTCCCTGAGCCTGATGCCGATCTGTCTTGTGATATCCTGGGCAATCTCGCTTTGCAGAATCAGAAAATCGCCGATGTCGCGATCGTAACTCTTAACCCAGAGCTGCCGTTCGTCGGCCGGATGAATGAGCTTGGCTGTGATCCGCACTTTTTTCCCCGCCCTCAAGACAGAACCTTCAACCACCATGTCTGCATTCAGCTCTTTGGCGATCTGCGGCAGAGATTTTTCTGTTTTTTTATACTGCATGACGGAAGTGCGAGATTTCACCTGCAGGGTGCTGATCTGTCCTAATTCAGTGATGAGAGCATCCGTTATTCCCTCGGCAAAATAGTCTTGCTCAGGATCCTGGGAAAGGCTTTTCAGGGGCAGAACGGCGAGTGATTGCACTCCGGGGGTTTTGGCCCGGCCCGACAAAAGGTCTCTCATTCCACCGATGTTGAGAGCGAACAAAAGAGCCGCTACTCCGACGAGGGCTAAAAGACTCACAGGCAGCGGTCTTTGCCACAAGCTTCGCTTGGCCCTGCGCCCGGGCCTTCCGGCAATAAGCGCCGAAAGATCACCGGTCTCAAGCTTGTTTAAATCGCCGATCACCTCTTTGGCCGACGCATAACGGTCGGCCGGCTCCTTCTCCAGGCACTTGAAGATAATCCGCTCCAGCCCCTCGGAGATCTGGGGTCCCAGGGACCGAGGCAATTCAGGCTGTTTGTGGAGGATGGCATGAATAATCTCAGAAGGGGTCTCCTGAGGAAACGGCCTTTTCCCTGTAGCCAGCTTATAGAGAATGGCACCCAGGGCGTGGATGTCGGTTCGCTCGTCAACTTCGCGGCCTTCCAGCTGCTCGGGCGCCATGTAGGGAAGGGTGCCCGTCAACGCTTCTGTGCCGGCGCCGGTGAGGGTTAAAGTCTTGTCTAGAGTTCCTGAGGGCCGGAAAAGCTTGGCCAGGCCGAAGTCGAGCAGTTTGACCAGACCCTTGGGTGTGATCATGATGTTCCCGGGCTTAAGATCCCTGTGGATCATTCCCTGCTCATGGGCGGCCTCCAGCGCTTCGGCGGCTTGCCTTCCCACCTGGACAACTTCCGCCTCCGGCAATCCTCCTGAGTGTGCCTTCTCCCCCAGCGTGACACCGGATATGTATTCCATGGCCAGAAAGTCCACCTCTCCTTCGGTGTTAAAATCATGAATAGTGGCGATATTGGGATGGTTGAGCTTGGAGAGAGCCATGGCTTCCCTGCGGAAGCGCTTTCTCATCTCTTCATCGGCGAGAGCCCCGGCGGGCAGCACTTTGATGGCGACATCTCTTTCCAGGCGTTCATCTCTAGCCCGATAGACAACACCCATCCCTCCGGCACCGATTTTTTCGATGATGCGATAATGTCCGAGAGTCTGACCTATCATGGTGGCTCACTCCTTGAAATCCAGCCGAAATGCAAAAATTCTCTTTCTCCCGGCAAAGCAGCTGGGATAGTGAATGATAGCTATCAAACCCTTTTTGGCCCGTTTGAGTTCGGAATCTCTACAATTATTATAGGAATACTATATCACCGTCTGGTGATCGATGTCAAGCTACTGAACTTGATTCCAAGGCGAAGTTCTGGAAAATTGGGAAATGGGGGTACTCCGGTATCAGGTCTCAACATTCAACAATGGACAGAGTCGCTCCGCATTTGTTGATTGTTGAGACCTGACCCCTACTTCGAGACCCCTACTTTGACTTTCTGCGACTTGGCCTTTGTTTGCTCTATTTTTTCGCCTCTTCGTCCTTCTCTTTTTCCTCTTCAACCTCCACCGGAATCACGACATCCTCTCCCCAGATGTACTTGGCAAACCACTGCCAGTTGTGCCACGTGGCGGCGAGTTGCTCCTTGGGCCGCGAGATACCGTGGCCGAAATCCTTATAGACGATAAGCTTCGTCTCGACGCCCACGTCCTGGAGGCCCTGGAAGAGCTCGTAGGCGTTGGGGATGGGAACGCGGCGGTCGTTCTCGCCGTGCTGGATCAGGGTGGGGGTACGCGCCTTCTTGATGTTCGTCATGGGCGAGGTCTTCAAATAGATTTCCATGTCGTCCCAAGGTGTGGCCTTGAGATAATGTCGGGTAAAGGGATGGACGTCGGTGTTGACGTAATAAGTTACCCAGTTGGAGATCCCGGCCCCGACCGATATCGCCTTGAACTTCTTCGAGTTCGTGGCCAGGAAAGCCGAGATGTAGCCGCCCTGGCTCCAGCCCATGGCGCCCATCCGGTCGGGATCGACCAGGCCTTTCGCGATCAGGCTATCGACCCCGGATTCCACGTCCCACATGTCGCCCACGCCCAGGTTGCGGACGTTCAGGGAGCGGAATTTCTCGCCGTAACCCGTTGAGCCCCGATAGTTCGGCTCCAGGATCAGCGCGCCCTTGTTCAACCATTCGAGATAGGGATAGACGTAGGCATCGACCAGGACCGGGATTGAGATGCCCGCCGGTCCGCCGTGGATGATGACGAGCAGCGGATATTTCCGGCCGGGCTCGAACCCGTCGGGCTTCCAGAGGACGCCCTCGATCGAGGTGCCGTCCTTGCTCTTCCATTGGATGACTTCGCGTGTGCCGGTCTTCCAGCCGGCGACTTGTTCAGTCATCTTGGTGACGGCCTCCGGTTTCCACGAATCCAGGGTCGCGCGGTAGATTTCGCCAAGGGTCGTCCGGTCACCCCCGGCGAAGGCAACCGCGTTGCCGTCCTCGGCGAAGCTCACGTCGCTGATATTTTCGGGTGTGGAGACGATTTTGGTGACGTTTCCATTGGCCGGGTCGAGGAGATACAGCCGCGTAAAGACACCCTCGGAGCCAATAAAGGCAAGGCCGGCCTTTGTCCACTTGAGCATGTAAGGATTCTCATCGAAGGTTGAGGTCAGGACCGTAATCGGGCCTCCCCCTCCTGGTATCTTGGCGATTTTGCTGTTGATAAAGTAGCGATCGTCCCCCATTTTGGTGGAAAAGGCGATCCATTGGCCGTCGGGAGACCACTGGGGCCCGCGGTCCGAGCCCGGCTGGGTGACGAGCGGTGTGATCTTCCCGGATTCCACGTCCAGGACGGAGATATCGCTCTTGTGATAGGAGTTGATCAGGGGGTCGGGGCGGTGGGCAAAGGCGATTTTCTTCCCGTCAGGTGACCAAGCGAAACCACCGACTGTGAAATCCGTGCCCGAGGTCAGTCTCTTTGCCTCCGGAGTCTTGCCCGGCTCGACGGCGACAAGCCAGAGATGGGTCATCCGGTATTCAGCGTCTTCGACCTGGAACTTGCCGTACTGTTTCTCGCGGCCCTTCTGCTCTTTGCTTTGGGGCTCGGTCGAAGCGAAGGCAATGAACTGGCCCGAGGGAGCCCATTCGTAGGAGCTGACGCCCTCCTTGTGGTTTGTGAGCTTGAAGGCCTCGCCGCCGGCGGGGTTGATGAGGTAGGCCTGGCTGGTTTTGCCGTCGCGGTTAGCCAGGAAGGCGATCCGGCGGCCATCCGGCGACCAGGACGGCGAGTCGCTGCTTTCATCGGTGGTCTGCGTCAGCTGAAAGGGAGCAGTGCCATCGCGGCTGAGCCAGATCTCGGTATCGTACTTATTCTTATCCCAGTCGGCCTGGCTCACGGGGAAAAGGATGTCCTTCCCGCTGGGAGAAATGACCGGGCTGCCGACGGACTTGAGGCTCAGCACGTCCTTGAAAGCTGGGCCGGGTATCTGAGTGGCCTGTGCGGCCGGCTTAGCCGGTTCGACCTGCTTCGCAGGCTCAACCTGTTTTTCCAGAGCGTATCCGATGACAGCCAAGCCGATAAAGATAAGGATTGTCCAAAGAATTTTTTTCATGTTCACCCTCCAGAACATGGTTATTATCACACTTAGGGGTCAGGTCTCAACAATCAACAAGTCCAGAACGACTAGGCTTGCTAATACGGTGCCTGAAGACGGTGCCAGGCAACTAAATACACTAATGAGAATTTCGGTAATTAGCTGCCTGACACCGAATTAGGTAGGCACCGAATTATGTATCCTCTCGGTTGAGCTCACGGAGGAATTTCGCGACGGCCCTGGAACGCAGGCCTTCCGGTTCCCATTGAAATTCCTCGAGGGCGATGCGGCCCGAGCGGCTAACGTCAACGCCTTCCTGGAGGAGGAGGCGCCTCTGTTCCTCGAACCCACGGCCCCGTCCGAGCGAAATCCCGCCGCGGCTGTTGATGACGCGGTGCCAGGGAAGGCGGTCCTTGTGGGAGGACGCGTGAAGAACCCGGACGACCTGGCGGGCGGCCCGGTGGTTTCCGGCGAGAGCGGCGACCTGAACGTAGGTGGCGACTTTGCCGCGGGGGATCGCCTTGATCACACCTTTGACTCGGTGCTCGAATTCCACTGTTTGTCCTGCGGATAAAATCCTAGTATCCTCGGCCAGCGGCGTCAACTACGGGAAATAATCCGGCTAAATAAAAAAAATAGGACCGCCCCCATTTTTTATGAGATGACGCCGTGGATCCGGAGCAGACGCTTAAGGTTTCGTCTAAATACAGGAAGGCCTTCCGTCAAGCCCAGTTCCTGAAATTTCGCCTGGGCGCGGTCGAAGGCCCGGCCGCCCTTCGCCGGCGTCATCCCGAGAAAGGCTTTGGTCTCCTCTGCATCGAAGGACACGGCTGCGTTTTCATGCCGCAACAGGCCCTTGTTTTCGGGGCAGAGCTCCTGGCATCTCAGACATCCGATAATGCACTTCGGGGACGGGGACTTGAGGTTCTCGGGGATCGGTCGCTGCGATTCGGAAAACAGTGTGTAGCATCTTTCGGCATGGAGGAGGATCCTTTCCCTGTCAATAGCGCCCGTCGGGCAGGCCGCCGCACAGATCCTGCACTCCCGGCATCTGGGTAGGAGCGTCTCCGCCGACCTGGGAGGCATGCTCTCTTTATCGAACGGCATGTCGGATACAAGGCCGACTAGCTGGAAATAACTTCCCAGGCCCTCGATGTAACCGACGTTGTTCCGGCCATAGGAAAGCAATCCCAGCCGGTTTCCCAGCGCCTTGAGCGGAGCGTTCAGAAGCTCCACCCGGAAGCCCGAGCCTGACAGGGCTCCCGCGAGGTCGTCCCTGACCTCGGCGAACGTTTCCCGGTAGCCGGCATAGGTCGGAGGGAGAATGGTTTCGATCCTTTTATCGCCGACGACAAAAGACAGAATATGCGCGGGCGCGGGGACGGCAACGAGAATAATCGACTGCGGATTCTCGAGCGGGACTCCGTCAAGGTAGGTGAAAATATCCAGGTTTTCCCGATAGAAACCAGCCTCGATCTCTCCGGCCTCCCGGCGCCTTTGGAGGGCACTGCGGACTTCTTCCAGCAGCGAGACGCTCCCAACGGCCGCGCGGTATCCTCTTGTCTTCGCCCACGCCTGGACAATTTCTTCGTTATTCATCTGCGCATCTCCTTAATCCAATTTGGAAAATTTGGGGGTCAGGTCTCAACAATCAACAAATCGGGCAGAGCCTTGGAATCGAGTCTAAATTGTTGAATGTTGAGACCTGACCCCTATTGGGTTTTGGCAAGGAGGTCGGGCTTCAAGGAGAGGAACAGGTACGCTTCGCTCACGTCGTGGGGAGTGAGGAGGCCGATGATCCGCCCCCCCTGGCCTACCGGCAGCGCGCCCAACCGTTTTTCGGAGATGAGCTGTTGGGCGTCGAATAGAGAGCTGTCGGGGTCGACGGTGGGGACATCGGTGCGCATGGCCATCTTTACGGCCACCTCGAGTCCCTGGTGCTTAAGCGCACTCACCAGGTCGGCCTCGGTCAGGACTCCGGCAAGACGGCCCTCCTCGAGCACGGGGAAGACAGTCTGAAAACCGTGCAGGATCAAGTCCACCGCCCGCGACAAGGGCTCATCCGGGGTCACGGACTGAAACTTCGTCGTCATGGCCTGCCGCACCCGCAGCTCGCCGAGCACGTTCTTGACCTCGACCATCCGCCCTTCCTGGCCGGCCCCGAGGTAGATGAAAACGGCGATGATGACAAGCGTCCAGGCGCCGTTCAGGACGCCGATAAGTCCCATCACCCAGGCCAGTCCCTGTCCGGCCGCGGCCGCCACCGAGGTCGCCTTGGCATGATCCATCCTCATGGCCAGCAGGGAGCGCAGGACGCGCCCGCCGTCCATGGGAAAGGCCGGCAGGAGGTTGAACACCCCGAGCATGATGTTGGCCGTGATAAGATAGGCCAGGAGCCCCTCCCAGCTCACCGAACCCAGGACCCGGCTCATCCGCGCGGCCGAAACCTCCGCTTGGAAATGAAAGGGGATGGAGAGGAGGAGCAGGACCGCGGCGATAATGAAGTTGCTCAGCGGCCCGGCCAGTGACATGCGCAACTCCTCGGATGGCTTCTTGGGCATCTCCTCCATCTGAGAGATGCCGCCGATCGGAAGGAGCGTGATATTTCTTACCTTGACGCCGAACCGCATCGCCGTCAGGCTATGGGCCAGCTCGTGGATGGTTACGCAGACAAAGAGTAGGAGAATCACCAGAACACCGTAGAGCGCGCCCCTCGTGCCACCCTTCATCGTCACTCCCCAGCGGCTCGCGGCCCAGATCAGGATCAGGACAAAAGTCAGATGGACCCGGATCTCGATCCCCTTGACGCGGAAAAGCTTGATCGACCAGCTCATGGGAGCCTCCTTTCTCCTATATTCTAGCACAGAGGGGAATCGGACCGATTGCCCGCAGAAAACCTCTCCCGAGGCTTGACTTCCGTCCCGGCTCTGAATAAACTCTATTTGATGCTAAAGGGATTTAAGTCCAAGCTTTTCGGTGCGCCTTCTTTAGAAGCGCCGGAGCCCCCCGCGTCCTCGGAAACGCCTCAGGCCGCCGCGAAGCAGTTCCGCCGGCTGGAGGACAGATCAGGTCCCGATGATACGGTCGTCTCGGCCCAGAGCACTTTTAAGGGTGAGATCAGCGGCCGCGCCGGCGTTCGGGTCGCCGGAGAGATACAGGGAGACATCCGCTGCGAAGGTCTGGTGTGGGTCGAGGAGACGGCAAAAGTGAAGGGCAATATTTTCTGCGCCCATGTCATCCTCGAGGGCGAGCTCGAGGGGAACATCGGCCCCGCCCTCCACGTCGAGCTCCGGACCAAGGCCAGGATGCGGGGGAACATCCAGACGAAGCTCCTGGCCATCGCCGATGGCTCTTATTTCGAGGGCCAAATCAATATGCCGACGCCCGAAGCCCAACCCGGGCGATTTGCTGAGAAGCGGCAGCCCAAACCCGGGCGGGACTGAAGACGGCGGACCTCAATCTCGATGATTTTCTTTCCGTGTCAGCGGATCAGTGCGGCCGGCTATTCCTTCTGGAAAGCCAGATGGCGGAGGGAGTCGGATTCGACGCGGAATCCGGTCACCTCGCCTTTCTCGCTGATCAAGAATGAGATGAGCTGAAACCCGGCGCCGTCGCTGACAAAGGTCTTCCGGTTCTCCGGCGTCAAGGCAATATCCCTCGTCCGCAGGCCGGTCAGGACGAGCCGGCCCTCCCGCGTGACGATCTCGTATCGGGCATCGAGATCCACGCAATAGTATGCTCCTTCGTAGATCTTCAACTGCTCAGGAGTGAGTGTCTCCCGTTCGACCCTCTGGGCTGTGACCTCTCCGTTCCCGGGATCAAAGGAGAACTGGCTCACTTTTCTGTCGGGCCCCCTGGAAAAAGTGAGTACGATGGGGATGTTCGGGTCCTCGAAAGAAAAACGCCCCTCCCCCATGGAGATCAGCGGGAAGGCTTGTCCGCCCGCCTTGAACAGCAGCACGTCTTTCTCCTGCGCTATGGTCAGGTAGCCCCATCCTCCGGACCGGTATTCGCCGACATATTGAGACAGCTCCGCCGGGCTCAGCTTGAGGGGTTTTCGCTTGGCTCCCGCGGGAGCGGGTGGCGCCGCGGGCTTCTCCAGCAGTGCCTCCAGGCAGACGTCGGCTGCGTTGTCGGCGCACTGGTTGGGATCGTTCCAGCTATAATCCCAGCTGCAAAAAACGAAAACGGCCAAGGAAGCCGCCGGGAAATACCGGAAGGCGGTGCGGAAACCTCCCCAACTGCCGCTCTTATGGACCCGCTTGAGGCCCTTGTAAGAATCCACCGCGAACCCGTAGGAGAAGCCCGTTTCGCGTCCGTCATACAATTTCCCGGAGGTCAGCATCTTGTCCTTGACCCGGGCCGAGCCGACGACCGGGTTGTCGAGGTTCAGCACCCACTTGATGAAATCATCGAGAGTCGTAAATAGTCCCAGGGAACCCACTGCGCCCAGGTTGTCGGCACCCTTGAGATAGCCGTCCCGGTAATGATAATTGATCGAGTAGGCTCGGTCTTCGACGATCTCCCGGTAGCTGTCGCGGAAGAGCGTCCGGGTCATGCCCAGCGGCTTGAAGATGTTGGCCCAAGTCCAATCCCGGAAGGACTGGCCGGTTACCCGGCGCACCACTTCGCCAAGGAGGACATAGTCGGCCCGCGAAGGAAGGCTCTTCGTGCCGGGCTCGAAGAGGAGCTGCTTCTGGCGCTTGAGGATCTTGAGGATTTGGTCGAGGGTCATGGCATCCCCGTCGTTCCATCCGGCGGCCGTCATGAGCTCGTACCAGTCGGGAAGCCCGCTCATATGATGGACAAGGTGGCCGACCGTGAGGCCGTCCGCCCAGGACGGCAGCTCAGGCAGGTATTTTTTGATGGGATCGGCGGCGGAAATCTTGCCCTGGTCCTCGAGCATGGCTACGGCCATGCCGGTGACGGCTTCGGCCAGCTGGCCGACATCATAGACGGTCTGAGGTGTCGTCGCGAGCTGGTATTCCACGTTGGCCTGGCCGAAGCATCTTTTATAAACAACCTGTCCCTTCTCGACAACGGCCACGACGCCGCCCGGCCGGTCGGGCCGCTCCCATTCCTGGAACACGCGATTGAGCTTCTCCTCGTATGTCGGCGGCTGACCTGAGGCTGTCGGCTGCTGAGCAAGGGCTGAAACAGCGAACAAGACAAGGATCGATACTAGGAACGAGAACTTTTGCTTCACCTAAGATCTCCTTTTTCACCATCATAGGAAAAAAGCGGTGTTCAGGCAACAGGATTTAGGCTCAATGACGTTTAGTGTGGTATCCACGGGAGGGCGGGCACTTGGCATCTTTATTATCCCCCTTTGGAAAAGGGAGGTTTTATCTTCCCCCCCTTTTGGGAAAGGGGGGCGAGGGGGGATTGGAAAAGGCGAACAAGGATAGTAGGGATATGGAGTTGCTTATTATTTATAAAATCTCCCCTGACCCCTCTTTGCTAAAGAGGGGAACTAAAATGGAGGAGGAGTATTTTTGACTTTTTCTTGGACGTTTGCTATTCCTACTTGTTCATGAGGCAGAGAACTGTGATGAGCACATCGGCCCGCCGGAATTCGTATCGGCTGGTCTTTAGTTTTGTCCTGCTAATACTCTCCACGGGGGTGGCCATGTCTCAATCCCTCGAGAAGCTCTATTCCATCCTCCCGGCCGAGTTGAGCGGCTGGAAGAAAGCCGAGCCGCCGGAAACCTACGACAAGAGCAACCTCTACGATTACATCGACGGCGGAGCGGAGCTCTACATCTCCTACAATTTCCGGAAACTCCTGGCCGTCCGGTACAAGGCTGCAGACGAGGAAGAGATCGTCATCGACATCTTTGACATGGGCAACTCCTACGACGCCTTCGGCCTCTTTTCTCATGGCCGGGAGCGCGAGGATAAGATTGTGGGCCAGGGGTCGGAATACAACGCGGGCCTGCTGACTTTCTGGAAGGACAGGTACTATGTCTCCATACTAGCCTATCCCGAAACCGGCGGGAAAAAGGAGATCGTCCTCGGACTCGGACGGGCGCTGGCGGACGCCGTCCCCAAACAAGGCGACGTGCCGCCGGTCATCGGCCTCCTGCCGCAGCCGAACCTCATCCCGGAAAGTGTCCGCTATTTCCATCATTACATCTGGCTCAACAGCCACTTCTTCATCGCCAACGAAAACATACTTCTGATCGACGATGAGACCCAGGCGGTGCTCGCGAAGTACAAGACAGACGGCAAGCCCGTGCATCTACTGATCGCCCTGTATCCGGACGCGACCAAGGCCAAGGAGGCCGAGCAGAGCTTTCTCCGGAACTACCTGCATGACGCCAGCGAGGGAATGGCCCGCTTGCCCGACGGCCTCTGGACGGGCTGCCGGGTCGAAGGAACCAGGCTCTCTGTTGTCTTCAACGCTCCGTCGCGGGAGGCTGCCGTCTCCTATCTTGACATGATCGGGCCCGGACAATCCCCGACGAACTGACGATTTCGATGCCATCGATAGAATTTGTAAGCCGATAGAAGTGCTGAGGTGACGGCCAACAACGAGGAGGACAGATGAAAAAGAAGAAGATAATCACCCGGCGGGAGTTCATCAGGCGAACCTCCCTGGCCGCGGTCGGCGGCGCCGTGTTCCTGACGAAGCCGGAGTGGGCCGCCATGAAGGCAGCGGGCCCGGCTAGAGCCGCCCAGGAAATCAAGAAGTCAAAAGTCGTCCTGGTGAGAAACAAGGACGTCCTCGACGAGCAGGGCCGGCCCAAAGCCGAAGTTGTCCTGGACATGCTGGATGCGGCCGTTAAGGAGCTAACCGGCAAGCCGGATGCCGTTGCGTCTTGGAAGACTTTCATCAAGCCGGACGACATCGTCGGCATCAAGAGCAATGTTTGGACATACATTCCGACTACACCCGAGGTCGAGAACGCCCTGAAAAAGCGCGTCATGGACGCCGGCGTCAAAGAAGCCAACATCGGCATCGACGACAGGGGCGTCCTGCGTCACCCGGTGTTCCAGAAAGCCACCGCCCTGATCAACGCCCGGCCGATGAGGGCCCACCACTGGGCGGGAGTGGGCACCCTGATCAAGAACTACATCATGTTCATCCCCGACCCCGAGAACTACCATGGAGACAGCTGCGCGAGTCTGGCCTCGATCTGGGAGAAGCCGCAGGTCAAGGGCAGGACGCGCCTGAACGTCCTGGTCATGCTCACTCCCCAGTTCCATGTTCTCGGCCCGCACAGCTTCAACCCCAAGTATGTCTGGTCCTATTTTGGATTCCTGGTGGGCGTCGACCCGGTGGCCGTGGATGCCACGGGACTGCGCATCATCCAGGCCAAGCGGCAGGAATTCTTCGGGGAGGAGCGGCCGCTGAGCCCGCCGGCCAAACATATCCTCACGGCCGACACAGAGTACCACCTGGGCACCGCCGACCCGAACAAGATAGAGCTGGTCAAGATCGGCTACGACCAGGACATCTTCATTTAATTCGGTGCCAGGCATCTAATTACCTAATTCGGTAGGCATCTGAGAATCTTGCACTCCTGATAGCGTCCTTCCATTTATCAGAGAACGTGCTGCAAGAAACATCCATATCGTTTAGGGATTAGGGCTGATGCCTCGAAAAATTAGAGTGGTCGTTCCTGATTACCCCCATCATGTGATTCAGCGTGGCAACCGACGCCAGCGTGTTTTTTTTGGCGATGAAGATCGCAGATTCTATCTAAGTTTGCTCAAAAAGCAGGGGGACCGGACCGGCCTGTCGTTCTGGGCATACTGCCTGATGGACAATCATGTCCACCTGATTGCCGTACCCAAGACGCCGGAAAGCCTGGCCCTCGCGATGAGTGCGGCTCATTGGCGGTATGCCCTGGCGATTAATCTGCGCGAGGACTGGAAAGGCAGCTTTTGGCAGGGACGTTTCATCTCCTATCCGATGGACCAATCGTACTTGGTCGCGGCCTTTCGTTACATCGAACTCAATCCTGTCAGAGCCGGCATTGTCGCCAATGCCGAAGATTATCCGTGGTCGAGTGCGGAGGCTCACATCAATAGGAGGCCGGACCCCGTGATTGTCGACTGCGATCTTGCAACCCAAATCAAAGACTGGGCCTCCTTCCTTGCAGAAGGAGTCTCAGAACCCGAGGTGAGGTTGTTGCGAAATCATGCTTCGACGGGCCGGCCGTTGGGAGATCAAGGTTTCATCGAGAAACTCGAGAAGATGACTGGCAAAAAAATTGCACCGCAAAGACGCGGGCCTAAACCAAGGAAGGTGCCTCCGACCTAGCCGGTAAGCGTCAGCGAGCAGTTAGCGATAATTTCGGCAATTAGATGCCTGGCACCGAATTGAAAAAATTTGCCATCGGGGGGCGTTTCGATGATAAAATAGCGCCACAGAGGATGTGAGATTCGCTTTCGATCGGGGAGGGATAAGATGCGCATCGCCTACCTCGAGCCCTTCGGACGCGCCTGGGAGCGGATGAAACTGGCCCTTTTCAGGCCTTTCGACCTGCACAAGTGGTTTGTCGTCGGTTTCAATGCCTTCCTGGCCGGGTTGGCCGAAAGCCGGAACGGATCGGCCGGAGGAAGAGCCCGCGGCGATATGACCTTCCGCGAATTCCTCGACCTGCCCAATCGAGGCTGGGAATGGCTGACGAGCCATCCGGGCTGGTTCATCGCCATCGGGGTCCTGGCCTTGGTCGTGATCGCCGTCGGGATCGTCCTGCTCTGGCTGAGCTCGAGAGGAAAATTCATGTTCCTCGACAACGTGGTCCACAACCGCGCCGAGATCGCCAAGCCTTGGGGGGAGTTTCGAAAGGAAGGCGACTCGCTGTTCCTTTGGCGGCTAGTGTTCGGTTTAGTGAGCTTCGCTATATTCGTGGCCTTTATCGTCTTTTTCTTCGTAGGGGCACGGCAGATTTATGACGTCGGCTTCGGCCGCCGGGTGCCCATTCTTTTTCTGGTCGGTATGGGGTTGGCCTTCCTCCTCCTCCTCATCGTCATCGGCTATATCTCCCTGTTCCTCAATGACTTCGTCGTCCCGATCATGGGCAAAGAGCGCCTCTCGACGGTCGCAGGCTGGCGCCGCTTCCTCCCGCTCTTGGGTCACCACCCTTTTCACTTCATCCTGTACGGGCTGCTCATTTTTGTGCTCTACGTGTTGTTTGTGGTCGTGGTCATCTTCGCCGGACTCGTGACCTGCTGCATCGGGTGGCTGCTCCTGGTCATCCCCTATATCGGCACGGTCGTGACGCTTCCCTTCTGGTACACCCTCCGGGCCTTCAGCCTGGAATTCCTGGCCCAGTTCGGCCCTGAGTATCGGCTTTTCGCAGCACCGGCGGAAAGCGTTGGACCTTAGCCGGTGATGACGAATTCCGTCCCGTAGTCTCTTCACGTGGGCATGATAAATTGCCACATAATAATGGGCCAGGCATTTGATTTCCATAATTAGAATTTCGGTAATTAAATGTCTGGCACCGAATTGGGACTATTCGAGCGTGATGTCGTCTCTGATATAGACGACGCCCGGCTGGCGGATAAGCTTCTTGAGCTCCGCATCAGTAAGGTTATCCTTGATCTCGACAACGGCCGGCTTGCCGAAAAACAGCCTTGAGTTGAGCGACTCGAGCCGACTGTTGATGTGGATGTAGGTCTTGGCCGGCGCCTTGTCGAGGACAACCGTGATCCGGTCTTCCTGGATGACGACGGCCTTGACTTCAGGAAGCTTCGAAATTTTCTTAGTGAAATCCGAAAGCATCCGGCGTTTCCGGTTGCGGGCGAACCGATAAAAAAATAAGACCAGAAAGGCAGGTCCGATGAGGCTTCCCCACTGCACCCCGGTAAAGAGCAAAGCGACGGCCAGGACAAGGACGGCCGCCAGGATGATTAGTCCTTTGTTCCCAAACGGAACCGACGTCTTGATGGATTCCAGCCAGCCCCTGATCCGTTCTCCGGCAGGAAGGGAGAGGCTCGTCCCAGTCTCGATGTTCTGCTCCAGCCGCTTGAGGTCGTCCGCCAGTCGGCCGGCGTCCGGGTAGCGGTCTTCGGGACGCTTACGCAGACAGCGGGAGATGATCTGGTGAACTTGGGGCGGGAGGTTCCGGCGCAGGGATGTCACGGGCTTGGCGTCTTCAAAGACGATGGCATGCATCGTGTCCAGCGCCGTCTCTCGGCTGAACGGAAGCTCCCCGGTCACCATCTCGTAGAGGACGACGCCGAGGGAAAAAATGTCGCTCCTCGAATCGACGGGCCGGCCCCGGGCCTGCTCCGGGCTCATATAGTTGGTGGTGCCCAGGACCGTTCCGGCGATCGTGTGGACCCGCTCCCTTGTCAGGGTGCGGCTGACCTCCGCGGGCAGATCGTCTTCCGTGAGGCCGGGATCGAGGAGCTTGGCCAGCCCGAAGTCAAGGAGCTTGGCATGGCCGTCCCGGGTGACCATGATGTTATCGGACTTGATGTCCCGGTGGATGATGTTCGCTTCGTGGGCCCGGGCCAGGCCTTCGGCGATCTGGTGACCGATCTCGACGGCTCCCTGGAGGTCGAGCTCGCCCTCGGCGATTAGGCGGCCGACGGTCGGGCCTTCGATGTACTCCATGGCGATGAACATCGTGCCGTCGGCCTCGTCGATGTCATAGACCGAGGCGATGGCAGGATGGGTGACGGCCGCGGCGGACTGGGCCTCGACCAGGAAGCGGCTCTTGCGCACCGGGTCGGCGACGAGCTCGGGCTTGAGAAGCTTCAGGGCGACGGGCCGCTGGAGCTTGGTGTCGCGCGCCCGGTAGACCACACCCATGCCGCCCATGCCCAGGAGCTCTTCGATCCTATAGTGTTTGAGCGTCTGGCCGATCATGGATTTCCCTGCCGTCTTCTCTATTTAATAACACACCATGATGAGCGACACAATACCCAGGCCTGATTTCTGCCGCCAGCTCTCGCTGAATTTCGGAAATTGATATGGTGTCCCCAATTTCAGGTGTTGTGCCCCAGAAATCTTGATGATATTATGAAACAACTAAGATAGTCTTGGGATCATGGATTTCCTCAAGGAGCTCGGTTACCTCGCCATCGCCAGCCGGATGAAGAGGCTGACGGATGGGCTTCTGCGCGGCGGAAGTGAAGCCTACCGCTCCCTCGGCCTCGATTTTGAGCCCCGCTGGTTCACCCTTTTTTATCGTCTGTACACCGAGGACTCTCCCCTGTCCATCCAGGAGATCGCCGACGACCTGAAGGTCTCCCACCCGGCCGTCATCCAGACCGCCCAGATGCTGGTGAAAAGAGGCCTCGTCCGGTCCTTCCAGGACAATGTTGACAGGAGGAAAAGGCGGCTGGCCATCACTCCCAAAGGGAAAGAGCTCGCCGCCTCGCTCGCCCCGGTCTGGAACTGTTTTCTGGCCGCCGCCACCGAGCTCTTCGACAGCGCCGGGGTGGATATGCTGGACGGCATCCAGAGAGTCGAGGCGGAGCTCGACAAGGAAGAAATGGGAAACCGGATCATCAAGAAGATCAAGGACATGCAGGCGGAGGCGGTCGAGATTATCGATTTCTCCCCGGAGTACAAGGACGCCTTCAGGAAGCTAAACGAGGAATGGCTGAAGAAGTATTTCGAGGTCGAAGAGGCCGACGCGCGGCTTCTCCTTCATCCGGAAAAGGAGATCATCGAGGGCGGGCGATCGGTCCTTTTCGCCCGACTGGGGGATAGGATTGTGGGCACGGCCGCCCTCCTGAAGCTGGATGATGAGACCTATGAGATCGCCAAGATGGCCGTCACGCCCAAGGCCCAGGGAAAACAGGTCGGGCGTCGGCTGACGGAGGAGGCGATCTCCAGGGCCCGGGACAAGGGTGCCAAGAGGATCGTCCTCCGGACCGACAACCGCCTGCGGGCGGCGGTGGGCCTTTACCGCAGGCTGGGGTTCAAGGCCGCGCCGAACGAAGCGACCGCCTCGGGCCGGTTCGGCCGGTCCAAGTTCGGGTTTGCGATGAAGCTGAACCTGGAGTAAGCGTCCGTTTTTTTGCAACGGAAACGTAAGCGCTTACGTATATATAAACTGAAATAACCAAAAAGGGAGGCCCATATGGCTGATTTGAAGAAGGCAATCTCGATTTTTATCATCATCCTGTTTGCGCTGTTATTTTCCTGCTCGGCCCTCCCCTCTTTCGCCCAAGGCTTAGAGGAAACGGCCAAACCGCCGGCTCTCGATGCCAAGATGAGGGCCGAAGTGGTCAAAGGAGTCGGAGAGCTGATGGTGAAGCTCTACATCTTCCCCGATAAGGCCAAAGAGATGGAGGCCCTGCTGACGAAGAAGCTCCAGGAAGGGCAGTACAACAAGGTCGAGGACGTCCAGGCCTTCGCACGCGTCCTGACCGAGGATCTTCGCAGTGTGAGCAAGGACCGGCACATCCGCTGTGTCTATGGCCCCGAGATCGTGAAGCGGATCAGAGCCCGGAACAGCCAAAGCGCCGACGATCGGGAGAAAGAACGGCAGCAGGCCCTCAGGGAAGAGCGAAAGGGCAACTTCGGTTTCCAGGAGCTCAAGCTCCTTGACGGGAAAATCGGCTACCTCGACCTCCGCGGTTTCTCCGGGTTCAGGGAGGCGGCCGAGACGGCCGCAGCCGCGATGAACTTCCTGGCCAACGCCGATGCCGTCATCATCGACCTCCGCCGGAACGGCGGCGGCAACCCGGAGATGATCCAGTTCATCAGCAGCTATTTCCTCAAAGAACGAACCCATCTCAACAGCTTCGAGAACCGAGGAGAAGAGACCCTCGAGCAGTACTGGAGCTTCCACTACGTCCCCGGGAGGCCGATGTTCGACACGGACCTCTATATTCTAACGAGCCGGAGGACCTTCTCCGCGGCCGAGGAATTCACCTACAACATGAAGAACCTCAAGAGGGCGACCATCGTCGGCGAGACCACGGGCGGCGGTGCCCACCCCGGCGGGATGCAAATCGTCAACGACAGCTTTCTGGTCTGGGTCCCGACCGGCCGGGCGGTGAACCCCATCAGCAAGACAAACTGGGAGGGCACAGGGGTCGCGCCCGATATCGCGGTGGAGAGCGACAAGGCCCTGGGAAAGGCGCGGACCGTCTCCCTGGAAAAAATGATGAAGGCTGCCCCAGGCGAAGAGGCCAAAGCCCGTCTGCAATGGGCCCTCAACGACCTGCGGGCCAAGATGGAACCGGCGGTGGTCGACGAAGCCATCTTGAAAAAATACGTGGGACGCTACACCGAGGGCGAGATAACGCTCGAAAACGGCCAGATCTACGTCCTGGCTCGAGGGATGAAACTCAGGCTGATCGCGCTGAGTCCAACCTATTTCGTCCCGGAGGACGACAGCGAGATCCAGGTCGAATTCGTGCTCGACCAAGAGGGTAAGGAATACGAGGCCATCGGCCACTTCCGCGACGGCGGAAAACAGCACCTGAGCCGGATTAAAGAAGAGAAGTGAGGAGGAGATCATGAAACGTAGGCTTTTCGCGGTTCTATTTATCTGTCTGTTCATGGTCCAGGCCGGCTGGTCGCAGAGGCCTGTGGAGGGCGACTATAAAGACAGCCCGGTCATGCCCGCGGGCATCCAGGGCCAGCGCATCCAGTCTCTCATCGACACGCTGAACTCGGGGGACATGGAGCGCGTCCGCAAATTCATCTCCACGGAGTGCGCCGAGCGCTTCCGCAACATGGCCCCCATGGACGAACACATCAGCGTCTTCCTGGGATTCTTCCGGGATACGGGCGGCATCGATTTCCAAGGGATCCGCACCTATATGCCCGAACGCCAGGGAGAAACCGTAGTTATCGTCAAGGACCAGAACCTAGAGGATTGGCAGGGCATCGTCGTCCGGTTCGGCGCTGCTCCCGAGCACCTCATCGCCGGCATCGGCTTCAGCCCCGCCCGCCCGCCGAAGAGCGTCCAGGAGCTGCCCCTGACCCAGGAGGAGTTCCTGAGCCAGACCAAGGCCTTCATGGCCAAGCTCATCGATAAGGGCTTGTTCTCGGGAACGCTGCTTATAGCCAAGGGAGATCAGGTGCTCTTGACCATGGCCGCCGGGGAAGCGAGCAAGGCCTTCCACGTGCCCAACAACATCGACACTAAGTTCAACCTCGG
Organism: Candidatus Aminicenantota bacterium; assembly: GCA_017886205.1. GTDB lineage: Bacteria > Acidobacteriota > Aminicenantia > Aminicenantales > UBA8522 > UBA8522. Next base: position 238,177 of record JAFNEO010000012.1, on the reverse strand, counting down.
CTCGATGAACAAGATGTTCACCTCGACGGCTATCGTCCAGCTGGCCGAGAAGGGGAAGCTCTCCCTTGACGACCCGATCGGCAAATACATCGACGAATCCTGGCTTCCCAAAGAAGTAACGGACAAGATCACGGTCCGTCATCTCCTCACCCATTCCTCCGGGCTGGGGAGCTACTTCAACGAGACCTACATGAAGAGCTCCCGCGCCCTTTTCCGCAAGCTCGATGACTACAAGCCCCTGATCAAGGACGACCGGCCGGCCTTCGAACCGGGAAAACAATTCCAGTACAGCAACACCGGGATGTTCCTGCTGGGTGTTGTCATCGAGAAAGTCAGCGGCGAGGATTATTTCAGCTATATCAGGAAGGCGATCTACGAGCCGGCCGGGATGACAAACACCGATTGTTACGAGATGGATTACCCGGTCGAGAACCTGGCCATCGGCTACAGCCCCGACCCGAAGAGCCCCTACGGCTGGCAGAACAACCTCTACAAGCACGTCATCAAAGGCGGTCCGGCCGGGGGTGGGTTCTCGACCGTCAAGGACCTCCACAATTTCGCCCTGGCCCTCCTCGACGGGAAGTATGTCTCAAAGGAAACCCGGAATGCCATGTGGACGGACCACCTGAAGGCGGACTACGGCTACGGGTTCTCGGTCAGCGAGGGTCCTGCCGGAAAGGTCGTTGGTCACGGCGGCGGGTTTGACGGCATCAACTCCAACCTCGACATCTACGTGGATTTCGGGCTTATAGTCGCCGTCATGTCCAATGTCGACGGGGGCGCAAGCCCTGTCGCCCGCAAGATCGGCCATCTCCTGGCGCGGATTAAGTGAGCCCCTGCCAGCAGTCTATTTCAAGAAGCCTTTGCGTTTGAGCAGGGGTTCGACCTTGGGCTCCCGGCCGCGGAACCGCTTGTAGAGCGCCATGGCGTCCTCCGAACCGCCCCTGGCCAGGATGTTCTCCCGGAAGCTCCTGGCCGTCGCCTGGTCGAACAGGCTCGTCTCCTTGAAGGCCTGGAAGGCGTCGGCGTCGAGCACCTCGCTCCAGATGTAGCTGTAGTATCCTGCCGAATAACCGCCGCTGAAGATGTGCTGGAAGTAGGGACTGCGGTAGCGGACGACGATCTCCGGAATCAGGCCGATCTTCTTCATGGCGGCATTCTCGAAACCGACGGGATCCTGCTCCACCGGCTCGGACAGCGTGTGCCAGTCCATGTCCAAGTAGCAGGCGGACATATACTCGACGGTGGCGAAGCCCTGGTTGAAGAGACTCGCCTTTTTGATCTTGTCCACGAGCTCCTGCGGGATGGGTTCGCCTGTCTGGTAGTGCTTGGCATAGGACTTGATAACCTCGGGATCTCCTGCCCAATTCTCCATGATCTGGGAGCCGAGCTCGACGAAGTCGCGCGGCACGTTGGTCCCGGAGAGTGACTCGTAGGTCACGTTCGAAAGCAGATCGTGAAGGGCGTGGCCGAGCTCGTGGAAGAGCGTCAGCGCCTCCTCGAACGTTATGAGGGAGGGCTTCTCCGCTGTCGGCTTGGTGAAATTTCCGACATTGAAGATGACCGGTGTCACTTTCCGGCCGTCCCGGACCGACTGTTCTCTGATTGCGCCCGACCAGGCGCCGCCCCGCTTGGAAGCCCGCGGAAAATAGTCTGTGTAGAGTATTCCGAGGTGTGTTCCATCGGCCTCCTTGACCTCGAAGACCTCGACGTCGGGATGATAGACGGGGATGTCGGTTCGCGGCTCAAACTTGAGCCCCCAGAGCTTGCCGGCCACGTCGAAGGCTCCCTGGCGGACGGCTTTGAGTTCAAAATAGGGCCGCAGGACCTCGTCATCGAGCTCGTATTTGGCCTTCTTCAGCTTCTCGGCATAGTACCACCAATCCCAGGGCTCGAGCTTGAAGTTGCCACCTTCCTTGTCGATCAGGGCTTGGAGGTCTTTCGCTTCCGTCTTGGCCATGGCCAGGGCCGGCCCCCAGAGTTGGTCGAGGAGCTTATAAACTCCGGCCGGCGTTTTGGCCATATTCTCCTCGAGCACGTAGTCGGCGTGCGTTTTGTAGCCGAGAAGGGCGGCCCGCCTGACGCGAAGGACCGCGATCTTCGCCAAAACGGCCTTGTTGTCGAACGCGTTGCCGTTGTCGCCCCGGCTGATGAAAGCCTTGAAAAGCTGCTCGCGGAGGTCGCGGCGCGCCGAGTACTGGAAGAACGGAATGCAGCTTGGCTTGTGGAGGGTGAAGACCCACTTGCCGGAGAGCCCTTTCGTTTTGGCCGCTTCGGCGGCGGCCGTGACGACGTCCTGGGGAAGGCCGGCCAGGTCCTCCTGCTTTTCCAGGACCAGCATGAAACCGTTGTCTTCCTTGAGGACGTTTTCACCGAATTTAACCGTCAGGACGGCCAGTTCCTCGTTGATCTTGCGGAGCTCGGCCTTCTTGGCTTCATCGAGGGCGGCGCCGCTGCGGACGAAGGTCTTGTAGGTCAGCTCCAGAAGCCGGGCCTGCTCGGGCGTTAGGGTCTGTTTGTCCTTTTCCCTCCAGACTGCTTCGACGCGCCGGAAAAGCATGTCGTTGAGGGCAATATCGTCATTGTGCTTGGCCAGGATGGGCGCGACCGCGGCTTCGATCTTTTGCAGCTCCTCGTTCGTATTGTTGTCGGTCAGGGCGTAGAAGACGTTGTCGACCTTGGTGAGGAGTTCCCCCGTGCGCTCGAGGGCCTCGATGGTATTGGCGAAGCTCGGGGCCTCGGCGCTCGAAGCGATGGCCTCGACCTCTTTCTTCTGGCGGGCCATGCCCTCCGTGAAGGCAGGCAGGTAGTGGGCTTCTTGGATCTCGGGGAATGGCGGCGTCCCGAACGGCGCCGTCCATTCCGTGAAAAATGGATTCGTCTCGGCCGGTGCGACCGGCTTCGGCTCTTGTTTTTTAGCGCACGAGAAAGAACCCACTATCAAGACGAGTGCAAGGACCAGAAAAAAATGCTTCTTCTTCCCCACTGTTGTGCTCCTTTCTATCGAATCCTGACCGGCCGCTTGCCGGTGCCGGTCTTTTCAGAAGAATAGATATATTGCCCCAAAAGGTCAGCTCTTGGCAATGTTCTCCGGATCAGAAGACCTGGCCGGCGCTGCCGCTTTTCAGGTAGAGGGCCAGGATCCGGAAGAGAATCAGGATGATTCCGCCGGCCATGACCAGGGCGTAGGCGGTCAGGAAGACGACCTGGAGCAGCGACTTTCTCCCGGAGGTGTCGAGAGGGAAAAAGAGGTCGGTCACAGTCTTGCCGAAGAGGATGATCAGGAGGATGATGCCCAGGGCGGAACGGTAAAAATATTTTGATGCCTCCTGGAGGGAGACGCTCTGCATGAAGATGAGCGGAAAGATCAGCCAGGCCGTCACGGCCCAGATGAACACGAAGAAGGCGATCTTTCTGAATTTGGGGGAAGCTATGATCGACGAACCCGCCATAGGTCAAGCATACCCGTCTCTGTCCGCCGGGTCAATGATTTCGCCGGAGCGGCCGGGCGAAAAAGACGCAGAGGGCAAAAACAAGGAGGACGGCGTCAGTCAGGATCAGGGAGAGGTCGGCCCGGCGGCTGAAGCTCCCAAAACAGCCGCAGGACGTGTCGATGCCCCGGACGAGGGCGAGGGCGACGAGCCCGATGAATCCGATGAGGAGGAGTGAAATAAGCAGGGCGCTCGAGCGCTTAAAGACGCCGATAATGAGAAACGCACCGCTCAAAACCTCTACCCAAGGCAGCACGACAGCGATGAGGAACGCCAGGCCGGGCGGGACCACCTGGTAGTTCTTGATGCTCTGGGCAAAACCGAGAGGGTCGGCGATCTTCAGCGCTCCGGCCCAGATGAAGACACCGCCGACGATGACCCGGAAGAGAAGGAGCAGCCATCGGTGACGGATCATCGCGATCTCTCCTCCGGGAGACCGGCCGCGCTCCATTCCGCCCAGCCTCCGATAAAGATCCGGATGTCCATGTATCCCTTGTCATGGATGATCTTGGCCAGGGCGATGCTCGTCTGGCAGTCTCCGCCTTCGCAATAGACGATCAGAGTTTGCGCATCCGGGAACTCGAGCGTCCCGGTCAATTCCGTCCCCGTATCCGTATTCCCGGACCGTTTCACTCTGCCCAGGGGAATGCTCAGAGCGCCGGGGATGTGCCCGGCCGCAAAATCGTCGTCACCCCGGCTGTCGATGAACAGCAATCCTTCCGCCCCTTGCGTCCTCTGGGCGAACAGGTCCTCCGTTTCGGCCAGGGTGATGAATCGGATTCCCGCGTATTCCCGGCGGTCGATAAAACCCTCCCGGAACTCGCCGGCCGCGAACCGGCGGAGGAGCGGGAAATTGAAGGCGGCAGCGAGGACGATGCTGAGGACAACGATGACCAGGATCCCGCAGAATAGCCTTTTCATTTCCAAAGGGGTCTCCCTATGTCGGACGCGGGACATCACCCGTTTGTCTCAGGGAAAAGAATCCCCCTCCCCTCTATCCCCTCCCACGCTGGGGAGGGGAGGAAAAACAGGGAGCGCAAGCTCTGGGTATCTCGTCATTTCAGCATGATCATGGAAAGAGGGTCTTGTATTTGGCCAGGCCGGCGCGCAGGATCTCAAGGCCCCTCTTAATCTTGTCGACCTCAATGACATGGGCCATCCGAACCTCATTCAGTCCTTTCCCCGGCGTCGCATAAAAGCCTGAGGCCGGCGCCACCATCACGGTCTCGCCATTAAGGTCGAATTCGGTCAGCATCCAGACGACGAAGTGATCGCAGTCCTTGATCGGCAGCCTGACGGTGATGTAGAAGGCTCCCTGGGGCTTGTAGGCGACTACCCCAGGGATGCTCTTGAGCCCCTCGTACAAGACATCGCGCCGACGCTGGTACTCCTCTTTTATCGGCCGGAAGTAGTCCATGCCCATGCGATAGGCGGCCAGGGCGGCCCGCTGCTCGACAGTCGGCGGGCAGAGCCTGGCCTGGGCGAAACGCAGCACAGCCTGGTAGACATCGCAGTTCCGGGTGATGACGCACCCGATGCGGGCCCCGCAGCAGCTGAACCGCTTGGAGATGCTGTCGACCACGATGGCCCGATCCGTGATGTCCTCGAACTCGAGGATGCTCTTGTGGACGGCGCCATCGTAGATGAACTCCTTGTACACTTCGTCACCGATAAAGAAGAGATTCCGTTCCTTGACTATAGCGGCGACGCGTCCGAGCTCCTCTTCGGTATAGACCGTCCCCGTCGGGTTGTTCGGCGAGCAGAGGAGGATGGCTTTTGTGCGCGGCGTGATCTTGGCCTCGATCTCGGTGCGCGGAGGCAGGCGGTATCCGTTCTCGACGCTCAAGGTCAGAGGGACAATCTTGATAGAGGCGAGCGAGGCGTAGCCGTTGTAGTTCGTATAGAACGGCTCGGGGATGATGATCTCATCGCCCGGATCGGCCACCGCGGCGAAGGAAAAAAGAATCGCCTCTGACCCGCCCATGGTAACGACGACATTATTGGCATCCAGCGGGATGTTGTACCCGCCGAAATAATCGGCGATAGCCTGGCGCAGCTCGAGGAACCCCTGGGCCGGCCCGTAGGCCAGGACGGGGTCGTTGAAGCTGTGGAAGGCGTCGATGATCGGCTGCGGGGTTGGGATATCGGGGTCGCCTATATTCAGGAAATAGACCTTGATGCCCTTCTTGAGGGCGTCGTCGGCATAGGGTTTGAACTTTCGGATGGGAGAAGCCTGGATGGTGCGTCCTCGGTCGGAAATATCCATCTATGAATGCTCCTTAGGATATATTATGACCCCATGATTATGGGACAAGGGAGGAGTTTTGTCAAAAGTATGAATGGAGCAGTTCAGACGAAGCGTCGCTCTAGGATACCAAGCATCCAGGACCGGAATTACAGACTTCGACGCCCCTCCTCACGCGGCGGAGCCGATCACCCGCGACGACTTAATGGAGCGGTTGTCCCGGCATGCCAGCGTCGATCTTCACCAGGCCGGGGCCTGGCCATAGAAGTTGCGGTGCAAACACCTTTCCCATACCCAGATTGGTCACGAAGAGGTTCGTCCGCTCACGCTTGCCCGTGCCGAAGGCCAGGCTGGCCGGAAAGTCAAGCGGGGCATACAGAAGCGAACCGTCCGCGATTAGGAATGCCGCGATCGTCTCCTGCGATTTGTCCAAGGCGTTGATGCGAACGACCGCAGCCCGGGTCAACACGGCCACATAGACGTTACCGTGCACGTCGAGGCGGAGGTCGTCCCCCATCAGTGGAAAACGAGACCTTGCTAACGGCGATTCCGGCACTTCTTGGAGCATCGCCCACACCTCGGGTGCCCCGGCACTGCCGTCCTTCTGTACCGGGATCCGCATCACCAGCCCCTTGTCCGTGTTCGTTACGTAGAGGTTGCCATGGTAGTAGGCAATTCCATTGGCGCCGATTGGGTAACCCAGGATATTGATTCCCGTGAGGAGTCCATGTTGCAGCCACAGCTCCGCCTGTCCCCCACGCGGGATGCGCCAGATGGCGCCCGGTCCGTAAGCAGGCGGAGTGCCCGAATGGGATTCGGTGACATACAGGGTGCCCCGATCGTCGAAGGCGAACGCATTCGCCCAGATGATCTGATCGCTGCCCGGCAGGAGCCTGATGTGCCCCTTTCGGAGCACCCGATAGACTCCCTTGACGGACCCGACGCGCCCCATGGCGGCATAGAGGTCTCCGTTGGCGGTAACCGCGAGCCCGTATATCTCCCCTATGCCGATATCGGCGAAGAGCGAAGGGCCTCTCCCGGAAGGCCTGAACTTCCAAATCAGGCCGTGCTGGCCATCCGCGCGGACCTCCCGGATGCTGACGTAGACGTTGCCGACTTTGTCGACCGCGACGCCAGAGGGGGTGACGCCCGACATCGGGATGAAGGCCGGGAACTTGCCGGCCGGGGCGGCCGCACTCGCTCCGCCGATCTGAAAGGCGACCACAAATACTGTGATCGCCAGCAGCAACAGCCACCACCGATCAACGAGCCTGGATCTTCTCTTTTCCATATCTAAACCCTCCTTTCAACTTTGGTTGACTACGAATAATGAACAACTCTCTCTTTTTCTGAGCAAAAAAAGAGAGTTCCCTCCTCATTCAGTCACAATCAATGGCCACCACCCCCTTTATGCCTCGCCTGGTATTCGGCGCTCTTTTTCCAAGACTCGAGAAGTCGCCCCTCTGTCATACCCTCGTCCCTCTATTCAGAATAGCCGTACTATTTTGCTATTGATTTGTCAACATGATTGTTATTTAAAGTTGAAAAGTGAACTGTTCAAAAAAGTCCACTTTTCACCTTTTGCAGACATTCTAGAAGTTATCGGAGGGATCGCCGCCTTGCCAAAGCGCTTCGATTTTGTTATGTTTGCCCCAAGACGAAAAACCCATGTTGAATGACCCGGCCGCCCTCATCATCCGGAAAAAAACCTGGGACGGCTACTTTCTCCTAGCGCTGAGGTCGCCCCGGGTCGCGCGCCGGGCAAAGCCGGGGCAGTTCCTGATGGTGCGGGTCAGCGGCCAGCCCTATCCCCTGCTGCGGCGGCCGTTGAGTATCCACGCGCGAGACGAGGAGGGCGTCGAGATCTTCTTTGCCCGGTCGGGTCTGGGAACGGCGATTCTGGCCGACAAGAAAACTGGGGAAACGCTCGACATCCTCGGACCTCTGGGAAAAGGTTTCGTCATTCCCGCGACGGCAAAAGGAAAGTCGTTCTGCCTTATCGGCGGCGGCCGGGGGATCGCCCCGCTGTATTTTCTGGCGCGGGAGCTGCGGGCGAAAGGCGGCCATCCAAGGGTCTTCTACGGCGGAAAGACCGAGGCCGATCTGCCTCTTATTCGGAAATTTGCGGCCTTGAAAACAGAGGTTTTCATCTCCACGGACGACGGTTCGCTCGGTTTTCCCGGGTTGGTCACGGCCATGGTCGAGAAGGAACTGGCTCGGTCGGCCCGGCCGGCCCGGATCTACGCTTGCGGTCCCGACCCGATGATGAAGAAGATCGCCGGGATCGCGGCGGGACTTAACATCCCCGCCCAGCTCTCCCTCGAGTCGATCATGGGCTGCGGGATCGGAGCCTGCTGGGGCTGCGTCCGAAAGGTCCTGAGGGGCGGCAGCGCCGAGTGGGTCAAAATCTGCGAGGAGGGGCCGGTATTTGCTTCGAGAGAGATCGTCTGGGATTTGTGAATAGGCCAAGATAGATAGATAGAAATGAAAAAAAGAAGGCCGCAAGAAAAAAGAGAGAGGGTGGATCTCACGATCGACCTGGGCTTCTTAAAGCTCCGCAACCCGGTGCTCGCGGCCAGCGGAACGTTCGGCTACGGCCTCGAGTTCAAGCCCTTCGTCAACCTCGACAAACTGGGCGGCATTGTCGTCAAGGGTCTCTACTTCAACCCTCGGCCCGGCAACCCGCCGCCTCGCCTGGCCGAGTCTGCGAGCGGACTGATCAATTCGATCGGACTGCAGGGTATCGGCGTCCGCGCATTTTGCGAAAAAATCCTGCCGCAGCTCCAAGGCCTTCGTACGCCCATCATCGTCAACGTCTGCGGGGAGACCGACGAGGAGTACGCGGCCGTCATCGATTACCTGAACAAAGACGGAAGGATCGCCGGTTTCGAGCTGAACATCTCCTGCCCGAACGTCAAGAAGGAGGGCCGCTGCCCGGCCCTCAGCCCCGAGCACACTTTCTCGCTCGTCAAGCTCGCCAAAGAGTCGAGCCGGCTCCCGCTCATCGTCAAGCTCTCCCCGAACGTGACGGACATCGTGAGCGTCGCCCGGGCGGCGGAGGAAGCGGGAGCGGACGCCATCTCCCTCATCAACACGCTCCTGGCCATGGCCGTCGATATCGAGACGCGCCGGCCCCGGCTGGCCAACACCTTCGGCGGTTTGAGCGGACCGGCCGTCAAGCCCATCGCCCTGCGGATGGTTTACCAGGTGGCTTCGAGAGTCCGGATCCCGGTCATCGGGATGGGCGGCATCATGACCGGCCGCGACGCCCTCGAGTTCCTCATCGTCGGCGCCAAGGCCGTGGAGGTCGGCACGGCCAATTTTGTCGATCCCGGTGCGTCGGTCAGGATCGTCCGAGAAATCAACGAATTCTGCCGGGAGAAAAAAATCAAGAAGATCGAAGACATCATCGGGACGCTCAAGATAGATGAGGTCCAAGCATCGCGGTGAGGCGTATTCATGGAGAAAAAAGAGCGGCTGCAAGAAAAAATCATCATCGCCCTCGACGTCGGGACGAAGCGCGAAGCCGTGGCCCTGGCGGAGGCGCTCAAGGAAGCGCGGGTCTTCAAGGTCGGCCTGGAGCTGTTCACCGCCGAGGGGCCGGCACTGCTCGAGGAAGCCGTCCGGATGGGGAAAAAGCCGTTCCTCGACCTCAAGTACCACGACATTCCCAACACGGTTGCCGGGGCGGTCCGTTCGGCCACCCGGAACGGCGTCCACATGCTCACCCTTCACACCTCGGGCGGAAAAGAGATGATGGCGGCGGCCGCGCGGGCAGCCCAGGAGGAATCCGCTAGAACGGGAAAAGGGAGGCCGATCCTCCTCGGCGTCACGGTCCTGACAAGCTTAAAGGATGAGGAGCTCCGCCGGATCGGCTTTGCTCACACCGTGGCCGATCAGGTCCTCAGGTTGGCCGTCCTGGCCAAGGACTCAGGCCTGGACGGTGTCATATGTTCCCCTCACGAGATCGAAATTATCAAGAAAGAATGCGGCGGCGAATTCCTCGTCATCACTCCCGGGATACGGCCGGCCTGGGCGGCGGCCCAGGACCAAAAGCGGATCATGACACCTGCCGAGGCGCTCGGAAAGGGGGCGGATTACCTGGTCATCGGCCGGCCCATCACGGGGGCGACTTCGCCCCATGAGGCCTTTCTCAGGGTTCTTGCCGAAATCATGGGGTCAGGTCTCAACATTTAACAAAATAACTATAGAATTCCCTTCTCAGTCAGTACATATCTCATTTGTTGAATGTTGAGACCTGACCCCTTTTTCATCAGAAAAACGCCATGACACCGCGGATGGCGAAGGCCGCTCCTAGAATAATGCCGACAACGGCCATCAGCACGATAACGACCACGACGCTGACCACGAAATAGCCCGTGACCTTCTCCTTCGGAGTCCCCATGAGGGGCGTCGCGAACCCCAGATACAGGAGGTAGAGTCCGTACAGAGAGCCCAGGATGCCCAGGACGCTCAGGGCGGGGATGAGGCTGAAGATGCCCATGATCCAGACGGGTGTCATGCTGTAGACGGCCAGCTTCATGGCGAGCGGAAGACTCTGGGTGGAGGAGAAGTTCGGCGCCAAGGCGTTGATGATAAACCCGAGCGCGTAGACGACGACCAGGCTGAGGAGATAGGAAAATATGGCATAGAGAAGTGCCCGGGTCATCAAGGTCCCGCCACGAAAAGGAATGCGGACGAAGAACGCCATGCCCAGGAACTGGGCCACGGCCGGAATGGCGGCCAGGATGACTGCGTACGGGATGAAGAGCTGCTGGACGGTGGTCGGTTCATCTTTGATCTTGACCCATTCTTCCTTCGGCTTAAGAAGGATTGCCTGTACTCTTGCGACTAGATTCATGAAGCGCCTCCTTGGTTGATAATGGGGAAACTATAATATGGTCAGGGGTGTCTAGTCAATGGAAAACTTGGGAAGTACGAAGATTTGGGGAAGGGGTGGAGGCGCGGGGCGGACTCGAACCGCCGAATCGAGGTTTTGCAGACCTCTCCCTTAGCCTCTTGGGTACCGCGCCTTTTCGTTCATAAGGACGTTGCTGGAGCGGGCGATGGGATTTGAACCCACGACCTTCTGCATGGCAAGCAGACGTTCTACCCCTGAACTACGCCCGCCTCGGGGTTCGCCGGGTTAAGCTCTGTAAAACTAACAGAAAGCAGGAATCGTGTCAATACGAGAGGCGAGCGGAGAGCGGACGGGGACTATTTGCCCTGGACCGTCTGTCCCTTGACGATGGAGTCCGAGCAGGAAAGGATCTTTACGGTTGCCGTCCTCTTCCCCACATCGATGACGACCGAGTTGCCGACCCCAATCTGAGGCAGGTCCTTCCGGACCTCGAGTGTCTGAGGGTTCCGGATCCTCTTGCAAATCGTCAGCTGCTGGCCGACCTGAATCCCGGCCTCTTCGCCGATGTCGATGATGGCCCAGGCTCCGGACCCGATCTGGTTATAATCTCTCTCCAGATAGACGATTGTGCCGACCGGCCCGGCCACCTCCTCGGCATAGGCCTCATATCCAATGTCTTTCCCCAACAGAGTTTCTTTCTCTTCAAAAGGCAGAAGATAGTTCCCCACCGTGAGCCGTCCGCAGGACTTCTCGATCCTGGCTACAGCCCGATTATCTTCCAGGAAAGCGATATGGGCACGGCCCCGTTTGTTCGCAAGATACCCGAAATCGCCGATGTGGCCGCCGATCTCGACGACCAGGAACACCTGGCCGATTTCGAGACCGTCATTCCTCCCCTTGTTCAAGAAGACAATATCCGCATCCGAAAACATCACCTTCTCGTAACCCTTCTCGGCCGCTGTGATCATCAGGTCCGGGAGATCCCCTTCATAGATAAAGAGCGAGCAATAGAGGTCGACCTCGGCGATGACGGGATAGGCCTCCCGGAAAATTTTGGCCCGTTCGATCTGATGTTGGACCTGCTCTTGGTCGTCGGAAACGACCTGGGCGGGCGCCGGCACGAAGAAGGCCGCCAGCAGGGTCACCATCAAGACTGCAAAAAGAGCCCGGTTTTGGGAAAAATGTTTCATCTTGGCTCCTTTACCTCACGGTCGTCTTATCGGTTTTTTCATTATAGACAGCAGTTTATGGGCTGTCAATAAATTAATTTCAGACGACTTGACAGCCTCCTGTCTTCTCTTTAACATAAAAGACAGCCGTCCCAACAATTTAGTCGCACAAGGGATAAGGAGGTTCGAAATGAATAAGAAAGAGACCATCATCCGGATGTCCAAGGATGCGGGGATCACGGCCCTCCAGGCTGCCAAGGCATTCTCGTCGCTCCTGGAGGGGGTCAAGGGCACCCTGAAAAGGGGGGGGAAGGTCACTTTTTCCGGGTTTGGGAGCTTCGAAGTCAAAAAGAGAAGAGCCCGCAAGGGCCGGAATCCCAAGACCGGAGCCGAAGTGGCCATCCCGCCGAAGAACAGGATCAAGTTCAACCCGAGCAAGAGCCTCAAGAATTCCCTCTGATCCGACCCTCACCCCATTGGACATGCGGGCGCAATTCCTCTAGAATAGCGTCCCTCTGAAACCGTTGAAGCGCCACAAAGTTAGAATCGCCCTGCTCTTCGGCGGCCGCTCGGCCGAACACGAAGTCTCCCTGATCTCGGCCTCTGCCATCTATAAGAATATCGATAAGACCCGGTACAATGTGACCTCCATCTTTATCGACAAAACGGGGCACTGGCGGCGGGTCGCCTCACCGCTCCTTACGCCGGAGAAGCTCCGGAGCGGGCCTTCGTCCTCATTCCTCCCCTGGGAGGCGCTCTCCTTGCTGCCGCGGCGGGTCCGGGCCGACATCTATTTCCCCGTCCTCCATGGGCCCTACGGCGAGGACGGGACCATCCAGGGCCTTCTCGAGATGGCCGACGTCCCCTATGTGGGAGCGGGTGTCCTCGCCTCGGCGGCCGGGATGGATAAGGCCGTGATGAAGGTTCTCTTCGCTGACCGGAACCTGCCCATCGTCCGGCACCGGGTTTTTGGGGAGGTCGAGTGGAAAAAATGCCGGAAGGCCATCCTCGGCCTGATCGGGAAGGAATTCCCGCTCCCCTTCTTTGTCAAACCGGCCAACCTCGGGTCGAGCGTCGGCATCAGCAAAGTGAAAAACCGCGGCTATACGGAACGGGCCCTTGCCCGCGCCTTCCGTTACGACCGGAAGGTCATTGTCGAGGAAGGGATCAAAGGCCGGGAGATCGAATGCAGCGTCCTCGGGAACGACGAGCCGCGCGCATCGCTCCCCGGCGAAGTCATCCCCTACCGGGAGTTCTACGACTACCGCGATAAATACCTGGACGGCAAAACACGGTTGCGTATCCCGGCCGACCTTCCCGCATCCGTCATCCGGGAGGTCCAACGGCTGGCCGTCGAAGCCTACCTGGCTATGGAATGCTCGGGGATGGCCCGGCTCGATTTCTTCCTGGAGGACGGCACGGGAAAGCTATACGTCAACGAGATCAACACCATCCCCGGATTTACCGAGATCAGCATGTACCCCAAGCTCTGGGGTGTGAGCGGGATCCCCTTCGGCCGGCTCGTCGAGGAGCTCATCCGTCTTGGCTTGGAGAGGCATCGCCGGAAAAAGCGCTGTCTGGAAAGGCTCGCTCGATGAGGATCCTGGGAATTGATTTCGGTGATGTCCATGTCGGCCTTGCCTTGAGCGACCCCCTGGAGCTCACCGCCCAACCCCTGGGTCAATACCGTCTCCGCGGCGAGGCCGAGAACAAAGCCTACTTCGGCGATCTCACCTGCAGGCAAGAAGTGGGCGAGATCGTGATCGGGTTCCCGTTGCGTATGGACGGGAGCTCGGGCACACGGGCCGAGAAGACGCGCGCTTTCGCGGCCTGGCTGGAGAAGACCACCGGGCTTCCGGTCGTTCTCTGGGACGAGCGACTGACCACCCAGCAGGCGATCGGCATCATGCACGAGCAAAAGATCCGGACCAAGGCCAAGCGAACGATTGAACACCAGATTTCGGCCGCCCTTATCCTCCAGGCCTACCTCGATTCGCGCCGCCCCCACCGCCATGTTCCTCAAGATCGTTAAGACCGGGTTTGCCCTCGCCTCCATCTCCCTCTTCGCCCTGCTCGTCTGGCTTGCGGTCTCGCTCTATCGTCCGCGCGCCTTCACCCCCGGGGAAATATTCGTGGAGGTCGAGAAGGGGATGGGGGCAAGCGCCGTGGCCCGCCTTCTAGAGGAAAGCGGGATCATCGGTTCCCGGCATTCTTTCATCCTGAGTTACCGGCTCTTCTATCATCCTCGAAAGATCAGGGCGGGCGAGTATGCCCTGACTTCTCCTCTGAGGGCTAAAGAGGTCCTGGATACCCTGGTCAAAGGAAAGGTCTATCTCCATCCCGTGACCGTCCCAGAGGGGCTGACGGCCCAGGAGATCGCCCCGCTCATCCTCCCTTTTCTAGACGACGGCCAGGACGGTTTCATGGCGGCGTTCCGCGACGTCGGGATCATCGGCCCGATCGACCGCGAGGCGGACAATCTGGAGGGATATCTTTTCCCCGAAACGTATTCCTTCCCCAAGTCCATTTCCTCCACAGATGCCGTCGGGGCTATGGTCGACCAGTTCCGGGCAACGTTCAGCGGCGCCTGGACGGCGCGGGCCCAATCCCTTAGGATGAGCGTCCGGCAGGTCGTGACTCTGGCCTCGCTCATCGAGAAAGAGAGCTCAGTCCCAGAGGAAAAGAAGCTGGTCTCGGCCGTCTTCCATAACCGCCTGCGGATCAGGATGAAGCTCGACTGCGATCCCACCATCATCTACGCCCTCAAACAGAAAAGCCTCTTCAACGGGAATCTGACTAAGAAGGATATGTCTCTAGATTCCCCTTACAATACATACCGGTATCCCGGGCTTCCGCCCGGCCCCATCTGCAACCCCGGCCGAGCGGCGCTCGAGGCAGCCCTCTACCCATCCGCGGAGGCCTACTTGTATTTTGTCTCCCGGAACGACGGCAGCCATCACTTCAGCCGGACCTTCGCCGAGCACCAAAACGCCGTCCGCCGCTTTCAAAAAAAACGCTAAGTCCAATTCCCTCAGAAAGCCCTCCGCAGCGCAGCGGGCATCTCTTCTTTTGCCTAGGCGAAGGATTCAGGTAAGGAACCCGATCCGAAACGCCCCCAAGACTCTGACTGAATGGCATTAACCACCCCTACCCCTCCTATTGAATTATGAGGGGCCAAAATATGTAGGCGTTTCGGCATAAGTATTCTTCCCGAAACGCCTCTAAAACTCTTTCTGAACCTCATTAACCTCCCCTACCCCTCCTAGCGAATTAGGAGGGGCCAAAATATGTAGGCGTTTCGGGAAAAGGTCGGAGCGGGCATGGTTTCTCTCCTCTTCGTATCGCCAAGGCGAGGGACTGTTGGCGACAAACCCGTTTGAGGGCGCAGCGGGCACGGATCTCCTCCGGAGGAGGAGAGAGCGCAGCCCGAAAGCGAGCCGCTTTTGGCTCGCCGGGACAAAAGCGGCGTGGTTTGGAGCCAATTGGCCCGAGCCTCTACTTGCAAAAAAATAAAATTCTGCTATATTAATCAATCGTCTTATTCCATAATAATTGGCATGCTTTTTGCATGTTTTTTATGGCGGATAGCAAGGCGCTTTCCAGAGGAGGAATCATGAAAGCGAAAGGAATCATCGTCCCTATTCTTCTCATCGCTCTGGTGCTCAGCCTGACGGCAAGCCTGAGCGTTGCGGCCCAGCAAAAGGACAAGAAAAAAGAACAGGCCAAGCAGCAAGAGAAAGTCTTTATCCCCAAGGAAGTGAAGTCGGCCATTCAGGAAGGGCTGGCCGACCGGCAGGGACGACAGGATATCCCGGTCAAAATCTTCCAGAGCCTCTATCTTCCGGCCAGAGAGAATTTTCAAGTCGTCTTCTTGATGAACATCAAGAACTCGGCCCTCCGCTTTGCGCCGGTTACAGCCGTTCCGGCCGAGGCCAAAGCCGAGAAAAAAGGCCCGCAGGAAACCCCGGCTCAGGAAGCCGTCGAGAAACAGCAGGCCAGCTTCAGCGTCTTCCTCCAGTTTAACCGCCTGAACGACGCGGGTGAGCCCGAGGTCTTCAAGGAGGTCTATGTTCCGGCCAACATCCAAGTGCCGACCGCCGAGTTTGATCCCGAGAAAGAGGACGTCTACAGCGTCGGCTATCCGCTGCCTTTCGGGCACTATCTCCTGGCCGCCGCCGTGACCTCCGTTGACCTTCAACAAATGGGGATCGCCTACCATGAGTTTACTATCCCCGACCCCTCCCAGTTCACAAAGACCCTAGACACTACCCCCATCTTCTTTGTCAAGCAGATGGACCAGATGGAGGCAGTGGAGCAACGCACGATCTTCCACAGGGGGCTCTTCACCTACTCCGTCCTCAAGATCGTCCCCAACATCGAGAAGGTCTTCCAGCCGGGCGAAAACCTGGACATCTTCTTCTTCATCTTCGGCGCCCAGCCCAACCAATCCCAGCAGTATGATATCGAGATCAACTTCGAGATCAAGCAGGGAGAGCAATCCTCCATTAAGTGGTCTGCGCAGACATACAACTCCCCCTTGATCAGCCAGCCGCTGCCGATGAAACAGACGGTCAGAATCAAGAAAGGAGAAGAGCCGGAGCGGACTGAGCAGCGCGACCTCCCGGCCGGGAGCTACACGCTGGTTATCAACATCCTCGACAAGATTTCTCAGTACACGGGAGTCAAGACGGTCGAGCTCACGGTGAAATAGAAATACCCCCGGGCTCAGCTCATCTCGACCTGTTTCTTGAGGTAATCCAGAAGCTGCTTGGCCACGCCGGCCTTCTCGTGGCCGGGGGCGAGCGCGAGGAACTTTTCCAGATTCTCCACGGCCTCCTTGACTTTGTTTTGCCCGATATAGAGAGTCCCCACCTGGTAATAGGCGTCGGCATAATCCGGTTTAAGGGCAATGCACTTGGTGAAAGAGTCGAGCGCCGCCTCGCCCTCTCCCGTGCTGACCTGGCAAAGACCCAGGTTGTAGAAGACATCCGGTTCGTCGGCGCTGATCTCCAGCGCCTTCCGATAGAGCGTCTTGGCTTCCTCGTAGTTCCCGGCTTTGGCCAGGCTCTCCGCCAGCTCTTTGCTGGCGCTGTAGCTCCCGGGGTTGAGCTCCAAGGCTCTGGCGAAGACCGCCCTTGCCTCTTCGCCCTTTTCCATCTTCTTGTAGGCCAGGCCGAGGTTGAAATGATAGGCCCACTGAGTCGGACTGAGCTTGATCGCTTCCTCATAGGAAGCAGCCGCCTCGGCAAACTTGTTTCCGGCGTAAAGCCTGTTGCCCTGGAGGAAGAGCTTGTCCGATTCCGACATCGTCCGCAATGCCTCAGCACCCGCGGCCTCCAGTCTGACTTCTAGCGTGGTCGCCTCGGCAATGTTGACCTTGACTTCGATCGAGCGCGGCGCGAACCCTTCTATCTTAAAACTGAGCATGTAGAAGCCCGGCGAGAGACCGATCTGGGTGAACCGACCTTCCCGGCCGGTCTTGAGGTCGAATTTCTGCGAACCCAGTTTCGACGAGACGATCGATACCTCCACTCGGTCCAGCGGGTTTCCGGCAACGTCCATGACCTTGCCTTCGATCCGGCCTTGATACTGGGCCCATCCCGAAGCGGCCATCAACACCAGGACGAACAATAAGGCTAATTTTTTCGATACCATCTCGGCCCTCCTTTCACTTGATCCCCGCCCGGGCTTTTTCGAGGAGCGCTTTGACGGCGGGCTGGTTGGCGTCGATCTGGAGCGACTTCTGGAGAAGGGGTAACGCCTGGTCAGGACGGCCGAGGTTGAGATGGCACTCTCCTGCCAGATTCAGGACGCTCACTTCGGTCGCCTCGGCAAGGAGCTTGTCGAGATAGGCCAGGGCCGAAGTCCAATCCTTGAGCGCAGCGTAGTCGGCCGCCATGACCTTGGCCGCCTCGCGCGACAGCCCGCCGGCCTCAGCCGGCTTCAGGACGTCCAGAGAATCCTGGTACCGCCCGATCGCATACAGCACATTGCCGAGGAGAAGCCGCGTAGTGGCGTCATCTCTGAGCTTGAGGGCGCGCTCGGCCAGCGTCAGGGCTTTCTCGTACTGGCGGGTTAGGAAATATTCGGTGCTGAGTGAAGCGAGGTCCTGGGAATTCGGGAAAGCCCGGTTTCCCTTGGCATAGACCCAAGGCAGGACCGGAGCGGCCTGGGAAAGGAGGACGAAGTTTTCCCTGGCCGTCAGCACCATCTGCCCTTTTTCGTCAATGAGAGAAAGTTCCGCAGAATAGTAACCGGGTTTGAGCGCCGCAAGAGAGAACGTCCCAGTATCTAGACCTTCCCCGTCCTCGGTCTGGACCTCGGAGAGAGCTTTTCTCTGGCTGATAGCGGTCACCTGGGAATCGGCCTCCCGGACCTCCAGGACGACCGCCGACTGAGCCGGGAGGTTGACCTTGCCGGCCGAGAACATCTGGATAAAGGCTCCCATCTCGGACTGGAGCGGGAACTCGTTCCGAGCGTTGACGAGATAATGGACCCCGCCGAAGGTGAACGCCTGCAGGACTCCGGATGCCCGTTCGCCCAGTTGCTCCCGACTGTGGTAGAGGACCAGGGGACTCGGCCGGATCCCGGGCCCTGCCTCGGGCACCTCGATCGCAGCGCTAAAAGAAGTGAAATCCTGGGCCGACTTGTTCTTGAGCAGGCCGAAGAGCCTGAAGCGCCCGGGAATCACCGGAAGGATATCCTGGAAGGCGAAGAGGCGGCGCTCGTGAGCCTTGTACTGTTCGGGCGTCACGGTCAATGGGATCTCCTCGGTCTTTTCCAAGACCGGATTTCCCTGCCCGTCTTCGAGCCTCAGAACGAGCTCGAAGGACGCCTGGAAGCGCCCGCCGCGGTCGACGAAATTGATTTTCTTGGGCTCGAGGGCCCAGTGGATGAAGGACTGACCGCTGTGTTGGAAGACCTTGCAGGTGAAGCTGCTGTCCATGAAATTGTCCGTGTATTCGGTCTCTACATGGTCTTTATAGCTGAGGTAAGATCGGGCGTAGGCGTCGGAGAACTTCTTCTCAGGAACGGCGTGGATGCTGGCGATGATGCTGGTTGAAGAAAAAGCGCCCGCCTCCAGCCGCTGCTCGCCGGGAAGATAGCTCAGCGAAGCCCCGGCCAGCTCGGAAGAAATCTCCTTGAGGGTTTGGTAGGCCCGGGCGCGGGTCAGTGCTCGGGACGCCATGGAGGGAACGATCAGTTTTTCCGGCCCTTCGACACCGGGAGAATAGAGACGATATTCTCCGATTCCCTGGGGCTGGTAAAAGACCAGATAAAAATACGGGGGAAGGCCGTATTCCACCTCCCCCTGATAAAACCAGAGTTCGGCCGGCCAGACTTGAGACAGCGTGGTAAAGAACTGCCTTTCCAGAGGTTTCCCGAGGAGAAGATAGAAATAGCCGCGTTCGGTCTGGCTGCCGCGCTTCGAAGATTCCCGGCCGAAGTTCTGGTCGGCGAAGCGCACCCGTTCCATATATTCCTTATAGAATTCGTTCTCGGTTGTGTCGGGGTAGGGATCGCGCTGCCGCCAAAAGAAGCGGATGAATTTGTCCCGGTCGGCGTCGGTTTTCAGCTTGGTGAAGATCTCCCGCTCCGTCCGGGTGATGATGGGCGAGACGTCCTCGAGCCATTCCCGGTGGCGCGGCGGGAACTGGTTCTGGGAATAAAAAGGCTGGGCCAAGACCAGGACAAGAAACATCAAGAGGAGAGTTTTATTCATCAACATCCTCGTCTTTTCAAATTACCACAAGACCGGTTGCGTTTCAATTTTCCTCTAACCGTAAAACAACTTTACGCCTAACCTTAGAAATTTCACATCCCATCATGTTGGCCGTCGCTGGTTTCCCGTCCTAATAAGGGGAAAATCAAACCAAGCGCAAAGGACGATCGTCGATTGGCACGAAAGGTGCAAATTATTTGGGCATACGATAAAACTCTTTGGAGGTACGGACCGGTGACAAACGAAAAAGAGACATCAAGGGGCGATCGGGACAGGTCGTTTCTGGCCACTTCACTTAAAAAGGAGGTCTGGATGAAGAAGTCAATTCTGTTCGCCTTTCTCGCTTTCTTGTTCATCTTTTCTTCGCTAGCCTTCTCCCAGTCCAAGGAGACCGGAGCCATCAGCGGTGCGGTCATGGACCAGCAGGGATCGCCGCTCCCCGGAGTCACGGTCAGCGTGTCTGGCCCGAACCTGATGGGCACCCGGACCGCTGTTACGGAGGCCGACGGCGCCTACCGGTTTCCGGCTCTCCCGCCGGGAGAATACACGGTCAAGGCCGAGCTCGACGGCTTCAAGACAGTCGTCCGCGAGAACATCCGGCTGACCACGACCACCCAGCTAGCGGTCGACATCACCATGGAGCAGAGCGCGATCAAGGAAGAGATAACCGTCGTTGCCAAAGCGCCCACGGTGGACGTCAAATCCACGGAAACCGCCTCGGTCACGCTCTCCAGCGAGATCCTGCGGAACATCCCCTACAGCCAGTTCACCGCGGATATCGTCACGCTGGCGCCCGGGGTCTCGACTGACAACGTGGCCTACGGCGCCTCGTCGAACACCGGGATCGCCTACTCCATGGACGGGGTCAACGTCGCCGACCCCGAGGCCGGATCGGCCTGGGTTTTCCTCGATCACAACATTATCGAGGAAGCCAAGGTCATGGGCATCGGCCTTCCCGCCGAATACGGGAACTTCACCGGCGTCATCTTCAACATTGTGACCAAGTCCGGGGGAAACCAGTTGTCCGGGCATTTCGAGCTCGATTTCCAGGGGAAGAAGGACGCCTGGCCCAACGGTTTCTGGCAGACCGACAACAACAGCGCCTACGTAAAAGATTTCCCGGATATGACTTCGCCCCTCCAAGAGCTGCTCGATGCCAGCGGCCATCTCGGCGGTCCTATCATGAAAGACAAGCTGTGGTTCTATGTCGGCCTCCAGTGGTATCGCGATAAGACCTATCCAACGGGCTTCGCGGAAGCGCTCGACTACAAGGAGCCGCACAGCTTCTTCAAGTTGACCTCCCAGGTTTCGCCGAGCACGAACTTGACCGCCTCGGTCGAGGTAGACGCTTACAACGGGATCAACCGTTCGGTCTTTGGGTTCGATCACGCCGAATTGAGCCCAAACACCACGTTGACCCAGACGTCTCCCGAGGTGGTCGGGAATTTCACCCTGACCCACGTCCTCGGCTCCAAGTCATTCTTTGACCTGAAGGCGGCCTTCTTCTGGGGCTATTATTACCTTGACCCCGAAATGGGCATGGACAGCCCGGCCCGTTTTCTGCTGGACCAGAACAAATGGGTGGACAACGCTTATCATTACGGCTATTACGACCGCAACCGTTTCCAGGTCAACGCCAGCTACACCCATTATGTCGAGGACTTCATCGCCGGCGACCATGACTTTAAATTTGGCGCAGAGGCCGAGCGCTCTTACGTCCGGAACCGCTTAGGCTACACCGGGGCCAATCACACCTACTACATCGATTATGCGCAGGGCGAACCCTACCTTGCCTACCAGTACGAAGGCTACGACACCAATTCCTATTACACGAGGCTGGAGGGCTTTCTGCAGGACTCCTGGCAGATCACACCGCGGCTCAACCTCAGCGCCGGCGTCCGTCTGAGCCAGAACTGGGGGACAGTTAAGGATATCGACGGCGTGGTTTTCAACACGTTCCGCCTGGCTCCCCGGCTCGGCTTTACCTTCGACCTCCTCGGCGATAAGACAACTGTGCTCAAAGCCCATTGGGGGCAGTTCACCGAGGCCATGCTTTCGAGCTACTTTTCCAACCTCAACCCTTCCTCGGCCTTCAGCGATTTCATCGCTTACAAATGGGACGGCGCGGCTTATGTCGAGGATTACCGTATCGTCCCCGAAGACAAGTACAAAATAGCGGACGGCATCAAGCACCCCTACATGAATCAATTCACGGTCGGCATCGAGCGGGAACTCTTCAAGGACGCCTCGGTCGGCATCACCTACATCAACCGGGCCTGGAAAAACATCGTCGGGCTCTACAACCTCAAGTCAGACTTCGAGCCCTATGATGTCATGGTGCCCGAGCTCAACAAAACCTACCAGATCTTTCAACAGAGCGAGGACACGGTCGGCCTGACCGAATACATCATCGCCAACATCGCCAAGGGTCAGCCCTGGATCTCTGTCGATCCCTACCGCAAGTACTGGGGCGTCGAATTCCTATTCAACAAGCGATTTTCCAACCGCTGGCAGATGCTCCTTTCTTATGTCTACGCCAAGGCAACGGGCACGATCGATAACGAGTTCGGCCACGACCTGGGCATGAGCGGCCGGGACGGCCTGACGACCGCTGACCCGAACTACTGGATTAACGCTGAAGGCCATTCCACCTACGACCCGACACACATGCTCAAGATCCAAGGCACCTACGTCCTGCCGTTCGACATCAGCTTCAATGCCTACTTCCGGGCCATCACGGGAAACGCCTGGACGACCCGCTATCGCACCGACTACCTCAACCAGGGCCGGGTCACTTTCTACGCCGAGCCGCGCGGCTCCAACCACTTTGATATGGCCAGCATCTTGGATATCCGGCTGGAGAAAACCTTCAACCTGGCCAAGAGATACCGTCTGGGCGTGATCCTGGACGCGTTCAACATCTTGAACGCCGACACCATCACCAACTGGGCGAGCAGCATCGGCTATGACTATGTCCCCGGCGACTATGCTTCCACGCAGGGCCACGTGCTCTACGATATTGTTACCCCGCGCCAGTTCCGGGTCGGCATCCGGTTGATGTTCTAGTTCGAGCACCTGCTGTCGCACCGGGGGACGGTTCCGGAAGGGAACCGTCCCCTTTTTTTTCCGTGCCGTTTGCAGTGACGCCGGCGTGCGATTTCGTGCTAAAATGAGAGTGCATGTTGAAGCATAAAAGACGCCTGGCCCTGGCCGGCGGCGGGATCATCATCCTGATCGCCGTCTCGCTCACCGTCCTCTTGATCCGGCAGACGCGTCCGGGGTTCGCCGGCCTTAGGGGTGAAAAAGATTTCAACGTCATCCTCGTGACGCTGGACACGACTCGGGCCGACCGGATCGGCTGCTACGGTTTCTCCCGGATCGAGACGCCGGTGATCGACGGCTTTGCCGCCCGCGGCGTCAAGTTCGAGAACTGTATCGCTCAAACCCCGCTGACACTCCCCTCGCATTCCTCTATTTTCACCGGCACTCAGCCCTTCTTTCACGGCGTCCGGGACAACGGCGGGTTCATCCTGCCGGAAGAGCTGACTACAATGGCCGAAGTCTTCAAGGGCAGCGGGTATGCCACGGCCGCGTTTATAGGCGCCTACGTCCTCGACTCCAAGTGGGGCCTCAACCAGGGCTTCGACTACTATTACGACCGGTTCGACCTCAGCAAGTTCGAGAAGATATCGCTGGGAACGGTTCAGCGTCCGGCCAACGAGGTCATGGACGAGGCGCTCAGGTGGCTCGGGGAAAACAAGGGTTCGAAGTTTTTCACCTGGATCCACCTCTACGACCCGCACACGCCCTACGAGCCGCCGCCGCCCTTTGCCGAGAAATACGCCAAGAATCCCTACCTGGGGGAAATCGCCTTCGTCGATTCTCAACTGGCCCGGCTCGGCCGGTTTCTCCAAGAGAACGACCTGATCGAGCGCTCTTTCCTGGTCATTGCCGGCGACCACGGCGAAAGCCTGGGCGAACACCGAGAAGCCACCCACGGCTTCTTCATCTACCAAGAGGCCCTTCACGTTCCCCTTATTTTCGTTACGCCCATCTCCAGGTTTAAGGGGCTCTCCGCGCCGGCCGTGGTCTCGCTCGTCGACGTCATGCCGACCGTGCTCGAGATGGCCGGCCTCCCTGTGCCACCCCAGGTCCAGGGAGAAAGCCTGGTGCCTTTCTTCTTCCGGCCGGCGGAAGACCCGGACCGGTATGCCTATTCGGAGACCTATTATCCGCGCTTCCACTACGGCTGGTCGGAGCTCCGCGGGTTCCAGAACAAGAGGTACAAGCTGATCATTGCCCCCCAAAAGGAGCTCTACGACCTGACCTCGGATGCCGACGAGACGAGGGACCTGGCCTCGGTAGAAACAGATGTTTTGGCCCGACTCGACGCGGCCGCTGCCAAATTCATCGGGAAGCACAGCCAGAACGCCCACGAACTCGACTTCCGCAAAATCGACCCGGAGACACGAGAAAAACTGGCCGCCCTCGGCTACATCGGATCCTTCACCGACTCCAAGAAGCTTGAGGGGAAGACGCTGGCCAACCCGAAAGAGAAGATCGTCGTCTTCAACGAGCTCTCCCGGGCCCGGGAGATGGGCATGGATGGGCAGGCCGATGCGGCCATCGCCATCATCCAGAGCATCATCGCCACAGACCCGGAGATCAGCGACGCCTACTTTTCGATCGGGAACATCCTTTTCAAGGCGCGGAAATTCAAAGAGGCCATCTCCTATTTCGAGCAGGCCCTGGCGCGGAAGCCGGATGACACCTTCTGCGTCATGAACATCGCCAATTCCTATCTGAACATGGGACGGCCGGGCGAGGGCGAGGCCTTCGTCATCGAATACCTGAAAAAAGGGTTCTCCGACCCGCAGCTCTACTTTCTTCTGGGCACTCTCACCTTCCTCCAGAAAAAATATGACGACGCCCTCAAGTATTATGACGAGTGCCTGTCCTTCAACAGCGACTCGGCCGCCTCCCACAACGCGATGGCCGCCGTTTTTATCCTCCGCGATGACCTCCCCTCAGCCGAAAAGCACCTGGCTTCCGCCATGGCCATCAGCCCGAATCTCATCAACCTCAACTACAACCGGGCCGAGTTCCTGGAGAAGCAAGGGAAGAGCCAGGAGGCGGCCGAGGCCTACCGGAGGGAGCTCGCGCTCTCGCCATACCACTTCAAGGCCAGCTTCAACCTCGCTCGCCTCTGCCGGATGATGGGACAGGTGGACGACGAGGAGAGATATCTCCGGCTGACCATGCAAATCAACCCGGACTTCCCCCTGAGCTATTTCTACCTGGCGCGTCTTTATCTCAATCGCGGCCAGGATTTCGAGGAAGCCATCCGCTTGACCAACCGAGGCATCGAGCTCCGGCCGGACCCCAAGGACCTGCCCCTGGGTTACTTTCTGCTCGCCGACCTCTACGACCGGCTGGGAAACGCGCAGCGGGCAGCGGAGTATGCCCGCAAAGGCCAGGAACTCGCCCGCGCCCGCTGAATATAAATTCACCCTTGCATTCCGTTTTTTTATTCATTACACTCAAGCCTTCCTCATCATGCGATTCATCGCCGACCTTCACATACATTCCAAGTTCAGCCGGGCCACCTCCCGGGACATGACCTTCGACAACATCGCTTACTGGGCCAAGATCAAAGGCCTCTCGCTCGTCGCCTCCAGCGATTTCACCCATCCGGAGTGGTTCTTCCTGACCAAGGAGAAACTGGAGCCGG
Organism: Candidatus Aminicenantota bacterium; assembly: GCA_017886205.1. GTDB lineage: Bacteria > Acidobacteriota > Aminicenantia > Aminicenantales > UBA8522 > UBA8522. The sequence continues at coordinate 212,957 of JAFNEO010000012.1, read as the reverse complement.
TGGGAAACGGATTCTTCCGCTTGAAAAACATCCTCCCTCCCGTCAACGGCTATCTCAAGAATATCTCTGTCCGACCCGACGACGTCCATTTCGTCCTCTCGACCGAGATCAGCTTCATCTACTCCAAGAAGGGCAAGGTCCGGAAGGTGCACCTCCTGCTTCTGGCGCCGGACTTCGAATCCGTAGAGAAGATCAACGGCCGACTCTCCGGGCTGGGCAACCTGCGCTCGGACGGCCGCCCCATCCTCGGCCTGGACGCCAGGCATTTCGTCCGCATCGTGGCCGAACTCTGTCCACGCTGCGTCGTCATCCCCTCGCACATCTGGACGCCCTGGTTCTCGCTCTTCGGGTCGAACTCGGGATTCGACGCCATCGAGGAATGCTTCGAAGAGATGACGCCTTTCATTTTTGCCCTGGAGACGGGGCTATCCTCCGACCCTCCGATGAATTGGCGGCTCACCGCTCTCGATAAGTATGCGCTCGTCTCCAACTCCGATGCTCACTCCCCCTCCCGGCTGGGCCGCGAGGCCAACGTCTTCGACACCGAGTACAGCTTCAAGGGGCTCGTCGAGGCCATGAGGACCCGGAACCCCGATAAGTTCCTCCGGACCATCGAGTTCTTTCCGGAAGAGGGAAAATATCACTACGACGGCCACCGCAAATGCGGCGTCGTTTTCTCCCCCAAGGAGTCCCTCCTCCACAAGGACCTCTGCCCCAAGTGCGGGAAGAAACTGACCATCGGCGTCATGCACCGCGTGGAGGAACTGGCGGACCGGGAGGAAGGCCTGCGGCCGCCGGCCAAGGTCCCCTACAAAAACCTCATCCCGCTCAACGAAATCATCGCCCAGGCTGTCGAGAAGACGCCGGAATGCCAGACCGTCTGGGACATCTACTTCCGGCTGATCCGGGAGTTCGGAGACGAACACAGGGTCCTGACCGAAGTCTCGGCTTCGGATTTCGCCCATATCCAGATGGAGCGCGTCGGCCAGGGGATCGACCGGATGAGAAAGGGGGCGGTCAAAATTATCCCCGGCCACGACGGCGATTACGGCCGGATCAGCCTCTTCGCGAAAGAGCTGCCCGAAGAGAAGTCCTCCGGCCAACTCACTCTGTTTTAATTTTCACTCTCCCAAGGCGAGGGCCAGCCTGAGCCTTTCCTTGACATCCCCCCTCCGGAAACTTATAGTAGATTTATCAAGGAGAAGGCGATGGAAATTCAGATGAAGATCAAGGGCCTGGTGGTCGACCCGATCTCCAAGATGCCCATCATCGTCCTGGAGGACCCTCAAACCGACCGGATCCTGCCCATCTGGATCGGGGTCTTCGAGGCCAACGCCATCGCCCTGACCATCGAAAACATCCCTACACCCCGACCGATGACCCACGACCTGCTCAAGAGCTTCCTGGAGAAGCTCGAGGTGGCGGTGGAGAAGATCGTCGTCAACGACGTCCGCAACAACACCTTCTATGCCCTGATCCACTGTCGCTACAGGGAACAGCCGGTGCTGATCGATTCCCGCCCCTCCGACGCTATCGCCCTCGCCCTGCGCACGAATTCCCCCATTTTCGTCGAGGACGAGGTCGTCCAGCGCGCCCAGAGCCTCAAGTTCGACCAGAACTGGGAGGACTCGGAAAGGCTGCGCCAGTGGCTGGAGAACCTCAAGCCCGACGACTTCGGCAAATATAAGATGTAGGACATCGGGAGCATATCTTCGCTCCCACTCAGGTTTTTCACGCCTTTCCCTCGATGTCCGCTCCAGCTATACTCCCGATGTCTGGGTAGACTTCAAGCCTGCCCGCTCGTCGCTCATACGGACTTCTCACCATGTGTCCCTCTCCTTTGGGAAAATGGAGAATCGCCGCAGAGGCAAACGGTCGTGGTTCTTAACTCTTACTCAAGGCGAGGGGGAGTCCCTCAGAAAGCCCTCCGCAGCGTAGCGGGCATGGTTCCTCTCGGCCGGCCGAGAGGAGAGCGGAGCGAGGACAGGGAGCGGATTTTTCTCGCTGGGAAAAATTCGCGTCTTTCGGAGGGACTCCCCCGAGCCACTTAGGTGCGCTGGCGGAAAAGCAGGTAGAGGCCGAGAGGCCCGAAGATGAGGTTGGGCCCCCACGAGGCGAGGAACGGGCTCAGAAAATTCACGTAGCCCAGGCTCCGGAAAACTCCCAGCGCTCCCCAGTAAAGCATGGCGATGACGATGCTCAGCCCCAGGCCGACCAGGGCGCCGCGCTTCCCCATGGAAAAGGCAAAGGGAATGGCCAGGAGCGTCATGACCAGGGAGACAAAGGGGAAGGAGATTTTGGAGCTCAGGTCGACTTTGAAACGTGTCGTCTCGAAGCCCATCCCCTCGACTTCGGCTGTGTACCTCTTGAGCTCGCCGAAGCTCATCAGGGAAGGCTCCTTGACCTCCTTGACGAAATAGCCCGGATCCTCGGCCAGCCGAAGGTCCATTCCTTGGAAAACCTCGAAGCGGGTCTGGAGCTCGCCGGGGAAGCTCCGGGACCAGCCGTGGCTTAAGATCAGCAGGTTGCCCTCGAGACGGCCTTTCTCGGCGTAGAGCCGTCTGATGAGCGACCAGGATGATGGGTCGATTTCAAAAACAGAGAGCTGGCTGAACGCCCCGGTCGCCGGCTCGAAATAGCTATAATGGTAGATCCGGCCCTTGTTTCTACTCAGGACCCAGCGGCGGTCGAGAAAGCTGTAGCTTCGGGGGGGGATGTCGTTGATCCGGTTCCAGACCTCCTCGGCTTTCTTGTTGGCCGAGGGCACCAGCCGTTCCTGGAGGGCAAAGGAAAACAGGCTGACCAGGCCAGCGGTGACGACGAGCGAGAGGACGAGCCGGTAGATGCTCAGCCCGCAGGCCTTCATGGCCGTGATCTCGTTCGATTTGGTCAGCAGCCCGAGCGTCAGCAGGGCGGTGGCCAGGACGGTGACGGGGAGGATGTAGTTCATGAATTCCGGGACGCGATATTGGATGTAACGGAAGAGCAGTGAGAGAGACTTGTTGTGCTCATAGATGTTGTCGATGCGCTCGAAGAAGGTGACGATCACCGAGATGAGGAGCAGGGCTAGGAAAACGAGCAGGAAGATGGCCAGGTATTTACGCATGATGTAGCGGTCGAGGGTGTTGGGGAACCGGAGGGAGAACCGCGGCCGGATCCCGGCCGCCCATCTCCGAACGCGGGAAGGGACGCCCACTCGGATGATCACGGTTCTCACCTTCCTCTTTTGGCCCCGGCGGGAAAAGACCGTAAAGAGCCGGGATTCCCGGGATGACCGGATGAAGAGATAGAGCCCGGCCAGTAGAAACAGGACGTTGGGCCCCCACATGCCCAGGAAGGGCGAGATGCGGCCCTCCATGGCGTTTTTCTCGCCGGCGGTGATCAGCACATAGTACACCAATATGATGCCCAGGCTGATCGTGAACCCGCTGGTGCGGCCGCCTTTCTTCGTCGAAATCCCCAAAGGGATGCCCACTAAAACAAAGATGAAGCAGACAACAGGAAGGGCAAACTTCTTGTGAATCTCGACCCAATGGGAACGCCATTCCCTGGCTTTCTGGCGGAGCCCGAATTCGACCTCTTTCCGGCGGACCTCGGCGTCTGTCCCGGCGCGCGGGGCAGGAGCGAGGCGCCCCCGGTCCGCTTCGAGTTTTATCCGCTCCCCGTGGATTCTCTCGACGCTCCGCATCAGCTCTCCGATATCCTTCTCCCTCACCCGTTTTTCGCTGGAGAACTGGGCGAACAAGCTTTCGACGTTGATCTCTTCTTCGATCCGGTCGAAGAGGGTGATGCGGTACCGTTCGGGCTCGGCCAGTGGAACCGTATGGATGGCCCCGTCGAAGAGCTCCAGTGTCGCCCTCTTGGCTTCTGGGTAAAAATTGAGCCGGCCCGTCCGGGCGAAGATCGCCCGCGGCTCGGCGGTATCCTGAGAGAGGTAGGCGAAGATGTTCTCCCAGCGGTTGTCCGAGGTGATGTCCTGGATGAAAAGAACGGTCTGGGGGATGGACTCATTGAACTCGCGGGGGTTGATCTTGAACTGGACCTTGGACAGGACTGACCGGGTCAGCGTCTGGACCCACTTGTAGTTCGCCCTGGGCGCCAGGTAAAGAGTCAGGCCCGACGTGAACAGCCACCCGGCGAAAGCGAAGACAAAAACCGGCCAGAGGAGACGGGAGTTGCGGATGCCTAGGGTCCGGAAGGCGACGATCTCGGAATCCGAGGACAGGCGGCTCAGCCCGGCCAGGATGCCCATGAGGATGGACATGGGAACGGCGAAGGCCAGGACGGCCGGGATGATGTAAATAAAGACGAGGGCCACGGCCGTGAAGGAGACCCCTCTGGCGATGAAGAGCTCGGAGAGAAGGAAGACCTGGTTCATCAGCAAGACGAATGAATAGATGAGCAGGCCGATAAAAAAGGGAGGGATGATTTCCTTGAGCAGGTAGCGGTCGAAGAACTTGAGCATCCCGCACCATTGTATAAAAAAAAGGGAGCGGCGGAAAGCCGCTCCCTAAGAAAATTCTACGAGAGTGTGCCCTTAGCTCAGTACATGTCGCCGCCGGGCGGAGTGGGGTACCTGGATGTCTTCTCCTCTTCGGGGAGTTCGGCCACCAGGCCCTCAGTCGTGAGCAGTAGCCCGGCGATGCTGGCCGCATTCTGCAGGGCGATCCGCACAACCTTGGTCGGGTCGAGAATCCCGCTCTTGATCATGTCTTCGTACTTCTCGGTGAGGGCGTTGAACCCCATGTCCTGCTTCATCTCCTTGACTTTCTCGACGACGATGGAGCCTTCCTGGCCGGCGTTGTTGGCGATCTGCCGGATCGGCTCTTCCAGCGCCCTCTTGACGATGTTGACGCCGATCTGCATGTCGCCCTCGGCCTTCAGGCCTTCCAGCCCTTTCTGGCAGCGCAGCAGGGCCACGCCACCGCCGGGAAGAATGCCTTCCTCGACTGCCGCCTTGGTGGCGTGCATGGCGTCTTCGACGCGGGCCTTTTTCTCTTTGAGCTCGGTCTCGGTGGCCGCGCCGACCTTGATCAGAGCCACGCCGCCGACCAGCTTGGCCAGCCGTTCCTGGAGCTTCTCGCGATCATAATCGGACGTCGTTTCGTCGATCTGGGTGCGGATCTGCTTGATCCGGGCCTGAATCTCTGTTGCCTTGCCTTTGCCCTCGACGATCGTGGTGTTGTCCTTGTCGATGACGACCTTCTGGGCCTCACCCAGCCAGTCGAGCCCGACGGTCTCGAGCTTGACGCCGATGTCTTCGGTGATGACCCGGCCGCCGGTCAGGACGCCGATGTCCTCGAGCATGGCCTTGCGGCGGTCTCCGAAACCGGGCGCCTTGACGGCCGCGCTGACGAGCGTGCCCTTGAGCTTGTTGACGACCAGTGTCGCCAGGGCTTCGCCCTCGACTTCCTCGGCGATGACCAGGAAGGGACGTCCCCCCCGGGCCACGTTCTCGAGCAGGGGCAGGAAGTCCTTAAGGTTCGAGATTTTCTTCTCGTGAAGAAGGATGACCGGGTTCTCCAGGACGACCTCCATCCGCTCGGGGTCGGTGATGAAATAGGGTGAGAGATAGCCGCGGTCGAACTGCANNTCCTCGACGGTGATGACGCCGTCTTTGCCGACCTTGTCCATGGCCTCGGCGATGATCTTGCCGATGGACTCGTCGTTGTTGGCGGAGATGGCGCCGACCTGGGCGATCATCTCGCCGCTGACGTCGCGGCTGAACTTCTTGAGCTCACCGACCACGGTCTCGACAGCCTTGTCGATGCCCTTCTTGAGGAGCATCGGGTTGGCGCCGGAGGTGACGTACTTCATGCCCTCGGCGTAGACCGCCTGGGCCAGCACGGTCGCTGTGGTCGTGCCGTCGCCGGCGACGTCCGACGTCTTGGACGCTACTTCCTTCACCAGCTGGGCGCCCATGTTCTCCCACGGATCCTTGAGCTCGACCTCTTTGGCCACGGTGACGCCGTCCTTGGTGCTGGTCGGCGAACCGAATTTTTTCTCCAGGATGATGTTCTTCCCTCGCGGTCCCAGCGTCGCCTTCACCAGATTGCTCAGGATGTTGACGCCTTTGAGGAGGGACTGCCTTGCATTTTCACCGGTTGTGATTTGTTTTGCCATGTTGTCTCCTTTCTCCTCGATCAGTCGAGCTTCGCCAAGATCTCTTCTTCGCGAAGGATGATGTGCTCGACACCGTCGATCGTGACCTCGGTGCCGCTGTACTTACCGATCAGGACGCGGTCGCCCTTCTTGACCTCGAGGGGAACGACTTTTCCGTCCTCATTCACGCGACCCTTGCCGACGGCGATGACCTCAGCCTCCTGGGGTTTCTCTTTGGCGGTGTCAGGGATGATGATACCTCCCTTTTTCACCTCCTTCAGCTCCAGCCTCTTGAGGAGAACTCTGTCATAGAGCGGCATAACCTTCATAAAAACCTCCTTTTTTAGCAATTTGGATTCGAGAGTGCTAATTCTAGCAGACGAGCAGGTTTTTGTCAAGAGGAAAACTGGGGAAATTTAGCAATCTCGTTACGAGAGTGCTAAATCATCTTTTTGATCCTTAGAGCCTTGGCCCTACTCTGGAGGGTGTTGCGATGAATCCCGATGGCCTTGGCGACCTTGGATTTATTCCCGCTGAATTTCTTCGAGGCCGTCTCGATGAAGATCTTTTCAAACTCGTCTAGAGCGTCCTTGTACTGGATCTCCTTTTCGACCATCTCTTTGATGAGAGTCTCGAGCTTCTGGTGGATCGTGAGCGAGCTAGATTTTTTCATCATGTTCCCTCGGAACGGTAACGATTTCTTTATAAGTCGCCTTGAATTTCTCTTTGAGTTCCCGCGGGATGACCTGGACCATACCCTTGGTCAGCCAATAGCAGTAGGGCGCGACGGATGAGCGCAGGAGCGCCTGCTTATCCACGGGAAAAGCGAGCTGAGCGATGACCAGAACTCCGCAGATAAGGATGCCCTCGACGAGCCCGAGCACCCCGCCGAGAACGCGGTCGATAAATCGCAGCGGCCCTTTGACCACCTTAGACAAGAGGAAAGAGATCAGGGCTCCCGCGATCAGGACCGCGATGAAGATGACGACGAAGGCAACAAGGTGGGCCCAGACCTCGGAGGCGAACAGGCGGCTGAAGACGCGGGAAAAGGGACGGTAGTAGATCGCGGCGATGACCAGCCCGGCGATAACGGCCGCGATCCCGATGATCATCCTCAGGAGGCCTTTGATCAGGCCGAGGATGAAGCTGATTACGATGATGACCAGGAGGACGATGTCCAACCAGTTGTTGATCATTCACCGCCTCCTTCTTTTCTTCAATGCTTCGACCATATCGTAGGTCCCTTCCTTGAGTTGGCCGAAGACGACCTGGGGTTTAATCCGGCCGTGAAAGTCAGAGCCGGCTGTGGCTACCAGGTCCAGTTCTTCGGCCAGGGCCCGGTAGGATTGGACCTGGTCTGGTTTATGATAGGAGGAGTACACCTCCAGCCCGGCCAGGCCCCGCGCCTCGAGCACAACCAGGTCCTCCCTGGTGGCCCGCTCAAAATAGGCGCCCGGGTGTGCCAGGACGGGGACCGCGCCGTCCCCGGAGACGACCTCCAGGACTTCGATCAGGCTGACCGTCCGCTTGGGCACGAAGGCGGGCCCCTCCTCGAGGAAATAGTCTTTGTAGAAAATGTAGGGAGCAAACAAGAGGTTCGCACCCTCATGGTATTTCTGGAGGGCGGGGGTCTTCTTCTTCCGTCCTTTGGCGATCAGGATCTGGGCGATGCTCACACCGAGGGGCGGCCCGCCTCTTGTCTGGAGGATCACCTCATCCCAGCTGATGTCGAACCCCAGGCCCTGGAGCTTGGCCACCCGTTCTTTGGCCTCTTCCATCCGGGCCTCGGTGACCGTGGTCAGGATTCTCCGGAGGGCCCGGCTTTCCCAATTGACAAAAGGCATCAGAAGGTGGAACTCCCGGCCTTCGAAAAGAGTGGTCAGCTCGACGCTGGGGATGAGCTCGACCCCGAGCCTGTGGCTCCACTCGAGCGCCTCCGGATAGGCCCCCACCGTATCGTGATCGGAGATGGAGATCGCCCGGAGCCCTTTCTGCTTGGCCATCCGGAGGAGCTCGGAAGGCGGAAAATCTCCATCGCTCGAATTCGAGGAGTGGATGTGGAGGTCGACCCGTCCATCCATCATAACTCGGACCTTCCGGAGAGAAGAGAGAATATCTCAAAGTATCTCTTGACGGTCTGCTCGATGATGTCCGGGGGCAGGGCCGGCGGCACGGACTTCCGGTCCCAAGAGCTGCGCAACAGATAGTCCCGGACGAACTGCTTGTCCAGGCTCGGTTGGGACTGGCCGGGTTGGTAGCGCTGAAGCGGCCAGAAGCGCGAGGAGTCGGGCGTGAAGATCTCGTCGACCAGGATGAGGTCGTCCTTGTCCAGCCCGAACTCGAACTTGGTGTCGGCGATGATAATGCCCTTGGACAAGGCGTAGAGGGAAGCCTTTTGATAGAGCTTAAGGCTGGTTTTCTTTATTTTTTGGCCCAGCTCGTCGTCTCCGATGATCTTTCTCATCTCCTTGAAGGAGATGTTAAGGTCGTGCCCTTCTTCGGCCTTGGTGGCGGGCGCGAAGATGGGATTCGGAAGGCGGTCGGATTCTTTGAGCCCGGCCGGAAGCTTTGCGCCGCTTGTCTTTCCCATTTCCTGGTACTCTTTCCAGCCCGACCCGGCGAGGTATCCCCGGACTACACATTCCACGGGCACCACTTTTGTCTTCTTGACCAGCATCGATCGCTTGTCCAGGATGTCCTTGTATTTCTGAAGGGGCTGGGGGAACTGGCTGAATTCCGCCGTCAGGACGTGGTTGGGGCAGATGTAGGCGGTGAAATCGAACCAGAACTTCGAGAGCTGGGTCAGGATCTTCCCTTTGTTGGGAATGAGGGAGGGAAGGACGAAATCGAAGGCCGAGATCCGGTCGGTGGCCACGATCAGAAGCTTGTCGCCCAAATCGTAGACATCCCGAACCTTTCCTTTTTTAAAAAGGGGAAACTCGGGGATGCTGATATCGGAAACAAGTTTGTCCATGGTAGGTAAAGGATAAAGAAATCGGCCCCAAAAAGCAATGGCTCGGGGGAGTCCCTCCGAAAGACGCGAATTTTTCCCGGCGAGAAAAATTCTCTCCCTGTCCTCGCTCCGCTCTCCTCTCGGCAAGCCGAGAGGAACCGTGCCCGCTGCGCTGCGGAGGGCTTTCTGAGGGACTCCCCCGAGCCATGTTTGAAACAGAACAAAAACGCGTTCTGCCGGGCGGTTTTTTAAATTGGGTTTAGCGTTAGGTCAGGCCGATAAAAGACAACATCCGACCGGTGGCGTCTCTGTCGCGGCGGTAGGAGGGATACTTCGGATCGCAGTGAGTGCAGATGCCGAGGGAGAAGATGTTTTTGGCTTTGACGCTGAGCTTCAAAAGCTGAAGACGGTTGGCCGAGCGCAGGTCGAAGTGATATTTGCCGCTGCGTCCGGTGATCGGGCGAAACAGGGAGGCGGGAAAGTCGGAATCGGAGAAAGCCCGGCGGACATCCTCCCCCACTTCATAACATGCGCCGCCGATGCAAGGGCCGAAGGCCGCCAGGATGGCCGCGGGATCGGCGCCGTAGCCTTCTTTCATTCCCAGGACGACCTTCTCCAGGACACGCTGGGACGTCCCCTTCCAACCGCAGTGGACGGCGGCGATTACGCGCTTTTTTTCTTCCACAAGAACGACCGGCAGGCAGTCGGCCGTCTTGATAACCAGAAGAAGGCCGGGGAGGCGTGTAGCCGCGGCATCGCCCCGCAGCCTCCGCTCCGGCACCTCGTCGATGAAATGAACGACATCGGAGTGCACCTGCTTCAGGAAAAGGAGTTTGAAATCCAGCCTATCCGCGAGCTTCCGAAGGTCTTTCTCTCCCCATACAAGATCGCCGAACCCGTGCTGGAGAAAGGGGATCCGCTCGAGCTGCGGAACTTTGATCACCGATGAATCGCAGGCCTGATTTTTCATGAGACGAGTGCTCTATCTTACCAGATTCGGGGTATCCATCGCGAGGAGACATCTCGGATTCAGTTCGCCTGGGTTTCTCGGGCTTGGTATAATCTATAGTCAGAAAAGATATGATAAACAGGGATTTCGAGGCCGCCTACCTCGGTGCCCACCGCGCCGGTCTGCTCCCGGAGAGAATCGAAAGGGCCTTTGCGCTTCTCGAAAGCTGCACCCTGTGCCCGCGCCGCTGCCGAGTCAACCGGCTCAAGGGGGAGTTGGGGACGTGCCGGGCCGGCAGCATGCCTGAGGTTTCCTCCTACTCTCCACACTTCGGGGAAGAGCGGCCGCTTGTCGGGCTCCACGGCTCGGGGACGATCTTTTTGACCAACTGCAACCTCCGCTGTTCGTTTTGTCAGAACTACTCAATCAGCCATCGCGGCGAAGGCCGGGAGGTCGCCTTCGACCGGTTGGCCCAGATGATGATGGAACTCCAGGACCTGGGCTGCCACAACATCAATTTCGTAACCCCCACTCACTATGTCCCCCAGATTCTCGAGGCCCTGCCGGGGGCGATCGAGCAGGGACTTCGCATTCCCCTTGTCTATAATTCGAGCGGATATGACTCCGTAGCCTCCCTGAAGCTTCTCGACGGAATTTTCGACATCTATATGCCGGATTTCAAGTTCGCCCGCTCCGGGCCTGCCCAAGAGTACTGCGAAGCTACCGACTACCCGGATGTAGCGCGTTCGGCTATCAAGGAGATGCACCGCCAGGTCGGAGACCTCGTCTTGGACGAACGGGGGATCGCCCGGCGCGGACTTCTCGTCCGCCACCTCGTCCTTCCCAAAGGCCTGGCCGGCACAGACGAAGTGATGCGATTCCTAGCCGCCGAGATCTCGCCCCGCACCTACATCAATATCATGGACCAGTACTTTCCCTGCGGGGACATCCCGCCGCGTTCGTCGCTCGGCCGCCGGATAACCGGAGAGGAATATGAGGAAGCACTCGACCTGGCCCGCGCTGCCGGCCTGACCCGCCTAGATAACCGGGAGAGGAACCGACTGGTTTCTTATTGAACTCTCCCATTCGAGACTGTGTCGCACGAGTCCATAGGACAAGGCCTATTCAGGAAGAGGCGGTGCGATGAATTCCGTTTAAGGCCCAATTCCCGACCGTTTATATAATGAACAACTTGGGAATGGAGAAGCGACCTCGAAGGTTTAGCCTTCCCGAGGCGTTTTTCGAGGGCACCTAGCTTTTGCATGATAAAGGCGAAGGGTGTGGGTGAGAAACCCGATCCGAAACGCCTCCAAGACTCTGACTGAATGGCATTAACCACCCCTACCCCTCCTATTGAATTATGAGGGGCCAAAAAATGGTCGACGTTTCGGAAAAATGTCGGAGCGGGCGTCGCGAGGCGCCGAAGACGCCGTGGCGATCCCGTGGAGATTGCTTCGTCACCGGGTTCCTCGCAACGACGTTCCTCGCTGGGGAAACGAGCGGGCTGACGAATCCCATACCCGAGCCTTCACGGCGTTAAAAACCTGAGCGGGAGCGCTGACATTCCCAAGAGGTTCATAATGATGTTCTTGGAGTTGACATCAGGGAAGCCCACCGATATATTTGGCGTCAAGGAACTCAAAGAAATGAGAAGCATGCTTTTCCAGATTCTCCTTCTTGCCTTGATGGGCATCGCCGCCGGCTCCTCGGCTGAGCGACCGCGTCTCCGGGAGTTCGGGATCAAGACCGGAGTCCTTGCGCCCGGCCCGCTCAATGCGATCACCGATGTCGCCGGCGTGAGGGTCGGCCATGTCACCCTGATCGAGGGCCGTGATATCCGGACGGGCGTCACCGCCATCCTGCCTCACGAAGGAAATATCTTCCAAGAGAAGGTGCCCGCCGCAGTATACGCCGCCAACGCGTTCGGCAAGCTCACCGGCTCGACCCAGGTCGAGGAGCTTGGCTCTCTCGAAACACCGATCGTCCTGACAAATACTCTCAGCGTGCCTACGGCCGCCGACGCCCTGATCGACTATATCCTCGCCCTCCCCGGGAATGAAAACGTGCAGTCGGTCAACCCCGTCGTGGGCGAGACCAACGATGGCTGGCTCAACGACATCCGCGGCCGCCATGTCAAGAAGGAGCATGTCCTCGAAGCCATCCAAAAAGCAGTGGGAGGAACCGTAGAAGAAGGAAACGTTGGCGCCGGGACAGGGACGACATGCTTCGACTTCAAGGGCGGGATCGGGACTTCCTCGCGCCGGCTCCCCGGCACCCGCGGCGGTTACACCATCGGTGTCCTCGTCCAGACCAACTTCGGAGGCATTTTCCAGATCAAAGGTGTCCTCGTCCGCGACCTCCTCGGTCAAACCGAACCTGAGCCGAGCGAAGAGGCGAAATCCGACGGCTCCTGCATTGTCGTCGTGGCCACCGACGCGCCCCTCGATGCGCGCAATCTGAAGCGGCTGGCCAAACGCGCCCTCCTCGGCATCGCCCGCACCGGAGGATATTATTCCCACAGCAGCGGCGACTACGCCATCGCTTTTTCCACGGCCAGGGAAGTCCGCATTCCCTACCACGCCCCAGGCCCCACCCAGATGGTGACGCTGCTCAGAGACGAAAAGTTATCACCTCTCTTCCTGGCCGCAGCCGAGGCCACCGAGGAGGCCATCCTCAACTCTCTCTTCAAGGCGGAGCGGATGGAAGGCAATGACGGGCATGTTGCCGAGGCGCTTCCTATCGAAAAGCTCAGGAGCCTTATCTCTGAGAAGAAAAAATGAGAAAAACGATCGGAATACTCGGAGGGATGGGCCCGGAGGCGACGGCCCACTTTTTCAGCCTCATCATCAAACACACCGCCGCCGCCAAAGACCAGGACCACCTCCCGGTCCTCATCTATAACCTCCCCCAGATACCCGAACGGACGCCGGCCATCCTGGGCCAAGGGCCGAGCCCGGTTCCTTTGCTCCGGAAGGGCGCCCGGACGCTGGCCCGGGCGGGGGCGGATTTCATAGTCATCCCCTGCATCAGCGCTCATGCGTTCCTGCCGGAGATCCGGAGAGCTTCACCCGTGCCCATTCTCAGCCTGGTGGATGAATCCCTGGCCGGTGCCAAAAAACAGAAACCCAGATTGAGGCGGGTTGGCCTCCTGGCGTCCACGGGCACGGTCCGGTCGGGATTGTTCACCAAGACATTCGCCAAGGCCGGCATCGAAATCATCACAACGACAGAGAAAGAACAGTCCAGGGTGATGGAAGCGGTCTTCGGGAAGGGAGGAGTTAAGGCCGGGTTCACCGAAGGCCAGCCGAGAAAGCTCGTCCTGGATGTCGCCCGCCGGCTCATCAAGAGAGGGGCCGAGGCCGTAATAGCGGGCTGCACTGAAATCCCGCTGGTGCTCAGGGACGAGGACATCCCTGTTCCGCTCATCGAGCCGATGCGGATCGCCGCCCAGGCCTGCATCATCAAAGCGGGCCAGCGGATCAAGCCGTAGAGAACCAGTGCCTTAACTCGCCGTTGCCGCAGTTATTGGCTGCGGAAAAAGGGGACAAAAAGGGGACGGTTCTGTTTTTCAATAAATAGAACCGTCCCCTTTTTTAACCCGTCGCTGTTGACCCCGGGGGAATGACCGCGATAGAATGGGATGGAGTGTCGCCGGGGATGCATAAGCTTGTTTGGGGCATTTTGGCAGCTCTCTCCATTTTGATATTAGCGAGCTCTATACCCAACGACTTTTCTGCTCAGTCTCAGCAAGAGCAAACGCAACTCCGCCATGAGGTCAAGGTCACTCTCAAGCTCGTCCAAGTCTATGTGACTGATAAGAAAGGGAATCCGGTCGTAGACTTAACCGGGGATGATTTCTTGATCTTTGATGAGGGGAAGGCACAAAAGATCACAGAATTCGAGAAACATCTCCTTTCTCTCCCATCATCAAAGGAAGAAGCTCAGCCGGAAGCCCCCGAAACGCCGGCCCAGGAGCTGATGCCGCGGAAGTTCTTTCTTCTCTTCGACTTCGCCTTCAATAACGGCATCGGCCTCGAAAAGGCCAGGAAAGCGGCCATTCATTTCATCGATAACCAGGTTCAGCCCACTGATGAGATCAGCCTCCTTTCCTACTCCGCCATAAAAAGCCTAAAGATGCATGAGTATCTGACGACTGATCACAAGAAAGTCCGCGAGGTCGTCAAGCGAATCGGGATGGAGTCGATCTCCGGAAGGGCGGAGAACTTTGAGGCGCAATACTGGCAGGCCAAGGCGTTTGCGAACCCGGCCGAGGCCACGCGAGCAGGAACCGTTTTCGACCCTAAAGAGATCTATGGCGAAGAACGAGAGTGGGGCTGGGTGCAAAACCGGCAAGAGAGCAAGATGCAGGCCAACAACTTCGCCATGAAAATGATAGAGTTGGCTAAAGCCTTGAGATATGTCCCTGGTCATAAACTCGTCGTCCTGCTCTCCTCGGGAGTTCCCTATTCCCTCGTCTATGGAGTCCAGTCCCCCTTTGGCAAGATCGGAGTCGAAGAGATGGGAGAGTTCTGGCTGCAGCAGAAATTCGAGGACATGCTCAAGGAGCTGAGTGCGGCCAACTGCACCATCTACGCTCTCGACACGCAGGAACTGTCGACGACGATCGACAGCGACTTGAGGATGCAGGGCGCCTCCTCTCTCCAAAGGATAACCAGCGCTACGGGCGGGAAATACTTCGGCAACATCAACAACTACGAACAGCACGTCGAGAAGATCCAGGAGCTCACCGGCTGCTACTATGTCCTGGGCTACTATGTAGACGACAAGTGGGACGGCGCCTACCGCAAGATCAAGGTCGAGGTCAGCCGGCCGGGCTGTAATGTCCTCGCCCAGAGGGGATATTTCAACCCCAAACCTTTCAAGGAATACAATAACCTCGAGAAAATGCTCCATCTCGTTGACCTGGCCTTGAGCGAGGAGCCTATCTTTCAGACGCCGTTTCGCTTTCCCCTGGAAGTCGTGCCCTGTTCGCCCGACGGGAAGGCCAACCTCTGTCTGGCCGCCCAAGTCCCCCTCGATGAAATCCGGGATATCCTGACTGGCCCGGTCGAGATGGTCACCGTGATATTTGATGAAAAGGAGGACATCGCCGTCCTGAAGAAGAGCCAGAGAAAGGTCGCTAGCCTTTCCGGAGAGCGGGTTTCTCTCGGCGGTTCGTTCTCGCTTCCTCCGGGCACCTACAAGTGCCGCCTTATCATCCGGAACCTTGAGACGGGAAAGGGCGCCGTAGCCTCCGCCACCGCCGTCATAGCGGGCCAGTAAACCCGGCATCAAAAACAAAGACAGCCCTCCGCAGCGTAGCGGACATGGTTCTCCTCTATTTGTCAAGGCAAAGGGTATGGGTGAGGAAGTCCGTGGACGACTGAGCGGGCATGGTTTCTCGACTGAAAGGAGAGAAGAGCGAAGGAGGATGCGGAGCGAGTTTCCTCGCTGGGGAAACGAGCGGGCTGACGAATCCCATGCCCTGAGCCTTTTCTTGACTTTGGGGGGGCGTTCGGGTATAAATCCCCTATTCGACCTGCCAATAAAGGAGGTGAAATTTATTGGCTTATATCGTTATTGACGAAGGAGAATCCATAGAGAGCGCTCTCCGGCGGTTCAAGAGAAGGGTCCAACAGGAAGCCATCATCAAGGAGATCAAGAAGCACTCCGTGTACTTCAAGCCCGGAGAGAGAAAGCGGATGAAGGAAGCTCAAGCCCGCAAGCGCATGCGGCGGCGGATGAAGCGGGAACGCGAACTGGAATATTAGACGATCTCGATCTTCCCAGGTCTGATAGACAGGGGACTTGTCAAACATCCAGGCATCCATCAACCAGAGCCGGGAGTCTGCCCCGATGGACGGGCCCGTCCGCCCACCCAAACCCTCCTGGCTGAAAGTCAGGCTCCCCGCCCACGGGAGCTTCTTTGAAGTTGCCAAAATCCTAGAAAAAAAACACCTCCATACTATTTGCCAGAGCGCCAAATGTCCCAACATCGCCGAGTGCTGGACGGCCAAAACGGCGACGTTTCTCATCCTCGGTGATACCTGCACCCGGCAGTGCGGCTTCTGCGCCGTCAAGAAAGGCGCGCCGGTTGGTCCGTCCGGGGAAGAGCCCGCGCAGGTGGCGGAGGCCGTGGCTTGCCTGGGGCTCGACTATGCGGTCGTCACCTCGGTCACCCGCGACGACCTCCCCGACGGTGGGGCTTCGCTCTTCGCTCAAACCATCCGGGCGATCAAAGAAAGGCGGCCGCAGGCGAAGGTTGAAGTCCTCGTCCCTGATTTCCAGGGAAGCAAAGAAGCACTGGCCGCAGTCATCGCCTCGGGGCCGGATGTCCTCAACCACAACCTGGAAACGACCGAACCCGGCTATTCCCGAATCAACCGCCCTCTCGGGAATTATCGGCGGTCGCTCGGCGTCCTCGAAACGGCCAAGAAGCTGGGCGCGTTGACCAAATCCGGGCTCATGGTCGGGCTTGGAGAGACCGGACCCGAGATAGAAAAGACGCTCTCGGACCTGAGGATGGTCGGCTGCGATCTTCTGACGATCGGACAATACCTGCAGCCCTCGCGGCAAAATCCTCCGGTCAGCCGCTACTACACCCCTGAGGAATTCGAGGCGATGCGGGCGCTGGCGCTGGCGCTCGGGTTCAGGGATGTCGCCGCCGGCCCGCTGGTCCGGAGTTCCTACCAAGCCCATATATTGTTCCACTCTTCGACACCGGGAGGCGCCTAGAAACCCATGCGCTACTTGATCTTCGCCGACATCCACGGCAACCTGGAGGCCTTCCAGTCCGTGCTCAAGTTTATCCAGAAGAAGAAGATTGACCACTACATCTTCCTGGGCGACATGGTCGGCTATGGAGCTTCGCCCAACGAGATCATCCAGAAGATCCAGACTCTGAAGCCCCTCGCCATGATCCGCGGAAACCACGATAAGGCTGTCTGCGGCCTGGACTCCATCGAGACGTTCAATCCCATCGCCGCCTCGGCCATTTTCTGGACCAAAGAGAAAATTCTGAAGAAGAACTACAACTTCCTCTTCCGCCAGAAGCAGGGTCCGCAATTCCTCCACGACACGATCACCATCTGCCACGGCGCGCCGTTCGACGAGGACTACTACATCTTCGGGGAGTTTGACGCCGCCGAGGCCTTCGACTATATCAAGACTCCGCTCTGCTTTTTCGGCCATACTCATTTCCCCTTCGTCTACGTGGAGAAAGACAGTATCGTCGAAGGGACCTTTATCGAGGGCGAGTCGAACGAAGTAAAGCTCGAGAAAGGCGTCCGCTACCTCATCAACCCGGGCTCGGTCGGCCAGCCGCGGGACAGGAATCCCCGCGCTTCCTGCGCCATCTACGACTCGGAGACGCGGACCATCAAGTTCCACCGGCTTGACTACAACATCGAAGAAGCCCAGCGGAAGATCCTGGCCGAAAGGCTCCCCCCCGCCCTGGCCGAAAGGCTGTCCCTGGGCATCTAGACCCGAGGGTTGGCGTAACAGTACACGCAGCTGTGCGGACAGGTCTGGGTGTAGCTTCCGATGTCCACCGACTCCGTGCAGCGGCATTCCCTCCTCTGGGTTCTGTCTTTTGTAATCGAGACCGTGACGCCCTCCGGATGGCACTCCTGGAGCAGCCGGCCGTCGATGCACGCAGAGGGCCGGATGCCCGGGACATCGGCCAGGAAATCCTGGCTGCAGCAAAACAGGTTCAGCCCGCGTGACCGGGCGACTGTGGAAAGATAAAAGGCGTCGTTCCGTTTTTCCTCGAGGGTTGGGTCCACATAAGGGAAGCACAGCTTCGCCGCGCGGCGCTTGGATTTTCCGTACCACTGGGCGAAGCTGAAACGGACGTTCCGGATCCCTAATTCGGCGGCTCTCCCGGCCAGTTCCTCAAAGAACCTGAGGTTGGTCTTGACTTCGTCCTTTTCCTGCCAGCAGATCACCGGGTCGAACCTCAGGGAGATGCGCTCGGGACGTCCGGCCAGGCCGAGAAGCGGTTCAAGCTGCCGGAGAGCGGTCTGCGGCGGAGGGACTTCCCTTTCGACCGCCGTCCCACCCAGCCCCGTAATCGTGAAATGGTAGTAGAGCTGGTCGTATTTCCGGAGCCCGTCCTGGAGGCCGCTTACGTTGGCGATAAGGTTTGCAAAACTCTTCGACCAGAGGACGAACGTATGGACGCACTCCGGACTGAGATTGACGGCGTAGACGCGGCCTGACGGCCCCTGGACCTCCGCCTTTTCCGCCCGGATGGCTCTTGCCAGCCAGTCCGGGAAAAAAGCGACCAGGTCAGTCCGTCGGGACGCGCTGATGACTTTCTTCATCGTTTCCTATCGTTCCTTGACAGGCCTACGGATAGACCTTAGTATCTTAGCCGACGAGGTTTCGGGTATCAATGCCGGTCCTTCGCTCAGAAAACCTGACCAAGAGCTACGGCGGCCGGGAGGTCGTCCAGAGGGTCAATATCCGCGTCCAGTCGAGCGAGATCATCGGGCTCCTGGGCCGGAACGGCGCCGGCAAGACGACGACTTTCCAGATGGTCGTCGGCCTGGTCAAGCCGGACCAGGGCACCATTTATCTCGACGATGAGGATATTTCCCGGAGCACAACCCCGGAGAGGGCCCGCTTGGGAATCACGTACCTCCCCCAAGAGAACTCGGTCTTCCTCAAGGCCTCGGTAGAGAACAACCTCCGGCTCATCCTCGAGCTTCTCCCCTATGATATCGAGGAAAAAGAGAAGCTCTCCCATGATCTGCTGGAGGAGCTCGGTCTTCTCCCTTTATCCAAGCAGTCCGCCCACAGCCTCAGCGGAGGAGAGCGGCGGAAACTCGAGATCTGCCGGTCACTGGTCCTGAAGCCCAAATTCCTGCTTCTGGACGAGCCGTTCACGGGCATCGACCCCCTGACCATCATCGAGCTCCAGAAAATCCTGCTCCGCCTGAAGGAGAGGGGAATCGGAATCGTCATCTCCGACCACAATGTCCGCGACACACTCCGGATAACCGACCGGGCGTACATCCTGGACGAGGGCGCGATACTTATCGAGGGGAGCCCCAGCCACATCGCGGCGGACGAACAGGCGCGAAAGAGGTTTTTGGGCGGCGATTTTGCGCTTCTCTAGGGCGGGGCTAATCTTCTTCCGAGAAGTAGTGGTCTCCCAGAGTTTCCCCCAAAAAGTAGAGGAACAGGAAGAAATACAGCAGAAGAAGGATGAAGTAGAAGGCCAGCACCGGAACGGGCGAGCCCACGATGAGCCGAAGGAAGGACACGCCGATCACCTGAGCCGTGAACCAGAGGGTGATCAGCCAAAGGGCAGTGATGAAGACGAGGTCGACGAGCTTGGACTTGAGCTTCAGGGAAAAGCCGGCCCGCCGACGGATCTCTGTGCCAGCTCCTTCCTTCTCTTCTTCTTCAGCCCCTCCCTCCTTCTCCTCTCCTGTCGCCGGCACGGAGGTATCGCCGAAAGGCAGGGCTGCCTGGGTCACTTTCTCCGGTATGCCGATCCCTGAATCGGTTGTCCATTCGGGGCTGGTCGGCGTCGTCTCTGACTCGATCGCCCCCGTCGTCTCCGTCTCCTCTCTTTTTTCTAGATCGCCCGACGGAGGAGCCGCCTCCTTCATCCCGCTCGCCCAGGGCGGGAGCTCCTCCTCCGTTGTTGAGGCCGGCTCCTCCCCTTCCTGGAAGAGCGCGGGGACTTCGTGGGGAGTTACCGCTTTCGCTTTTTTCTTCTGAAAAGACAAAAGGAACTCCTCGAGTTTTTCCTTCCCCTCATCGACGGTCCCGGTCAGGTTATCCAGTTCCTTGGTTTTAAAGACCAGCTCATCCTCCTCGATAGAGACCTCGTACTTCTTCTGGGGGTCATCGACCTGGACCCGCTTGGGAGCCAGCTCCTCGGTTCTTATTTCTTCGGCAGGCTTCTCGATTTCCTCTTCCTCCTCGAGCTCTTCTTCTCCAGCTTCGGGCTCGAATTCTTCTTCCGCTTCTTCTTCGTCTTCTTCTTTTTCTTCTACCCGTTCTCCGAGCTCCTCCGAATCGTCGTCTTTATCTTCCTCTTTCTCTTCTTCTTCAATTTCTTCTTCTTCCTCGTCTTCTTCCACTTTTTCCTCTACAGACTCCGTTTTCCCCGGCTTCTCCTCTTCTTCGAGTTCTTCTTCTTGTTCTTCCTCTTTTGTTTCGTCCTCATCGACAATCTTGTCGCCGGGGATCTCCTCCTCGACAAACTCGTCTTCGGGAAACAGGAGCTGAGTGCCGCAGTTGTTGCAGTATTTGTCCTGCTCGTCGATGATGGCTTTGCAGTAGGGGCAGCGACGGATGGCCATTCCCTAATTTATAGAAAGAAAGCGGGATAATGTCAACCGAAGAGCGGGGTCAGGTCTCAACAATCAACAAATTCCGGACGAAGGCGGAGAAATTGACTTATCGAGGCAAATCGCTAAAATAGGGCCGTGGGCGATTAACTCAGGGGTAGAGTGCTACCTTCACACGGTAGAAGTCACAGGTTCAAATCCTGTATCGCCCACCGTTCCTTTTCCCAAAACGTCAACCTTTTTCGGGTCCCCTCCTAATTGCCTAGGAGGGGTAGGGGTGGTTAATATAAATAATTAAAAGTCTGAAAGACGTTTTGGGGCTATCTTCGCGCCGACCGAATTCCCCGACGAACCCCCGGATCACCTGGCTCTGGCAGGAATCTTGAACCGGTCTTCGCTCAAGAGGGGGTTGAATTCGACTTTCATGATCTCGGCCGTTGCCGTCTTTCCGTCCCGCCCCGGGTAGCTCATCCGGCTGGGGTAAATGATCCCCTGCACCGATTCAAAGTCGAGCCATTCCCGTTCCATGTGGAAGGTTTGCCCCTGGTACGTTTCGTCCACGGCGATCGTCTTGACCATGTAGGTCCGGGCATCGACCAGGTATTCAGCCCGTGTACCCAGCGGCAACGTAACGACCAGCTTATGGCATTTCGTCCCGTTTGATTCTATGATTCCCGCGTATTCGGTCGGAAAATCGAAAAAACTCGGGAAAAACCAGATCAGGTCGGTCTCGAAGCCTCGCGCCGCTTCAGCCGGGAGATTCTGAGGAACGGGAGCTTGGTCGGGCTTGGCCGGGTCGTATTCCAGCATGGCGCCGAGGCGGCCATCGAAAATGGCGACGTACTCGCCCGGCCTTTCGGTGCGGATCAGGTTCGGGCGGCGGATTTCATGCAGAACGGCCGACGCTTCATGATCCGGATAAACGACTTCCGCCCGCAGCGCCCGAATGTTTTTGATCTTGGCCGCTCCTCCCATGGCCTCGGCGCATTTGGCGATGATTAATGTGGCCTCAGTCGGAGTGATTTCAACTCCGCCCCACGTCTTCTCCCGCACCTCGTTGACCACGGACAGGATATTTTGCGCTACGAGTTCCGGGACATCCAAATATAGATAATGCGAGGCCCCTTCTGCGAGTATGAACTTGCCGTTTGTGGACCTGTCGGCCAGTGCGCGACTTTGCCCGATCCAGTACCTTTGGTACTCTTCGGCCACCTCTCCGAAAGCAGGATTGGGCTTCCCCGCGGCGAGCACCACGAGAGGCATATCCCCAAACGTTGAAATTGCGTCAACCGTCCTCGCGGTTTCACCGAACATCTCGCGATGTTCTGACGCGATCATTTGGAAGAAAGAGGACCTCGCTTGCTCCCGGGCATCCGGAGATTTCACGGTGGAATCGGCAATGGCCTGCCATTCCGCGGTCATCCATTCGGCCATCACCCCGAGGTCTTTGTATTCCTGTCCTAGTATGAATGAGAGCGGGGGCGGGTCCAGCAGAACCATCCCGGCAACTTTATCAGGATACTTGGAAGCGAACACCTGCATGTTCAGAGCCCCCAGCGAATGACCGACAAGCACATAGGGCCCCGGCACAGTCGCCTTCTCCAGCAGGGCCTTGAGTTCCTCCGCCTCACGGCCGCTGTGCCGCGGCATCGGGCCCGGCTCACTCTGCCCGTATCCGGCTCGATTATATGTGATGACGTGCGTAACCTGGGCAACTCGCTCCTGCAACGGTCTCAGCTTGTCCAACTGGTCTGTAATACCCGCATCGATAACCACAGTAGGAGCCCCTTTCCCCTCGAGATGCATCTGAAGGCGATGCGATCCTATGCTGACTATCTGATCAGAGGGTGGACGACTCTCACGCACGCATGATGCGATAATCAGGCACGCCGCCAGATTCGCACGTAAGGCCAACACAAGGAACATTCGCTCAACTTTCATCCTCGGCTCCTCTACGTCAACTCGAAACCTCAAATCGGGTTTCGGGGGGATTTCCGGGCGGCGGCGCTCTTTGCGGCGGCAATCCCAGCCGTCCTCCCGGCGGCCGCGGACCGCCCTTCGCCTGCCACCGTCAAGCTAACATCAAATGGCCGGCGATGACAATAGGCCGACGGTCCCGATAATAAGATCGGGACCTAGGTTCTACGGCACCTTTCAGACTTATTTACTCCAGCTCTCTTTCGCCTATGCGGTGATGAACTTCATCGGCGAGGTCTTCGCCCCGGCGGTTTTCGCCGGCATCGAGGTCCTCTTCCTGGGCGTATTCATTTTCACGTTCATATCCTATTTCCTCCGCGGGCTCTCGACCGCGTCCTTTTTAGGGCTTTATCTCCTCAACGGGATCATCGTGATGATTCTCGCCGCGGCCGTGCTGACTCTAGTTTTCACCGCTCCGGCCGGAGATGATCCGTATTGTCGCCGACTCGCCCAAGACGGTCAAGAATCACATGACCAGCATTAATGCTAAGACGGTCGCCCGGAACTGGGTCCAACTGACCAATCTGCTCAACCATCCGGGCAAAGATCCCGGAACCTGACCCGGCGGCGGCCGGGCAGGGTTCTGGAAAAGGACAGGGGGCGAGAGGGCTCAAGAGATAAGGATTCCTATGAGAGGTCCTTGAACACGACAAAAGATGAAGAACTATGCCCAAATTGTGCCCAAGACTTGTCAGAAATATCAAAGCGTATCTAAGAACATCGAAATCCATCGAAATCCGGAGGCCCTTAAAAACGGGCTCTTTGCAAGGGAATCTCTTTATTTTCTGCGTCTTATGTTCTTCCGCTGCTTCCTCCACACGGTAGAAGTCACAGGTTCAAATCCTGTATCGCCCACCACTTTCTTATCAACATCCTGCATCATTACCGGTCAATCTTTAGATTTCCCGCGGTCCATCCCGGCCCGATAACCGTCCAGCATGTACAGGGAAGCTGCGGCGATGGCGTTCGTGTTGTACTCGTTGTGGCCCCATGGCGCGCTCGGAGGCCATGAGCCTGTCGTCCGGGCCGGCGGCGCGAAGGGGCGCGAGCACGGAGCGGAACTTTGAACCCGCCCCTTTCCTATGATATAGTCGCATCGGCCGGACGTCATCGAACCGAATCTCCGAGGAGACCGACATGACCATGATGCAGGCGAACAGGCGCAGGGCGTCGCCGAGGACGGCGGCGGGG
Organism: Candidatus Aminicenantota bacterium; assembly: GCA_017886205.1. Classification (GTDB taxonomy): domain Bacteria; phylum Acidobacteriota; class Aminicenantia; order Aminicenantales; family UBA8522; genus UBA8522. The sequence continues at coordinate 189,478 of JAFNEO010000012.1, read as the reverse complement.
CTGACGGTCCTCCTGTCCGTGGCGATCTGCGTGTCCTTGCTGGCGGCGCGGACGGACAAGCTCCAGGGCGCGGGCATCCGCAGCTCGACGTATGGCCGCCCGAACGACCCCGGCCCGGGGTATTGGGCGCGCACCGGGACCGAGATCGCGGCCAAGTTCCCCGGCGCGAAACCGGAAGCTATCTGGATCGCGAGCCGGCTGAAAGGCCGCGGCACCGAGATGTCGTTCCCGGTCCCTCCCGGCGGCAACCCGCTCATCACGGGGATGCCCGAAGATATCAGCGAGCCCGTGCTCCAGCTCTTCGACAAGCTCGGCTACCGCGTCTGGCTCCAGACCGAGCCGGGCTGGGCGCCCGTCGACAAGGCTTTCCACGTGATGCTCGATCGCTATGGCCACCACAAGTGCGTTATCGGGGTCGGCGTCGACATCGAGTGGCACCGCTCCAATAACCCCGACCTCGGCGACCCGGTGACCGACGAGATGGCCAGGACTTGGCTGGCGGCGGCCCGGTTTCATAACCCCTCCTTCCGCATGTTCCTGAAGCACTTCCGCGAGAACGTCATGCCACCGACCGTCCGCGACGGCATCATGTTCGTCGACGATAGCCAGATCTTCAAGTCGGCGGACGAGATGATCGACGAGTTCGCCAAGTGGGGCAAGACCTTCGCCCCGGCGCCCGTCGGGTTCCAGTACGGCTACCAGACCGATAAGCCGTGGTGGGGCAAGATGAAGGACCCCGTCAAGGAGATCGGCGACCGCATTCTGGCCGCGACGCCGAACACCGAGACGCTGATCTGGGTAGACTTCTCGGTCCAGGAGGTCTTCCCGCCCGACCCGTCCAAGGGGGACCGCGTCCCTCCAAGGAAATAGCGGAGACGGCCCATGAAGCGCATGGCGGCCAGCGCGGAACTCGGCGACCACGCGCCCCACTTCGTCGAGCCATTGGAGCGTGAGCTTGAAGGCCTTGACCTTTAATCTGGATTAGGCCTGCTACCGGCCCGGCAAACTTGAAGACCGATGCTAATGCTCTGATTTAGAGTTAAACAATGCCTAGATCGTTACTAGGATGGAAGTTACACACATCGTTGCTCTCAATTTATTTCATCAAAAAGGACGCTTGTTTCATTTTCGTAAATATCCAGACCAGTAGCATAAACAACGTATAATTCAATATGGCCAAGGTTAAAATACAGCGAGTCCCGCAATTCATCGATTTTTCTTGTATATTCTTCAGAAGCGGGTTCAGGCAGTTCATAAAAGGCTCTTATCAAGCTCTCGAGATTCTCCTTATCCAAGTCTTTAAGATTAATCCTAATTTTCCTAGTATTCATTTTCTCGCCTCACTGACCTAAGTATGAATCTTATTTTTATCCCCGAAGTAGCCTCGGCTAGGAATATTGCTAATCTTAGACCCTTCCTCTGGTATAAGGCTGTGCCCAAATTGTGCCCAAAATATGTCAGGAATATCAAAACATATCTAAGAGCATCGAAATCTGGGAGCCCTTATAAACGGTCTTATTGCATGGTAAACCTTTTATTTTCTGCCCTTTGCGCTTTTTCGGCGCCGCCTTTACACGGTAGAAGTCACAGGTTCAAATCCTGTATCGCCCATTCTTTTAGTACCAACGACTTACGCCATCACTCGGCCCGGCAAAACCATAGGTGTGGCCAAATTTGTGCCCAAATTCGGGATGGGGAGCAGGTTTACGACCGCCTGAAGGAATTTATCGGCCAGGTGAGAATAGATTTCCGTGGTTCGACCGGACTTGTGTCCAAGGAGAATCTGGACCATCCGGAGATTTCCGGCAAGCATGGCGAGATGGCTAGCTAACGTATACCTCCAGGTATGTAGCGTCGCATTCTGGATACCCAGTCTCGTTAACTTGTTTCTGAACCGTGCTTCAAGCGACAGGAATTTTTAGTAACGCTCGATGGAATTCCCTCCAACATTTCTGTTGGATTTACTGATCATTTTAACTCAGGCAGTTTCATGCGGCGCACCAGATCCTGGAACCGGGGGTCCGAGCGCAAGCCGTCAAAACCCGGAAAACCGAGATAGGCCATGTTCGCATCGTGCAGCTCGAAGCCTTTCTCAAGCCACCCAAGGGCGCGCTCCTTGTCTCCGGCCATGACATAAGCTAGCGCGAGGTACCATGGCTCACCTCGTTCATAGACCACCTTGGTCCACGCCTCCGTTGCATGCCTCATGGCGCCCGTAAAGCCCGCTTCAGCATACCCCCGTTCCAGGGCTTCTGCGATGTCACGATTGCCGTATAAGGGAATGTTCCACATGGCTTTCCATTCTGCGAACGCCTCTTCGTACATTCCTTTCATGAAAAAGCATACCTGTAGAAGGTTGTGAGCGACAGGATCGTCCGCGTTCGTTCGCTGCGCGCTGCGGGCCTGAGCGATGGCCTCGTCATACCGCCGCGCCAATAGGAAATCCGCGGCGGCGAGACTCTGAAAGAGAGAATTGTAGGGGTCCAGCTCAAGCACTCGCTTCACCTCCGCCATCGCATCATCAGGCCGCCCCGTAATGCTCAACAAGTGCGAGTAGTAGATCCGCGCGTCCGGAAAGTTCGGGTTGAGCTCGATGGCGCGCTTGAACTCCATCTCGGCGCCGGTCCAATCCCAATCGCCCCAGGCCATGATATTCGCTAGCGCGTAATGCGCTTCCGCGACGGTATCATCCAAGGCCAAGGATTTCTGCGCCGCCGCCTTCGCTTTAGGCGTAGCCTCTTTCGGTGGCGTAAGCCCCATCTGTTGCCGGCAGGTCCAGACAAAGGAGATGCCTGTGTAGGCAAGTGCGTAGCCCGGGTCTTTCTTAAGGGCCAACTCAAAATACTGAAGCGCCGTGTCCAAATCGGCAGGGAGAAGTTTATAGCTGTGCTGAAGGCCTTTGAGGTAGGCCTCGTACGCTTCGGGATTGACGGGACGCACGTCAGCAAGGCGGGCCTGTTCGGACGGCAGCAGCTTGATGGCCAGCGCTTTGGCCACTTTCTCCGCCACGTCGTTCTGCAGGGCCAGGATGCCGGACATCTCCCGTTCGACGATGTCCGCCCAGAGCTGGGTCTGGTCCCGGACCTGGATGAGTTCGGCGATGATGCGCACGCGGCTCCCTTCCCGTTGGGCGCTTCCCTCGAGGACATAGTCCACGCCGAGCTCGCGGCCGATCTGGTCGATGGGCGTTTCGGTCTTCTTGTAGCGCATGACCGACGTTCGGGCGATGACGCTGAGGCTCTGGGGATGAAGCCGCCCAAGTTGGGCGATCATCTCCTGGGTCAGCCCGTCGCTCAGGTATTCCTGCTCCGGGTCGCCAGTCAGGTTGGCGAACGGAAGGACGGCCAGCTTGACCGCCGCCGGTTTGGCCTTGGCCTTCAGCGGCTTGAGGCCTTCGGCGACGGCCCCCAAGTCTTCCCGGAATTCCTCCATGGTCTGGTAGCGGTCGGCCGGCTTCTTGGCCAGGGCCTGGCCGACGACATGCTCCAGTTCGGGGGCTGTGCCGGGGCGGACCTTTATCAGGGATTCAGGTTCCTGATGGAGGATGGAAAAGATCACGGTCTGGTCGTGGTCCCCCCGGAAGGGCAGCCGGCCGGCCAGCATCTCGTAGAGGACGACCCCCAGGGACCAGATGTCCGTGCGCTGGTCGAGCTCGTCCCCCCGGGCCTGCTCGGGCGACATGTAGGCGATCGTCCCCAGCGTCGTCTGGCTCTTGGTCAGCGACGACCCGCCCCGCAGCTTGGCCAGCCCGAAGTCCATGACCTTGGCCTGGCCCGTATGCGTGACCATGATGTTGGCGCTTTTGATGTCGCGGTGGATGATGCCCTTATGGTGCGCTTCTCCCAGGCCCGAGGCGATCTGGGCGGCGATGTCCAGGGCCTCCTCCGGCTTCAACGGCCCCTTCTTGATCCTGTCCCGGAGCGTCTCCCCTTCCACGTATTCCATGGCGATGTAGGGACGTTCTTCGCTCTCGCCGACCTCGTGGATGACGCAGATGTTCGGGTGGGACAGAGCCGCGGCCGCCTGGGCCTCGATGAGAAACCGCTCCTTGAGCTCGGGCGAGTCCATGAAGTGGGAAGGGAGAAACTTGAGGGCCACACAGCGTTTGAGCTTGAGGTCCTCGGCTTTGTATACGATCCCCATCCCGCCGGCGCCGACCTCATCGATAATTTTGTATTTGCCGGCGATAAGGCTGTCTTTCGATACGACCTGGAATGGAGTGACCCGGGTTTTGGTAAAAGAAGCCTGGGCCGCGTCCGGCGCGTTCAAGGGTGTAGCGCAGTAGCTGCAGAACCGCGAGTTTTCCTTGTTCTCAGCGTGACACTTGGGACATTCCATGGCACCCTCACTTTTCTCGACGCCTAAATATTATTACTTGAAGGCGTTTCGGATTTCGCGCCATCGCGCAACCCGCCAAAACGATAGGTGTGCCCAAAACTGTGCCTAAAAGTATGTAATTTCGCCCCCGCGCTCCCAGAACTTGATGTCTCCATTTTTACCTCCCCAATTTTTTGCATATTCCTGTGGTTACATTAACATGATCAGAGCCAGTGCACAATCCCCATGATTATGAGACCGATCTCACTGCGACAAAGAGGGTCATGCTCCAGCTCTATGATTAGTTGCTGCTCAACTTGACATCCCAGCGCTTTATTTTTATCATCCCTGACAACGGCGTGAGGCAAAATTGGTGCACGAACTCGCACTCCGCTATCACAGCGGAGAAGCAAATTCCCATAATAAAGGGGCATAATTGACCATTCAAACAAAAACTCTTCGGCCTGCGGAAGTATCTCCTCTTTTGGGAAGCACATTGGCGGCTAAGTACAAGATCATCCAGGAGCTTGGAAAAGGCGGCATGGGGGTTGTCTACAAGGCTGAAGACACAAGGCTCAAACGTCCAGTCGCCCTGAAATTTCTCCCTGCCGACTTGACTCGAGACCCTGAAGCAAGGGAGCGCTTTGTCCAGGAAGCTCAAGCTGCGTCCCAGATCGACCATGCGAACATCTGTGCGATCCACGAAATCGATGAAACAGAAGATGGCCGAACGTTTATCGTCATGGCTCTTTATGAAGGGGAGAGTCTTAGAGAAAAAATCAAGCGAAGCCCTCTGCCTCTCCAAGAGGCGATTGATATAGGGATTCAAGTGGCCAGAGGATTAGGCCAAGCCCACAAAAAAGGCATTATCCACAGGGATATCAAGCCTGCCAACATCATCATTACGGCCGACGGAGTCGCCAAAATCGTGGACTTTGGCCTGGCCAAACTCAGCGACAAGATGTCGCTCACTCGGGCGGGGACGGTGATGGGCACTGTAGCCTACATGTCTCCTGAACAAGCGCGGGGCGAAGATGTTGACCAGAGAACAGACATATGGGCGCTTGGAGTGGTGCTCTATGAAATGTTGACCGGGGAGCTGCCTTTTCGGGGCATGAATGAACAGGCAATGATCTATGCCATCCTCAACACAAGCCCCAGGCCGGCTTCGGAGCTAAACAAGAGTGTTCCCTCAGAGGTCGAGTTTATCCTGAAAAGAGCGCTGGCTAAAAATCCAAGCCAGAGGCACGATTCGGCGGACGAAATGTTAAGCGAGCTGGAAAAAGCGAGGGCGGGAGCTCCTACCGTTCAAGTTGATATCACAGAAACCATAGAGACGAAAGAAAATTCTGTGGCTGTGATCAACTTTCTGAATATTTCTGCAGACTCCGAGATGGACTGGCTGTCGGATGGCATTGCCGAAACCGTGACTGTTGACCTCAAAAAAATCTCCTCCCTCTCTGTGGTCAGCCGGGAGAAAGTCCTCCAGGCCCAGAAGACTCTCACCGACAAGAAGATCAGCGAAGAATTCGTTATCGACCTTGGCCGAAAACTGGGAGTGCGCTGGATCGTGTGGGGAGGATTTCAGAAACTTGCCAGAGCCATCCGGATGACTGCCCATTTTACCGATGTGGCAACTGGAAACCTTGCCGGCTCGGCCAAAGTTGACGGGACGATGGATGACATCTTCAGGCTTCAGGATGAAATCGTCACCCGCCTTATCGGCACCCTGGAGCTGGAGGTTTCCGACTCAGAGCTCAGGAAGATCGAAAGGCCTGAAACCGCCGAAGTGGAAGCCTACGAATATTATGTTCGCGGCCGGCAATTGTTGTTTCAAATGGGCAAAGAGGGCCTTCCAAAAGCCATAACATATTTCGAGAAGGCCATTGACCTTGATCCAGGCTACGCCCTTGCGTATTCTGGGCTGGGTAGCATCTATATGATCAAGTACATCGCCCACACACAGCATGAAGACCTCGAGAAGGGGATCTCCTGTTTGCAGGCCGCCATCAAGCACGACCCGGACATTGCCGACCCTCACATGTGGTTGACTTATGGCTATGCGCGAGATCATCGCTTCGAAGAGGCTGTTCGATCCGGCCAGCAAGCCGTTCAGCTTGAACCTGAAAACCCCCTCTCTCACTACTTTCTCGGCGTGGCTTTTATGCTTGAGGCAGCCATAGAGTACAAAATTGAAAATTATAAACATGCTCTCCGGCACTTCAAGATCAGTCGCCGACTTCCACCAAACGAGCAGGCCGCCCACATGAACGCGGCCTGGATTTTTCTGCTGCGTGGCCTGTATAAGGAGGCAAAAGAAGCCCTTTCTCAGGCTGTGGCCATCGAGGAGTCCGGAAAACCGGGAATCATAAGATTTGTCGGCGCTCTCACTCTGTTGGGCAATTTTCACCTTCGGCAGGGTCAACTCGACCAGGCTCAGTCTTGGTACCAACGTTCCCTGGTCCTTCTAGAAGGAGTTGATCATGTCTATCGGGAGCCCTTCAAATCGTTGACGTACTGCGGCCTCGGAACTCTTTATTTTAGACAAGGCCGGTACGATGAGGCCCTCCTTGAATTTAAAAGAGCGGAGACTCTCATCTCTCGGCACCCTCGGTCGCTCGGCATCGGCTATTTTTTGCTGAGAGCGTATCTCGGCCAGGCCAGGACATACTATGCCTTGGGCGATATCTCTGAGTCAAAGAAGCAGTTCGAAAAAGCGGCGGATCTTTACAAGACAAAACAAGGCTTCGATTTCAACTGGATATGGGAAGGCTGTGATGCCCAGGTCCATTATGATATGGCGAGCTATTTTGCCCTGTTGAATAAAAAGCAGAAGGCTATCGAAAATCTTCGCCAGGCTGTTGCTTTAGGCTGGCGTGATGTGCCGGCTTTCAAAGCCGACGAGCTGTTTGCTGCTTTTAGACGGGTGCCTTCTTTTGCCAAGATTATCGAAAAGTTGGAGAAGCAAACGCCGCTATCATGATTTTATTGACAGACGTGAACATAAAAAGGCGATTCGGAAACGGGAAAACGGCTTTTCTGAATTGCTCGAATAGTCCTCAAGACTTGATAAATCATTGTTAGACATCTTGAGAAAGGAGGGACAAGCGATGGCCAATAAGAGCGAGCTTCATGTCGTTCTCGGGGCAAGCGGAAACCTTGGCAGTGCCGTTGTCCGGGAGCTGGTGAAGCAGGGGAAGCCAGTGCGGGGAGTAAGCCGAAGCGGGAAAGCCGAACTTCCCGAATCCGCCGAAGTAATGACGGCTGATGCTTCTAATCCAGAGAGCGCACGGCGGGCCTGCAAGGGTGCAAGCGTCGTCTACAACTGCACCAACGCTCCCTACGACAGGTGGCCCGAGCTTCTGCCGCCCATTCTGGAGGGGGTTATCGAAGGCGCGTCAGCCTCGGGAGCCAAACTTGTCCACGCAGACAACCTCTACATGTATGGTCCGGTTGAAGGACCAATGACGGAAGATTTGCCCTATCGAGCAACGGGAAAGAAGGGAAAGACAAGAGCCCGGATGGCGGAGAGGCTCATGGAAGCACACAAGAAGGGCGAAGTCAGGGTTACGATCGGACGCGCTTCTGATTTATACGGGCCGGGCGTTCTCCTGTCCGCCGCCGGCAGCCAGGTCTTTGGAGCAACGCTCGAGGGGAAAAAAGTCCAGGTCCTGGGTAACCTCGATGTCCCGCACACCTACACGTTTGTTCTCGATTGCGCCAAGGCTCTTATCATTCTGGGTGATCGCGATGAGGCGTTGGGAGAGATCTGGCATGTGCCGAATGCGGAAACCCTAACCACGCGGCAGTTCCTCCAGATGATCTTCGAGGAGGCCGGGAAGGCTCCAAAAATCCAGGCGGCGCCGGGGTTTCTGGTGAAGGTTATGGGTCTGTTCAACCCGATGATGCGCGAGCTTGGAGAGATGCTCTATGAGTTTGAGAACCCCTTCATCGTAGACGACGGCAAGTACAAAAATGCCTTTGGCGGGGAAGTCACGCCCCACCGGGATGCGATTCGAATGACACTTGACTGGTATCTCAGGAAAAAATAGAGAGGCTCGTCTTCGTCACCCACTAATACAAACGCAATACGTAATTTGACAGTGTAATAGTCCTATAAGATCTCGAGCCCGCGCTTGCATTGCAGAGGAAGTTGTCGTCATATCCGTAGCGATGGTCCGTTTCCTGATGAAAAACTCCTGTTGTGGCAGGAGTTTACCGTCCTCGACGTCCCGAGCGGACTGTTCTTTATCGGGTGTTGTTCCACTACTTCGACCGGTTCCTGACAGAATATGAGAGCCGCTTCGAGAAGTAGGATAGGTTCCTTCGGCCGATCGTCAAACTAGAAAACTTTAACAAAATCTGTGCCTGTCTCCTTTTCAGGCGTCTCTGGAAAGGACAAGAAGGGCCATTTTCGATTGATGTCCTTATTCTGCATCAGAAGCATTAAGATTCCTTCCGACCTGCCCTTGATCTTGATCGTCACAAAAAAAGCGCACGCAAACGGGTATGGATGTGGGCCACCATATTGCAGAAACATTACATTTCGGACAATATTAACATAGGAGAATAAAATCATGCCTTTTAAAACACTCTTTCTCGCCCATGCTCCAGACGCGGACAAAGAGAAACATCGCTGCTTCATCGACACTGGCAAATATCACCTAGACGTCGTCATCGTCAAAAACCAGGCTGAAGCCTTGGAAGTCAGTACACGCTTATTCAAAGAGAAAAAGATTGAGTCCATCCTGCTCTGTCCAGGATTCAGCCACAAGGACATCGCTGAGATCGTCGGCGCCACGGAGAACAAAGTTTCAGTATGCGTAGCCAGGGGCGACAGCCCTTCTAACAGGATCTCCCAGGAAGCGCTAAAGCGGGCGCGATTCTTTTAATTCTTAAACGGCATAGCGAAGGAAGTCACTGAACTAACCATCCGGTTTTCAATTCGCCCGCCCAATTCTTCGAGCGGGTGCCGCTTACGATAGTTGACGCCATAGGGTCGGGGCACGCGGCGGCTACTTCGCTTCAAATCTCAGCCCTATCTGTTTTTTGGGACAGGCCTGTGATGATGGCCCGTTTTCGCTCAACTTGACATCCCCTCACGCTCCGATTTATCATCCCCAACGATGGGATGAGGCAACATCGGTGTCATGAATGCTCATCAAGCGGGCATAGCACAAAAGGAATTTATTATTCTTGACCGCAAACGGATATTGCTTCTCAAAGAAAAGTATCATGAGGCTCAGCCGCAGATCTTACCTGATGGCAGATGGATGGCCTATACGTCCAATGAGTCGGGTCAGAATCAGGTCTACGTGCGGCCATTTCCTGAGGTCGAAGGAGACCGGGGCTACCACATCTTCAGACGGAGGTCCGCGGAAGATCAACATCGTCCTGAACTGGTTTGAAGAACTGAAGCAACGGGTGCCGGTGAAATGATCGGCAAAACGGTTTCGCACTACCGGATCCTGGAGAAGCTCGGCGGCGGCGGCATGGGGGTGGTCTACAAGGCCGAGGACACCCGGCTCAAGCGCCCCGTTGCCCTGAAGTTCCTGCCTGAGGAGCTGTCCCGGGACCGCCATGCGCTGGAACGTTTCGAGCGGGAGGCCCAGGCGGCCTCGGCCTTGAACCACCCGCACATCTGCACCATCTACGACATCGACGAGCACGAGGGGCAGCACTTCATTGCGATGGAGCTGCTCGAGGGCCAGACGCTGAGACAGTGCATCCTTGGGAAGCGGTTGGGGGTGGACGAGATCCTCACGGTGGCGCTCGAGGTGGCCGACGGTCTTGAGGCCGCGCACGCCAGAGGGATCATCCACCGGGACATCAAGCCGGCCAACATCTTCGTCACCCGGCGCGGGCAGGCCAAGATCCTCGATTTCGGGTTGGCCAAGCTGGCGCCGGAACGACTTGCCGGCGCTGAGACCCTTACGGCCGCCGAGCCGCTGACCGGCCCCGGCACGGCCGCCGGGACGGTGGCGTACATGTCGCCGGAGCAGGCGCTCGCGAAGGACCTGGATGCGCGGACGGACCTGTTCTCGCTGGGGGTGGTGCTCTACGAGATGGTGACGGGCAACCTGCCCTTTCGGGGGGACACGTCGGTGGCGGTATTCGACAGCATCCTCCATCAGGCGCCGACCTCTCCGGTGCGCCTGAATCCGGACGTGCCCGAAGCCCTCGAGCGGATTATCAACAAGGCACTCGAGAAGGACTGCGAGATCCGCTACCAGTCGGCCAAGGAGATGTTCGTCGACCTGACGCGGCTGAAGCGCGAGCGCGAGTCCGGACGAGTGGCGGCCGCTCCCGGCGTCGCCGCGTCCCCGGGCATCCCGTCGCTGGCGGTGCTGCCGTTCACGAACATGAGCGCGGACAAGGAGAACGAGTATTTCTGCGACGGCCTGAGCGAAGAGATCATCAATTCACTGAGCCACATTCATGAGCTGCGCGTGGCTGCTCGCACCTCGGCTTTTTCATTTAAAGGAAAGGATCTTGACATTCGTGAGATTGGAAGGTTGTTGAATGTCCAAGCCATCCTTGAAGGCAGTGTGCGGAAAGCGGGCGAGAGGCTGCGCATCACCGCTCAGCTCGTGAGCGTTGCTGATGGCTATCATCTCTGGTCCGAGAAATACGACCGCGCCATGGATGATATCTTTGCCGTCCAAGACGAAATATCTCTGGAGATTGTCGACAAGCTGAAGGTGAAGCTACTGAAGGGCGAAAAGACGAAAGTCTTAAAGCGCCATACGGAGAACAAAGACGCCTATAATCTTTTTTTAAAAGGCCGCTATTTCTGGAACAGGCGGAATGAAGGAGATCTGAAAAGAGCGATAGAGTGCTATCACGAATCCATAGAAAAAGACCCAAAATATTCCCTTCCTTACCTCGGGATTGCTGACCACTTCATCATGATGGGGCTGTGGAGTTATCTGCCGCCGGAGACGGCGCGCCTGAGGGCAAAGGAAGCCCTGGATAGGGCTTTGGAGATCGACGACCAGTTTGGAGAAGCTTATACGTCCTTGGGCTATTATCAATTCCTGTTTGATTGGGATTGGCCCGCTGCCGAAAAAAATCTTAAGCGCGGCCTTGCGCTCAATCCCAACAATGTCTATGCCCATGCTTGGTATGGTTGCTCTCTAACTGGAATGAGTCGATTTGAAGAGGCCTACACGGAACTTAAGATGGCGTTGGAAATGGAACCCCTCTCCCCTATCATAAACGCTGTCGCGGGAATACAGGTTTCCTTTACCCATATCGATGAGGGGAAGAAACAAATGCAGAAGGCGATCGAGATGGAGCCAAACTTAGCGCTTGCGCATTTATGGTTGGGATGGATTTATATGTTCCCTAAGGTTGTGGATGAAAAGGCGCTGGAACAGCTTCAAAGCGCCGTCAACTTAGGTTTGACCTTTGCCTTAGGGTGGCTCGGATGTGCGTATGCGAAGTTGGGAAAAAAAGAAGAGGCCATTAAAATTCTCGGTCAGCTGGATGAGCTATCCAAGGAGAGATACATTTCGCCTCTCCAAAGGGCTGCGGTCTACAGCGGGCTTGAAATGTATGACCAAGCCTTTGAACACATTGAAAAGGCTTGTTCTCAGAAAGAGCCTTTTTTGGCTTTATCCGTCTACTCTAATAAAGCGCATGGGGTTTTTCCTCAGGAATTTCGGCTGGATAAAAGGTACAAGGCCCTGATGAGAAAAATGAAGAAAATAGATATTGAATAAATGGATAGTTTGGGCCTTAAGCATAAATCCTGTCTCCGATGGAGGGACAGAATCAGGTCGAACTAAAAAGAATGTTGGTTTTACTGTAGGAGGGGAAAATGTTAAGGCATATCGTCATGATCAATTTCAAGGTCGAGGTCGGGCAACGCGAGAGAGATGAATTTGCCAAAAAGGCTGCTGAAACACTAGCGCAAGTACCAGGAACGAAAAATATTATCATGGGACAAGCTTCAGAAGTACAAGGCAAAGCACGCTATGGCGCAGCTCTATTTATCGATTTTGACAGCGAAGCCGCCTTGAAAAACTATCTTGCTCATCCTATACACAAAGCCGTAGAAGCACAAATGCCTTCTATGTTGAGTGAGTTCCTTATTTCAAATTATTTATACTAGGGTTAGAAAGAGCCCCCTCCGAGCTGACAAGAGAGGGCTCTTATAGATTCATTTGCCGCACCACCAAATATTACCCGACGTATCTAAAAATATCGAGAGCCAGCAAAAACGGAATTGCCTTGAAATACACCTGTTTCTTGGCTAAATCCATTATTTTCTGCGCCTTGCGTTTTTTGAGCGCCGCCTACACACGGTAGAAGTCACAGGTTCAAATCCTGTATCGCCCACCACGCCCTTCAAGCCATCTCAGAGCCTTCTTCTCATTTGTCCTGTCCTCATACAAATTGTTGCGTCCCCGGCTTATATTGTCTAAAATGGGAGCGAAACCGATGTTCCATTTCCTTTATGACGCCTACAACGGCTACCGGTCGAGGCTGGACGACATCCTGCTCGTCCACGAATTCCTGGAAGAAGTCCCCCTCAAGCTCGGCGTCAAGACCGTCATGCCGCCGTTCGTCCTGCCCTACTACAACGGAGTCGTTCCCGAAGACTGCGGGATCAGTGCCTTCGTCTTCCTCGCTGGCGGTCACTTCACCCTCCACACCTTCTCCTACCGGGGCGCTTTCTTCGTCGATTTTCTCTGTCCCCGGGATTTCGACCAGAAGCGGCTGCATTCTCTTATCGACAACGTCTTTCCCGCGGAGAAAAAATTTCAGAATTATGTCAACAGGACGGCGGGCGAGCAGCTGGTCCGGCCGGCCATGGACCCCAAGAAGGACTTCGGCCCCCACCTCCTGTTTGATATCGACGACTACGCGGGTCCCGACACCATGGACGGGATTTTCGCCTACTTGGACCGGCTGCCCTCGAAGGTCGGCATGACGCCCATTATCCGGCCATACGTGGTCAAGAACGGCTTCGGCAGACAAGAGGTCGTCTCCGGCCTGACCATGATCGCCGAGAGCCACATCGCCCTTCACGTGTTCAAGGAGAGCCGGAAGGCCTGCTTCGACCTTTTCTCCTGCACCTTCTTCGACACCATGAAGGTCCCCCGGGAGATCAAGAAGGAGCTGAAGGGCCGGGTCGTCCACGAAACACTCGTCTCCCGCGGCAGCAAGTACAAGAAATACGGAGAGACAGCGGCCCAGAAGGTCAAGTTTTCCCGAGCCTGGCTGGACAACGTTTCCTCCGGCCGCAATAAGGATTAACTCCCGTCAGGGCTCTCCGCGATCTTCCCCTCCCCGGCTTATCGTCAGCGCCGGCACGATGACGGCTGAGGCGGTTTTTCTCCGCAGCGAATCTATTTTTCTTTGATGAGCTGGTTCAATTTTTCAACGGCGTTGGCATTGTCCGGGTCGAGCTCCAGCGATTTGGCATAGTTCTTTATGGCCAGGGTTTTCTCGCCCTTGGCCGCATAGGCCTCGGCCAGGCTGTCATAGCCGTTCGCATCCGCAGGGTAGGCTTCGATATTCAGCTCGAAAACCTGGATCGCGTCCTCGATTCGTTCAACCTGGAGCAGCGCATAGCCCAGCTGGTTCAGTTCTGCTGGCCGGAAATCAAAACCTTGCGGACTGGCCTTTTTGAGTTCACGATACTGGGATATGGCCGCCTCCAGACTCTTTTCGCGCACGGTTTTATAAAGCGTCCGGGCGATCGATTTCTTGGGCTGGTCATAGGGCTCGCTATAGAGGATCCGGCCGATGGCGGTGCTCATTTCGCCCAGGTTGGTGCCGCCGGTGTTGTTGAGGAGGACGATCAGGTGTTTATCGTCAACATAACGGTCAATCAGGGTGTTAAAACCGTTGATCCCTCCGCCATACCCTACGAACGAGACCTCGCGCTTGGATTGGGGCAGCTTTTTTTGCCCAGAGCCCATCCATAGCCATAGGCACCGCCGGGAGTCTGGACATGCGGCTTGAAAAGAAGCTCTTTCATCTTGGCCGGGAGCAGTTGGTCGGAGTAGAGAGCCTGGTCCCAGATATACAGGTCTTCGACCGTGGAATACAGGGAGCCGGCGGCATACGGCAAGGACATGATCGTGGCATAGTGGTCGTATCCCGAGTTCTTCATTCCCAAGGGTTTGAAGATCCTTTCCTCTAAGACATTTTCATAGGGTTTCCCGGCAATTTTTTCTATCACTGCCCCCAGAAGGAAATATCCGGAGTTGTTGTAGCTGAACTTGGCCCCTGGCTCGAATTCGAGGTCCCCGCTGCAATACTTCTTAACGAACTCTTCGACTGGGTAAGGATTGCGGCTGACTTCACGCCCGAAATTCGGCAGGTTCGTATAACTGGGGATGCCGGAGGTGTGGGTGAGGAGTTGGTGAATGGTCACCTTCTTTCCCGTGTCCTCGCGATAATAAGGGAGGTAGTCGGAGAGCTTGCCTTCCTCAACTTTGGGATTATCGGTCGAAAAAGACATTTCTTATCATAAGTAGCCTTCAGCCCTGGCGGGCGTCATAATACAAAGCGGCCGCGCCCAAGATGGCAATCTGGGGTTGGTCCGAGACTTCGATGACGATCCGCTCGAGTGTTTTATGATACGGAAAAATTTTCATCCTCTCCCGCATCGCTCTCTCAAAAAAAGGAAAGTCCCTGGAGACGGACCCGCCGAGGATGATGGCCTCCGGATCCACGGCCAGCATGATGATCATCAGGGCGTCCCCCATATGGGCACCAAATCTCTCGAAAATATCCAGCGCCTCGCGGTCTCCCCTCCCGGCCCGGGAATGGACATCCTCTCCTCTGATCCCAAAGCTCCTCGTGAAATATTGCCCGCTCGAGTAGTGCTCCAGGATCGAGTCTTTGTAAAGGATCATGCCGAACTCCCCGGCGCCGCAGTTGGGTCCGCTGTAGAGGCGGCCGTTGAGGATGATGCCGGCACCCAAGCCGGTGCCGACGATCAGACCGACGAGGTGGCGGAATCTTATCCCCTTTCCGAAATACTTCTCTCCAACGGCGAAGCAGTTGGCGTCGTTGTTGACGTAGACGGGCCGGCCGAAGCGTCTTTCCAGGATCTCCTTGACCGGGACCTCTTTCCAAGACGGGATGTTCTGGACGTCATAGACGATCCCTTTTTCCACGTCCACGACACTCGGTACCCCGACTCCGATTCCGGCCACAGCCGGGTCGAAAACCTGCTCGACCGCCCCGACGACCTCCTCGACGACCTGCTGCTCCGATCCCTGGGCGCTAACTGCGGCGGAGACGTGGCGGATGATCCGGCCTTCCTCCACCCGGCCGATGCCGACCTTGGTGCCGCCCATGTCGATGCCGATAATTGCTTCCTTGGCCATGGCCATCAGGCCTCCGCTTTTTTCTTCTTCAGGCTGATCGTGGCATTGGTGATCAGCGGCCGGGCCCAGAACCCGATGCTCAAGATGTAGGCCAAAGTCAGGTACAGGAACATCATCCCGAAGCGCAGGCCCAGGCGATCACCCAGCCAGCCGATGACGAGCGGCACCAGCGCCCCGCCGATGATCCCGGTGACCAGGATACCCGAGAAGGAACCATGGTGTTTGTCCAAGGAGTTGAGGGCCAGGGAAAAGATGATCGACCACATCACCGAGGCGCAGAACCCCATCAGGGGAAAGGCGATGATCGCCACCGGGCCGGGCCCGAACAGGGCGCAGCTCAGAGTGATAAACGCCGCGGCGGCAAAACCGATCAAGACTCGCCGGCTGTCAAAGAGCTTCAGCAGGACCAGACCGAGCAGGCAGCCGGCGGTCATCAGGCCCCAGAACAGGGAGACCGTCGAGGCCCCCCTGGTTTGGGGATCGACCCCGTGGTAGGTGGCCAGAAACTTCGAGATCCAGTTCGCCACCCCTTGTTCGGTGCCGACATAGGCGAATATACCCAGGAAATAGAGGATGACGATCTTTTTCCTAAAGAGATCTCTGTAGACGGCCCAGGCTCCGGCCCGCTCCTCCTCTTTGAGCTCGAATTTGGGCAGCCGGACCGCTGCGATGACCACCACCATGGCCAGCGTGACTAAAGAAAAAACCCAGTAGAGGGAGACCCAGGGAAGCTTATCCGGCACCACCTTCCTCAGGATCTCAAGAAAAGGATTGCTCCTGCCCGAGGATTTAGGAAGGTTGAGGACCAGATAAGAAAAAACCTTCGGACTCAGGAACGAGGCCAGGCCGAAGATGAGCTGGGCGAAGACGGAATTGAAGGCAAAATGCTCCTCCCCTCCAGCCACCCGCAGCAACGGGTTGATGGCCACCTGGAGCATGGCCATCCCGATCCCGATCAGGAAAAGCGAGGTCAGGGCGACTGAAAACCGGGGCACAGAACCGAAAAATAGGGCCCCCATCAAGGCCATGAGGAAAGCCGCCAGCATGACCCGTTTTTCTCTGTAGCGCTCGACCAGCATCCCGGCCGGGATCGACATCACCCCATAGGCGACGAAGAACGAAAAGGGCAGGAAACCGGCCAGCGTCAGGCTCAGGCTGAAGCTGTTGATGATGTCCGGGACCAGCGGACCCAGGATGTTCGTCAAGAAGGAGATGACGAAGAAGATGAGGAAAATCAGGGCAACGATGAAGATGTTTCGCTTCATGGACTAATGCTCCGACCTTTGCCCGAAACGCCCACTGGCCCTGGGTCCCCCTTGGTTGCTCAAGGGGGATAAGGGGGATGAATATATAAGAACAGAGTCTGGGAGGCGTTTCGGAAGGCTGAACCTGAGAGGTCGCTTCTCCATTTCCAAATTGCCCAACAAGATGATCACCGAAAAAGAGATGCTCACTCCTTTTTACTGCGTCTTGACGTTCCAGCCGTCCACCCGCAAAATCGGCTCATCGCCCTGAAGGTCGGCGGGGGAAAACGTGGCGCTGATGGTTTTGCTCTCTCCTGGGAGGAGCGAAATACAGTTATCCTCCCAGTAGATGGGCAGGACGGCGCGACCGCTCTGTCGGCCGACGACGCTGAGGTTGACGAAGAAAGCGATGGTTTCGGCCGGGTTCTGCAGGGTCACTTTAACCTGTTGTTCGGTCCCCGCCTGCTCGAACGCAGAAAGGATCTTGAGGGTCACCAGGGGAAGCTTTTCCAGGGCGGTAAGGTCGGCGAATTCCTTGATCGGTGTGAAGTACCATTCCGTCGCCGGGTAATTCATGACGTCCTTCTTGGCGGAGAGCCAATAGAAGTTTTCGGCGACGAGGCCGCCCGCGTTGTCCGCCAGCTTGAGGTCCAAGAAATAGACGGGAGCCAGGCCCTTGATAGCCGGGAGCCGGACGATCTCAGAAGCCGTGTTCGGTCCGAGTTCGACATCCTTCACATCTTTGAAGATCTCCCGGGACTGGAGGTCGAACACCCGGATCTGGACCTTGGCGCCGCTCAGGTGCCCCAAACGATCGTTGATCACGTAGACCCCGTCATTCTGGGGATCGTAGAGGATGTGGACGGGCCGGGACGCCTTCCTGGCGCCGTAGAAGGCCCCGTTGGGCATCAGGTAATAATCGTACAACTGCCAGTAAAGCTTGGGCCAGGCGGCGTTCAGCATCCACTGGATGACGCCGGTCGCTACGGGCCGGTGGGCGGCAAAAGCTTCGAACATCGCCCGCATCGCCTCATAGTTCGCGACCTGGGCCTTGCGGACGAAATCATCGAGGTCTTTCACCTTCCCGTAGCGCTTGTTCATGGCTTCGAGATAACGGTCGAGGGTGTTGAACTCGCCGCGGGCGCAGTGATAGTTCCAGATGTCATCGATGGGCCAGAGATGACCCTCCGGCAGCATCTTCTTCAGGCTCTCCAGAGGCGGCGGTTGGGGCCCGGGCCCGGTCTCCGTATTGAACCCGAAGGCACCCCCGTTCTTGGTGTCTTCGAACCAATAGATGGGGGGGACATAGTCGTAGGGCCCGTTCATCTTGACACCGGTATCTCCGCTGATCTCGCTGCGGAGGCCCTTGGCGGACATCACCGCCGGCCGGCTCGGGTCATAGGCCTGCATGATCTGATCATACTTGCGCTCGAGCTCGGGCCGGGGCAGCTTGTCGCTGCCCAGCATCCAGACGAAAACACTGGGGTGATTGCGCCACATCACAACCTGGTCCTGGAGGGAGCGGGCGACGAGGTCCATGTCCTCGGGAGTCTTGACGCCGCCGAAATCATCATCGGGCTTGCCGAGATAGTTCTCCCATTCCCACTGGCAGCTCCAGCCGGCCATCAGGAGAACCCCGTGCCGGTCGCAGAGGTTGTAAAGCTCCGGGCCGCTACCCCAGAATCCTTCCAGGCGGATAGTGTTCAGGTTCATGTGCCGGGTGTACTTGACCTTTGCTTCCAGGACTCGGGGCTCCTCGACCATGAACAGGTCATCCACCCAGCCTCCACCCCGGATCAGGACTTTCTGGCCGTTGATCATGAAGCCGCGATGCCCCTGTTCATTGATATAGTCCCCGACTTCGCGGATGCCGAAGTTGACGGTGTCCTCGTCGGAGATGAGTTTCCGGGTCTGGAAGCTCAATTTCAGTGTATAAAGGTTCGGCTCGCCCAGATGGTGAGGCCACCAGAGGCGAGGCTCCTGGATTTTGAGCTCGGGGAACTGCTGGGAGGTGAACTTGACGGCTCTTCTTTCTCCCGGATCGAGCTTCACCTCCTGGCTAAGCACGGAGCCTTCGAGTTCCGCTCGGAGAGCGCCGGATACCGGTTGATTGGTGTGATTTATGACCTCGGCTGTAATGGTCAGTTCGGCTTCGGCCAGGGTTTCCAGATTCACCTCGCTGGTTACGAACGGCTGCTCGATGGAAACCGGTCCGCTGAGGCGCAGTGTCACGGGCCGCCAAAGGCCCATGTTCTGGTCCGGCGGCCTGGGGTTCCAGTCGACGAACCCGAAGGTGAAATCCCCCGGCTGAGGAGGGAACACTTCGACCGCTAGGACATTCGGGCCCGGCTTTACGGCCGGGGCGCTATCGACCTCGAAGGTCCGGAAGGAGCCATAGACCTCGTCCCGGGAGGCGATCTGCCGGCCGTTGAGCCAGATGTCGGCCCGGTAGTTGATGCCGTCAAACCCCAGGCGTGCGCTGACCTGCCTCCTATCGGCCGGAAGGTCGAACTCCTTGCGGTACCACCAGGAGCCGGCAAACCGTTCTTGGGGGACAGCCTCCAGATTCTTGCCGACGAACAGGTCGGGGTATTCCCCGTTCTTGCGGAGCGCGGCCAGGACCGTCGTCGGCACCGAAGCCGGGCACCAGCCGGCAACGTCCAGTCCAGGAGCGGAAACGACGGCTCCGCCTTCTTTGACCTCGGCCGACGACCGGATGAGCCAGCCGTCCACGAGGGGGATGTCATATTGCAGGCTCTGGGGCGGTTTCGGCCGGCAGGCCGGGGCAGTCGAAATGAGCAAGAGCACGGCCAATGCATAAAGAAACGGAACATTCTTTGAAATTGACATCCGGACCTCCTCTTATAGATTTCGGTCTTTCAGGCGGGCGGCTACGGCCGCCTTTTTCTCCGGCTCCTTGGCCAGAGCATCCCAATTCCAGAAGATAACGCCGCCGGAAGGAGGGCGCAAGGCCTCTTCCAGCGCCTCTTTGAACTCCTCCACCGAAAGCTGATCATTGAGGTAAGCGTTTCCGACTTGAATGCTGGGAACGACAAGACCTTTGGTCCGGGAATAGACATCCTCGACCACCTCCCGGATCCAGGGCGGCCTTCTCTTGAGCATGTGCCAGTAGCACATGGGCGAGATCATGTCCGTCAGTGCCGCGAGGGCCGCCAGGTCTTGGCCGGCGATGACCTTGATCGCTCCCCCGAAATCCGTCTCCCGCCAGGGGACAGAGTGGAGGTTGACTATGAGCTTGGGCTTAATGGCCCGGACCTCGTCCACGATGGACCTGACCAGGCTCGTGATGACCCCGCATTTCCATTCCGTCCATTCCCGCCCATGCTTGGCCATGATCCATCTGGCCGCGTCCGCCGCCCCGTCCAGTCCTTCGGGCAGGCTGATCCCGGTGTCTTTCTGGAATCTGTCCAGGCAGCTCCGATCGAAGCAAGTGTTGGCGATCGAGCCTAGAGTCCTCTCCGGATAGACCATCTCCCAGAAGACGAAATAGCGGATGAAATCCAGGCTGATGCCGTCGGGGTCAAGCTCCCTGACCAGGGTTTTGATCCAATCGATCCGGCGGCTCCGGTAGTCGGGACGGGTCGGGCAGACAAATTCCACCCAGTCGTCCTTGGCCTTTTCCCCCCGATCGGTCAGCGCGTAAAGGCCGGGGTCATTCTTGAGTTCCTCGGGGTTGAAAAAGACGGGAAGGATCAAAAATACGGAGATCCCCTGCTTCCGGGCCAGCTCCCCGAACTGACCCTGAGCGGCCAGGGCCGGGCTGACGAAAACGGTGTTTACGCCGACCGAGCGCCATTCCGCGAAAAGCTCGGAAAGGGACCCCTCATGCGCGTAGATCTTGACGCCAATCATGAGATCCTGGCTCTTTTCTGGCGTCAGTTTGAAAACATCTCTCAGGGTGAAATCGACCCAGATGATCCCGCAGCTCTGCTTAACCCTTTGGGCGATCGCCCGGCCGATCGTCTGAGGAGGATTGTCCAGGGTCTGCCACCACGGCTTGTCTGAATTGTAGCCGATCTGGAAGAAGACCGGGCTGGGATAGAAATGGTCGGCCCAGCGGTTCTGGAAAGCATCCAGAAGATCATCCAGGCTCTTCACCTCCTGGCCGTCGTCGATGAAAACGATGTCCCCGCGGTAATTTTTGGGCATCCAGTTCAGGTCCCAGTGTTTCAGGAAGAGCCGGTAAGTGGGGTTGTGCGACTTGACCCGGGATTCCCATTGCCGAGCCGTCTCGTCGTCGACCGGGATTCCCCATCCCGGTTTGTCGGACTCCCGGTACCATTCGACATCCACGCCGAAACCGATGACGCAGGGATGATGCTTGTACCGGCCGAGGACCAGGTCGATGAGGGTTGGAAGGTCGGCCTGGGCCGGCTCCACCTGGAGGAAGACCTTGGTCCCGGTCTTATCGAAGTGGCTCAGGAATTCCTCATGCTTGTCGGTCTCGGCGAACTCCATGTTGGGATAAGCTTTGCCGTCCGAAGGAAAGAAGAGCCGGCACGACGTCGGCCGCTTAAGCTCCCCGACGATCCAGACTGCGCCGCGGGTCGCGCCCGGAAAACGGCTGTTCATGGCGTCAATGGCCTTCTGCCAGGCAACGGGTTCCGGGAACGGCTTGATCCCGTAGTTGGATGAACGGACGCCCGCAAAAACGATGTTCTTGGGCGCCACCGGGGCCGCTGGCGGTCGGACCTCGGCTTTCTTCCGGCATCCCTCGGCCAGGGCGACGGTTCCGAGAGCCAGGATCACGACAAGCGCTTTCTTCCTCATAGATGCTCTCCTCACGTTTCGGAAGGATCCATTATCCCTCAAATCCATAGTCCCCGGTCAATCATTTCTTGATCGAGGCGTCCGGCGGCAAACGCAATTGCTTGTAGAGCTCCCGCCGGCCGGCCTTGTCGCTATCTATGACTTGTCGGGCAAAGGCGGCTACCGACCGGGCTTGAGCCCGCGGGACGACGACGACCCCGTCACCGTCTGCGACCACCACATCCCCGGGCATGACCAGCACGCCGCCGACGGCGACCGGCCGGTTGACGGACTCGATCTCGTTCCGTCCGGGCCGGATCCCGCGGCCTCGCTTGCGCAGATAGAGCGGGACCTTTTCCACGGCGATCTCGTCCGTGTCCCGCGCCGCGGCATCCGTGACCACACCGACGCAGCCTCGCCCCTTCCACTCCATGATGTTGTAGGAGCCGATGCTGCCGATGTCGGCCTCCTCGACATCATCAATCACCAGCGCGGTGCCCGAGCGGATCAAGTCGGCGTAGGGCTCCGAGGAATACTGGCTGTAGAATTCGCCTTCCCACTGATCGAACTCCTCCGGGGTCCGCTTTCCGGCGTGCGGCTTCTGCGTGGGAACATAGCGCGCGGTCACCGCGATGCCGGCGAACCGATGGCTGAAATTCTTCAGGTCGGTCCACAGCGGCAGGATCGACCGGTCCACAAGCCCGACCCCGGGGAGTCCGGCTTTGTCCATCCCGTCCGAGACATCCGCGACCCGCAGGCCGGCGAAAAGCTTCAACAGTTCCTGGTCCTCCTCCGCAGTATAAACAGAGACGGGGAGGAAGTCCTTCCCGGAACGCAGGTCCTCCGGCGCGGGCTCTCTGGAGCTGGGGCTCATTCCGATCGTCATGAGCCCGACCAGAGCGATCAAGAAAGCAAGTTGTCGTTTTTTCATCGGCTTTGTGCCTCCTCTATGGTTTATCTATTGAAGGGCCCAGTCTCCGGGCAAGACGATCAACCCATCGGCCGGCCGGATCAGAAGGCGCATTTTTCTTTCTCATCATACTAGTCGATAGGCGTCCTTTTTACAAAAAGAAAAAAAGATGCCGAGACGCCTCCTTTCATTAAGAAATCCGGGGGGGAAGCCGATCAGGCCGAGGGCCCGATAGACATCCTATGGGCCAAACGCTAGAATGGAACTAAGGAGGCTACGATGAGATTCATCAGGCTGGCTTTGGCGGTGACGTTTGTTCTCGGAGCTGCATACCCCCAGACCGTCGACCTGGGTCAAAATCTTTTCTTCAACAATGAAAATGATATCGTCGTCTGCATCGATGCCGCTCTGGCGGTACGCAAGCTGGACAGCCCCTACGTCATGTTTATGGCGTTCATGGGGTCCAAGTCCCAGGGCAACATCTCGGTCCATAGGGATGATGTCGTCATGGTCTACAAGGGACAGGAATACCAGATGCCTTCGATGGAAGAATGGCGGAAGGAATACCGGGGCGCCAATCATGACTATGACCTCTATCAGCGCCTGGGCAAAGAGTCACTGGCCCAGTCTCAGATGAGGTTCTGGCAATACCCCTGGGACTACGATTTCTTCCCCGTCTTGGGAAAGGGGTCGCTTCCGTCCGACCAGCTCTCCATGAGCGGCAACCTCGGCGCCAGGACTAAGGTCTATTTCAAGAACCCCGGATTCCAGAAGGGGGACGAGCTGGTCATCAAGGTCAAAGACCACAAGAATCCCGAAATCATCGGCTTCTGCGCCGTGGTGCTCGATCCGAAATAGCCGCCCCACTTGATCTTCCTTCCGGGCAGCCTCTGGCCGCCCTGGATGAGGATGAGCCCGGTGACTTTCCCGGTCTCGCTCTTGACGAACTCGACCTGGCCATCTACGACCTTGAGGAAGAACTTTGTTTCCGCTTCGGGATAGAGTTCGACCTTGGGCTGCCCGGTGGCCTGACCCATGAGCTTTCCATCCTCCTTGGTGATGACGACCGCAAACCCGGGGGCGAGCTCGTATTCCCCCACATACTGGTCATAGAGAGCGGGGTCCAGCTTGATCTCTTTTCGCTCGGCCGGCAGCGGCTTGTCGGTTTTCGTGTACGATTGGACCGGTCCGATCCGAGCGACAACCTTTAGCCCAGTGACTGCGCCCTTCCCATCCTTCAAGAAATGAACCCGGGCGGGAGAATCGGTGGAGAAGAATTCAGTGTCCGAGACAGGTCTGATCTCCGACTTGCCTTCTCCGGCGGGCTGGGAAAATAGCTTGTTTCCCTCCCGCGTGATATAGAGTTCTTCTCCCTGGGCGTTGGCATAGACTCCGATCATGGGCTCCAGGTCTTTCTCAGAAAGGGATATCGGGACAGGCTCCTTATAAGGTTTCCCTAACGCTAGACAGCCGGCCCGAAAAGCCAACGGTTCTGGCTGCGACTCCTTGATCGTGCTGTTCGTCAGCAGGGCGACGAAGACCTGGTCTTCCGGAAAGAACAGGGCATAGGACAAGAAACCATGAATCCCGCCGCCGTGTTCGATGAGGCGATGGCCTTCGTAGTTGGAGATGCACCAGCCGTAGCCATAGCCCGAATCCAGGCCGTCCTTCAGCTTGTAGGAGGCAAAGGCCCTTTCGAGCATTTCTCTCTTGATCAGCTTTCCGGAGAGGAGCGCCTCGGTCCAAGCCGCCATGTCGTCAACCGAGGAAGCCAGTGATCCCGCCGCATACGGCTGCGACATGCTCAGGTAAGGCGCGTTCTCGAACCCGGAGTTTCCTTTGGAGTATCCGGGAACCCGCATGGGGATAATCCGGGAGGTGCTGTCATAGCAGGAGCTCTTCAGTCCGAGGGGGCCGAAAATGCGTCCTTCGAGGAAATCAGCGTATGTCTTGCCGGAGGCCTTTTCGATGATCGCCCCGAGCAGGATATAGCCCGAATTGCTGTATTTCCACCTCTCTCCGGGAGCAAATTCCATGGGCTGGTTCTTAAAGAGGTCAATGATCTCCCCGACGGTCATATCCTTGCGCTGGAGCGGCAGCCATTCCGCCAGATCTGTATAACTCTTAATCCCGGAGGTATGGGTAAGAAGGTGCTCGACTGTGATTTTCTTGCCTTGGGTGGGGTAATCGGGGAGAAATTTGGTGATCTCATCCTGAAGCGAGAGCTTCCCCTCCTCGCTCAGCATCAGCACGGCGACGGCGGTGAACTGCTTGGTAATCGAGCCGAGGCGGAAGATCATGTCCGGCTCGGCGGGGACGTTGAGCTCGAGGTTGGCGAGGCCATACCCTTTGCGAAGAATGACCTTCCCCTGTTTCTTGACGAGGACAGCCGCCCCCGGCTGGCCGGGTTTGTAAACATCGGACAGGAGTTTATCGATCTTGACGGTCAGGTCTTTTTCCGAAACTTGGCCGGGGACCTGGGCCGAGCCGACCTGTCCCAGCACAAGGCCCAGCAAAACCAGCGGAATCAGGCATTTGCAAACTCGCAACATCTGTACCTCCAGATCAATTCGTAACGAATATCTATACGGCATTGACCGCAAGAAGGTTCAATATATCCGGAATCGAGCCTTGTGTAAATCGCCCCCTCTGGCGTCCTTATTGCGAGATCTTCGGATGAATGATTAAAAAGAAAGCCGGACGGTAATGCCGACGGTTTTTGTTCGCGGGTTAAACAGCGGTGCGAAGGCAAGGGTCCGCTCCCGCGCTCTGAGGTTCCGCCTGTTGACGGCGCCCTTCACGTCGGCCAAATCCCAAAGTGCCGATCCAAGCATGATTCCCACGCCGGCCAGGGCGACCCCTACCCACTCTTCACCGTTCGCTCTATCACCATCCCAACCCCAGGCTTCCTTCCAGGCGCCCCAAACCGCGGCCCACATGATCCCCACGCCGATTCCCCGGATCCCTATCCCCAAGAGTCCCCGCCAGGCCAGCCCGCCGTAGAAATAGCCGAGGGAAGGTCCCACCAGAAGGCCGGCCAGCCCGATGCCGCCGAAATCTTCAGCACCGGCTGCTCCCGCTGCCAACGCCGCCAGCGGCACCGCTGTCCCGACCAGTGTCAGGAGGAACGCCGTCTTTGGGTTTTTTTCCTTGACGGAAAGGCTCTGTTGCGTCGAGTCATCATGCCCCCATGATAAGGTCGTGGAAAACAGCAAGACGGCCAGGACGAGGCCGAACGTCATTCCCTTATGCGCCCGTATCTTCTTCCCCATTTCACTCCTCCGCTGCCTCCTATTCTCCGCCGGCTGACCCGAAAAAGCAATCCCTGCCCGTCTAGGGTAAGCATCTCCATCTATGTGATGAATAACTTGGGAATGGAAAAGCGACCTCGAAGGTTTAGCCTTCCCGCAATGCTCTTCGAGTACACCCAGTTAATTTGATGATAAAGGCGAAGGGTGTGGGTGAGGAAGTCCGTGGACGACTGAGCGGGCAAGGTTTCTCGACTGAAAGGAGAGAAGAGCGAAGGAGGATGCGGAGCGAGTTTCCTCGCTGGGGAAACGAGCGGGCTGACGAATCCCATACCCAAGCCTTCACGGCGTTAAAAACCTGAGCGGGAGCGCTGACATTCCTAAGTTGTTCATTATGTTCATTACATAATGGGAGATACTTTCCGGTCCAGGGTCCTGATAATATTCGGTTCAATCTCACGTTGATTCTGGTAAGATAGTTGTCCTCAAGGAATTGGCCATGGCCACACCGCTGGAAAAATGGGTCGACGAGCAGGCCCGGCTGTTCGAGCCGAAGCATATCTACTGGTGCGACGGGTCGGAGGGCGAAGCCCGCCGTCTCATCGAGATGGGGATGAAGGAAGAACGGATCGGCCAGCACGACATCTTCTGCGAGCTCAATCACGCGCTCTGGCCGAAGGCCTACCTTCACCGCAGCCATCCGACCGATGTCGCCCGGACTGAGCATCTGACCTTCGTCTGCCATTCGGACCGAGAGACCACCGGGCCCAACAACAACTGGATGGACCCGAAAGAAGCCCGGGAGTTGATGATGAAACTCTCCAAGGGCGCCATGCACGGAAAGACGATGTACGTCCTGCCCTACATGATGGGACACCCCGACTCGCCCTACGCCAAGGCCTGCGTCCAGGTCACGGATGTCTCCTACGTAGCGATCAGCATGCGCATCATGACCCGGCTGGGCAAGCGCATCGTCAACAAGATCGGCAAGAGCGACAATTTCGTCAAGGGCATCCACTCGGTCGGCGACTTCGACCCCAACAAGCGCTACATCATGCACTTCCCCGAGGAAGGCCTGGTCTGGAGCATCGGCTCCGGCTACGGCGGCAACGCCCTCCTCGGGAAGAAGTGTTTCTCGCTGCGGATCGCCTCCTGGCTCGGCTACAAGCAGGGCTGGCTGGCCGAACACATGCTCATCATCGGAGTCGAAGACCTGCATGGAAACGTCACTTACATCACCGCGGCCATGCCCTCGGCCTGCGGCAAGACCAACCTGGCCATGCTCGAGTCCGCCCTTCCCGAATACAAGGTCTACACCATCGGAGATGATATCGCCTGGCTGAACATCGGGCCCGACGGCCGGCTATGGGCTATCAATCCGGAGGCAGGATTTTTCGGCGTCGCCCCGGGCACCTCGATGAAGACCAACCCCAACATGATCCGGACCCTCAAGGACTCAAATTTCTACCCGACGATCTTCACCAACGTCGGCCTAAACACAGAAACCAACGAGCCGTGGTGGGAGGGGCTGGACGGGCCGGTGCCCGAGCACATGGTGGACTGGCAGGGGCAGCCCTGGGACAAGACCAAGGCAACTAAGGCCGCCCATCCGAACTCCCGGTTCACGGTGTCGCTTACGAACTGCCCGTCACTCTCCAAGGAATACGACAACCCGAAGGGAGTGCCCATCTCGGCGATCATCTTGGGAGGCCGCCGGTCACAACTCATTCCCCTTATCACAGAAGCCTTCAACTGGGAGCACGGCGTGTTCCTGGGGGCACGGATGGGGTCGGAGACGACGGCCGCGGCGGCGGGCAAAGTCGGAGTGCTGCGGCGGGATCCGATGGCCATGCTGCCTTTCTGCGGTTACAACATGGGCCTTTACTTCCGTCACTGGATCAACATGGGAAGGCTGATGACCCGCCCGCCACGAATCTACGCCATGAACGCCTTCCGAGTGGACGAGAGGGGTCGCTTCCTCTGGCCGGGGTTCGGGGAGAATATCCGCATCCTCAAATGGATCATCGATAGAGTGAACGGGAAAGCCGAAGCGAAGGAAACGCCGGTGGGGCTCGTGCCCGATATCAACACTTTTCCCGTGGACGGAGCCGATGTGCCCAGGAGCAACCTGCAGAAGCTCGTTGCGGTCCAACCCGGCGAGTGGCAGGGCGAGGTCGAGGACATCAAGGGCTTCCTCGACCGGTTCGGAAACCACCTTCCCTACGAGATCCGGAACGATTTCAATCGGATGTCGGCCCGGCTCCAGAAGTCCGGGGGGGGGACGCAGGCTAGATTTATTAGTTAAGTGAAGTGTCCCCAGTATACCCTAAAACTTGAAGTTCAGCCCGGCCGCCAGGCTCAATCCGGAGAAGTTAAACACCGCTTCCCGAGCCTGGAGATCGCCGGCGGGCTGTCCCTGGATGATGTCAAGCCGGGGATAATCCTCTCCTTCTATGAAATAGAGGGTTCCGTTCTCATCGACTGCCCTGGTCTCGAAGTTTTCCCATTGATAGGTTCGCTCTTTTCCCTCGAAGCCGGAGATCTTCGCGTACCGCCCCTGAGCCTCGATGATAAAGGCCAGCCTCCGGTTCATCCTGATCTCCAGGCCGAGAGCTCCCTGGACTCCCCAATGGCTGGCCTTTCCCTCCTGGTGAAGAGCATTTTCGTAGCCCCCCGAGACTATAAGATCCCCGGTGTACCTGAATTCGACGAAATGCCAGGCAGGACCGGCGCTCGCGCAGACGGTCAATAGACGATTGAGGGGAAGCGAAAGGAATAATCCGAGCCGAAGCGAGTAGACCTTCAGTTCCGGAAGGCTCGTCATCCGATAGTCTAAGAGATCGCCTGGCCAGTGAAACAGGACAGAGCTCTCCATGTGCCCCCCCACAAAGCTCCCTCCGAACCCGACGCCGACGCTGGGAGTGATATAATAAGCAATGTCACCGCCCATCTCGTACCCGGAACTGAAGGATTTCTTCACTTTCTCGGTCAGCTCAAACCCGGAAGCGGAAAGTTCTCCGACGATCCGGTCGTACCTTCCGGACGTGCCTTTCTCGAGATCTCCGCCCGAAAACATGGCCCAGGCTCCCCTCAGCCTGACATGGATCCCCACTCCTTTGAATTCTTCCTCTTCCTCATCCTGCGCCCGGCCCGGAAGACAAATCAACAAAAGACCCAGGAAGAGAACCAGAACCGTCCTATCAAGTCCTGGGATCCCCATCATTCTCACAGCTTTCTGATGTTTGGGCATCCGGCCCCTCCTCGTCTATTTTTATTCGTGCTAAAGATCAAATTCAGTATATCGCCGAAAAAGGAGAGAAGTCAACGCGGCCGAAAGCGCGGTAGTGTCCTAATTTGAAATTCTAGAGATTATTAACGTCGTCCGGATATGGGACTGGCAAGGTATCCCCATATTTTGTGCTTGCCCTGTTTAGTCTTTTCATAAAGTCTTCCCAATTCAAACAGCTTTTCATTAAAAAGATCACGTTTGAAAGATGGTTTTGGAGTTCAGGGATTCCTAAATCCTCAGTAAGAAATTGGTGGTGCCTATGAGAACGGTTGCCAAATGGTTGCCTCGGATTTTTTTCACGGAGCGCCTTTAAGACACCAGGGGCAAGCCGGGAATAAACCATATCGTTGGTCCAGTGACCTATATATTGAGGCCGCTTCATGGACTGCGGGGGATACGGGATGTTCCGTAATCTAAATAATTCCTTATAAAATTCGTCAGGAAACCTTTTTGTCCACTTTGCCCACTCATCTCTTATCCATTTATTAAGGATGGCCTGCAAAAGCTCACGCTTCTCAACTTCCACATATCCGGTTACTTCATCCACGAGGGCAATAATTCCAATCCTGGCCATACCTCTCGTTAATATTTCGCATTGTTTAGCTACGGCAATTTGGCCGGCTCCCCGTAAGGCATCGTTATCTCGTGCCCTTAAAACGGTTTCGCATATGTCCACCAATAAGGTGGCCTCATATCCTATAGCCAGCTTGCCTCCTCTTCCGGGTCTTATAAATCTAATCGGGGAAGCAAGACCCATGGCTAACTTATTATCAATAAACGGCTTAATGGCATTATTCTCAATAAAACGGCGCAATAATGCTCCATGGCGCTGCCCGAGCGCAAGCGCAGATTGCATACCACGACCAGATAAAACTCTTGTGCCATCTTCAAGAACATAACACGGTATTTTAATGTCACCAATCACCAGGGGCTTGTTGGGGTCTCCCCATAACGCCTTTCTAGTTTTCTCGGTCATTGTGTTATCTCCTTCTAATTTGATTCTTTTATTAAATCTGATATAGACCACAAGTTGTTTGCAATCCCTGCCGCCATGGCAGGAGAAATGCGAAGGCTTCCGTGTATTCTGACAAAGTTGTAATGAGCAAAATGAAGTGCAACAGCAGCCTTAAGATTCTCCATCTTTTTACTGAAGGCATTGGTCAGCCGTGTAAATCTTCGCATTTGCATCCGCATAGTAAGGTTATTGCGCTCGACATAAGACGTAGAGATTTTATCAAACTGCGGTTGGCCGGCTATTATGAACCGATCAGCCGCAATAACCTTTGGCGGAGAATACCGTCCCGGACCAATGGCATCAGCCTCATACGTTTTTACCACTTGTCCATAATCGACCCCTGCCCCGAAAGACATCTCCACGGCCTCAACATAAGCAGAAAGAGAATCGCTCGACAATTGAACGCGATTACTAACTCGACTAGATAGATCGGCCAAGAAATCATAAGCCGTTGCAAGATTTCGCTTGCCAACTTTAAAGGAGGGAATTAGTTTGCTTTCTGCATCTATAGCGACAAAAACCCATTGGTCTCCAAGATCATTGGGATTGTCCGCGCCCCTAAGATGGCGTTGTTTCTTGCCGACAAAGCACCAAATTTCGTCCAATTCCAGATATTTGCAGGACAGCCCGCGCATTGTCTCATCAAGTAGTCTTGCGCAATTTTGCCCAACGCGAACCATAAGGCGCATGATGGTATCACGGTGGATTCCGGTCATGCGTTCAACGGAACGAATAGATGAACCCTCAACTAGTGCCGATAGCGCCATCTCTTGTTTTTCTTGGCTTAGAACATTCATTTTAGCGCCCCCCTTGACAATCGTGTATAATAAGAAGGGTGGACCACTCGGGAGTCGAACCCGGCAGCCTGGGGTGTAGAGTCCTGACCGGCTAACCTGCGTGGCCCACAAAATTGCCAAGGCCCCAAGTCGGACGACGGAATTAAACTAGCCCGACTTGGGGCCTTTTTGTTATGGCCCCCGCAGACGGCAATAAAATGATCAGCAGGGGCTAACGCCCTCCTCATTGCCATTCCCCTGAAATTTTTCATCTTATCTAGTCCCTAAGGGTTCTTTCTGTAATTTTTTCCCATGCGCTCAAAGCGCGGGTCTTTATTTAGGGCAACCCGGATGGAGTCAACGGCGCGAGGTGGATTCCAATTAGTTTTAGCCGAAATAACTGCGAGGGCAGTTTGCGGAGAAAATTGGGTTTCTCCAATGCTTTCATAAATAAGGTCGGCTAATTTTGTGCCACCCTTCCCAATCTTTATCTTTTCTTGCTCAAAGATAAGGGGTTGCGCTATAACAGATGGCAGGCTATCAAGCGTGATCGTGCCATCTGTTTTTGAGAGGAACTCAATTACCGGAGAGATGGCCTTCTGCAAAGACTTCAGCTGGTCAATCAATTGGTTCATCTTGGAGTTTTCCAGAAGCTTGTATGTGGGCATTTTTGCCTCCTATTCTCCATATATTATATGGCATAGATGCCATTCTGTCAAGAGTTATTTTATGGGGCGAGCAAAATATCTTTGAATAGAAGGCCCACTAGATGTGACAAGAGCCACATTAGGGATTGCCATAAAGGTGGGACAAATATCTGCTCGCCCCAACGTCTTTTCTTGATTGGCAGGACGGAAGGTAGTAAAATTACAATCAATGGGAAAGCAAAATAAGGAACTAATTGAAGCAATTGAGAAATTACATAACTGCAAAGCTTCTTATTTAGACGGCGTTTTCGTAATAGAGAAATTCCGAAACAAAACAGTATGGCAGGGTATTGTCCATATATTTCGTTTGATAGATCATCCTCAATCAGAGAAATGCTATGTTTGGTATTCAAATAATCCCAAAACAAGAAAGCAAAAGTTTTACGCTGTGCTCCATCTACCTCCAATTGATTCCCCGGAAAAGGCGGTTCGGGCTTCAATCGTCTATGACCACAAAGTCGGCATAAAGAAGGAGAAATGATGATGGTTAAAAAGAAACCAGAGACAAGCCTTAGGGGACGGGATTCCAAAACAGGAAAGTTTATTCCCGTTGATAAAGCCCGCAAACGCCCCGATACAACCACGGTTGAAAGAGTTCCTCTCCCTGGTAAGGGTAGAAAGTAAATCCTATTTTTCCTTCAAAACAGATATCTTGATAATTGCTTTCTTCGGGATGGTTATATCGCCGCTATACTGAAGTTCAATATCGCCGTTTTTTTCCCCAGAGATATGGGGCACAATAACTATGCACCCATTGTTCTCCAGCGCCAACCAACCGACTGATCTGCAATAAAGTGGTTCAGCAGCTATTTTTAGATCATTAAAAGATTGCCAGCCCCGTCCAGAATGCGAATCCGTCCATTCTATAAGCACAAGTTTGTTTTTTCCCATTTTTCAAATTAGGACACTACCGAAAGCGCACCGCGGTTGTCAAATGAGCCCGAACAGAGATATAATTTTCATCCTTCAGTCCAACCAAGGAAAGGAGAGGCGATGAAAAAAAGCTGGCTGGCTTCTCTTGCGGTCGTCTTGATCATGGCCATAGCTCTGAGCCCGGGAGCCGCGAAACAGGGTCCGAGCAAAGACCTTGATACCCTGCGGGCCAAGATCCGCAGCGCCTTCGGCGCCGACCTTCCTCCCCTGCCTGTTCCTCCCAACAACCCTCAGACGCCGGACAAAGTCCGCCTGGGAGAGGCTCTTTTCTTCGACCCCAACCTCTCCAAGTGCGGGACCATCGCCTGCGCGTCCTGCCACGTCCCGGAGCTCGGTTTCAGCGACGAGCAGCAGATCTCGGACGGTTGCGGCGGAGCCACCGGCCGCCGCAACTCCAACACCGTCTACAACACGGCCTATCTCAGCCACATGTTCTGGGACGGCCGGGTACAAACCCTCGAAGAACAGGCCTTGGGGCCGGTCGTCGACCCGGCCGAGATGGCCAACACCTGGGACAATGTCATCGCCTACCTGAACACGGGCATCCAGCCGGTCTCCAAGAAAGAGTCTCCCGAGGCCAAGAAGTTTTATCAGCAATATTTCCAGTCGGTTTTCGGCGGTGAGATCAGCTCGACGACCGTCACCAAGGCGATCGCCTCTTACGAGAGAACGGCGGTCAGCTTCGACTCCCCCTATGACCGTTGGGTCAAAGGCGATGACAACGCCCTGACGGCCGAACAAAAAAAGGGCCTGACCGTGTTTTTCGGCCGGGGGAACTGCGCCGCCTGCCATGTGCCCCCCAATTTCACGGATTCCGATTTTCACAACAGCGGAGTTTCAAATGCCGGGTTCGAAACCCCGGAAAAGTTCGCCCACAACGGCGAGATCTGCGGCGGCATTCCCAAGGACGTCGACCCCGGACGGGGTGAAGTGGGGTTTTTCCGCTCCTCCTGCTCCGACCTGGGAAAGTTCAAAACACCCACCCTGCGCAACGTCGAGCTTTCCATGCCGTACATGCACAATGGAAAATTCGCCACCCTGGGAAAGGCCCTCTCTCATTATGAAGAGCTGGCCAAGGGAAAGATCAAGCCCGTGGTCGGGGCACTCGACCCCAAGCTGGCCAAAGGGATCATTCAGCTCGGGGCGGGCGGCGGGAGTGTGGACGATCTGAAAAACATCGTCGAGTTCCTCAAGGCCCTGACGGGGATTCAGATCGAGAGCCCGCCGGCCGGAGTGGCCCCGCCGGCGCTAAAATAAGCCCCTGATCATCCGGCGTATTTGAGGATAATAGCGATAGATGGTCAGCGCCGGCATCCTTTTTTCCATGATAGGAGCGGGTCCTGTCGTGGAGCGTCCCCGTCCGTCCTCGCCTAAGACCCGCCCACCCGCCACCATCGGCTGCGGGCGGGCGGGGACTAGCTCCACGCCACCCACTCCCACCCTAACACTTGGATTTTAATCGCCGATCTCGGCCCGCCTTGACTTCTCTTCTCGCCGGGACATATGATTTTGGCCGGAGGCAATTTGGCAAAATCCCATAAGCTTCCTGGCCTTATCATCCTGATTCTGGCTCTGATCCCTCTCCTCATCCTGGTTATCAATGTCGCTAAGTACCACATCGATGTCCCTTTCTGGGACCAATGGAACTTTGTCCCGCTCCTCGGCAAGTCGTACGAGCAGGGAGTCACTCTGAGTGATCTCTGGAGCCAGCACAACGAGCATCGGCTGCTCTTCCCTCGGCTCATCATGCTCGGGTTGGCCCACGCCAGCCGCTACAACATAGTCTGGGAGCTGGTCGTCATCATCATCCTGGCAGCGGCCATTTTCGTTCTCCTATGGCATCAGTTTTCTAAGACAATCAGGGCCTTGGGATATTCCGGTTTCCCCTGGGTGGTGCCTCTTTTTTCTCTGCTCGTCTTTTCCCTCGGCCAATCCGAAAACTGGCTCTGGGGCTGGCAGATCCAGATTTTTTTGAATGTGCTGGCTACGGTTGCCGGCTTTGTCCTTCTCGGAGGCGGCGCATTTCGATGGGGAAAATTCTGGTGGGCCCTGGGGTTCGGGATCCTGGCGACCTACTCTTTCGCCAACGGGCTTCTGTTCTGGCCTCTGGGGTTTCTCGCGATCATCCTCGCTCCCCCGAGGAGCAAACGACCAAAGGTGCTGGCGCTATCCGCATGGGCTGTGGCACCAATCGGTGTTGCCGCTTCCTACATTTACCAATTCCGGTACGAGTCGCCTTCCGGAAAGCCCTGGACCCAATTCCTGAATCAGCCGGGGGAATACCTTCAATATCTTTTTAAATATCTGGGCCGGCCGGTCATCAATTATGAAGAGTATGCGCTGGCCATCGGCTTCATCGGGCTTCTCCTTTTTGGGTTCTTGTCTCTCCGCTTTTTTTGGAAAAAACGCGGCGAAGTCCAGCCGATCCTGCCCTTCTTTCTCTTCGGCCTCTACTCCATAGGCTGCGGCCTATTGACGGGAATCGGGCGGGTCGGATTTGGCAGCGTCCAGGCTATGAGCGGCCGGTATGTCCCCTTTTCTATCCTG
The DNA here is from genome assembly GCA_017886205.1 of Candidatus Aminicenantota bacterium. Lineage (GTDB taxonomy): Bacteria > Acidobacteriota > Aminicenantia > Aminicenantales > UBA8522 > UBA8522. The sequence goes on along the minus strand of JAFNEO010000012.1, from coordinate 154,371 downwards.
ATCTGGGTTTCGAATTTCGCTTTTCTCTACATCCTTTCTCAAGAGATCCGGGCGAGGATGCGGGCACTCCCGCCAAGGATCCTCAGCCTTGCAGGAATCAGCGTGCTTTCTTTCATCCTCGTCTTCGGAATCGCCCGCACATCCTACCGGGTCGGGCACAGAGTCTTCAAGTCCTATCATTCCCGTATGTTGCCGGCGAGGGCAGCGGTCCTGTGGGGAGACGACGAGCCATTGCTCCTCCGCCTTTATGTTGACGCCGACTATGTCCGCCGGGGCATCGAGGTACTAAAGAAACATGGTTTGTCTGTTTTCAGATAAGAAAAACGGAAGCCCACGGCAATATTGACAGCGTTCGCTTTCTCGCCTATAGTGGGCCCAGGCGCCGCAGCCCAAGATCTTCGCTCCGGCGGTCGCCGCCTCCGCTTTCAGAGACCGTGACGATAATGGAGCGATCATTTAAGAAGGCGAAAAATAGCGATTCCACAGTCAGGGTCTTTCCCAAAGCCGAGCACACTCTCTTTGACAGACCTGAAAAGGGGCAGTGGCGTTGGCCGCGGTTTGCTGATGGCTATTTAGATGCGATGACCTCGTGGCTATTGAAACATGTGAAGGTCTCAACGTGAACGGGTAATCCGCTCGAGACGTTTCGACAACACGAAGTCGAACAATCCATCTGAAGGTCTTCGAGTCAACAGTCCTTTTCAAGATCAAGCGGGTTTTGTGACTACATATGCCAGCAGGGTTCTATGACGTGGTCGATCGGATCATCCGTCACCTCGACTGGAGTATTTCTGGCTCTTTAGTTGCCGCAGACGGGTTCCGGGGCACATCCCTGCGCTTTCTAGCCGTCCTTAACGTCTCCTCAGTCGTGATTTATGCTTCCTCACGATTGTTAGAAAGGGGTAATCGAGGCGAAAATGCGCCCGGCGACAGCCCAGCCGATAACCAAAATCTTATATTCCTGATACGCCCCGCCCCGGGCACGAGGCCGCCGCGGCCATCGCGATGGCTGATCTTATGCTGATCGAGCAAAGAATTCCAGGAATCATGGAGGAAGAGAATGAACCTCGCTGAGATCCGAAAGGACATCGATCACCTCGACCATGAAATCTTGAGGCTTCTCAGTAAAGGACTGGAGCTTGGGCTCCGGGCGAGAAGATTCAAGGACATGATCTATGATCCCGATCGAGAGGAACAGATTCGGAGGCGGCGAAGTTCTTTGACCGATTGAGAAAGAATATTCAATAGGCCGGGGGCCGCTCTCAAAAAGCGAGCTTGATCCCGGCCGTGGCCCTGAGGCCCCCGGCCTGGATGGAGAACTCGGCTTCACCTGCTTTGATCTTGGCCTGGCCCGATGAATAGCGGGCATTCAGGTTGATACCGATGTTCCTCTTCACCATGAAATCCAACCCGGCACCTCCGTTGAACCCGAAGCAGCTCTTGGAGTAGCTCGCATACTCGGGCGTGACGTTCAGGTCGAGATAGGGATAGCCGGATTCACTCCAGTTGATGACCTTGAGGTTTTCAATCTTGACGTCCATGAAATAAGTGCCCCCGGCCATGAGATAGAGGTTGAATTTCTGAGTCAACGGCAGATAGTAAAGAAAGTCCAGGTTGAGCTCTGAGGCGGAATATTTCAGGCCGGTTTTTTCCCACGCTTTGGTCCGAGAGAATTCGAAATAAAACGGGTGCGGGAACGAAGAGGAGAAGGTTCCTTTCGTTTTCCCCGAGGCTGGAACAAACGATAGCTCTGCACCCATGCTCGGGGTGAACATGAAGCCGACGCCGATATCAAACGCGGCTCCCGAGGCGTTGGTCGAGTATTTTTCGGTCACCTGGCCGTTTTCCTGATAAACCGAGAAAGACCAGCTGTTGTCGTAGCCGAAGGATTTGCTCCCGTATCCCCCGCCCATGCGGATGAAGAACTTTTTCCTCGGCGACCCGGATTCCGCCTCGGCCTTCTTGGCGGCCAATTCTTTTTGAGCTTGCGGCTTCACCGCGGCCGTCGGCTTTTCGGGCGGAGTAGGTTTCTCTTTTTCAGCCTCGCCGGTTTTGGGAACGATCGCCTGATCCTCAAGTTCCTTGACAACGCTGTTGTGGAGGTAGCCGGAAAGAACGCTCCCGTTTGGGTCGGGCGGAAGTTGGACCAGATACCAGCCGGCGATCTTCTTTTGGACCTCGAAGATTTGCCCCAATAGCGCCCTGCCGATGACAGAGCTTTCCAGAGCCGGCCTGAGCCGGACATTGGCCGCTTTGACTTTGATCACGACCTTAACGTTGGCGGCAGATGCAGCCAGGCCGAAAAGAAACAGAGCGACTATACACGAAAGAAAGATTTTTTTGAAACCAGGATTCACACTCATTTCGTATCTCCTCATCGCGGCTCAATGGACCCCGACGGCGTCCCAAGCCCGAGTCACGCGCTGGGCTTCGTCACTGCCGGAGCCATAAAGATCAACGGCCGCCTGATAGGTTGCCGACCGGGCCGACCGGAACGTCGCCGAGGGATGGAGGTAATAAACCCAGCCCCGGTAAGCGATCTTTTCCGCTTTGCTCAGGCCGATGCCCTCGACGGCCATGTGGGAGGTTTTGTTCGTCCCGCCGTGGGTCAGAAGATAATACCAGTGCGAAGGGATGGTGCAGTTAAGATGAACTCCCCCATAATCGCCGCTGGAGTTTCCCGGCAGGATGTATCTCTTCGAATAGTGGTCGGGATACCGGTAGGGCGCGCCTTCCCAGATGAGGACGCTCGAAGGATCCGAGAGGTCTCGCCCTGCCTTGAAGTTCTTCTCGATGTCCTCACCTTCCCACCAGTCCGCCTGGAGATAACCGTGCCCCTCCGGTTGGTGGAAAAACTCGCAGCTCACGCCCATGATGTCGGAAAACGCCTCATTCAGAGCTCCGGATTCGAACGAGTAGATCAGCTTCGAGGTGTAGTCCGTGACGCCGTGGGTGAACTCATGGGCCACGATATCCAGGGCCGCCGAGAATGAGAAATTGGAATTTGGATTGCCGTCCCCGAAGTAGAGCCGCTTTGTATTCGGGCTAAAAAAAGCGTTCTCGTAGTTCACGCCCAGGTGAACCGTGATCACCAGTTGCATGTTGGCATCGTTCATTCCCTTGCGGCCGTGGACGAGATAATAATAGTCGTAGATCCAGCCGAGATAGGTATGAGCATCAACGACGGAGGGATCGCCGGTCCAAACGTTGTCCGTGTCATAGAGATAATAGCAGCGGGATGTGTCCTCAGAGTAATTGGAGGTCCCAGTCACGATCTTGGACGGCCTCATGAGATCAATCGCGTAATAGACGTTGTCGGCAAAATCCGTGCTCATCTTCTTCTCGTCACCGTGGATCCCGGTGCCCAATCCGATGGCCGCTTCTTCCTTTTGCATGTTGTCGTATTGGAAGATAATGCCCCCCGAGACCGCATCGACAAAAGAGACCATCAAGGAATCAAAGCGCCCGAGGACGGTTTTATAGGACAAGGCGTATCCCTGCGCCAGGGGGAAGATCACAAGCTCGGGCGTTTCTTTGAGGACATAGCCAGGTTGGAGGCTTTGCTCGGATATCCGGACGGCATCCTCCTTGGAGATCGCGGGAGTTGTATCGATCTGAATATCGTCATAATGCTTTCCATTGATGAGGTAGACCTCGCCGTCCTTGGTATGCCGCAGAAGCTGGGTCCCCCAGACTTTGATATCTTTGTAGTACACATCATACCGTTCATGAGTGTAGGCTCCGAGTTGATCCGGCGTAATCGAGGCCAGCCTGAGGTTGCCTCTGGAAATCTCCCGGTCCATGAACAGGCTCATGGCCTTCGCCCTTTCCGGCCGGGTCGTGAAAAGCGTTTTCCCCTGCTCTGATGAAACCGCTTCGCCCCAGCCGGGCAGAGGGCGATCCTGGCCGGAATTCAAGACAAAAGAACCGGCCGCCAGAGCCAGAACCCCGAGAATGATCCACTTCCTGACCGACGTTTTCATGACCGCCTCCAAGCTCAAAAATCGAGAAATGACTTGCCCCTCTATTAATATTCAGGGAGGGAGAATCGTCAATCGCTCTTAAAGGTGAAAAGTGAGGTGATAAAACGTGGCCCCGCATCACCCATAGGGATTATCCCTGATGTGCTTCTTGGAGGCTGGCTGATAAGATGTTTCGGAAGAACGCTCCCCGATCGGGGTTGGGATGAACCGGCACTCCCCCCTCAATCCGGCTGATGTTTGAGCGCTCGTCTGATGGTTTCGGCCATTTCCTGGAGCGAAAAGGGCTTCATCAAAAACTTGCCTGCCCAATGGCCCCGGCTTCTTCTTCATCCGTGCTATCGCTGAATCCTGTCGACAAGATAATCGGGATGTCCAGGAGGCAGGCAAGATTAATTTTGCATCCGTCACCTCGAATTGACGTTTGTCGCCGAGAAGCCTCCACCAGCTCAGGTCGCTTATCAGGAAGTCTTAATGGCCGCCGAGGCCGGTAGTGAATATTTTTCATGATTTTCTCCTTCCCCCGAAGAAGGAGTCTGGGTGATTTCCAGCACTTTTGAGCTTGCCCGCGGCTTCCTGGCCCCCATTCCGCTATTTTGTGCTCAACTTGACACCCGATCACACTGAGTATTATCATCCTTGACGACGGGGCGAGGCCAAATTGGCACATGAATGCTCATCCAGCCAGCGGAGCCAAAAAAGAGACTATTATCCCTTATTATTGCCCGCCGCCGGGCGATAAAGACAACCAAGGAGGTAAAAATGCCAATGAAAAAAGTGGCAGACATCCAAAAAATCACGGTCAGCATCAACAAAAAGGGAGAAGTCGTCTGTAATCCGCCGGCCCCGATTGTCCATCCTGGGGGTACTGTTACGTGGATTTCTGTCAGAAGGCGTCATGTTTTGGCCATCCAATTCGGCTGGGATTCGCCGTTCAAGGAAGTCGGTTTTGTCTCGGGGGGAGACGGGTCCATTACCGCCAACGTCGAAAGATGTGCCCCATTTGGTCTGCACAAATATTTTGTCGCAGTTTATAACGGTTTGACAATCCGGACAGCCGACCCCGACATCATCATCCGGCCCCGACGCTGAAATTCGGAGATTGTTGCCGCCAGCCCATTGGATTTGACTCTCTCGGTCTAGAATATCAAGCTTCGGTTTATCGCGGAGAAACCTCCTCTGCCGCGCATCGCTTATCAGGAACTCTTGAGGCCGCCGCAGCAGAAAAGGAACTTCTTATCCCTGACCGCGCAGCCAAAAAGGAAATGCTTTCTATGATGATGTGATGCAAGGGGTTTTTTCTATTTTCTTCTCCTTTCTCTTCTTGCCTTCTCTTTAGGTCTTGTGGACCATCCTTCTATCCGTGCCCTTAGCCCGAAGGCTATGTCCGCACACACTCTAACATCAGGTCCCGGCCCCTTGACCTATCAAACAATGCGGCCCGATCAGACGTTTATGCTGTTGAGTATTTCCGCACACTATTTTGCAGGGGATGTCAATTTGCCTCAAAATAGCGTTATTTAAGATAATTGACCCTGATGCTTATAATGAAAGATAGATCGCAGAAGGAGCGCCCTATTTTTTAGAACAGGACGGCGCTCTCCTCTCGGACTTCTATCTGCTTTTGGATCATCCGGACGATCGAACCCTGGCGGGCGTGAAGGGCCCGCATCTCTTCCTCGCTAAGATAGAGAGCCAGGAGGCCCGTGACCTTCTCCTGGTCCCAGTCGCAGAGCTTCTGGTAGAGTCTCCGGGAACAGCGCAGGATTTCACATCCCGGGATCGTCCCGTTCTCCGGGGCGAAGGCTTCGGAAAAATCGACCCTGTAGATTTTGCCTGTGTCCTTTTGGATCAGCGTATCTTTCTCGTTCTCGCAGCTGTCATAGACAAGGTTTTCGAATACCTCTAGGTCCGCCATCGCCTGATCAAAGGCCTCCTGGTCGCCGGGCAGGAAGTTCTCCCTTTTTCTATCCGACTCCCGGATGGCGTTTTCGACGAACATCTGGAGAGAGCCAAGAGTATCTTTGATAGTCCTTTCCACAGTTGGCGGGACGAAGCCAAGGCCGAGATACTTTTTGAGCTCATAGGCCGCTATCTCATAGTTGAAACTGTCAGGAATAGGCACGGGCCTGGGGCGATTGATGTATTTGAATTGGGCCCAGCGGGTGATGCCGCTGAACTCCAGTCTGACCTTCCAGGGCTCCGTCCGTCCTGCCGCCCCGGGGATGACCACCTGGGGTGTGGATATCCTGAGGTACTTTTCGATCTCGTCAGGGGTTTTCGGCCCTTCACTTGTTGGAAGCTCTTCGGAGCTCTGTTCCACCGGCTCTGCTGAGCTGGCATAAAAATTAAACTTTCCGTCTTCGATGATCAGGGCGTAAAGGATGCCCCCCAAATCTGAATAGCCGATGCCGGTATCGATCATCCAGACTTTGTTTTCAAACCGGGCCACGGCGTCCTCCTGAAGAACGATCGGGCTCCCCCCTCCGGACCCGAGGAAGTTATGGCCGACGACCATCCTGCGGGCCCCGAGGTTAGCCAGGATTTTGTCGATTTCCGTTTGGGAGGTTACGTCATCCTGCCGGTACCAGAGTGGGCTCTGGGGGTTGTAAACCAGCTTCGGTATAAACGGCTGGCCGGCGAGTCGGGGATTTGTCGGATGCAAAGCGTAGGCCCCCAGCTCCAGCCTGAAGCCCTCATTGATATCCTTGAGCTTCCAGCTCGAATATTGGAGGTTGATGCCGCCGTGGACAAAGATGATATCGTTGATCTTGATCACGCTATTTTTCTGAAGAAGCCATTTTCCATATGTCTGATTGAAATTGTCGATATAGGCGAGTGCGGCTTCAGGATCATTTCGCTGCCTGATGTTGCTGAGGACGCCGTCCCAGAAGTTTAGCAGATTCGGGTCTTCATCGTAGCCCCCGCCCTGGTTTTGAATCCGGGCACGCTCATCGGCTAGAAGCCCGAAAATGTATTCCTTCTCTCAGGCCTTCCTGAAATCTTCGGGGAGGAAAGAGACGAACTGCTTTGCGGATACGTAATCCGGGCAGCCCAGCGAGATTCCCGTGATCGTTGCCTCTTCATGGTTCCCGAGAAGAATATGGACCTTTCCGCCAGCGGCCTCAGCTTCTTTTTCGAGGCGCATCAGGAGGTCAAGGATTTCTTTGGCCCTATCCCCTCGGTCCATGATATCTCCGGTCTGGACGAAATGCGTCTTTCCCCCGATCCAATGGAGATTGTCGTCTCGTTTCTTTGCTGAGTCCAAACATCCTTTTGAGGGAGTTTCTTTTTTGCGCCATGTCCTTCCTTTTTTTATGATACTTGAATCCCTGCCGTTTTTCACGCAGAGTCCTATCGCCCGAAATAGATATTATCAAGGAGTGCGAATGGCATATTCTATCGAAGGAATATGCCTCTTGCTCCAGTTGGGGCCCTTTCCCTCCCAGTCCGCATTATCGGAGTTGCTGCTGATAAAGATGCGCATCCGGAAGTCCCCAAGTGCAGGATAGAATCGACCTCGCTTTCCGCGCCATAAAAATGGTTTGTCTGTTTTCAGATAAGAAAAACGGAAGCCCACGGCAATATTGACAGCGTTCGCTTTCTCGTCTATAGTGGGCCCAGGCGCTGCAGAAAATCCTGATCAGAAATGGGCAGGTCTGTGCATCTGCAAGAGAGCTTTCTTTTTCATTTCCGGAAGAGGAGGAAAAGCATGTCAAGACATAGAGTACTGGGGAATGTTCTCGGGATTTTTCTCATTCTGCTCCTGGCGAGCCCGATCTACGCCCAACTGAAGGACATCGGCAAGTTCAAGGGAGTCGAAATTCCTTTCCGCTTGAAGTTCCAGGACATCGTGATAGAGAAAGGCAGCTATGATCTGGAAGCGTTGAAAAATCCAAATACACCGTCGTGCTACCTTCGGATCAAGAAGGGCACCAAAATACTGTGTCTCATCGAGGGGGAGCGGCTGCAATATGAAGCCTATGGCATGTCCAAGATGACAGATCCCAGTATCCCTCAGAAACCGAGGTTGAAGATGAAACGAAGCGCCGAGGAAAAGGTTGTTTATTTCACAGTCGAGACAGGCCGGGGCAGTCGTTTCCCCTATCTTTGGCTGAGATTCAAGCTGGACTATGAAGAATAGTCCTTGATTCATAACGCGTTAAGGAACCCCGAACCTGGTACTACTTCCAGTAGCTCGAGACAAAGCGCTCGACTTCGGGAATCCCGCCCTGATAGATGAGGTATCCGTTGTGCGGCTCGCGTTCGGTGATTTCCCCGGCGATTGGGGTGAGCATGATTTCTTTGACTTTTATCAAATCTGATGACTGCCCAAGCGCCCAGCCCAGCTTGACGTAGGCGACTTCGGGGAGCATGTTCGCCCCCGGCACAACCCCTAACTCCATGATGTCCCGGCCCGTGTCATAGACGAACATCTGAACGTATCCCCACAAGGTCTGGACCGTCATGTACATGGCAATGCCCTTCTCCTGGGCCCGCCGCAGCGCCGGGTAGAGGGGCTTGTTGACGTGGCCGAGGCCGGTCCCGGCTATGATGATCCCCTTGTAGCCGTTGTCGATCAGCGAATCGATGATGTCCGGCTTCATGTTGGGGTAATAATAGACGATCGAGACCTTCTCTTCATAGTTCGTATTGATGATGACGTTTTTATCGCTCCGCCGCCTCTTGTAGTCGTCCCGCAGGGTGATGATCTTATTCCGGCTGACCATAGCGATGGGGATGTCACCAATTGTCCGGAACGTGGACCGGTACGAGGAGTGCATCTTGCGGACGCGCGTCCCCCGATGGAGCAGGTCGTACTGGTCGCTGGTCGGCCCGAACATGCAGACCATGACCTCGGCGATATCGCTCTCGGCGGCCGTCTTGGTGGCGTCGATGAGGTTGAGCGCCGCGTCGGAGGAGGGCCGGTCGCTCGACCGCTGCGACCCGACCATGACGATCGGCACCGGAGAATTCTGGACCATAAACGACAGGATCGCGGCCGTGTGGTGCATGGTGTCCGTGCCGTGCCCGATGACGATCCCCTGCACGCCCTTCTCGATCTCGCGTCCGATGGCGTTGGCCGTGCCCACCCATTGCTCCGGACCCATGTTCTCGCTGAAGACGCCGTAGAGCTTCTCGGTCTCGAGGTTGCAGATATCGGCCAGCTCGGGGACCGAGCCGTAAAGCTCGCCGGGGGTGAAGGCCGGAATGACCGCTCCCGTCCGATAGTCGAGCCGGCTGGCGATCGTCCCGCCCGTCCCCAGGAGCTTCACCCTCGGCTTCCGGGGATCGTACGGAAACTCCTTCTCCGGGATTTTGTAGTGCGCTTCCCTGTATCCGATTTCCTTGATCCCGGTGACTGTGTTTACGGTGATGCCGACGTTATAACCGTTGCGGAGCTTGAGGACGATGTGCTTGTCGTCGGCCGTCTCGGAGCGCGGCAGGATGATGCCCGTGAACTGGCCTCGCGTCGTGGTCACGTCGGCGTCGCTCCAGACCCGGACCCCCTGCGCCTTGAGGAGTGCGAGCGCCTCTCCCCTATAGCCCTTATAGACATCGCTCATGTGTTTTCTCTTTTCTCCAATCCAGGCCCTAGGTGCCCGTCTCCAGGACCTCCCTGAGGAAGGACGCCACCTTCTCCCCGGGCGCTCTTCCCCTGAGCTCGGCCATCAAAACGCCCATCAGGTAGCGCCATTTCTTCTCCAGGTCCTGGGGGTCGAGGCTTCTTTCCACTCTCCCCACGATCTGGACGATCTCCCGAACATCCTCATCGCTCAGCTTGACAAGGCCCAGCTTGGCGATCGTCTCTCCCGGCCGCCAATCCTCTGTCGACATCAACTTCAGGATGTCCGGGAAGCCCTCTCTGGCGAACTCCCCGTCGGTGAAGCGTCGCAACAGGTCGAGCAGTGCTTCATCCCTAAGTCGGGCCGTCGGGAAGCCTTTTCTCTCCAGAGATTTCAAGGTCTGGCTAAGGATGACCGCGGCCAGGATCGGCTGGAGCGGAAGCGTTTCTAGGGCCTGCTGGAGGAGGGGCGCCCGCTTGTCGGTCACAAGGTCTTCGATGATTTCCTGAGGAAGACCCAGCTCCCGGTAATAGGCCCGGCGCTGCCAAGGGAGAAGCGGCAGCCTGCCCTTAGCCCGTTCGATCCGCTCCTCGGAAAGAGGCACCGGCGGCATATCGGTATCCGGATACATCCGGTCGGGCCCGGGCAGGATCCTCTCGAAACCGTTGATACCGGAAGGAAAGGCCTGTCGCGTCTCGTTCGGGATGGCGTCCGCGGCTTCCCGGGCGCGGATGATGATCTCGCCGACCGCCGTCTCTGCGTCCTTCTTGTCTCCCCAGACAAGCACTATGGCGTCGTCCTTCTTCGCTTTGAGCGCCGAGCCGACCTTCTTCCATTCGGTCGCCGTGAGCGGGCTGTCCATCATCTCGCTGTGGACGATGTTGGGGAGCTCGTCTAAGCAAGCGATGACCCGGACGCGGTCCGAGATTTCGCTGGCGAAGTCGCGGCGCGGCTGGAGCGGGAAGCTCAGCAACCCTTTGAACTCGGCCAGGCCGACGGCCATCACGCGCCATTCCCTCTCCAGCGCGCCGCGGATCGGCGAGAAGGCTGTATTTTTCAGCGCCTCGGTCACTTCGATCGAGTTCGACCTCAGAGTCTGTTTGGTCACACCTCTTTTGTGGAGCTCGCTCCTGAGCTCGAGCAGGTTGGCCTGCCTCAGGGCTTCGAAATGAGTGAGCCGCGGTATGTAGGGGATCCGATGGACACCCTTGATCTCGACACGTGTCCCGCCTTCCACGCTGACGTTCACGTCCTGCCGGGCCCGGCCGATTCCGGTCCGAACCTTACCCGTCGCGCGCGCCAGCTCGCGCAGGAGCTCGGCCACCTCGGCCACTTCCCAGGGAGCGCGCATGTCGGGATAGGTCACCGTCTCGATCAGCGGGATGCTGAGGCGATCGGTCCTGTAGACCCGGCGGTGGCCCCGATCGCTGACCTCGCGGCAGGCATCCTCCTCCAGGCCCAGCTGGCGGATGCCGATGCGCCTATCCTTGTAAGGGACCCAACCGTCGGTTCCCAGGATGGTCGTCCGCTGGAAGCCGGCCGGGATGCTGCCGTCGAGGTACTGCTTGCGGGCGATGTGGAGCTCGCCGACCAGGTTGCAGTTGAGGAGTAGAGTGACCTCGAGGGCGATGTCGAGGGCCTCCAGGTTGAGCTCGAAGGGCGGAGTGTCGTCCATCTCGTAGGTGCAGACGTTGCGATTGTTGAGCTGGTAGATAATCTCCTTGCGGGTCTTAAACTCCATCAGCGCTGTGCCGTCGTATTCTCCAAGCTCGGAGAGAGTCGGCCGCATGTGGCGAAGGACTTCGGCGTCGTAATCTTCGTAATAATCCCCGGCGGGACAGCGGCAGAAGAGCTTCTTTTGAGTCTTGAGCTGCTGGTGGATCTCCAGGCCGGACTTGAACCCAAGCTCGAGGTAATCCTTCTCTTCGAGCTCTCCGTAATCGAAAATCCTGGGCATGGATGAGTGAGGGAATATACCATAACGACCCGTCCCGGTAAAGCGCCCGGGAGTTTGCAATTCAAGAAAAGTCCCCATAAGATAACAAACGGAGGCAGGCCATGGAAATCGTTGATTTGAAGGATGAGCACAAGCCCCTCTACTTCGTCTGCCTGGAAGATTGGTCGGAAGAGATCCGGGAGGCCGGAGACCACAAGGCGCGGTGGTACGAGAAGATGAAAGACCGGGGACTCCGCGTCAAACTGGCGCTCGGCGACAAGGATGAGGTCGGGGGCATGATCCAGTATGTGCCCATCGAACTCTCCCCCGGCGCCGAGGGGAGGGACCTCTATTTCGTCCTTTGCATCTGGGTTCACGGCCATAAGAAGGGGCGGGGCAATTTCCAGAAAAGAGGGATGGGCCGGGCGCTGCTCCAGGCTGCGGAAGAGGATGCCAAGGAAAGGGGCGCCAAGGGCATGGCCGCCTGGGGAATGGCCATCCCCGTTTTCATGAGGGCCTCCTGGTTCAAGAGGCACGGGTATAAACCCGCTGACAAGATGGGGATGCAGGTTCTGCTCTGGAAACCTTTTAACAATGACGCCAAGCCTCCCCGCTGGATCAAGCCGAGAAAGACTCCGGAGACAACTCCCGGCAAAGTCACCGTCACGGCTCTCCTCCACGGCTGGTGCCCCGCGATGAACATGACCTTCGAGCGGGCCAGGCGGGCGGCCTCGGAGTTCGGCGACCGGGTCGTCTTCAATTCCGTGGATGCGTTCGACCGCGAGACCATTTTCGAATGGGGCCTCTCCGATGCCCTGTTCGTCAACGAAAAACAAGTCCGGACAGGGCCTCCTCCGTCCTACGAGAAGATCAAGAAGAAAATCGCCAAGCGGGTGAAGAGACTGGGACGCGGATAGGATCTATCCAGCCTATGGGCGCTCCTGATTAGGAGATGGGTGGCGGACGAGCCCTCGGCTATTCTGTCAGAACAGCATATCTTTTGATCACCTGGTAGCCCTCGTCCGTTTCCTCGATGCCGTAAGCTTTGCCAGCCTTCCATAGCCGGAGGTCCGACTTGGTGATGAACTGGGCGATGAATTTTCCCTCCGGATCGAAGACATCGATCTCGTACTCGCCCTTGGCTTTTCCCTTGGTAAAAGTCCGGACATACAGCCTCCCCTGGTCGTCGAGGAGGAAGAATTGGAAGGGCGGGAAGTACTCGGGGAAGGAGAACATCTCCTTAATGTTGACGCCGGGCGTTGCGTTCGGGATCCTTTCCAGCATCTCATCGATATCCGTCTGGGTAACCTTGACCCGGTCATATTCCTTCTGGATGGTCCGGATGTGCTTGCCCTCCGGGCTGTAGATTTTAATCTCATAGTCCGCGTTCCGGCCATAGTAGATGTTGCCCGCCGGGTCGAACTGGTAGGCGGAGATCATCTCCAGGATGTTTATCTTGGTGCCGGAGCCTGGAACGGGGATGGGGAACTCGATCTTGTCGAGGGTGAAGAGCGGTTTGAGGTCCGGATCGAATTTCTTGATCTCAAAGAACATCTTGGCATTCCCCTCGACCAGTCCCATCTCCCTTCCCATGGCGTTGCCCTTGCCGTCAAGGAGGATGTTGACCAGCCCCAGCTTGTCGGCCATGGAGATATTCTTGAGGAACTCACCTGTAGGTTTGAACAGGGCCAGCCGGCGGTTGGTGGCGTCCTCGACGACAAGCGTGTTGTCGGTCATGAGCTGGATCCCCGAAGCCATCCCCAGCTCTCCCGGGCCCTGTCCGGGTTTGCCGATCAGACGGAGGAATTTTCCGGTGCTATCAAACACCTTGATCTTCTGGTCCTTGAAATCGAGGGCAAGAATGCTGCCCCCTTCGTCCACGACAAACGTGCCCACCTGGGAAAAGGCTTGGTCCGGGTTGCTGCCGCCACCGATGGTCAGTTCTTCGGCCAGCTTGATTTTGGCGGGCTGCCCCTTGACCGGGACCGGTTTCTTGCCGTTGGACACGACGGTTATGCCGTCGACCGTCTTGACTTTCTGCGCGAGAGCCAGGCGAAAAAATAGGAAGACCGCCAGGATTGCGATGACAATAAGGACCCGTTTTTTCATTTCACACCTCGATCTTGCCAGCGAAAGAAACAGTGTCTATTTTATCCCGGATGGCCCCACTGCGCAATGGGTCCCGGCGCTGGTCTCTCTTAATCCACCAGCTCGCGCTCTATCTCCTCCAGCGTCTTGCCCTTGGTCTCCGGCACGCGCATGAAAATAAAAATACAACCCGCAGCGCAGATGAGGGCATAGAGCCAGAATGTTTTCGCCGGGCCGAGCGCCCCGTTGAGCAGCGGAAACGTGTAGGTCAGGATGAAGCACGCGATCCAGAGAGCCGAGGTGGATACGGAGATAGCCGCCCCGCGGATCCGGTTGGGAAAGATCTCCGAAATCAGCACCCAGGTGATGGGCGCCAGGGAGAAACCGTAGCAGGCCAGCGTCGCCAGCACCGGGGCAACGACGATCGGGCCTTTCAGGTGGAGCATGTAGCCCAGACCGATGAGCGTATGGAAGAAAGCGATCCCCGCGCAGCCGACGAGCATCAGGGCCCGGCGGCCGAAACGGTCCACCGTCTGGATCGCGATCAAGGTGAATAAAAGGTTTACCGCGCCCGTGATGACGATGTTGAACATGATCGAGCTCACGCCGTATCCGGCCCCGCGAAAGATCTCCTCGGCGTAGTTGAAGATGACGTTGATCCCGCTCCACTGCTGGAGAACGGCCAGCGTGACACCGACGAAAAGGATTTTGGTCATTTTCGGCTCGAGCAGGTCCTGGAAACGGACGCGCTGGATTTCCTGCCGCGACAGGGTGCTCTGGATGTCACGCACCTCGGCTTCGGCAAAGACGGCGCCGCCGATCTTGGCCAGAACATGCCGCGCCCTGTCCGGCCGGCCGTTTTTCACGAGCCAACGCGGGCTCTCCGGGATCAGAAGGGACCCCACGAAGAAAAAGAGCGACGGCACCGCTACGGCCGTGAACATCCATCTCCATCCGTACTGTCCGTACCAGGACTGACGGATGAATTCCGCGGTGGCCCCGTTCGGCACGGCCCTGGCAATGAGCCAGTTCACGATTTGGGCGGACAGGATGCCGATGACGATGGTGAGCTGGTTGGTGGACACCAGTCGGCCCCGGATATGAGCGGGGGCGACCTCAGCAATGTACATCGGCGACAGGTTGGAGGCCATGCCGATGGCCACACCGCCGAGGATCCGAAACGCAACAAACCCGCTAAAGCTCGACGCCCAACCCGTCAGGACCGACGACACCGCGAACAGCAGGGCGGCGACGACGAGCAGGCGCTTGCGGCCGAACCGGTCGCTCAGCCCGCCCGAGAGGACCGCGCCGGCCAGGCAACCTAGTAGCGCGCAGCTGTTAGCCCAGCCGCGGAGCGACTCGCGGGTTAGGTTGAAAAACGGCTCGAAGAACGGCTTGGCCCCGCCGATGACGACCCAGTCATAGCCGAAAAGGAGGCCTCCCATGGCGGCGACGAGGGAGATCAGCCAGACATAGCCGAGGTTGTAGCGGGGAAGGGCGTTTTCAGCGGCCGGTTCCATCAGCAAGAGACTCTATCACACGCGCCCGGTAGATACCAAGGCCGAGACGATAAGAGCAGTTGTTTCTTTTTATGTGGGTATGACGGGCAATTTGGGAATGTGAATGTTTCCGTGATAGAGAAGGACGCATGCTTGACGGCCGTTATCAATCAACAATATATTGAGGAAGCCCGGATAGCCTGGAAGAAAGACAGAAGATGGAGATAAGCGCCGAGCTGAAGTCGCTCATTCCGTGGGCGCTCATTGCGCTTGCCGTCGCCCTGCGCACAAGCGGATGCGGGCCATCTGAAATTGTGCTATCGGACTCAGGTCGACAGACGATCGATCGGCTCGCCGGTGGATTTATGAACCCGCCCGACTCGGCCCGGCCGTGGGTCTACTGGATGTGGATGGACGGAAACCTGAGCCGAGACGGGATCACGGCGGACCTGGAGGCGATGAAACAGGCCGGGATCGGCGGAGTCGTCATCTGCGAGGTGAACGTCGGCGTCCCGCGTGGCCCGGTCGAGTTCATGAGCCCGGAGTGGAGGAAGCTCTTCAAACACGGGGTCAGGGAGGCCGAGCGGCTGGGCCTCGAGATTACGCTCAACGCCGGGCCCGGCTGGACCGGGAGCGGCGGCCCGTGGATCGCGCCAGAGCAGTCGATGCAGCACCTCGTCGCGAGTGCGATCGAGATCACAGGCCCGAAGCGCTTCGAAGGTCCCCTGCCCCGGCCGCTGCGCCGGCCCGCCTTCTTCGGCGACGGGGCTCTCCCGGCTGATCTGGAAAAGGCGAAAAACGACTACTATCGTGACGTGGCCGTGCTGGCCTTCCCGACCCCCAGAGGCGGGGCCCGCCTCGCCGACATCGACGAAAAGGCGCTTTATGTGCGGGCGCCCTACTCCTCCCAGCCCGGAGTGAAGCCTTTCCTGCCGATGCCGGCGGAGTACCCTGCGCTGCCCGCCGGAGCGGCGATCGAGCGCGGCCGGGTCGTCGATCTCTCCGACAGGCTTGCGGTCGATGGTCGCCTCGCTTGGGACGTCCCGGACGGCAATTGGACCGTCCTGCGTTTCGGCCGGACGACCAACGGAGCAAACACCCGACCCGCCCCCGTGGCCGGATTAGGCCTCGAGTGTGACAAGCTCGATAAGGCTGCTCTCGATTCTCACTTCGACGCCTTCGTCGGCGCGCTCCTCCGCGAGATCGGCCCCCGCAAGACCTCAGCCGGAGCGGGCTGGACCTTCCTCCATATCGACAGCTGGGAAATGGGGGCTCAGAATTGGACCGGCACCTTCCGGGAGGAGTTCCGGTGCCGCCGGGGATACGACCTCTTTCCCTATCTTCCTGCCATGACCGGCCGCATCGTGGATAGCCTCGAGGTCTCCGAGCGGTTCCTCTGGGACCTCCGCCTGACAGCGCAGGAACTGGTCGTGGAGAACCACGCTCTGCATCTCAAGGAACTTGGCCGCCGCCACGGTTTTGGCCTGTCTATCGAGCCGTACGACATGACGCCCTGTGCGGACATGACCCTGGGCACGGCGGCCGATGCCCCGATGGGCGAGTTTTGGCTCTACGGTTTCAACACCGCCCACAGCGTCATCGAGGCGACGAGCGTCGCCCACAGCTGCGGCCGGCGCGTGGCGGCGGCGGAGGCGTTCACGTCGAGCGAGGCCGAGGCTTGGCAGGCCCACCCGGCCTCGATGAAAGCTCTCGGTGACTGGGCTTTCACCGCCGGGATCAACCGGATCGTCTTCCACCGTTACCAGCATCAGTCTCGGCCCGGTCTTCGGCCCGGGATGACGATGGGGCCCTACGGCGTCCACTGGGAGAGAACGCAGACTTGGTGGGATATGGTGCCCGCCTATCACGCCTACCTCGCCCGCTGCCAGTTCATGCTCCGCCAGGGACTCCCTGTGGCGGACCTCTGCTACCTGGTCGGGGAAGGCGCGCCGCATGTGTTCCGCGCGCCCTCCACTGCCCTTCGCGGCGACCCTCCGGACCGCCTCGGCTACAACTTCGACGGCTGCGCGCCGGAAACGCTCCTTACAAACATGTCGGTGCAGGATGGGAACCTCGTCCTGCCCGACGGCATGGCCTATCGCGTGCTTATCCTGCCGGAACAGGAGACGATGACTCCGGCCCTCCTGAGGAAGCTAATGGAGCTCGTCGCGTCCGGGGCAACGGTCGTCGGCCCGCGGCCCAAAAAATCGCCCAGCCTGTCCGGTTATCCGGACTGCGACGCCGAAGTCCAGAGGCTGGCCGAGGAGCTGTGGGGGAAGGACGAAGGGGAAAGAGCAACAGAGCGGGCTTATGGCAAGGGGCGCTTGGTGTGGGAAAGAGGGCCAAAGGCCGTACCCGCGCCTTCGTCGCTGGGAGCGGAAGCGACACCGGCCGCTCATTCCGACAAAACCACCTGGGACGTGGGAGCCCCACCCCTCTCGGAGCCCGAACAATACGGAGATTTTGCCCTGGTCACAGGCATCCTGGAGAAAATGGGTGTGCCCCCGGACTTTGAGTCCGAGGCGGGGCTCCGCTATACGCACCGCAGGGACGGCGAAACAGATATCTATTTCGTCGCCAACGCCGAGGACCGCTCCCTCGACACGACCTGTGTCTTCCGTGTGACCGACAAACAGCCGGAGCTTTGGGACGCCGTCACGGGCGAAATCCGCAGCCTCGACGAGTTTAGGTTGGCGGCCGGCCGCATATCTGTGCCCCTGAGCTTCGAGCCGCACCAGTCGTTTTTCATCGTCTTCCGGAAGCCGGCAACCGGAGCAAAACCGGCGCAACGAAATTTCCCGGCCCAGGAGAAGGTGTTCGAGGTCGGCGGCCCCTGGGATGTCAGGTTCGACCCGAATTGGGGCGGGCCGGAGAGAGTCACGTTTGACACGCTTGACGATTGGTCCGTTCGGCCGGAAGACGGAATCCGGTTTTACTCCGGCACGGCAGCCTACAAAACGACCTTCGACCTGCCCGTCTCTGCTGATGTCTCTAAGCCAGCAGAAGACCGCGGCCGGCGGCGGATTCGGCTTGACCTCGGCACCGTGAAAAACATCGCCCGGGTGCGGCTCAACGGCCGCGATCTCGGTGTCGTCTGGTGCGCTCCCTGGCAGGTGGACATTACCAGTGTTGTGAAAGCGTCCGGCAATCGGCTGGAAATCACCGTGGCCAATCTCTGGGTCAACCGGCTCATCGGAGACGAACAGCTGGCGCCCGACTGCGAGTACGGCGAGGGCGGCAACCTGGCCCGTTGGCCGGAGTGGCTAGTGCAGGGCGAACCCCGTCCCTCTCAAGGCCGCATCACTTTTGCGACCTGGAAGCACTACAAGAAAGATTCGCCCCTGCTTCCGTCGGGCCTCCTGGGCCCCGTGACCATCCGGATGGAGATCTCCGATTTTCTTCCGGAGCATCAAGACAAAGGACCTGACCTGCCCCGGCCGCAGGCGACGGCTCGGTCAGCGTTTGGTCTTTTCTTCGATCGACAGGACGAGTTTTTTGATGTTTTCCTGGCCGGGGTTGATCTCGAGCGATCTCTTCCAGGCTCGGAGCGCCTCTGCGGCATTGCCCTTTTGGTAGTGCGCCGTCCCCAGGAGGTTGAGAATCTCCAGGTTTAGCCCGAACCGGGAGAGATAGTCCGAGTAATCGGCGATCGCTTCATCCAGCTGGCCCAGGGAATGAGAGGATTTCCCGAGGAAGTAGAGGACCAGGTCAGTCGCCTTCTCCCCCCTTAACGGGCTGAGGATATCTTTGATCCTCTGGTACTGGCCCTCGATGAAAAGGCATTGACTCAAGCCCAGCGCATATTTGAGTTGGGAGGGATTTTTGGCATACGCCTTCTCGAGCAAAACCAGAGCGTCTTTGTTTCTTTTCAGGTTGAGAAGCTGGAGACCCTGCTCGTAATCGTATTCCTCGACGCCGGAGGCCGGCATGACCTTGGAGACGACGAGGGGACGGCCGATGCTCGGGGCCGCGGTGATCTCGAAGTCCTCATCCTGGGCCAGGAGCTCGGCTCCGCGGGAGTCCAGCACGGACACTTTGATTTTATAGTAATCGGGGGGGAATTCCTGGAGAGGAAACACTTCGAGAAAATCCGGCGCGTTCTGATACTCGCTGATTTTTTTTATTTGACTCAGAAACAGGGCTTCTTTACGGAGAACGGCATATCTCAACTGTCCCGCCGACCGGAGTTCCGGAGGCAGTCCCAAAACCTGAAAAAACACAACCAGGTTCTCTCTCTGGGTGAAAGTTTTCCGGGCAGGCGTCAGCAGCTGGCCGTCCTTAGTCCGAAAAGGAATAAACTCCGTAGCCGGAGAAGCGCTTTTCTCCAGCCGGTATCCCAACACAAGAGGCGTAATGGCCGGGAGGGCGCTTTCTTCCGGGACCGTGATGGTCCCTTCGAATGTCGTGAATTCCTTGGAGACCGTGTTCTTTAGCAGGAGGTCGAACTTATAGGTCCCCGGCACCAGGGGAAAAAGGTCTTGGATGGCCAGCGATTTGGCGCCCAGGTCTTGAAGTTCCGGGCCGCTGAAGCTCAGCGGAAACTCTTTCATATACTGGAAAATGGTATTCCCATTGGTGTCGGAAACCCGGCCGTCGAGCTCGTAATTCGTGCTGTACTTGTCGCCGTAGGAATCGACCGAAATCTTCTTGGGCTCGATGGAATAGTGGACCATAAAATGCCCGGTCTCATCCTTGATGACATAAAGAGAAGAATCGCTGGCGATATAGTTGGCCGAGTAGTCGACTTCGATGACATCCTTGTACTTGAGCAGCGCTTCAGCGTACGTATCCTCGACTTTTTTCTGGGGATAAGAAAAAACGTTGCCGAGCAGCCGTGTCGAAGCGAGGGAAACGGTACCGGACATAGGCCTTTCCCCCGGGATGAGCGAAAGAGTCTGGTAGGCCAGGTTGGGAGCCAGCTTGGCCAGCTCCCTGTAAGCGGCTTGCTCGTCCATAATATCTGCTGTCAGGTTTGTCCCCCAATCGGCGATCAAGCTATCCGGCCCGTCGTCTACGGGTGAATAAAGGATATATTCTCCCATTCCGCGTTTCTTGAAAAAGATGATGTTGAATCCAGTGGGCAAGCCATAATCCGGGTCGCCATCGTAAGACCATATCTGGACCGGATAGACGCCATTGATGCTACTATGGTCTTCGATGTTCCTGGGCGGGCCGAGGATGATATGGATTCTTCCCTGGTCGGTCTTCCAGCCCGGCCGCGGACTCCCCCGGCCGAAGTATTCGTTGGCGTACTTCCTCCTTTGATAGTGCTCATCTTTAAACTCATTCTGGGGCGTGCCCGGGGTCGGGTCTCTATGCTTCCAGAAGGCCTCGACAAAAATATCCCTTTCCTTGTCTGTCTCGAGCTTCCGGAAGACGTCTGCTTCTTTGGAAGTGATGATATAGACGACTTCCTCCTCCAGCCAGAGGCGATAGGACTCGGGCATCTTCAGGTCGGATTTTGGCTGGGCGAACAGGACCGGAGGGAATAGGGCTCCGATCATGACATAAAGCGCGATCCTCTTGATCATCTTCACTAGGTACTAATCTAAACCATTTTTGTTTTTTCTTCAAACTTGCCTTCTGTCCTGATAGCATCTCCGTTTCCGTGATTTGAAGGATGATCGAGGGAGGGGGGGCAAGAATGGGGTCAGGTCTCAACAATCAACAAATCAGGCTGTGCCTTCTGTCCTTGCTCCGTATCCCTGCTTCTATAATCTCAATTGTTGAATGTTGAGACCTGACCCCTCTATTGGTGGCGGGAGAAACGGCGGTAGAGGTAATAGGTCAGGACAAAGGAGACGAGAAAAATCAGGGCCGGAACGATGATTCCTACCATGGCTACTCCTTCTTCTCTCCGCGCTTCTTCTTGTAGGAGTAATAAGCAAGCAGCAACCCGAGGAAGGAAAACAAATAGGCGATGCTCATTCCGATGACCACGGCCAGGCCTTGTTTCATGTTACTTCTCCCACCGGGCGATCTTTTCTATCTCCTCGAGGTATTGCTTTTGCTTGACCTCGTAACTCTCGGAGATGGCCTTGAGCTTGGGGTCGATGATCCAGAGCATCAACAGAAGAAGGACCACCCCCCCCCCGAGAAGGAGGAACCCATACCATCGCAATAGCAGGCTCAGGGCCGTCCCGATCATCAGCAGGACATAGACCAGCGGCGAAATGACGAAGGTGAGATAGTCCTCCTTGGTCCAGCGGTCGGCCTCGACGGCCGTCCAGCGACGCTTTATCCAGCTCATCTCAGTTCCCTCCTTTCGCCGCCCCGGCCTCCGGGACGACCAGCCCGCGCCTCTCCGCCTCGAGCCGCACGGGCTTCCACCATCCGAGGGGCCGCGACATGACGTAGTACTTGACTAGCCGGTCCATGTCCTCCGGCTTAGTCAGGAAGGTGATGGGCAGATAGATCAGGGCGCCAAGGACCATCATGATCCAGAACTGGAGATAGTCCGGCAGGTCGGGGATGAGACGAAACTCCGGCAGGACCCAGACGACGAGCCAGCTTAATCCCAGGTTGGCGATCCAGGAGGAGAGGTACCCCCAGGAATTGAAGCGCCACCAGACGACCTGGAGGATGCTCGGCAGCCAGATCCCCGCGGCCATGATCCAGAGGGCGAAGATGAGCCACTGGGTGATCTCCTTCATCATCGACCCGTAGATGAAGGACCCGATGAGCAGGATGAGCGTTGAAACCCGTCCCACCCAGACCAGTTCCTTCTCGGTCGCCTTAGGCTTGAAGTAATGATGGTAGAGGTCTCGGGTGGCATAGGAGGCGCCGAGATTGAGGTGGGCCGAGATCGTGGACAGATGGATGGCCACAATGGCCGCGAAAAAAAGTCCGACCATGCCCACGGGCAGGTACTCGAACCCAATCCTGTACCAGGCCATTTCGTACTGGGCAGTCTCCTGGATATTGGGGTAAAGGACGAAGAACCCCAGGATGGCCACAGCCCAGATGGAGTTCCGGATGACGATCAGGGCCGTCCCCGACCAGATTGAATAGCTGGCGTCGCGGACGGTCTTGGCCGACTGGATGCGCTGCGCTTCCGGGTACCAGTCGATGGACGTGCCCATGCCGAACCCGCCGATCACGGCGATGACCAGCATGGTCAGGAACCAGACCAGCGGAAAATCCCCGCCCGTCAGCCCGGAAAAAGCGAAGGGGTTGAGGCGCCAGCTCTGGCCCATGGCGCCGAGCTTGCTGACGATCCCGTGGGGACCGCCCGCCACACTGATCCCCCAGAAGGAGACGATGACGATGACCAGGAAGGCGATGACGCCCTGCTGGAAATCGGACATGACCACACCCCAATAGCCGGCCGCAAGGACATAGACGGCGCAGATCGTGGAGAAGAGCACCAGGGCCACCCACTGCGGCCAGCCGAAGAGGTAGTTACAGAGCTTGCCCATGGCCATCCCGACCCAACCCAGGACGAACATGTTCATGAACACCTGCCAGCCGGCGATCCAGCCGCGCAGGAGCTCGGCCCCCAGCCCGGAGAAGCGGAGCGTCTGCCATTCCGCCTGGGTGTAGGCGAGCGAGCGCCGGAAGATCCGGGTCGAGGCAAAAGCCGAGATGGCGCACCAGGCCGAAAAGAACGTATACCACAACCCCCTCAGGCCGTACTGATAGACGACACCGCTGACCCAGATCGGAGTGTCGGTGGCCGTGTGGGTCGCATAGACCGAGGTGGCGGGGAGCCACCAGGGGAGCCCCCGGCCCGCCAGGAAGAAATCGGCCATCGATCTCTTGCCCAGCTTATAGAAAAGGATTCCGCAAACGGTCATCAGGATGATGAAGGCGATGACCCAGAACCAGTCCAGGAAGGCAAAATGGACCATGGCGAACCTCCGACCTTTGTCAGAGACGCTGACCTTTTCGAAGCCCCTCTTAATTCCCTAAGAGGGGTAGGGGAGATTAATATCTAAAATGTATTCTGATAAGCGTCTCTGAGGAAGACGCCGACATTGATTGCTCATAATTCCTACAGGCGTCTTGAGCCGTTCGCATGAGAAAAGAGCCTGGAGGGCCGCAGCCCTCCAGGCTCTGGAGATCAAAACGTGTTTCTGCTTAGAACTGGTACATGAAGCTGAGGCGGAACCGGCGGGCGTCTGTCAGACCTGTGATGCGGCCCCAGAGACCGATGTACTCGGCGTTCGTCACATTCGCATTGTTAAAAGTGTTGAGGACATCGAGGACGACATGGATCGCACCGTAGTTTCTGATCTTGAACGCTCTTTCGAGCCTGACATCTAAGACACTGAGCGTCGGTAAATAAGTGGGCTCTGTGTCGCCGACGATCCGGTTGAGGCCGCCGCTGATGACGGATCCCTCAATACCGCCCCACTGGGAGCGGACGGCATAGTTTTCCAGCTTCCAGAGAGGACGGCCGGTGTGCATCCTGAAGCGAACGCCTAGATCTAAATCAATGTAAGGAATGGTGTAGGATCCTGAGGCTTTGAGCTCCAGCTTGGGAACGAACGGCAGCACCCCGTCCATGTTGTTGATGGTGTAATTGAGGCTGCCCATCCAGGTGTCATCGGTGACCATCGGGCCCATCATGTTGTCATTCTGCCGCATGGTGCGCTGGGCCGTGCCGTTGGACCAGGAATAGACGACCGAGGCTAAGCCCTGCCAGCGGTTGGAATATCTCTTGTTCAAAACCAGCTGCAAGGCTTGATAGGTCCTCTGCGGCTTTTTCCCGTCATACGTCTTCATGTTCTCAACACGATATGACGTGTTGTTGCCGACCCAGGCAACATCCAAGCCGTCGATGACGCCGTTGCCGTCGTAATCCAGCCACTTGATGCTGTAGAGGTCGACCGTCTTCCCGGACTCTGTCTCGAAGGCAACCCTTTCGTACTCCCATTCCTGCCCGGTCACTCTGTTGATGGGGACATTGACGAACAGGTTGGCGGAGTGCTTGTAGATATAGGTCCCGCTGACAGAGAAGTCCTTGACGAGCTCCCTCTCTAGGTTCAGCGAGAACTGGTCCGTGTGCATGTCTTTGACGCCGGGCGCGACAGCGAGCGTCCAGGAACGGTCGGATTCTGACAGCCTCTCGTAAATAGGATCCGTGCCATAGATATGGCGGACCGCTTCCCTGAGCTCGTTGGGCTTGCCGCCGATGCCGTAGGGGTCGATATAGCCGTCATGGTTTATATCGGCGATATCCCAGGGAATCATGAAGATCTGATAGGTCAGGTTAGTGAGCTCCATGTCCGGACCGAACCGGCGGAGGAATTCCACGGCGAGCGGCATGTAATAACGGCCGTAGTTCGCGCGGACGACCGTCTTCCCGTCGCTTGTCAACTGGTAGGTGATGCCGACACGCGGAGAGAACGTCTTGAAATCGAAGATGTTGTCGGTCGCAATCCGGTCGCGAAGCTCCGCAGGCGGGCCGTTGATTTCTTCCGCATTGGTGACAAATTGATAGACCTTACCCTTACCGTACTTCGTGCTCATCCGATCGTAGCGGAGACCGAGGTTCAAGGTCAAACGCTTGGTCGGCGACCACTGGTCATCGATGAAGAAGCCCAGGGAATCCGCCGTTCGCACTGTTAAGAACGGATGGTCTTCGACTCTGTTATTGTAGAAAAGCAGGCCATCCTGGATCGCGTTGCCGTAGTACCAACTCTGGGTCTTGAGATAGTCGATCTTATATCCCAAGCCGGCTACATATCCCCACCAGCCTCCCAAAGGATAAGCGAAATTGGCGTAGTTCTGGAAATAGCCGCCCATCCAGTTGCCCCGGCCTTTGGTATATTGGGCGCCGAACTTGATGTCGTGCTCCCCGAGAAAGTCTTCGGCATAATAGGACATGTCCGCCTGGACGGTCTGGCGGTTGGACTTCTGAGCCTCGACATAGGGGAAATCACCGGCAATCCCGTACTGGGTGTTCCACTTCCACCAGTTGATGTAGCCGGGATGGCCAACGCCACCCGTCGGAATGTGAGGCTGGTCGTCGGTCCAGAACCCCAGGTACTTGGCCGTGAAGATCATGTTGCTCGTGGGCAGGTACTGCCACTGAGCTGAGACCGTGTTATTGTAGGTTGTTGGACCATAGCTCATGGTGGTGTCCCATTCCGGCTCCGACCCCCAGCTCCAACCGGCTGAGGTGTTGTGTTCATAATGATAGTTCACCCAGGCCCGGCTGTTTCTAAAAGGCTCAGCAGAGAGCTTGGCATCCAGGTATCGGCCGGTGTAGGTATTGAGCAGGCTCCAATTCACGGGCAAGCTGTCAGCGCGGATGTATTCGAAGGCGCTGTAGAACCAGAGTCTGTCCTTGAGGATGGGTCCGCCCAGCGTAAAGTTTCCTTCCCAGGCTGTTTTCGTCGTGCCGGCGAGGACGTCTCCCGGTTGGACAAAAAGCCAATCGCTGCTCCCAAGAGGACCGTTGGCGGGTTGGTTGGTCTTGAACCACCCCTTGAGCTCCGTATAAAAGGCCGCGTTGCCGTGAAAGGTATTGCTCCCGGATTTGGTCAAGACGTCGATCGCCGCGCCGGAGTAGCTGCCGTATTCCGCTTTGGCGCCTATGGAAAGGATCCGGACTTCCTCGACGGCATTGTAGTTGACTTTCACCAACGCCCCGAAGGCCGCGCCGCGGGGGTTCGTGGTGTTGACGCCGTTCACCAGGAAGACGTTCTCCATGCTGGAGCCGCCGTAAGCCGTCGGGCTGGGGAGCCAGGAACCGGAGCTCCCGACGTCGAACATACCCGGCGTTGTCAGTGCCAGGTCATAGAACGCGTCGCGAGTGGTCGGCAATCTGGCCAGCATATCTTTTTCAAGTCGGGAATCGACCGTCGAGGTCTTGACGTCGACTATAGGGCTGGCCGCAATAACAGTCACCTGTTCCTCGATCGCGCCCAACTCCATGATCACTTTGATCTCAACCGTGCTGCCCGCACCCAGAATGACGTCCTCCTGAACATAGGTTTTAAAGCCGGGCAAACCTACGGTGAGCTTAAATTTTCCGGGAGGCACGTTGAGGAAAACGAACATGCCCTTCGCCGATGTGATCGCAGAGCGCTTGCCCATGATGCTGGGGCCTGTCAGTTCCGCAGTCGCTCCGGGAAGCAATTCACCCTTATCGTCGCTAACGGTTCCTGTCAATTTCCCTTCCATGACGGATTGCGACCAAGCGGGATTCATGCTCACAGCGGCAAGGTAAAGAGCAAGGAAGCAGGTGACAAAAAAGATCTTATTGATCTTATGCATCTTCCCTCCTTTGTCAGATCTTGCCTCAATCCCTGTTTCTCCCGGACGCTCCGGCAGAAACGACCCTCAGCCTATTTCTCTAACGTCTCTTTCGATTCGCCCTCCATATGATAGCTTTTTTATTTTCGTAGGCATTTTCTGTAACTATCCCCGCCAGCATTCCACAAGAACTAATATAACTTATATCTCGACTTGTCAAGCCCTGGTCCTGGACCGGCGGGGCCTCCTATTTTTTGATCTGCTCTTTCAATTTCGCGATCAGGTCATCCAGAAATTTAACCCTTTCCTGGTCTGTGTATCCGGCTTTCGCTTTTTCCAGGCATTCTATAGCTTTTTCGAACTTGCCCTGGTTAGTGTAGCATCTCCCGGCCATCTCCAGATACACCGGGTCATCCGGCCTGAGGCTCAAGGCTTTTTCGAAGAGAGCGAGCGCTTCATCCACGCGGTTTCGCCCAAAAAGAATCAGGCCGGAATTGTAAGCCGCATCCGGGTTGTTGGGGTCCAGGTCCATGGTTTTCTGGTAAAGCTCGAGGGCCTTATCGAGGTCGTCCTGCTGCTGATAACAGATGGCGAGCTCAAAATAAGCGGGCGGGAACTTGGGGTTGGACTGGATGATCTGAGTCAAGGCGTCTATCGCTTCCGGATACATTTTTTTTCTGGCATAACTGATTCCTATGAGGTAGAGCGCATTGATATCCTTGGGGTCCTTTTCCAGCGCCCCTTTGAGGAGCGCAATCGCACCGTCAAAATCCTTCTGGCCGATCTTATCGGCCGCCTCCTTGACGACACCCTGCATTTCCTTCAGACGCTGCGCTTCCTGGAGCTGCTCTTCGGAGACAAGGGTAACGGGCGGGATCTCAACTTTCTGCATGGTGTCTTGAGGCGTCTCGAACCGCCATTCGTCCTCTTTCGGAGCATAGCCGTCTTTTTTGAAGACGACAGAATAGACACCGTGGGGCAGGCCGGCCAACCTGAACTCGCCTTTGGCGTTGGTTTTGATGCTGTAGCTTCGGCTGGTCGCGACATCGCGGAGTGTGATTTCGACCTCTGGGAGCGGCTTTTTTTGAATATCAAGGACTTGGCCATAAAAATAATACTCGCGATACTGGCCGGTGGCGGGATAGGCTTGGGCCAGGACAGAAAGGAGAATCAGTGCCAAGAACGCACGAAGAATGTGATGTCTCATCCGTATCTCCTATTTGGTTTTAAACGAGTTAGCTTTTCTCAGGGCCTCACTCATTTTTTCCGGCTCGTGCCGGCGGTTGAAGATATCCGCCAGGAGGAAGTAGCCGAGGGCCTTGAGTTCCGACGTCTCGGCCAGGGAGAGCCCCTTTTCTACAATCGCCTGGGTCTCCTCGAGCGGAACCTGCTCATAGAGCAGGCCGCGGCCGAGCAGAAGGTAACCTTCCGCCAGCTTGGGGGTTATCTTGACGACCTCCCGCAGTTGCTCCAGAGAACCGGACCTGTCACCGAGCCTGAAAAGGACCTTTCCCAGGTTGAACCGGGCTTTAAACTCCCCGGGATAGTTGGCGACTTCCTCGCCGTAGGCTGCCCGGGCCTCTTCGAGCTTCCCTTGCTCCTCGTAGAGAAGCCCCAGGTTAAAATGGGCCAGAGGAAATTTCGGAGCTTCCTGGATGACTTGCTTGAGCTCCGCTTCCGCCCTATCGTACTGTTTAAGGCCCACCAGGCAGGCCCCGAGGGTGAGGCGGCTTCGGGTGACTTTCGGCTGGATCTCGACGGCCTTCTCGAGGTAGGAGAGAGCTTCGCTGTACTTCAGCTCTCCCAGATAGATCTCGCCGATGAGCATATGAGCCTGGGTATTCCGCTCATCCAGAGAGAGTGTCCGCTTGCAGAGGGCGATGACGTCTTCGTTTTTCTTCTCTTCGAGCAGGATATTGGCCATGCTGATCAGGGCTTGAATGCTTTCCGGGTCCTCTTTCAAGATGAGTTCAAGCTTGGCTTTCGCCTCCTCTTTTCTCCCTAGTTCTACATAACAGGTGGACAAGATAAGGAGGGCCTGGGGGATCATCGGCTCCTCCCGAAGCGCGGACTCAACCATGGCGGCGGCTTCAGCATACTTATTTTCCAGGATCATTTCTCCGGCCGCCGTAACGGCCTGGAAAACCATCAGCTTGTCCTTGGGGTCGGCCAGCGGCCCTCTGCCGGACGATTTTTTCGCGGCCACCGGCGCTCCGATATAGCCCAGAGCGGAGAGCCTTTCCATGGTCTCCTTGTCCAGGTTGGCCGCCTGGGGAGTCGGCGCACCCCGGCTCGTCTCGGTCATGAGCCGTTCCAGTTCGGCTTTCATTTTCCGGGCAACATCGGGATCGTGCTCGAAGAGGTTCGTCTGTTCGTCAGCATCTTGAGTGAGGTCATAGAGCTCAGCTCTTGGAGAATCGATATACTTGTAGCGCGGCGTCCTCAAGGAATGGAGAGAGCTCCAACCGAATTGGAGATTGGGAGACATGGATTCCGAATAGGCGTATCCCTCCTCATTTTTCTCCGGTCGAAACATCAAGCGAAGCAGGGACCGGCCCTGGGTTTTGGCCGTGGGCTCGGTCCTGGCGAGCTCCAGCAGGGTCGGGAAAACGTCGACGGCCCTGACCTGGGAAGAGACGCGGATTCCTCGCAGCCCCTCAAACGGCGTGACCGCGATAAACGGGACATGGACGGCGTATTCATAGATGAAATAGCCGTGCGTTCCTTCGCCGTGGCTTCCCAGTCCCTCCCCGTGGTCGCCGATGAGAATGAGGACTGTATTCTTATCCAGGCCATTCTTCTCCAGCCAGGCGACACACCGTCCGATTTGTTCATCCATGAAAGCGATCTCACCGTCGTAGAGGCCGACGAGGCTCCGGGAGCCGAATTCTGGGCGATAAGGCTCCGGAGGTTCATAGGGAGTATGAGGGTCGTAAAGATGAATCCAGGCGAAAAACGGGTTGTTCTTTTGGCCCTCCAGCCAGTTCAGAGCGGCATCCATCACCACGTCGCCCGGCCTTTGAATAGCGCCGAGGTCGAGATGTTTATATTTTTTCAGGTCGAACTGGTCATCGTAGTGCTGAAACCCCTGATTGAGCCCCCAGCGGCCGTCCAAGACAAAGGCGCCGATAAAAGCTCCACACTCATAGCCTTGCGCTGACAGGACCTCGGCGATAGTGGTTTGCTCCTCGCTCAAAGCCGTGTTCCCGTTTATCCGGACACCATGGTATGTCGGGTACATGCCCGTCAGGATCGAACAGTGGGCCGGGAGCGTCAGCGGAGAGGACGTGGCCGCCTGTTCGAAGAGGATCCCCCGCTCGGCCAGAGCGTCGAGGTGAGGCGTCTTTCCGCCTGAGTATCCATAACAGCCGATATGGTCAGCCCGTGTTGTGTCCATCGTGACCAGGATGACGTTGGGCTTATCGATTCCTCTTTTCGCCCAGAGTCTCTCGATTCTCTTGGCCGGGTCTTTTTCGGGCCGCAGGAACAGCCACAGACAGGCACCCACCGCCAGACAGCCGACGATGAGGACGATTATTTTCCGCGTCATTTTCACATTCTAAGCCATGAATAACTAAGATAGCGTTTCAGGGGATGATTTTCAACAGCGCCTCGTAGAGCGCCCAGACGGCGCCCGGGCGCATGTACTTCATCGCCCGGAACAGGCGGTCGCCGTTTTTCGTTGCCGGGTTGTTCCAGACGGCCTCATCCGGGTCGAGATAGGCTTCGGGAGTCTTGAAGAAGTAGCCCTGCCCGAAGGGGCTGTAAACGACATGGTAGATGCCGTAGGCGATGCGCATCGCTTCCTCGCGCAGTCCGTAGAGAGCGCTGTTGGCGGCCAAAGCATAGGCCGTTCCCACCCAGACTTCATCGCCCTGCTGGCTGCGGAGCTGTCCGCCCTCCGCGGTCCGGCCGTTGACGGCGCCCATCAGGCCGCGGCCGAACCCGAGGACGTTCTTCTCGAAGATCGTGCGCAGGGCCTTGACGGCCTGGTCGCGCGGGATGATCCGACCGCCCTCGTCCGATTCCAGGCCCAGCATCGTGGAATACCAGACGCCGAAGAGCTGATCGGCCATGATGTCGTCCGTGGCGGCATCGATGTGGAAATAGCCTCCCCGTTCATTCCAGAGCTTCTGGAGGGCTTGGCGGCCGGCTTCGAACCAGGACCGGTATCTGTCTATGGCGGGCTGGATGCCGGAACCACTGAGTCCGGAGAGGCCGTTATCGATCAGCCGCTGTCCCATTATGGAGGTCGATTTCAGGGCGGCCAGCCAGAGCATGGTGATGTAGGCGCTCTCCCCTTTCATTTTCCAGGTGTCGTAGGTCTGGTCGGGGATGCCTTCGTTGAGCGGGATGTGGGAGGCCGGGTCGCCGAACCTTTTTTCCAGCGTGTCTAGGGCGACAACCGAAGCCCGAAATGCTTCAGCCAGGAAAGAATAGTCCTTCGCTCCGGTGGCTAGGAAATCCCGGTAGGCGCGCAGGGGAAACTTCGGGTTCAGGTCCTTCCAGACGTTCCCGTTCTGCCAATCGAACCCGTTCAGGACAACCCAGGGGCGGAGGCGCGGCGAGCCGACATCGTGGGGCATCATGCCGTATTCCTTGTTGGTGTTCCAGTAGTAGTGCATTTTGTCGGCGGGGACCTCGTTCTTATAAACGGTGGGGTACAGGTAGGTTTTGAAGGCGGGGTCCACGAACTCCACCGCCCGGGAGAAAAAGCGCAGGTTGTCCATTTCCAACTCGGGCCAGAGCTTGAGAACATGCCAGCAGTAGGAGTCGACGTCGAACGTCCCGTACATGAGATAATCCGCGCTCTCGAGGTAGGTGTGAAGGTTGGTCGAGGCGTCCCAGATGCTCGTCTCGGCCAGAATATAGAGTTCGTTGAGGAGGGCCTGCTTCAGCCAGCCGGGAAGGCGCTCGTTCTCGAGGACCGGCTTCTGCCAGGCATCGATGGCCTTTTCCCAATCGCGATATTTGTCCAGGGCTTCACAGGCGATGGCAAAGGCCTTATCCCCACCGGCTCCGAAAAAGTCGGTATATTTCTTGCGGTACTTTACGCCCTTCTCGAATTCATAGTAGGGGAAATCCCAGGCGATAACGATCGGAAATTCGATCCGCTCGTGGGGCTTCAGGATCACTTTGACGGCGATGGCGCCCCCCAGGGTCTCTCCCGAAGAAGCGGTCCGGGAGACGGCGGAATTAGAAAGAGTCCCCTCGGCAGCGAAGCTTCTCCAGACCTCGGCTCCGTCTTTGGCCGGGTCGAAATCGGCGTGATAGGTGACCGCCGTCTTTCCTCGAACCTCGGAGGCGGCGATGCACATGGAGCCGGCCAGGGCGTTTCCCGCTTTGGGGTCAGCCCCTTTTTTCCGGAAGACAATTCCCCTCGTCGTCCCGTCCTGGATAAACTCATTATAGTTTCCAGCGCTCTTCTGGTCCCAAGCGAAGTCGGACGGCACAGATCGGGAGATTGGCTCCCATCCGACCATGTTCTGCCAGGTCAGCATGACGCTGACTTCGGCCGGTTGGCCGGACGGGTTTTCGGCGATCCATTTGTAAGCGGCCACAGGATAGCTCGTCTCTCTGTAGTTGTGCGCGATGACGGGAGAAAATTGAGTAACGGCTAGATTGACAGGGAAGGACTCATTGCTCTCATAAGAAAACCCGGACTTGGGAAAGAGGGCATAGTAGCTGCCTTTTCCCGCGGGGTATTTCCACTTCCAGCTCCGGAGGGCTTCGGAAGGCGGGGCGTCTGTGGAAAGGGTTTGGGCGATCGCCTGGCTTCCCTGTTTCATGAAAACATGGAACTGGTCGGCCCAGACCGTGTCGTCAACCATCCAGCCGGACTTCAGGAACCAGTAGCGGAAGTTGCCGCTCATTGTCCATTCGTAGGAGCCGGCTCCGATCCCGCCGGCCGGGCAGGCGTTCCCTTCGGCCTGGGCTTCGATGTCACCCCGCGCAACCGTTTTTCCGTACCAGGCGAGCTTGTGGCCGATCGGCCGGTCGAAGGCACACTGGGGAAAGCCGCCGAGGTTCGAGGGCGAATAGTTGAGTTCCCGGAGGATGAAGTCCGTGACCTGTCTGTCCTTGGCCAGGCCTTTTGCCTGCGCCGCCATAATCATCTTCCCCAGCCGACCGTCAATCTCCCGGCCTTTCTCATCGCAGATCCCTTTCTCGATCAACAGGTCCGAATACCGAACGAGGAGGGTATTGCGCACGCCCTCCTCGGGGTCTCCACGGAAAGTCGAAGCGGGGCTGTCGCCGAAGATCAGAAGGGGAAAGAGTGTCAGTCCATAGGCAAACAGAACTCGAATCAGCCTATTTTGGAGACGCGCTTTCTTTTTGAATTCTTTCATCCGGACCTCCAAGACAAGGAATGTCTTAGGCTGTCTGAACATATCCATCTGGCAGCCCTAGATGACTGATAAAAAAAGAGCCTGGAGGCTTTGGCCCTCCAGGCTCTGGAAATCGAAAACGCGGGCCCGCTCAGAATGAGTACATGAGGCCCAGCCGGAAGTAACGTGGTGAAACAAGGCCCACGACACGGCCGACATCCCTGAGCAGAATGTTCGTGTCCGGAACGCTGACTTTCTTGACCATGGCATTGGTCACAGCCTTGCTGCCGAAGAGGTTGAATCCGTCGAGCATGACGCGCAGATTGCCCGGACCGAGCTTGAAGGTTTTTTCAAGACGCAGGTCCAGGATGCTCAGGAGGGGCATATAAAGTGGTTCCGTGGGACTCTGGGCCACGATCTGTCCTTCATACCCCGCTTGGGTGCAGATCACCCCATGCGCTAGCAAATCGGTATCTTCCGGGTCATAGTTCCAGGGGTCGAGTTGGCGGATTTGGGAGAGAACCCAGACGGGGCGGCCGGTGTGCAGGCGGAAGCGGAGGCCCAGGTCGACCTCGATCTTGGGAATAGTGTAGTTCCCGTTGACCTTGAATTCAAAGCGCGGGGTAAACGGCATGGGGCCCGTCATGTTGTTGATGCTCTGGTTAATGCCGCCCAGCCATTGGTCGGACCAGATGTTTGTGCCTTCCATATTGTAGTCCTGGTCCTGGCGCTTGTTGCGGCCCGCGAACCCGGTCGATTTGTTGAAGAGCAGGGAGCCCATTAGCTGCCAGCGGTCGGAGTAACGCTTGTTGAACGT
Organism: Candidatus Aminicenantota bacterium; assembly: GCA_017886205.1. Classification (GTDB taxonomy): domain Bacteria; phylum Acidobacteriota; class Aminicenantia; order Aminicenantales; family UBA8522; genus UBA8522. Next base: position 120,950 of record JAFNEO010000012.1, on the reverse strand, counting down.
CACCTGGAGGCCCTGGAAATTGCGCTGCGCTTTGACAACCGGACCGCCCGCCTGCAGGGGGAAGTCGGGCATGTTGCGCCACTCGAAGTCCTGATGGCTATAAATCCATTGAATATCCTCACCGTCGATCGAACCGCTGCCGTCGTAATCCTTCAGGACGATGCTGTAAAGGGAAACTTCCTGGCCGTTGACGACCTGAGTTTTAACCTCGTAATCCCAGGGCTGCTGGGTGACTTCATTCAGGGGCCATTGCACGATCACGTTTTTGGTCTCGCGGTTGATATAGGTGACCCCGACGGAGAAATTCTTGAAAATCTCGCGCTCCAGGTTGAAGGTGAACTGGTCGGTGTGCTGGTTTTTCAGGCCCTGCTGGATTTTCAGGCCCCAGGAAGGATCACTAAACTCCCATCGGTTTGTCCAGTCGTTGTTGTCCCACACGGCGTTTATAGGGTTCAGGTTGGGAATCTGACGGGCCGCGTTGGCAAACTCGCTCCCGGTAATATAGCCATCGTTATTCAGGTCGAGACCGTCCCAGGGAATTGAATAGTACTGGGTTATGCGGTAGGTTCTATCCAGATCAGGACCGCCGCCGCCGAAGCTTTCGACGCCGATGGGGGTATAGTACCGTCCGTAGCCGGCGCGAAACACGGTCTTCCGGTCACTGGTCAAGGCATAGCTGAGACCGACGCGCGGAGACCAGTTCTTGAAGTCGAATAGGTTATCCGATCTCCCGCGGTCGCGGATGACTTTGAGCTCTTCGCTCCAGGCTTGGGGAGTGGCCGGCTGCTCCAGCATTTGGCCCTTGTCGAACCTGGCGGTCATGTGGTCGTAGCGCAGGCCGAGGTTCAGGGTCAGACGTTTGGTGGGCGACCACTGATCGTCGAAAAAGAATCCCAAACCATCGGACGTGCGCACCGTGCGGTGGGGCTTGGCGTAGTCATTGTAGGTATAAAACATCAGCCCATTGGTGTCGCCGTACCCGTAGTCGGGGTACCCATAGGGGGTCTGCATGTAGGCGATGTCATAGGTCCAGCGATACGGGTAGGCGGTGGGGTAAAGCCCGAAAAACCCAAGGTCTTCGCCGGTTTCCGGATCGATGAGCTCCTGTCCGAAAAAGTCGCCGCTCTGGCTCTTCAGACGGCCGCGGGTGTATTGCACGCCGAACTTGATGTCGTGCTCGCCGAGGAAGTTTTCGGCATAGTGCGACATATCGGCTTGGATGGTGGTGCGGGTGGTTAAGCGTTTATTCGCGCCGGGGAAAGCGCCGCCGACGCCTGAATCAAAGGGCACGCCTTTCCACCAATTGATGTATCCCGGATGGTTTGGGGCACCGCTTGGCAGTTCGTTTCTTTCATTGACCCAGAAGCCCAGGAACTTCACCGAAAAGAAGGTGGCCGTGCTGGGGAACCATTGCCACTGGGAGGAAACGGAGTGGCTCTGGGTAAAGTAGTCGTAGGCCAAGGAGGGGTCCCAATCCAGGGAACCGTCGGTTGTGCCACCGCCGTTGTTGTTTTCGTAGTGGTAGGACGCCCAGGCATGCTGGTTCTTAAACGGAGTGCTGGTGAGCTTGAAGTCGGCATACCTTCCGCGCCACCTGGCAATGGGTTCGTAGTTGAGCTGCTTATCTTTGCTGTCCAGGAAGTTGAGGGCCGCAAAAAACCAGACCTTATCGGAAAAGAAGGGGCCGCCTAGAGTTGCGTCCAGTTCCAGGCTCGACTTGGGATAGGCCCGATAATCGTCGCCCTCCTGGAGATACAGCCAATCCCGGCCCAATTCGTCGCCGGATTTCAGTACTTGGCCTGTGGGAGTGCCCAGCTGGCTGTAGCCGCTCAAGGAACCCTTCAGCTTGTCAGAGCCGGATTTGGTGATGACATCGATGGCCACTCCCGAGAAATTGCCGTATTCCGCCTTGCTGCCGAGAGCGATGAGGCGGACCTCTTGGACGTTGTCGTAGTTCACCTTGATCATAGAGCCATAGCCGGAACCGCTGGGGTCGGTCGTGTCCAGGCCATTGACCAGGAAGATGTTTTCCATGGTGGACCCGCCGTATGCGGTGGGACTCCCCATCACGTTCTTGCCCACGTCAAACATGCCTGGCGTAGAGAGCGACAGGTCATAGAACGAATCGCGGCTGGTGGGCAGTTTGGCCAGCATGGCCTGGTCGATCTTGGAGTCGATGGTCGAGGTCTTGACATCGACCACCGGCGCCGCGCCGGTCACGAGCACGGTCTCCTCGATCATCCCCATCGGCAGGACCAGGTTGATCTCTGAAGAGCTTCCTGCCCTCACCTCGATATCTTCCTGGACGACGGTCTTGAAACCGGGCATCGAAGCCGTAAGCTTATAGCTCCCTATCTGCAAGCTGAGGAACGCATATGTTCCTTTCGCCGAGGTGACGATGGAGCGCTTGCCGATCAAAGCGGGACTCGTGGCCTCTACGGTCGCTCCGGGAAGAGGTTCACCTTTATCGTCGGTGATCGTTCCCGTTATCTTCCCTTCGAGTATGGATTGGGCCCGGGCAACGCTCACGTTCACGACGGCAAGACATAAAGCGAGGAAGCCGACTAAGAAAGCGATTTTTCGCAACTTGTCCATTTCCCCTCCTTCCGATTTTTGTTCTGGCCAGAAGGCCTCTCCCCTCCCGTGAATCCGGGAGAATTTCCCCAAACCCTGTTTTCTGTACGCTTCTCTCGATTCCACCTTCAAGTGAGCATTTTCAGCAGATTTATTCCTCTCTTCTGATGGTAGATCCCACCGCAGACTCACAAAAAATATTTATTACTTTGGCTCTCTCTTGTCAAGCTCTCGTTCACATTCGTTCACGAGTCTTGTGGCCCGCTATTTTTTTATCTGTTCCTTGAGTTTGGCGATGAGGTCATCAAGAAACCTCACCTTTTCCTGGTCGGCATATCCGGCCCTCGCTTTCTCCAGACATTCGATGGCTTTTTCAAAATCGGCCTGGTGGATATAGCAGCGGCCGGCCATCTCCAGAAAGGCCGGATCATCCGGTTTCAGGCTCAACGCCTTTTCAAAACGGGCGAGCGCTTCGTCGACGCGATTCAGCCCGAAAAGAATAAGCCCCGAATTATAAACACCCTCCACATTCGTCGGATCCAGGTCCAGGTTCTTCTGGTAATACGCGAGGGCTTTGTTAAGGTCGTTTTGTTGCTGATAGCAAACTCCCAGCTCAAAGTAGGCCGGAGGGAACTGCGGAGCCAATTGAGTGACCTGAGTCAAGGCCTCGATCGCCTCCGGATACATCTTTTTCCTGGCATAACTCATCCCGATCAGGTAGAAGGCGTTGGAATCCTTGGGGTTCTTGGCCAATACATCTTTTAAAAACGCGATGGCGCCGTCATAATCCCCCTGCTTGATTTTTTCGACCGCTTCTTTGAAGATTCCCTCCATTTCTTTCACCTGCGCCTGTTCTTGGGCCTGAGCCCGGGAAAGGAGCACGATGGCCGGGATCTCGATTTTCTGCATGGTATCTTGAGGAGTCGCGTATTTCCATTCATCAGCTTTCTCGGCATAGCCTTCTTTCTTGAAAACGACCCGGTAGGTCCCATGAGGCAAACCGGCGAATTTAAACTCGCCGTCCCTTTTCGTCTCGATGGTGTAACTGCGGTTGGAGAGGACGTCCCGGACGGTGATTTCGACCCCCTCAAGAGGATTCTTCTGCATGTCCAGGACTTTTCCATAAAGATAGTATTCGCGGTACTGGCCGGAGCCGGGCAGGGCCAAGACCAGCCCGATCAATAAAATGAATATGCTGAGAAGAATACCGTTTCGAGCCTCCATGATTCACTCCTTTTTCGCCTCATATGACTTGGCCATTCGCAAAGCCTCATTCATCTTTTCCGGTTGACGTCTCCGATCATAGAAATCAGCCAAGAGATAGTAGCCGAGGGCTTTGAGTTCGGACGTCTCGGCAAGGGAGAGCCCTTTTTCGAGCAGCGCCTGGACTTCATCGAGCGGAGCCGGCTCAAGGAGCAGGCCGCGAGCGAGGAACAGGTATCCTTCCGCCTGCTGAGGAGCAAGCTTGACCACCTCCCGCATATTCTCCATGTATCCGGCCCTGTCGCCAAGCTTAAAAAGGACCTTCCCTAGATTGAAGCGGGCCTGGAATTCCCGAGGAAAGGCAGAGACTTCTTCGGCATAGGCAGTCCTGGCCTCCGCCAGCCTTCCCTGTTCTTCATAGAGCAGCCCCAAATTATATCTGACTCGGGAGGATTTCGGGTATTCCCGGATGATTTCTTTCAACATTGTTTCGGCCCGGCCATATTGCTTCACCCCCACCAAACAGGCGGCCAGGTTGAGGCGGTTCCGGGTCAACTTCGGCTGGATCTCAACGGCCTTTTCCAAATATGGGAGGGCCTCGGCATGCTTTTGCTCGCCCATGTAGATCTCTCCCATGAGCATGTAGGCCTGGACGTTCCTCTCGTCCACAGACAGAGTCCGTTTACAGAGGGCGAGGACGTCTTCCTTCTTCCCTTCCCTGAGGAGGATATTCGCTAAACTGATGAGCGCCTGGATATTCTCCGGGTCATCTTTCAAGACCGAATCCAGTTTGTCTTTCGCGTCTTCGATCCTGCCCAGTTCGGTATAACAGGTTGCCAGCTGCAGCAGCGCCTGCGGGATCGTCGGATCATCCAGAAGGGCCGCTTCCAAGTTTTCTGCTGCCCGGGCATATTGATCTCTCATGATCAATTCCCCGGCCTGCTGGATAGAGACAAAGACCTGGAGCTTATCCTTAGGATCGGCCAACGCCCGCGGGCCGCTGCCCGAAGACTTTTTCGCCGCCACCGGCGCTCCGATATAGCCGAGAGCAGCCAGCCTTTCTACGGTTTCCTTGTCCAGATTGGCCGCCTGTGGAGCCGGAGCTCCCCTGCTCGTTTCGGCCACAAGCCGGTCCAGCTCGGCTTTCATCCTCCGGGCGATCTTCGGACGATCCCCGTAGAGGTTGGTTTGTTCGTCAGCGTCCTGGGTTATATCGTAGAGCTCAGCCTTCGAGGCGTCGATATATTTGTACTGAGTCGTGCGAAGGAACTGAAGCGGGCTCCAGCCGAATTGGATGTTGGGAGCCATGGATTCTCCGTAGGCAGCAGCTTCGTCCCTTGTTTTCGGCTTGAACATCAGCGGGATGACCGACCGGCCGTGGACTCCGGCCCGGACCTCGACCCCGACGAGCCCGAGGATGGTCGGAAAGACATCCACGCCTCGGACCTGTGAGGGAACACGGACGCCCCGCAAACCCTGAAGCGGCGTCGTAATGATAAACGGGACGTGGGCGGCATAGTCGTAGATGAAGTAGCCGTGAGTTCCTTCGCCATGGCTCCCCAATCCCTCACCATGATCTCCGATAAGGACAAGGATGGTGTTCTTGCTCAGGCCGTTCTTCTCCAGCCAGGCGATACTCCGGCCGATCTGTTCGTCCATGAAGGCGATCTCGCCGTCGTACTGGCCGACTACCCCCCGCCGGCTGTATTCAGAAAAATAGGGCTCCGGCGGCTCATAGGGCGCGTGCGGGTCGTAAAGATGGATCCAGGCGAAGAAGGGATTGGCCTTCTCCCCGTCCAGCCAGGCCAGCGCCGCATCCATCACCTCGTTGCCCGGTCTTTGAACGGCCCCGAGGTCAATATGCCTGTATTTTTGCAGGTCGAATTGATCGTCAAACTGCTGGAAGCCTTGCTCGAGCCCCCAGCGCCCGTCGAGGACAAAGGCCCCGATGAAAGCCCCACATCGGTAGCCCTGGGCTGAGAGCACCTCGGCGATGGTTGTCTGCTCTTCGCTCAGAGCCGTGTTCCCGTTGACCCGGACGCCATGGTAGGTGGGGTACATACCGGTCATGATCGAACAGTGGGAGGGAAGGGTGAGCGGGGATGAAGTGGCGGCCTGCTCGAAGAGAACCCCTCGGCCGGCGAGAGCATCCAGGTTGGGCGTCTTCACATCGGGATAGCCGTAGCAGGCGATGTGGTCGGCCCGCGTCGTATCCATCGTGATCAGGATGACGTTCGGCTTGCCGACGCCGACCTTGGACCAGAGCTTGGCGACCCTGCGGATCGGGTCTTTTTCCGGACGCAAAAAGAGCCAGAGACAAACGCCGACCGCCAGACAGCCGACGAGGAGCGTGATTATTTTCCGCGTCATTTTCTCGTTCCGAGTCCGGATTATAACGATAGCGTTTTAGGGGATGATTTTCAACCGCGACTCATAGAGGGCCTGGACCGCTCACAACTGAAGACCAGAACGGCCGCGCAGAATTGTGGCGACGACGTTGAAATCTCTGTCGAATACCGCCAGGTTGGCCAGCTTGCCTGCCTCCAGGCTTCCGATTTCGCGGTCGAGGCCGAGGACGCGGGCCGGAGTCAGAGAGGCCATGCGCACGGCTTGAGGTACGGGCAGGCCCGTCCATTGAAGGATATTCCTCACTGACTTGTTCAGTGTCAGGACGCTTCCGGCGAGGGCGCCTCCGTCTTTGAGCCGGGCCTGTCCGTCCTTGACGAGGACGTCGAGTCCTCCGACCGCGTATTCGCCGTCACCGAGTCCCGCGGCATTCATGCTATCCGTGATCAGGCAGATTCTGTCCACTCCCTTCTGACGGACGGCCAGCCGCAGCGCCGCCGGATGGACATGGATGCCGTCGGCGATGAGCTCGGCCGTCACTCTGTCGGAATCGAGGACCGCGCCGATAACGCCCGGCTCGCGCGGAAGGAAGCCGCTCATCGCGTTGTAGAGGTGGGTCGCGTGGGTGATGCCCTGCTCGAAGCTCTTGATCGCCAGGTCGTAGGAAGCATCCGAATGCCCGATCGAAACGAGCAGCCCCCTGTCTCTAAGAGCCGGGATAAAACTCAGGTTATCTCCGACTTCGGGAGCGACGGTGATGATGGTCTTGAGCCCGCCGCAAAACTCCAGGATCGCACTCATGGCCTCCGGGTCAACCGGCCTGATGAATTCAGGGTTCTGCGCTCCTTTCTTTTTTAAGCTCAAGAATGGAGCCTCGAGATGGACCGCCAGGATCTCAGAGCGAAGAGGCCCGGCCATCGCCGCCCTGATGCTGTCCACCGCATTCTTCATCGACGACAAAGGCGCCGCCAGCGTGGTCGGCACAAACCCGGTGACTCCGCAACGAGCTTGATGGGCGGCGATTTCCCCCAGGCTCTCGTCGGTGCCGTCCATGACATCTCTTCCCATAGCGCCGTGGAGATGGAGGTCGATGAACCCGGGAGTAATATAACTGGCGCCGTAATTATGGCGGACCATTCCTTCCAACGGCGGCAACTGATCCTTGGGAAAAACGCCGGCGATTTTTTCCTCCTCGACGATCACAATGCCTCCCTCCAAGACTCGATCCGGGAGCACGATATTCCCCATGAAGGCAATTTTATCCATAGAACAACCTTCCATTTAAGATTTCCCCGTCGGATATATTCTATCCCTGAAATCTCGAAAAACAACAGTCAAACGGGAATTCGTGGGCGAGGAGCGAGAGAAGATAATCAATAGAGAAGCACACGGTTTATTTGTTGATTGTTGAGACCTGACCCCTATCACTCCGGCTTTTTCCCAAGCGCTTGATCAGGAGAAGGATCAGGATGATCATCGCGCAGCCCACGACCGGAATGATGAACCCTGAGCGAAGACCGGAGGCATTGGCTACCTTCCCTGCGAGCCAGGGGGCAGTCATCCCGCCCGCCAGGGCGATCATGAAGATGACGCTGAAGGCCGTCCCGGTGAGCTCGGAGAAAGCTTCGCCGGCGATGGCCAGGGTCGTCGGGAAAATGGCGGCAAACCCGAGCCCGGTGAGGACCACACCGACCGCGGCCAGGATTCCAGAGGGCGCGGCGGCCACGACGGTGGTGCCGGCCAGGGCCAGTACCGCGCTGGACAGGATCAGGGTCTCATTCTTCCAGACCCTGACCAGCTTCTTGGAGACGACGAGCCTCCCGACCATCATCGCTCCCCAGTATCCGGCCAAGACAAGAGAGGCGGACATCGGAGGAAAGCGGAAATTCTCGTTGAGGTAGGTGGAGATCCAGCCCCCGACCGTGAACTCGTTTCCGGACTGGAAGAAGAGCAGGAATCCGCACAGCCAGAGCAGCGGATGCCCGATCACCTTGGCCGCCCGGCCCAGCGGAAAACCTTGAGCTTGCTTGGCCGCGGGAAAGCGCAGCCGGAGGAAGAAGGCGAACGGGATCAGACTGAGGACGGTGGCGACGACTAGGATGATGTTGAGCCCCAGGATCCCGAGCAGGGTCCCGATAAGGAAGGGGATGAGCAGCGCCCCGAAACCGAAGAAAATCCCCAAGAGATTCAGCGCCGCGCCCCGGCTCTGGGGGTTGAGGTCGCTGGTCAGGGCGTTGGAGCCCCCGTTGAGCCCCCCTCCTCCGACGCCGAGGAGCAGGGCCGCCGTCATAAGAAGAGAGTAGGTCGGCGCGATGGTGAACAAAAAAAATGAAACGACGACGAGCAGGCAGCACACAGCCAGGAAGATCCGGTAGCCGAAGCGGTCGACGACCGGCCCGAAGACGATCGACATACCGAGCATGGCCAGGTTCATGAAAAAAAAGAGATTACCGGCCTCACTCTTGCTGAACTGGATGCGCTCGAAGAGCGACGGCAGGATGGCGCCCAGGATGGCCATAACAATTCCGAAGACGAAGATTCCGGCCCAGGCGGAGAACATCAAGCTGCGGACTCCGGCCGGCGCCGTTTTTCGCGGTTCTTTCTTTCGCTCCATAGCGCCCTCACCGATACCCGACTAAATCGATGTGTTTTATAAGAATTGTAATATACTGATATTTAATAAGTGCTGTTCCTGACATCCTGGAACTCGCCTCCGACTTGTCATCTTTTCGGCGCCGGCCGCCGGCCCGGGACCTTCCACGGCCGGGCGTAATAGAACTCCGAAAAGGCCTCGTAGACCTTGTCCATATGCCCTTTGGGGACACCCTGGACATTCGGCGAAACGAAGGTCGGGGGGAGCTTCTTCTTTTTGGCCAGGAGCGCTCCCGCCTCGGCGACGAGCGCCATGGCGATGGCGACCGCGGCCACCGTCGAGCCGGCGGCTACCTTTTCCCTCTGCCCGACGCCGACCAGCGCGTCCTCGTGGGGTGTGCAGTTGTCGATGGACACATCGGCCAGGTCGGAAAGGAATTGGCCCGAGGTATGGCGTGGCTTCGAGATCTTCCGGTTGGCGTGGGACGAAACGGTGATAACCTTGAGTCCTTTGGTTTTGGCCTCGATGGCGACCTCGATCGCGGCCGAGTTCAGTCCGCCGTGGGAGAAAGCGATCAGACAATCCCGGGGCTCGAGCTGATAGCTCTCCAGGAAGATCTTGGCGTACCCTTCGCGTCTCTCGAGCCACAAGAGTTCACGCGCCCCGCCCGGGCCGATGACGTTGAACCACATCAGCCGCGGGTCATACAGCGGGTAGAACCCGACAAAACTCCCGTAGCGGGGATAAAGGTCCAGGACCGGAATCACGGAATGGCCGGTCCCGTAGGCATAGATCCTTCCGCCGCGTTCGACCGACCGGGCCATGATCCTCCCCGCCGCTTGAATGTTTTTCAGTTCCTTTTTTTTAATCGTCTCGATGATGCCCTGAATCTTGTTGAGATATTCGAAAGACGACATTCCAAACCTCCATTCACTTTTCTGTCTTCATCCGAAACGATCCCAGGCGAGCTTGGCGGCGCCGAAGAGTCCCGTGTCTTCTCCCAATGCGGACACTTCGATGCGGACTGTCTTCGCGGCCAGGGGCTGAGCCCACCTCTTGAATTCTTTCCGGATCGGCTCGAGCAGGAGGTCCGATGCCTGAAACAAGCCCCCGCCCAGGACGATCATCTCTGGGTTCAGGATGCTGACGATGTTGGCGATGCCCATCGCCAGATAGATAACAGCCGCATCCAGGATATGACAGGCCAGAGCGTCTCCCGCCCGGGCGGATTCGACGACGGTCAGGGCGGTTACACGCTCGGCCCTGCCTTTCACTATCGCCAGCATCGAGGATGGCTCCCCGGCATCCAGGAGCTCCCTGGCCTTGCGGCCGATCGACCCTCCCGAGGCTTCCGCCTCGAAACAGCCCATGGCTGCATACTCGTTCCTAAAGCGCGGGTCGAGGCCGAACCAGCCGACCGCCCCGGCGATGTCCCGGCTGCCCCGGATGAGTCTTCCGCCCGAAAGGAGGCCGGCTCCGATTCCCGTGCCGACAGCCAGGAAGACCACGTCCTTCTTGCCCCTGGCGGCGCCGCACCACTGTTCGCCCAGCACGTAGGCGCTCCGGTCGCTGTCCATGACCAGCGGCGTTTTCGTCTTCATCGCCAGCCGCGGGCGGAGCGGAAACCGGTCCCATCCTGGGATGTTGGGCGCCCAGACCCGGCCGCTCCGGGAAAAGACGACCCCGGGAATGCAGATGCCGATGGCGCACAGATCACCCCCCTGTTGTCGGACCCTGCCTTCAAGACTCCGGATGAGACCGATGACCTGGCGTACCGGTTTTTCCACCGACCCTTTATCGATCGGGACCCTCCTCCGGCCCAACATCTTGCCTTGGGACGTGAACAGAGCGGCCGATATCTTTGTCCCGCCGACATCGATCCCGCCGCAGAAAGTTTTCCTTCTCATTTCTTGTCCAAAAGCACGACCCAGGCTGCGCCGGGTTCGAGGCTTTTGGCCAAATGCAATCGGCCCTCCTTGTATTGAGAAGGGACCGTCTCCTTGGTCTCCAAATCTGTCGCCTTGAGATTGCCGTCCGGCGCGGCCACGGCAAACTCGGCCGCCGCCTTCCTTTCACCGCGGTTGAAGCCGAACAGGATCATCCGCCCATCTCCCTCGAGCAATCTCGCTTCTACCAGGATATCGCTCTCAGCAACCGTGACTTCCACGGGCCGGAGGATCTTCAGCCAATCGGCTAACCCGGCCAGGAATTTTCCGTTATTGGGATTCTTGAAATGATGGTAGGCCGACCCGATGAACGAGCCGACGATCATGGCCCTCCCTTTTCCGTGCTGGGCATAGACTATGGCCGGCTGGCCGTTGTCGAATTCCGCCAGCACCCGGGCCTGGGCGCCGAGAAGCTCAAATTCCTCTTCGAAGAACAGCGTATCGAGTCTGTCTCCGTCCTTAAGTAAGGGCAGCTCCTCATGAGTCCCCTTGATTTTGAGGGTCGAGGCTTTAGAAAGCGGCCTGACATAGGACTCCCGGCAGCCCAGGACCTCATGGAGCCCGCCGCCGGGGATAATGTCAGAAGAGAATCCCCGTTCATCGACCCAGCCGCAGCGCGCCTCGGTGACGAGCGTTCCTCCGGCCTCGACATAGGCCCTGAGCTTCTTCACGTCCGACTGGGACATCATCACCGGATAGGGAACGATGAGCAGCTTATACTGGTTCCAGAGCTCCGGCGTGAGGTCCATCACATGGAGGAAATCCACCGGGATGTTCCGCTCGAAATAGGCCTTGTGGATGCCCTGAAGGGACTCGCTCAGGTTATTGACGCCGATGGTCTGTCCCTCGCCGGTGAAGGTCTGCTGGCCGCCGACCATATGGACGAGCGGGTTGTACAAGACGGCGATTTCCGCTCCTGGAGGCCGGCTGCCGAGAAAGAGGTCCATGTTCTCGGTGATGACCCGGGCGATCTTCCCCGCAGCGACCGCCCGCTCGGTCACTTTCCCGTCGAGCTCCACCAGCCCGTAGCCGCCGGCTTCGTAGCCCGAGCTCATCGGGTAGTAAGCGTAGATGTTGACCGCGCGGGCCCCGCAGGAGACCATCGACCACATCCAGTCGCGGAGGTCCGCCCCGACAACCGGAACGCTGAGCTTCATCCCGAAGACACCGTAGCCGGCCTGGAGCTCGCCGACATAGAAGCCTCCATTCGCCCAGCTCATCGACCGGATGAAGTCGTTTCCGGCGGCCCGGAAAAACGGCGACCAGGGCCGGACCGTCCAGGCGTGTTTGGGGTAGATCGATACGCCATAGTAATCGACCGCAGCCGCCATCTTCCGGTCATCGGGTGTCCCGCTCCAGACGGGCTTGCTGAAAAGGCCGGGGATGGCCGAATGGCTGGTGACGACCGCCTCGGGCGCCACCGCCTCCACCGCCTCCGCTTTCATCTCCAGGTCCTCGGCCAGCTTGTCGGAGATGTAGTTTTTCCAATCGATGTAATCGGTGTAGGTCAGGATCGTCCCGAAGCGCGGCGGGTCGACCTCATCCCAGCTCTCGAAGGTGCGGTACCAAGCCGTGTTGAGATTGTCGATAGTCCGGTATTTCAGCTTGAGCCAGTCCCGGAACCTCGCCTTGCTCGAATGGCAGTAGCAGAACTGCAGATACTCCGGGTCCCCGAGATGGTAAATCTCCGCCCAGTTGATGATGTGGGGCTCGCTCCAGAGGTCCCATCCCAGGAAGACCGGCCTGTCCTTGACGACCTTGGCCGCCTCTGCCAAGAACCCAAGGATCTTCTCCCTGACCTGGAGGTGGTCGAAGCAGAACCCGGGTGCGGCCTGGGATTCGACGGCCAGGCCGTTCGAAGCGACGAACTTGGAGTCCGGATATTTTCTTCCCACCCAGTCCGGAGCCGAGTCGATATAGACCTGGACGATAACCCTCAGGCCCACCTGCTCGGCCAAATCGACGATGGTGCGCAGGGCGCTGAAATCATACCGGCCTTCTTCCGGCTCGCAGTTTGTCCACTCAATCCAGCAGCGAACGGTGTTAAAGCCCAGGTTTTTTATCTGTTCCAGGTCCTTTTTCCATAGGCGCGGCGATTCGGGTGTCACCTTCTCGAGCATCGGAGCACGCGCCTTTCCGCCGGCATACCAGACGGATACGGGGAAGAAGTCGCTTTTTTTCTCGGCCGAAAAAACCGGGCCGAGCAAGACGATAATAAGAACTGCCGCCAGCGCGAGTCTTTTCGGCAGGGGATCATTGAGGACGACGCTCATGGGCATTTCTCCTCATTCTGTTTTGGCGAAGGAATCGCCGACGACTTTTAGTAGAACGGACTGGTCCTGGTCATAGTCCTGGGTCAATTCCCAGATGATGACGCCGGCCGCGTTATTATCCAGGACATATTGGCACTTGGCGCCGATCGATTGCCCGTCATCATAAGAGATGATGACGCTCTGGTCGGGCTTCCGGGCGATCGGGACCTGAGCGCAATCGTCCCAGAGCCGGATCCAGCCGCCGGTCAAGAGGCCGGCGACATCGGCATAACTGTAATCCAGGCTCTCGCTGAACGGCTGGTACAACTCCGGGCAATTGAAAGACTGCCCATAAAAGGCGAGCCCGACGAGGAGCTTTTCTTTTGGGATTTTCCGCGAGAGGCCGTAGATAAAGGTGTCGTTGAGCGAGCCGCAGGCATCGTTCCCGCAGAGATAGAGGGGCGAATTATGCCCCGAATGATCGCTCCACGGGCCATGGTAATCGTAGGTCATAAAGCCGATGAAATCAAAGCAGCTGATGAGCTCCTCGAAGTTGATCCACTGGCCATAATAATGACCTGAAGATGCCGCCATAGTGAGCTGGAGCGGCGGGTCCTGGGCTTTGAGGGCTTGCGACAGCTCCCTGATGAAGGAGACGAAGTCCCGCTGTTCAGTCGGGTTGGAGACAAACTCCCAGTCGATGTCCACGCCGTCATAGCGGTTGGCCTTGAGGAAGTCCAGGACTTGGCCGATGAACTTCGCCCGGGTCACGGGTAGCGCCGCCATCCCGGGAAAGCCCTCGCAGTTCCCCCAGCCACCGATGCTCATGATCACTTTGACCCCGCGGCGGTGGGCTTCCGCAACCAGTTCGGGATAGCGATAATCCGGGGCGACCACGAGGTTTCCGGCGGCGTCGGGCTTGGTGAAGGCGTGGGCGATATGGGTCAGGTATTCGAACTTGATCTTGGTGTGACCGAAGTCCGCCTTCTTCCAGGCCGGATAATAGCCCATGACCACCTTTTTCAGCGGAAGGCTGGGCGGCGGCTCGCTGGTCGTCTCACGATGGGAACATCGCCAACCGAAAAGGGTGAAGACTGAGAAGAGTCCTATCCAGAAAGCCCGTTGCCAAACAGGAGGACGATTTCCTCTCATCTTTTCTGTCCTATCTTCAAGATTTCCGCCGGAGCTCAGTATGTATCTTTGAGCGAGATGATTTTCAAGGCCGGCTTGAATTGGTCCACGCTTATCGGCTGGTCGGAGATAAACCCGACCTCGTAGCTGCGCCCGGGAACAAGGTCAAAGAAATTATCGCTGAACCGGCCCTTGATTCCGGGGGCCGAAAGATAGACGTCTTTGGCAAACTTCGAGGTCTCCAACCGGACGAACAGTTGGCCGTCTTTGGCGAAGACCTCCGGCCGGATCTCGGGCTGGGGAAGTTCGACCCTTTTGAGCGGCGAAAAATGGAAGACGTTGGAGCTGATCGTCGATTCCCCTTTCTTCAACTCGCAGACGAGATAGATCTCATTCGGCGGAAGGCCGCTCTTCAGTTCCTCGAGGGGCTTACTGACCACCAGGCGGCTGGTCCGCGGGTCGATCCGGAGGGGAGTCTTGCCCTGCTGGACGGCGGTCCCTCCGTAGGTATACACTCCCAGATGAAGCTCGGCATCGAGCGGCTGGTCCAGATCCGAAATGCTGTAGATACGGAGGTCCTTGTCATCCTCGATGGGCGCGACGAGCACAGGGTTATAGAACCTCTTGGCGTAATAATGGAGGGCCTTCCAGGTGCCGTAATAATCGGTGCCGGCCCAGGAAGCCACCGGCCAGCAGTCGTTGATCTGCCAGTAGAGGGCCCCCATGATGCGGGGCATCTGGCTCCGGAAATGCTCGACGGCCGTCTTTATGCCTTCCGCTTGCAGGACCTGACTCACCCAGAGGAGCGATTCGAAGTCCTTGGGCAGCCGGTAATGGTCGAGCAGATAGAGAAGGATGAGGCGGTTGCCCTCGGGATGTTTCTGATGCTGCTCCATGACCGGGGAGGCGATATTCCAGTCCTGGGGCAACGTGAACGTCTTCACCGTCTCGAGGAGCGGGAACGATTGGAACCCGAACTCGCTGAAGAAGCGGTGGAATTTCTTCCTGTATTCCGTGAACGGCTCCTTGCCGTGCCAGATTCCCCAGTAGTGCATGTCTCCCGACCGGTCCGAGCGCGGGTCGCCGATCTGCTCCGAGTGAGGAGAGCTCGGCCAGTAGCTGCGGCCGGGGTCGAGCCGTTCGACCGTCTGGGGCAAGATCTGATGGAAGATCTTCTCGTAATCGTCCCAGACCGCCGCCGGATACCGCTCCTTCCAACCCCAGTGGAACCAGCCTTCCTCGCACTCGTTGTTCCCGCACCAGAGTGCGATGGCGGGCCGATGGCGCAGCTCCCTGACCACATATTCGGCCTCGGCCCGGACGTTCTCCTGGAAGGCCGCATCGCCGGGGAACATGGCGCAGGCGAACATGAAGTCCTGCCAGACCAAGAGCCCCAGCTCATCGCAGAGGTCATAGAAGTCGGGCGACTCGTAGATACCGCCCCCCCAGACTCGGAGCATGTTCATGTTGGCGGCGACACAGTCGCGCAGGAGCGATTCGTATTTCTGCCGCGTGACGCGCGGCGGGAAAGAGTCGGCCGGAATCCAGTTGCCGCCCTTGGCGAAGAAGGGAACGCCGTTGACGACGAACCGAAAACTCCTCCCCCACTCGTCCTCCTTCTGGTCGAGGACGAGGTTCCGGAACCCGATCTTCTTAACCGCCGAATCGATCAGCTTGCCCTTCTGGTAGAGGTCGATTCTGACGGTGGTCAGGTTCTGCGCGCCCATCCCCGCCGGCCACCACAGGTCAGGGTTGATGATGCTGAAGGACTTCTCATTGAGGTTGACGCCGGGCTTGATATTGATCGACTCGCTGTGAGAGAAGGGCTTTTTTCCAAGGATGCTGGCTTTGATGGCGACTTCCTGGCCCCGGTCGGAAAGTATGTCCGCCCTGGTTTTCAGCAGGACCTTGTTATTCTCCACGAATTCCTGCGTGATCTCCAGCTCCCCGAGCCGCGCGCCTTCCCAGGCCTCGATGGTCAGCGGGCGCCAGATGCCGGAGGTGACCAGGCGCGGCCCCCAGTCCCAGCCGAAATGATAGGGGGCCTTGCGGACATGGGGAGAGCCGCCAGGCAGCTTGTAGGGGAGCTTGGCCTCCAATGCTTGGGCCCGTCGGACCGGCGAATCAAAACGGATGAGGAGTTCGTTCTGGCCGGGACGCAGGAAGGACTTGATGTCGAATCGATAATTCCGGAACATGTTGTCGGTATCACCGACTTTCTGGCCATTCAAGAAGATCGCGGCGAACGTATCCAGCCCCTGGGCCACCAGCTCGACATGGGCCTTGCCTGAAATGGTGTATGTCACCTTGAATTCTTTCCGGTATTCCCAGTCTTCCTTCTCCACCCATTGCACCCGGAGCTCGTTGTCCCGGTAGAAGGGGTCCGGGATGAGCCCGGCTGCCATCAGGTCCAGGTGAATGCATCCGGGTACGCGGGCCGGATGCCAGGCCTCCTGGCCGGCCTGTCGGAACTGCCAGTCGCCATCAAGAGGATATTTGATCAAAGCGGCGGCCTCAGCCCACAGAAGAGGAGAGATCATAAGGATCCCGGCCAAGGTCAGCGCCGGGATGATTCCCCCGGCCGGGCTGGATATTTTCTCTTTTTCCAGGAAAAGCAAGGCCATGATGTCCTCCCATATCGATCCTCTGGGACGCAGAATAAAATAACAAAAAAACCGGGGAATTGTCATCCCCTTCCCCGAATATTCCCGATACCGAGGATCGCCGCCCATCTCAACTCATCCTCAAAAACCGAGATCGCGCCGGCGTTTCCGCTGCCTCACGATGACACTAGCCTTCAGGCAGCGGGTGAATCCGAGCGACGCGCGGCGGCCATCGTCTGACCCATGATTCCTGGAGCGTGCAAAGCAGCGGCGGTGACTACCCCATGGCGGGTGGCTCTCTTCAGGAAACGTTTTCGTTCCATCCCTGTCCCTTTATCTCTATTCCCCTCTCAT
The DNA here is from genome assembly GCA_017886205.1 of Candidatus Aminicenantota bacterium. GTDB lineage: Bacteria > Acidobacteriota > Aminicenantia > Aminicenantales > UBA8522 > UBA8522. Next base: position 103,948 of record JAFNEO010000012.1, on the reverse strand, counting down.
CAACTCATCGATCCTGAGGAAGCGGTAGCCCCTGCCACCGAGCTCGGTCAGCAGTTCCTCCAGCCGCCCGTAGAACTTGTCCGTGCGGTCGGGATGAGTGCCGATGTGGACGAGAAGGATGAAACCATTGAGGCCGTGAGGATCCGACTTTTCGCAATCAAGGATGCTTTGATAGATCCGGGTCGACGAGCGGTAGTTGGCCATGTCCGGCGTTGTGTAGTCGGCGTTGGAAAGTGTCCCCGGGGTGAAATTGAAAAGCACGAGCCCCAGCTCCTTGGCCCAGCCGACGATCGCCGCGTTATACCATTCATAGGGCGGGATGAAGTAGGGCGCATTCTCTTTGGCGATGCCGAAGGCGTCCATCGCCTCATAGTTATGCAGGATGTCGGAGGTGAACTCTTCCCTGGTGACCAGAAGCTGGTCTCGATTCTCCCAGCTGCAATAGAGGAGGTGCCTATCGGAGTGCGCCCCGAGGGTGTGACCGTCCTCGCGCAAACCCTTGATCAGGGAGGTGTTCGCTGGGTTTCGGTAGAAATCCCCGGTGAAGAAAAAGCCGGCGTGGGCCCCCTTCTTTTTCAAGACATCCCGGATGAGCTCTCCCCCATCGGCAAACTCATGCCCGGTGAAGACCAGGGCGATCTTCTTATCGGCCACGTCGCCGCGGACGAGACCCCCGTGGTCATAGAGGAAGCGATCGGGCTTTCCCACTTGCCCGATTGACTGCCCGAACATCAAGCTGCTCAGCAGGAGCGCCGACAGACCCGAGAAGACAAGGGGCACTTTGGTCCTGCACATTCGCCCTATTGATACGCTTCTCGGAGAAAAATCGCAAGCCGCACGCTTTGAGCCGGGCGAGAATTCCGATATAATTGGAGACTATCTGAGAACGGCATCAGACGCGAGGTCACGGCCATGGAAGTCATCATCAAGAAGGACTATGACGACGTTTGCTCGGAATCAGCCGCGATCATTGAGGAAGCTTGGAGGCGGAAGAACAACCTGGTTTTGGGATTCGCCACCGGGAAGACGCCTCTGGGGCTGTATGAAAAGCTCGTCGAGTTCTATCGGCAAGGAAGGATCGATTTTTCGGCGGTCACGGCCTTCAACCTCGACGAATACGTGGGCCTCGAAGCCTCCCATCCTCAAAGCTTTGCCCACTATATGGACCACCATCTATTCCGGCACGTCAACATCAGGAAAGAGGATATCTTTCGTCTGAGCGGCCGGCCGCCCGATATCGACGAGCACTGCCGGGCCTACGAGCGGAAGGTACGGGATTCCGGCGGCATCGACATCCAGATCCTCGGAATCGGGAAGAACGGCCACATCGCCTTCAACGAACCCGGGTCTTCGCTCTCGTCCCGGACGCGGCTTAAGATACTGACGCCGGAGACCGTCGCGGCCATCAGGCCCTTTTTCCAGGACGAAAAGGAGGTGCCCCGGTTCTGTCTGACCATGGGGATCGGGACGATCCTTGAGACTAAGACGGCCCTGCTGCTGGCCTCGGGAAAAGATAAGGCCGGGATCATCGCCCGGGCCGTCGAGGGACCGCTGACCGCATCGGTCCCGGCCTCGGCCCTCCAGCTCCATGCCCGAGCCATATTCGTCATCGACGAGGCGGCCGCTTCCAAGCTGACGAAAAGGGACTATTACCGCTGGGCTTATGAGAATAAGGACAGAGCTCTCGACCCCCTGAAAATCATCCCTCTGAAGACTAAGGGCTAGGGCTATTTGATCAGGTAGAATTTCACTTGCCGGCCATCGATGAACCGGCAGCCGGCCTCCGTAAACAGGGCGTCCTCTTCATAGCCGATCCGCACGTCCTGGTTGTCCCATTCGGGCACGGCCGTGGTGCCGCTGAATTCGATGGCGTAAGCTGTGTTTAGGAAGAGCGGGTATTTTCCCCTTTCCGGATTGTCCTCGGGAGCCGATTCCGGCGGCCGGGCATCGGCGACGCACCCCGCCCCGTGGCCGTGGAATCCGATCGGGTGCATATAGATCAGCGGCCGCAGCCCCTCGGCCTCGCCCTTCTTCATCGCGGCCGTGACGATGCCCGTCCCGCTCCTGCCCTGAACGAACTCGGCCATGAAGACATCGGCCAGGCGGTTGGCCCGGCGCAGCGCCTCCTTCAGGCCTTCGGGCGCATCCGTCTCCCCGACCCGGCAGACATAGGCCTGGAGCTGCATATCGGTGCACAACCCGAGGTAAGTGATGCCGACATCGCAGTGGAGGACGTCGCCACGGCGGATCACGTTCCCGTCGCTGTATTTGGCCGCTTCTTTCTTATCCCGCTGGATCGAGATGGACGGCTGGAACCAGGTGTCGAGCCCGAGGTCGGTAACCCGCTGCCGGAACCACCAGACGACACCGTCGGTCGTCGTGATATCGGGTGTGATGACCCGGTTGGAGAAGAACTCGCCGATGAGGTCATGGGCGATGCCGCAGAGGTGACGGTAGACGCTTATCTCCTGGGGGCTTCTGGTCTCCAGCCAGCCGATGCATAGATTTTCGGCGGAGACGAAGCGCGAGGAAAGTTCGGGCCCGAGCGCTTTTTCCAGCTTGGCCTTGAGGGAAGCCGTGAGGCCGTCGCCGAAGGCCCAGTTCTCGGAGGTGTTAATCCCGATCCTCTTCGGGTTGAGCGACTTGATGACTTCAGCCAGGCTCTCGAACTGTTTCTTTTTCTTATCGACCCAGGTGCCCTTATACCATCCTTCCATGCCGTAATAGCTCCCGGAGAGCCTATCGACTCCCTTCTCCGGGCCCAGGTCATGGAAGATGAGGATCGAAGTCCTCCGGGCGTACATCGTCGGCCGTGGCACGAGGCTCAGGTAGACGGGGTCCTCGTTGTACTCGCGGTTGATGACCAGCCATAAGTCGATCCCCTCGCGCCGCATGAGCTGGGGGACGATGTTGTCGAGCCGCCACTTCAGCCACTCGTTCATCAGCTGCTCCCGATCCTTCTCGGGCAGGATGTTCTTGTAGTCCTTTGCGTCCGCGATCTCCTGGGCGGCGGCCAAGGATAGCCCGGCCAAGAGCAGAGCGGCGAAGAGGACTAACCAGAACCATCGTGAAATGCTATGACGAGCCATCATTTCCTCCTTGTTATAAGGGCAATATGAAATAAGGGGACATGAACCGAATTTCTGAATTCGGTATCGTGTCCCCTTATTTCCCTAATTTCTATTGCCCGGAGCACTGCTTTAACGATCAAGCCTCATCCCCAAAGGGCTTATCGATGTCCGTCGCCTCCAGTCCGCCGAGGGTGCGGCCGCCGCCCTCGGTAACGACCATGCAGTCCTCGAGGCGGACGCCGAATTCCCCGTATATGTAGATCCCCGGCTCGTTACTGAAGGTCATCCCGGGCTGGAGCTTCAGCGTGTTCCCGCGGACGAGGTACGGATACTCATGCCCTTCCAGGCCGATGCCGTGGCCGAGGCGGTGGGCGAAAAACTCATAATCCGGCCCGAAACCGGCATCCTCGATCACCCGGCGAGCTGCCCGGTCGACAGATTCGCAGGTCGCTCCCGACCTGACCGCCTTGAGGGCCGCGGCCTGGGCCTGCTTCACGACTTCCCAGACCTTGTGTTGCTTATCGGTCGGTTGGCCAAAGAAGACGGTCCGGGTGATGTCCGATCGATAGCCTTCGACAGAACAGCCGCCGTCAACGAGCACCGTATCGCCTTTTTGGAGGTTACGGACGACCATAGAGCCGTGGGGAAAAGCCGTGTTCGGGCCGAACTGGGGTCCGCCGCCGCCGGAGACGCCCATCTGCTGGTGGGCGGCGCTGACGGCCGCCGCCAGGTCCCGAGGACTCATCCCTTCGCCAATCTGCTTGAAGGCTTCGCGGTAGGCCAGCTTGGTGATCTTGTTCGCCAGGTCCATGTAAGCAATTTCTTTGGCCGTCTTGACGCCGCGGCAGCCCTCGGTGACGACGGCCCCATCCGTAAGCTCGAGGCCCGCCGCATCCCGGCAAAGGCCGTAGTAGATAAAATGCCTCATCGAAGGATCGAGGCCCAGTCGTCCGCCGCCGGCGCCGAGATCCTTCATGACGCCGGCGATCAGAGCATAGGGGCTCTCGTGCTCTTCCCAGGTCCGGATCTCCTGGCCTTTGGCAATGAGTTCTTCGGCCCTGTTCCGTTCGAATGCCGGGCAGACCCAGATCGGATCCCGTTTTTGGCTGTATAAGGCGCCGAAGGTTCTCTCGCTCCGCCACCAGTTGACGTTCGAAAAATACTGGAGGTTTGTGCCCCCCTCGAGGAAGAGACCGTCCATATTGTTTTCGGCCATGAGCCGGCGGGCCTTTTCGAGGCGGGCGGCATAGTCTTCGGCTGCCAGCGGCTTTACGTCCGCGACCATGTTCTGCAGCGGCGACTTCTGCGCTTGGGCGGAACCCATGAGTACCTTTGTTGTCCATCCTGAGGCCGCGACGGTCAATCCTCCGATCTTCAAAAAATGCCGCCGTGTGATCATGGTTCAACTCCTTTGCAGTTCACGTGTTTCGCGGTTTTATTTGAGGATAGGTCATCCAAAGAATCGTCATGGCGGGATGAAAGAAAGAACGTATACCACCCCGACTACGCAATGTCAACGGAAAGGCTCATTTCCGGTTGCCGCGGGCGAGGGAAGCGAAGACGCCGGCGAAGCAGAGCGCGGCGAAGATGATGAATCCCGTCCTCACCCCCTGCAGGAAGCTCCCCTCACTGGCCGCTGTGATCTGGATCCGACCGACCAGGACTCCGAATATCAGCATGGCGATCCCCATGCTGAGGGTCTGACCGACGAGGCGCATCGTGCCCAACGTGGCCGAAGCGACGCCGTAGAATCTCTTCTCCACCGAGCCCATCACGGCGTTAGTGTTGGGCGAGGAAAAGAGGGCAAACCCGAACCCGAGCACAGCCAAGCTGGCGATGATAAAAGCCAGCGCGGAGTCGGCCCGCAGGAAGGCTAAGAGCAGGAGGCCGAGGCTGGAGATGGCCATCCCGAGGGAGGCGACAATACGGGGTTCGATCTTGTCCGATAGACGGCCGGCGAACGGCGAAAAAATGGTCATCACGACCGGCTGGGCGATCAGGACGAGCCCGGCGCTCCGCGGGCTCATGCCCTTTAAATACTGGAGATAGAGGCTGACGAAAAAACCGACGGCGAAGGTGGCGCTGTAGTTGATCAGGGCGGCCAGGTTGGAAAAGGCGAAGACCCTGTTCTCTTGGAAAAGCTCGATCTTGAGGAGAGGGTTGCTTATTCTCATCTCCCGAAGGACGAACCCGGCGGCCAGGACGATACCCGCCGCGAAGAGCAAGAATCCGCTCTTTTGCGGGAGGCGGGAAAAGCCGAGCATGATTCCGACGAGGGTGAGGCCGTAGAAGGCCGCTCCGAAGAAATCAAACCGCTCGCCCTTCGCCTCGGCCCATTCTTCCTTGAGCATGGCCAGCACAAAAGCAATGATGATCAGTCCGAGGGGGAGGTTGACCAGAAAGATACTCCTCCAGCCGAATTGCTGGGTCAGCAGGCCGCCAATAACTGGACCCAGGGACAGGCCGAGATAAGTCGAGGCCGTGTTGATGCCCAAAGCTTTTCCTCTCTTGCCGGGAGGAAAGACCGAGGTCAAGATGGCGACGCTCGTCCCGAAAATCAGGGCGGCGCCGGCTCCCTGCAGGACCCGGAACCCGATCAGGGCCCAGGTCGAAGCGGCCAGGGCACACAGCAGCGAAGCGCCCGTGTAGACGAAGATCCCTGAGAGAAAGACCTTTTTCCGGCCGTGGATGTCGGCCAGCTTGCCAAAGGGAACAAGGAAGACGGCGGCGGCCAGAATATAGGCCGTGGCTACCCAGCCCAACATCACCGCATCCGCCTTGAATTCCCGGCCGATCGAGGGCAGGGCGATGTTCACCGAGGCACCCATGAAGGGGGCGAGGAACGCGGCCAGACCGGCGACGATCGAGGCAGAGAGCTGGGCTTTCTTGTCCATCGCTCAGCGGTATATATTACCGGAACATATAGTTTTTGCAACATGAACCAAATGAATAACTTGGGAATGTCAACGCTCCCACTCAGGTTTTTAACGCCGTTTCCTCAGCGTTTTTCTCGGCGGTGCGGAACTCCGCATGACAGATCTAGATCCCTTGTTCTTGTTCGCTCCATTCTCATCCTTCTTCGTCTGATCTCCACGTGCTCAGACAGTCCTCCCGGCCGCAAGAGCGGCTCCCCTCAAAAAACCCCTCAGAAAGGCTAAACCTTCGAGGTCGCTTCTCCATTCCCAAGTTATTCACTATTCAAATGGAAAAGCTCATGCCTTCTATTGACAATGGCCCGGGTCCGGCGCTATGGTCGTAATCGGGAGCGAGCCCGGGGATTCTCAAAAGGAGGGCCCGCATGAAAAGAACAATTTTGCTTTCACTTGTTTTTCTCGTCTTGGCCAGTTGTTCCTCCCGGCAACAGAAAATCGATAAGACAACTGATGAAGGCGTCGAAGTCGTCCTCAACCATCTCGAACCCTATGCGGTCAAAGGTGTTCCCTCCCGGCTCGTCTTAGAGAAGGAATCCTCCATAGACACGGAGAATGAGAAGATCGCCCAAATCGGCCTGGCTGAAATGGAAACATTCGACGTCGACCCCGAAGGGAATATCTATATCATTCGCTGGCAGAGCAATGAAAACTACATCTTCAAGTTCGACAGCGCGGGAAATTTCGTCAGATCATTCCTGAGGAGAGGCCAGGGACCGGGCGAGCTCGAATGGGGCGGGACGGTTTTTCTCGACCACGATGGAAATCTCCTGGCCAAGGACCCCTCCAAGCCGAAATTCGCGATTTATGACCGGGACGGCCGGTTCATCAAAGAGGTTATGCTGAAAAAGCTGATCGAACCCATCGCCCCGCTGAGCAATGGTCAATATTTCTACTTTGACCAGATACAAAACCCGGAAAAATTCCAGAACTATCTCGGCGTCTGCGACTCCAGCTTTGAGCAATTAAAGAAAATTTACCAGAAGGACACTCCGAACGAGTTCCGGTCGTCCGAGGCTAAGGTCAAGATATCCGGCCGGTCTCTTATCTATCAAGCCGGAAAGGACAAGATCTATGTCGGAGACACCGACAAGGGCTATGAGATCCGGGTCTATGATCTCGAGGGAAAGCTGCAGAATAAAATCCGTAAGGAGTATAAACCCGTCCCCATATCGGAGGAATTCAAACAGGCGTTCTTGAAGCGCTTTCCGGAAGGCAGTCCTTTCCATGACCGATTTGAATTCGCCGCTGCCTGGCCGCCCTTCATGTCTTTTATCGAAGACGAAGAGGGACGGCTTCTCGTCAGAACCTTTGAAAAGGGCCTGAACCCGGAAGAGAACATGTTTGACATTTTCAGCCCGGAAGGAGTCTTCATCGGCCGGGCGAGTTTCGCCAACCGCGACGCGCAAAGAGAACAGAATCCGCTTCCCTGTCTTTGTCGAGGCGGCCGGCTTTACTCCATGCATGATAAAGAGAGCGGCTATCGAGAGCTCTCCGTTTACCGCATGCGCTGGGAATAAAAGGAAAGCCTCTGGCCGCCACAAGCGCGATGCTTATTTCAGCCTGAGAATTACCTCGTGGCGCAGGAACTCGCGCTCTTTTCCCAAGGGGAACTGGATGGTGAGTCGGTTCCCCAGGACTGAACCTCTTCTAACGTCCTGAACCAGCTCGGCATGTGTTATCCGCAACGTGTAGCTCTCGCCGGCCAATCCCTCGACAACCGCCTTCAGGTCTTTCCCGGCCAGCTCCAGCCTGATGATTTTCAGGCTTCTATCGAAGTCACCGACTTGAGACTCTGTCACGAACGGGAGGATTTCGACGGTGGGCTCGAGTTCAATCTCTATGACATCGCGGCCGGTAAGGCCGAAGGGAAGAAAGACCGGCTTCTCTGAATGCCGGAAAGCTTGGAAATCCGGACTCGGTGTTGGCTCCACCGGCTGACCGTTGACCAAAGCCCGCCGGATTTGTGTTCCCAAACCAAAGGCCGGAGAAAAATGGAGCTGGAAAGAATTCCCCGGAGGGGAAATTATCTCGAATAAGATCTTGGTATCGTCCCGCTTGTAGTGAAAATCAAAGATCTCTTGGCCGAGACGGAATTTTCCTATTGTCACTTCCGGCCAGTCGGCAGGAAACTGGGGACTGAAGATGATTTCTTTTTTAGCCGCGTTGCCCCCCAGTCCCAATAATCCCCGGACAAAGGGCAGGACAAAGCCTCCCGTAGAGAATCCCTGATGGGTAACGGCCTCCTGCGGCCAGACATTCAGGCCGCCGGAGAAGAGCTCGGTGGCGCAGCCCAGGGCGTTGTCGAACAGATGCTTGGCATTGGCCGTCACCAGCGCATGGGCCTGGAGTGTGTAGCCGTGCTGATAAAGAGCGGTGGCGACATAGCCCGTCAGGAAAGGCCAGACAGCTCCATAATTGTAATTGAGCGGCTCATAAAGCGGACTCTTGCGGGTCAGAATCCTGACACCCCAGGCGGTCGTAAGGTCGGAAGAGTTTATCTTTTCCAGAGTCCAGGCGGCCCGTTCCGGCCGACCGATACCCCACATCAGGGGCACGGCGCACCATGGCGTGAGCTCTTTCACCTGCTCGCCTTGGGCATTGAAAGCGTAAGAGTAGTGTCCGGCCTTTTCATCCCAGAATCTGGCCTCGAAGCCGGCCACGGCTTTTTGCTGAGCGGCGGCGGCGTTTTTGGCCAGCTTTTTCTCTCCCGTCGCCCGGGCCAGCCTTTCCATGGCCTCGGCCGCCCGAATCCAGACCGCAGCCAGATAGATATCCGTCTGGATCCCGGTGAGTGAGCCGAACTCGAGGGCCCCGAGCCCAGCCTTGGAGTTGTCCATCAGGCCGTCGCCGTCGGCGTCCGTCGTCAGGCACCACTCAAAAGCTCGCTTGAGGGAAGGCCAGCTCTGCCGGATGAAGTCCAGGTCCCCGGTATTCGCATAATACTCATCCATGGCCACAATGTAGTACGGCGTCGTATCGCCATGTATATAGCCGTACGAGAAATCCTTGAACCAATCGATGTACCCGGCGGCCTGGCTGAGCTCATGGGCCATTTTTCCGTCCTGGCGCTGCCATTTCTGGGTGAAAGCCAGCGCCTCTTTGGCGGCTTCGAAGGCACCGTAGCTTAAAAGGCTGAGCGAATTGAGGTAAGCGTCGGTGCCGAAGAACCAGCCGAACCCGGGGCGCCCGCCCGTGCCTGAAAGCCCGAGACCGGCCACCAGCCCGCGGCCGAGGTCGGGATTGTCAACGCGCAGATTATCATAAGACACTTTGGCCCATTCGAAGGCGAGGTTGAGTTTCTGAATCGGCGTCTGCACCCTCAGGGTATGCTGCCGCAAGTCCCGGAAGTGTTGGAGTGCGTTGAGATAGACGGCGGTGGGGTCGGCGGCCAGCTTTTCGTAGACCTTTCGGATGTCCTCGCGCTTTCCTTTGCCGCCAGCCAGGACAACCGGGATGAGCTTACCTTCGACCGCGGCGGGGTCATTGATGGCGATCGTGAATTCACTCGGCGTGTCGGAAAGCATATGAGCGGGAGTGTAGGATATCCCCTGCGCGGCCGGCGACCCGACGAAGCCGTGGTTCTTCCGGGTGGGCTCCGAGATGAGATAGGCCTTGAGCTTATCGTCCCAATAGGCATATTGCCCGCCGATCCCGGCCGGCCACATCGGCTGGAGGACCGGCAGGAACCCGGCCACGATAGTCAGAGGTTCGGTCGAATCAATGTCGAGCAGTATGACAGCTCCAGGATCATCGATGGCGGTCACATAGGTCGCCTTCACCGTAAAAGACTGGTATGTATAGGTCAGCGTCGTGGCCGCAGGTGTCACCTCGATAAACCGGACGATGTCTTTCGCCGGGATCGGCCGCGTGCTGTTCTTGAGCAGGAACGAAAATTCGAAATTCCTGAGGAGTTTCAAGGGATAGGCCCAGGCCTCGAACGTGCCGGTCTCCAGGCCGAGGATGGCGAACCTGCGTCCGGCCTTGTCGAAATAGGTATTGGGTTGGGCCGGCCGCCCGAGGGTAAGGTCATCCTTCTCGATCGGGAAGACAGGGATGAGTCCTTCTTGGGCTGTGGAAAGAGAAGGAAGAAGAAGCAAGAAAGCCAGGACGATCCAAAGAACACGCTGAATAATCCGGTCTCTTTTACTCATGATCTCCCCTTGATGATCATCCGGGAATTATAGCACAATTCAGGCCTTCGAGACCGCGACCTCGCAGGAAAAACGTGTCTTGATTTCTGCTAAATAAGACTCCGGCCACACATCCTCAAAACAGGAAAAGAAGTAGGAGGCAACCCCCGATGATCAGCAGCGAAAACGGGAGGGCCGCACGCCATCCCGGGTTGGCCCGCTTGAGGACCTCGAACTCGGTGACATAGACTGTCTCGCAGGCCTGGCCCCCGGTGTCTTTACGGGTAGTGCTGGTCCCCCGCACCTGTTTCGATCCCTTGTGTCCGTATTTGGCCAGCCAGCCCCGCAGGTGGACCTGGTCGCCCCGCTTGACGCTCTTTATGACCTTGCGCAGGAGATCGTTTTCGGTGATGAGGTGATTGTTCGAGATATGTGACTGGGAGAACTGCCGGCCCGTTTCCGGGTTGGACCAGGAGTAGAAACAGGTGAAATCCCGGCTCCAGAATTTGATCTCCCGGAAGGCGCCTGTTTCCAAGTTCTTCCCCCAGATAGTGCAGAGGTCCTTGATGTTGAGGTAGTCCTTCCACATCTCGTGCGCGTAATCGAGGAAAGACCCGGCATAGTGCGAGGAGACGACCATCCCCCAGAGCTCATAGTCGAACTGCGGATAGACGGTGTAGGTGTAACCCTTCTGGGCAACATCAAATGGCGCGGGCGGATCTCCCGGCCCCTGGATCGGTTCCTGGAAAACGTCGGGTCGAAACTCGTCCTCCCCCGGCCAGCGGTTTCTGAAAATGATGCTGAGGAAAAGCATAATGAGTCCGGCCAGGAGGATGACCTTGACGAATTCCCGCTGGGACGGCGTCATCTGCTTCGGAGCCGACATGGGATCGCGACCTCCTCAGTCTAACCTTGCTGCCAAAATATCCCTCCTGTATCAGGCAGCCTGGAACGTTTTCTGGCCCGTATTTTTTTTAGCGTCTACGATGAGGTTTCGGCGGGAAGCCCTGCTCATCGGAGTTATTTTAGCATGAATTCCGCTCGACTTAAACGCGTATTACGGCTTCATGCGAATGGGCTTCCTTTAGTGCCTCCATCAAGACCGGTGAAGCTGAAGGTATCAACCAGCGAACAATGTCGGGGAGCCACATCGCCAGGCCTGAGCCGATCTTGAATAGGGTGGATTGTCCGATATCCGAGAAAAAGAAGACCCGTATCTGCATCGCCCTCATCAAACGGAAACCGCCGAAGGCCCTGAGACGCTTCGATCGACTGGCCGCGGGGGACGTCGGCATCTCGACGATCACCCTGGCCGAGCTTCGCTATGAGATAGCCAAAAGCCGGCACGTCGAAAGGAACAGGCAAGCTCTGGAGGAATTTCTTCTGCCCTTGGAAGTCGCTGATTTCGAAGAAAGTGCAGCCTCTGCCTACGGAACGGTCCGTGCCGACCTCGAAAACGCCGGACGGCCGATCGGTCCCCTAGATACGCAGGTCGGCACCCATGCGCTGAGCCTGAATGCCGTCTTGGTAACCGACAATACGACTGAATTCCGGCGGATCAAAGGGCTCAAAACCGAAAACTGGCTGGCTTAAGGCTGCCTCCTGTTCAATTGAAAATCCTCTTGCCCGGCGGATAGTCTTCTGGTGCTGACAGACAATTATGAAGCTCAGGAAATTCATCAAGGGAAGAAGATCCACTTCATGCCGATATGGCAATGGCTAATAAGGGGATCCAAAAAATTTGGGGCCATGCACCAGAATTTGTGAATCTGGAAGGAAATTCTCCCAAATGGCATCGTTCCATAACCGGGCGGATCTGCTCGATGTGCCGACGGTGCCCGTCTAGATCTTCGAGCAGGAGAGGCATTTGTCCACCGGGACAAAGTGCGCAAGTCGGAGGAGAGCGAGCATAAGCTCCTGATCATCGAGGAGGAATACCCAAGGATTCCCCGCCGCGGCTGGGCTGAATGTTTTTCGTAATCTTCTCTCGCCCCGGGAGGAGAGGTCTGTCCGATTTCCGGCCCTTTTGGGTGTTCCTGCAGCTTCCTAGCCCGCCTTCCGCTTATTTTGAGCTCAGCTTGACATTTCTTCACCCAACGATTTATCATCCCAGACGATGGGAGGAGGCTGATCAGTCTTACGGGAGAGGCTAACGTCCTTTTCTGATAACGCGGAAAGGAGCGGAATAATGTCCGATCCATCGCCGGCGGGGACCCTGCCCCGGAGTGATATCCGCTACCATCTTGGCTACCGGTTCCTGAGGCTTTTCGCCGACATCCGCCACGGCGAGGCCCCCAAGGCGCTCCTGCTGGCCCTGAACGTCTTCCTCCTTCTCCTGGCCTATTACATCCTTAAACCCCTCCGCGAGGCCCTGCTCCTCGTGGACCAGAAGGCGCCCCAGGTCAAGAGCTATCTGAGCGGGGCACAGGCCATCCTCTTCGTCTTCGTGATCAAGGCCTTCAGCCGTCTGGCCTCCAAGGTCCCCCGGCACGTCCTCATCACCTGGACAACGTCGTTCTTCATCTCCAACCTCGTCATCTTCTATTTCCTCAACATGGGCGGCATGGCCGTCAAGCCCATGGGGATCATATTTTTCATCTGGATCGGCATCTTCAACTACTTCGTCATCGCCCAGTTCTGGGGCTTCGCCAACGATCTCTATTCCGACGACGTCGGCAAGCGGACCTTTCCGCTCGTCGCCCTGGGCGCGACGCTCGGCGGTCTCGTCGCGGTGCTGCCCGTCATGCGAAAGCTGAGGGACATCCTGGGCGCCAATTGGCAGTTCAAGCTCATGCTCATTGCCGGGATCATCCTGTTCCTCTGCATCGTTCTCGCCTGGACCATCCACCGCCGGGAGGTCCGGAAGACCCGCGAGGACCGGGATAAGGGGCTGGCCGGGGCCGATGAGAAAGCCCGCGTCCAGGAGCAGCCCCTCAAGGCCGGCGGCGGTTTCCGGCTCATCTTCAAGAGCCGCTACCTCCTCCTCATCGCGGTTATGATCGGTCTCTACAATTTCGTCAACGCGACCGGGGAATACATAATCACTGAGGTCACGGTCAAGCAGTCGATCGCAAGCCAAGCTCCAAAACCGGCGGAGGCCCTGCCGGCCGCTTCGCCGGCCTTGCCGCAGAGAACGGAAAGCAAGGCCATCCACAGCGCGTTTATGAATTACCAGTTCCTGACGAACCTGATCGCGCTCTTCATCCAGCTTTTCCTCGTCTCGCGGATCTTCAAGTGGGTCGGCATCGGAGGGGCCCTGCTCTTCCTGCCCCTCATCGCCCTGGGAGGGTACGCCCTGATCTCCTTCGGGGCGGTCTTAGTCCTTGTCCGCTGGGTCAAGGCGTTCGAGAACGGCACGGACTATTCGCTACAGAACACGACCAAGGCCGCCCTGTTCCTCGTTACCAAGAGAGAGGAAAAGTACAAGGCCAAGGCGGCGATCGACACGTTCTTCGTCCGGGGCGGCGACACGCTCTCCTCCCTGGCCGTTCTCATCGGGGCCGGGCTCCTGGGCCTCCCGATCGAGCGCTACGCCCTTCTCAATGTCCTCGTCGTCATCGTCCTGCTCGTCATCTGCGTCAGGATCATCTCGGCTTACAAGAAGCGGAAAGCCGCCGTGGACGCGGCCGTGCCCGCGGTTTGAAGAGCAGGAGAGGATGGACTACCTGGAGTTCATTGCCCGGGTGACCTCCCACATCCCTTCCAAGGGCTGGGCTGAATATTTTTCGTAATCTTCTCTCGCCCCGGGAGGATAGGTCGGTCCGATTTCCGGCCCTTTTGAGTGTCCCTGCAGCTTCCTAGCTCCCTTGACGCTATGATTCATCATCCATTTTTCTTCAGGAAAGCCGTTTGGCCTCTCGGGAGAGATGTTCCTTGATCCACATTCTCAGCAGTGATGTGTAGCTCAAACCTTTTCGTTCAGCGATTTTTTCAACGGATTTTATATCGTCCGGATCAAGCCTGATGGCAACCGTCTTTTTCGGCTTCTTAACGAAAGCGATTTCCGCGTCATTTGTATCCTTGTGGTAATCCTGGAAACTGTGGGTTTCCCAGTATCTCGCTACTTCTTCTTTAGTCTTGAATTTCGGTATTTTTTTCATCTCATTTTCCTCGTCTTATATAATATTCCTTTTCCAAATCATTCATATCGCTGGCCGTCATGACACTGACTTGGCCGTGCCGTTCGAATTTGACAACGATAAAAACAAACCTTCCCGCAGCCGTCCTGCCAAAGACGTAATGAAGATTGTCTTTTCCGGACCGAATGTAGGGGGATTCCAATTCATTAAAACACGCCTCTTCGATTTCTCTGGGCGATATGGCATGTCTGGCGATATGCTCGATACTGTGTTCCGTCCAGCGGATGGAGCTTACAGTTTTCATCCAAATAACTTTATTCTTTAGTCATGACCTGAATATATTGTTAAACAAATGTATTGCGTTTGTCAACCCTTTTCTCGTGGAATTTTGGCTAGAATCAACGGCCCTAAGTTTAATTCCCCTCTTTAAACTTTGCCCTTAGGGGTAAAATATTTTGCTCTAAATTTCAGGGCGACATTCACCAGGCCGATCATCACCGGCACCTCGACGAGCGGGCCGATGACGGCGGCGAAGGCCTCGCCCGAGTTGATGCCGAAAACCGCCACGGCCACGGCGATGGCTAGTTCGAAGTTATTGCTGGCTGCCGTGAAGGACAGCGTGGCCGCCTTGGGGTAGTCCGCGCCCGCCTTGCGACTGAGAAAGAATGAGACGAGGAACATGACGACAAAATAGATAAGGAGCGGCACGGCGATCCGCAGAACGTCGAGCGGGATCTTGACGATGAACTCGCCCTTGAGCGAGAACATGACGACGATGGTGAAGAGGAGCGCGATGAGCGTCACCGGGCTGATGCGCGGGATGAATTTCCTCTCGTACCACGTCCGGCCCTTGAGTTTGAGCAGGCTGAAGCGTGTCACGACGCCGGCGATGAAGGGGATGCCAAGGTAGATGAAGACGCTCTCGGCGATCTGGCGCATCGTGATGTTGACGGCGGTCCCCTGGAGCCCCAGCCAGGTCGGAAAGACGGTAATGAAGACGTAGGCGTAGACCGAGAAGAACAGGACCTGGAAGATCGAATTGAAGGCGACGAGCCCGGCCGCGTATTCCCTGTCCCCCTGGGCCAGGTCGTTCCAGACGATGACCATGGCGATGCAGCGGGCCAGGCCGATCATGATCAGGCCGTACATGTATTCGGGCCTATCTCTCAGGAATAGGACGGCCAGGACGAACATGAGGAGCGGCCCGATGATCCAGTTCTGGACAAGCGACAGAGCGAGGACTCGGGTATTCTTGAAGACGTCACCGAGCTCCTCGTATTTTACCTTGGCCAGGGGCGGGTACATCATCAGGATGAGGCCGACGGCGATCGGGATGTTCGTCGTGCCCGAGTGGAAACGGTTGATGAAGCCGACGACGGCGGGAACGAAGTAGCCGAGTCCCACGCCGAAGGCCATGGCCAGGAAAATCCAGAGGGTAAGAAATCTGTCCAGGAAGGACAGCCGCGCGACTTTAGCTTCAGGCATAGCTTGTCCTTTTAGCTTTGATCTTGTTGATCAATATTGTGTCCAAATCAGGAAGTACAATCCTACAAGAATGATGATGACTCCGGCGATTCTCTGAAGAACCAGATTGGTCCTGCGCAGGCCCTTTGACTCGATCAGTCTTTTCGCCGCGCCCATGGAGGTGCCGGCAATCAGGATGAGGACCGAATGGCCGAGGGCATAGACAAGGAGCAGGGCACCTCCGTAGACCACGTTTCCCTGGCCGGCCACAAAGGTCAGGAGAACGGCCAGGATGGGAACCGCACAGGGTGTAGAGACGACTCCGAAAAGAAGGCCGAGCAGGAAAGCGCCTACCGTTCCGCCACGGCGGACGCGGAGGTATTCCGGCGTCCGGAAATTGATCTTGAAAAGGCCAAGAAGATGAAGGCCCATGACCAGACAGACGGCCGCGATAAGATATTTCCAGAATCGTCCCACATCGCCGAACATCCTGCCCATCAGTGCCGAAATGAGTCCCAGAATGGTGAACGTTATAGACAGTCCGATGACAAAAAACAAAGAAAAAATGAGCGCTTTTTTCAGGCCTGTCGTTTCCTTATAGCCTGCAACAACACTCATCATCAGCGGAATCATGGCCAGGACGCACGGGTTTGAGGCGGTCGTCATACCGCCGACGAAAACAGCTATGACCGCCAGCCAGGGATTGTGCTGAATGAGTTGGCCGATATCACCAAAGAAGCGCTCCAATTTTTTCCCCCTCGCCTTAGATGATTCCTTTCTCTTTCAGCATCTCCAGCATCTCTTCTTTGGCATAAAAACCAACATGACGGTGAATTTCTTTTCCGTTTTGGTCGATGAAAACCTGAGTCGGGATGAGCTGGATCCCGTATTTGCGGGCCGGGGCCGGATCTTTCCAGACATCGTAGAAAACGACCTGGATTTTTCCGGCGTATTCCTTGGCCATCTCCTTCATGATCGGCTGCATGGCCTTGCAGGGAATGCACCGATCGGCGCCGAGTTCGATGAAAGTCACTTTATGCTTGGAGAAATCCAGGTCCAAGCTGTTCGTTACCAGGACCACGCCCTCCGTGGGAGACACCGATGACCTTGATTGCCCAGACTGCGATCGGCCGGGCACCAGGATAATAGGGATGAACAGAAGAAGAATCAAAAAACGCGAGGCCCAATCGAATTTTTCCATCGTTCTATCTCCTCCCAATATCATGTTCGCAAGCCGTACTTGGCCCTGTTCCGCGTCGCGCCGACGACGGCGAAAACCCGGCTCTTTCTCAAAACGTCAACGGGTTCGGACATCCGGAGCTTCATTCTCCTCCTTGATCCAGGTCTTGATCTCATCGGCCGAAGGAATGCGGCCCGAGCACTTCACCTTCCCGTTGATCACCAAGCCGGGAGTTCCAATGATGCTGTACTCCATGATTTTTTTGATGTCCGAAATCTTTTGGACATCAGCTCCCAGGTTGAGCTCAGCCAGAACGTTGATCGTCCTTCTCTCGACTTCATGACAACGCGGGCAACCCGGCCCCAAGATTCTGATTTCCATTTCAGCCCTCCTTTTTTATGATTTCGGTGGGAACAAAGGCGCTCGGGACAATGTATCCCGAGGCCGCCAACAGACTCAGGAGCATTTTCTTTTTCTCGGCAAAAGGGGCGGCGAAAATCTCCTGGCAACTCATGATATTCGCATCCTCGGCGGAGAGCCTCACGGCAAAGGCCAGGCAGGTCAGATCTCCGCACCTTTTGCAGTTCCTAATTTTTTCACCGGTCCGTCGATGCTTCTGGCGGCGCTGCGGGTTGGATCGCACGGCGTCTGTTCATCCACCACAGTCCCGCCGCCAGCAGGGACAAGAAACCCAGCAGGTAGAGCGCAATCAGCCAGATGCTGGCGCCGTCCTCAAAGGCGCCATAAATCAACCCGGCCAGAGTGCTGAACAAGGCGACCCAGAATACATAGACCCAAGCCTTGGACCGCCCGATGATGGCTGAGATCATGAGGATGCTCTGCAAACTGAGTTCAGGATCGGCCATCAGATAGGCCAGGAGCGGGCCGCGATGCATTCCTAGGCTCAGGAACATCTTAGCGATCGGCACTTCGACCAATGTCGGGAAGTACATGAACACGCCGAATACCACGCCCGCCAGGTTCCCCAGGAGGGTATTCTGCCCGGCCAGCGCTCTAATCCATTCCGGACGGATGATCACTCGCATGACCCCGACGAAAAACACGCCGACCACCAGCAAAGGAAAGATCTGTTTGATAAAGCGCCAGGATTCCCACAGGAAATTGCGCACCTCATCTTGCGTCAGGCGCTTTGACCCGATATACCCCAGCAAAATCATGGACAGGATCACGCCGAACATCTTTCCTGTGAAGAGAATATCTAATCCCCCGGCATGTGGCTTCATCCCGGCCGAAGCGACCAAAAGGGTAAGCACGATCAGACCGAGGGAAGCCCATGTCCAGCGGTTGAAGCCCTCGAAAATTTTCCCCAGTCCGCGCCAAGAAGCGAAAGCGACCAAGAAGAGCAGGCCGATCAGGATCGCGCCCTGAACGGTGACGCCTTCCTGGCCTTTGCTGGCGTCAAAGGGAACAATCCGGAACAAGAAAGCCTGAAAACGCTCCAACCCCGATACGGGCAGAGTCACCCGGCCATAAGAATTGGTCAGGAGGCCGATCTTGAGTGTCCCGGATAAGAGGAGCGCGATTAGGATGAAGAGGAAAGCCAGCGCCGCCCGGCGCACAACGGCTTTTCCGGCGAAGAGCGCATCCGTGTTTTCGTCGTGAGCCATGTCTGAACGGCGGAAGATAAGGGCCATAATCATGCCAATCCCGATGCCAAAGCTCAGCGAAAGGAAGAGTCGGGCAAAGGCAAGGTCCGCGCCGATCACCCCGCCCGTATAGACGAGCGCCAGAATATTGGCTGCCGGCGCAAAGAACAGGAAGGTGATGGCCGGACCGAGCCCCGCGCCTTTCCTGTAAATACCCGCAAACAGCGGCACAACCGTACACGAGCAGACCGATAACACCGAGCCGGCCAGTGCGGCCGCGGGATAGGAGACATACTTCGGAGCATTCCGTCCCAGAAAGCGGGTGACGGATTCTTTGGGGATCAATGCCGTCATGGCTCCGGCGATAAAGAATGCGGGAACCAGGCACAAGAGGACGTGGGCGGCAAGGTAGGCTGCCAGGTTGCCCAGTCCGCCCTGCAACAGCTTCAGCAGGTAACCGGCGATATCCACTTTGATTTCCTCGAGATGGGCATTAAACTTAAATCTTTTCCACTACTCGTTGATTGGACGAAGCATGCCTCCTGCGGACATCTTCCCGGAGACAGATTTCGAGATTGCCCAAATCTCTGATTGCTTCTTCCGACTCTCTGAGTTGTTCTTTAAGAAGCTGGTTCAATAATAATTCCAGGTTCGGGCGGGCTTTGTCCGAGATCCGGTAGGTTATCCACTTCCCCTCTCTTTTGTCCTCAACCAGATCGGCATCTCTTAAGATTCGCAATTGATGCGAGATCCGCGATTGCTCCATCTTCAGGATGAACATAAGCTCGCAGACACAGAGATCCCTTCGGATAAGCAGGGATACGATGCGCAGCCGTGTGGGATCTGCTAAACCTTTGAATATTTTCAGCGCGTCTTTCATCTACATATATATATGAACATATATTCATATATAAAAAGGCGATCGCTGTCAAGATGCCTCTCTTTTTTTTTATTCCTCCGTTTTCATCAGATAGGCTTCGACCTGCGTGCGGATCTCGTCCCTGATTCGGCGGAAAACGGCCAGCCTTTCTTCCTCGCTGCCTTCTGCCCTGGCCGGGTCATCGAAACCAAGATGAGCCCGCCGCACTCCGCCGAAGAAAAGAGGACAGGTCTCGTTGGCGGAGTCGCAGAGCGTGATCACAAAATCGAAGGGCTGGCCGGCGAATTCGTCCATGCTCTTGCTGCGGGCGCCGCGATGGTCGATGCCGGTCTCCTGAAGAACCCGGATGGCCAGCGGATGGGGCGCCTTCGGGTCGGTCCCGGCCGAATATGCCTCGAAACGATCGCCCAGGTCGTGGTTCACCAGGGCCTCGGCCATCTGCGACCTGGCGCTGTTCGACGTGCAGACAAACAGGACGCGCTTCTTCATCTCTTCCCTCTTTTTTTCTCTTCCGCAAGCGTCCGGGCGAAGGCCGGCCAGAAGGGGTCGACGCGGGGGTGCTCGAGCGGCCGTTCCTTCCCTTCTTCCACCAGGATAATTCCTTTGCCCTCCGGAATCACTTCGCCGACCACTGAGGCGGGGATATTCTTCCTGGCCAATTTTTTCAGCAGCAAGTCCACTTTATTTTTTTTGCAGGTGATGATCAGGGTGCCTTCCGAGATCGACGAATACGGGTCCATCCCGAACTTGGCGCAGATTTTGGCGACTTCGTCAAGGACGATAATCTTCTCTTTTTCGATCCTCATCCCGACTCGTGAGGCTTTGGCCACTTCGTAGAGGCCTCCCCAGATTCCGCACTCGGTGGCGTCGTGCATGGCCGTCACGCCATTCTCGCGCGTCCCCACCGAGGCCGCCGTCAGCGCGTCCTCGACCACCGACATCTGGTCGAAGATGGCTTCGGCCCTCCGGCTGAACTCTTCGCCGAAATGCTCCTTGATCCGGTCCTTGAAGGCCAGCGCAAAAATGCCCGTCGCCTCAATCGCCGCGCCCTTGGTAATGACGACCATATCCTCTCGCCTGGCCATCTGAGGCGTGACGTAGCGCGATTTCTCGCCGACGCTGATCACGGTGGCACCGCCGACCATCGGGTAGTGGCAGCCGTCGTAGCGGGCGGTGTGGCCGCAGACGATGGCGATGCCCAACTTCTTACACTCGATGTCGATCGTCTTCCAGACCGTCTCGAGCTCCGCTCGGGTAATGCTCAACGGCAGGTTGAGGTCGATGGTTAGATAGGTCGGCCGCAGGGCCGAAGTAACCGCATCCGAGCAGAGGATGTGGATGGCGAACCAGGCCGCTCTCTCAAACCCGTACTCGGGGACGATAAACACCGGGTCGGTGGTCATGGCCATGACCTTGCCGCCGCCGATATCGACAACCCCGATGTCCACTCCGTGCTTCGGCCCGACCAGGACCGACCTGCGGCGCCGGCCGAGGCGCGGGTAGATCAGTTCGTCAAAGACTTCAGCTGAGATCTTGCCCATTTCCGGAAGCTCGCTCGGCATTTTCGCCTCCTTCATATATAATGATTATAGACCATTGAGTAGGGAGAACAAACCGTGATCATCGCCGAGTTGGCCATTTTCCCGACGAGCGAGGGTTCCTCGGTCAGCCGCTTTGTCAAAGAGGCCATCCGGGCCATCGAGGCCTCCGGCCTGCGCACCGAGACGGGCGGCATGTCCACGACCCTCGAGGCGCCGGACCTGAAGACGCTGTTCCAGGTGATCCAGGATGCCCATGCGGCTATTTTGAAGCTGGGCGCCAAGCGCATCCATATCGACCTCCGGGTGGACCACCGGCTGGACAAGGAAGCGACTATCGCCTCGAAAAAAAAAGCTGTCGGAAAGAGATAAATTGAATAGGAGCGGAACGATGGCGGAGTATAAACCTTTCACCGAAAACGCCCTCAAAATCCTCCGGGCGCGATACCTGATGCGCAACGAACAGGGGGAATTTCTGGATAAGGAGCCGGCCGACCTCTTCCTCCGGGTGGCCCACTACATCGCCTCCGCCGAGAAAACGAAAAAGAGCCAGGAGCAGTGGTCCGAGAAATTCTTCGACACCATGATGGCCCGCGATTTCCTACCCAACAGCCCCACCCTGACCGGGGCCGGCCGGGATATGTGCCTGAGCGCCTGCTTCGTCCTGCCGATCGAAGATTCCCTCGACTCGATCTTCGAGACGGTCAAGAACGCAGCGCTCGTCCACAAGGAAGGCGGGGGCACCGGGTTCGACTTCAGCCCCCTCCGTCCCAAGGGGAGCTTCGTCAAGCGGACCCAGGGCATCGCCTCCGGTCCGGTCTCTTTCCTCCGAGTCATCGACTCCGCCACCGAGGCCGTCAAGCAGGGCGGGACGCGCCGCGGCGCCAACATGGGGATCCTGCGCGTCGACCATCCCGATATCGAAGAGTTCATCCGGATGAAGATCGACGGAAAAAGCGTCAACAACTTCAACATCTCCGTGGCCGCAACCGACATCTTCATGGAAGCGGTCAAGGCCGACGGCTCCTATGACATCACCGATCCCTACCACAAGAAGGTCGTCGGACAGAAGAAAGCCCGGCCGGTCTTCGACATGATCGTCGAGTCGGCCTGGGCCGTGGGCGACCCCGGGCTGATCTTCATCGACCGCATCAACGCCCACAACCCGACCCGCGGTCTCGGCCCGATCCGGGCCACCAACCCCTGCGGCGAACAGCCGCTCCACGAATACGAGTCCTGCAACCTGGGCTCGATCAACCTGGCCCACTTTCTCAGCCCCCGGGCAAAGGACCTCTTCGACTGGGAGCGCTTCGGCCGGACGATCGCCCTGGCCGTGCGCTTCCTCGATGATGTCATCGATGTCAACAAGTACCCCCTCCCCCAGATCGAGCAGATGACCCGAGCCAACCGCCGGATCGGGCTCGGCGTCATGGGCTGGGCGGACCTGCTGCTCAGGATGCGGGTTCGGTACGACAGCCCGGCGGCCATCAAGCTGGCCGAGAAAATCATGGCCTTCATGCGCAAGGAGTCCATGGCGGCATCGGCCAGGCTGGCCGAGGAACGCGGCAATTTCCCCAACATCGCCAAGTCGGTTTTTAGGGGAAAGAAGATGCGAAACGCGACCACTCTGACCATCGCCCCGACGGGCACTATCTCCCGCATCGCCGGCTGCTCCTCCTCGATCGAGCCTGTCTTCGCCTTCGAGTTCACTTCCAAGATCATCGACGGCGAGATCAAGGACGTCCATCCCATCTACGAGGAATGGAAGAACGCCCACCCCAAGGATTCGCTCCCCGACTATTTCCGTACCGCTCACGAGATCTCGCCCGAATGGCACATCCGGACCCAAGCCGCCTTCCAGAAACATGTGGACAATTCGGTCTCCAAGACGATCAACTTCCCCAACAAGGCCCAAGTCAAGGACGTGGAGAAAGCCTATCTTCTCGCCTACGAGCTCGACACCAAGGGCATTACCATCTACCGCGACGGGAGCCGGGCGGAGCAGGTCCTCTACAAAGCGTCACCGGAGGCCAAGCTCCACCCCAAGGACCGGCCGATCACACTTCCCTCGGTGACGGACAAGATCAAGACCGGGTTCGGTAACCTATACGTGACGATCTCCTTCTACAACCAGAAAGCCTTCGAGGTCTTCACCTCCATCGGGAAGAGCGGCTATACGACTATGGCCGACGCCGAAGCGCTCGGCCGGCTGATCTCGCTGGCGCTGCGGAGCGACGTGGACGTGAAGGAGGTCATCAGCCAACTTAAAGGAATCGGCGGATCGGAGCCGATTTTCACCGAGGGCGGCTTGGTCCAGTCCATCCCGGACGCCATCGCCAAGATCCTGGAGCGGCATCTGGGGTCAGTCCAGGAGAATTCCAAGGATATTTACCAGACGATCTGCAAGATTTGCGGGGCGACGCTCCCGGACGAGAAGTGCCCCGTCTGCCCAAACTGCGGCTGGAACCGCTGCTCGTAATCAGAATTTATACCCGATCTTCCGGAGGAAGTCCTTCCGCCATTTGATGTCGGCTTCGCCCTCGACACCCTTCGTCTTAACGCCGTCGATGACGCCCAGGATGCCGCGTCCGCTCTCCGTCTCGGCGATAAGGATTTCAACGGAATTGGCCGTGGCGCAGAAGATCTGGCAGACTTCGGGGACATTCTTGACGGTGTTGAGGATGTTTACCGGAAACCCGTTCTCCATGAAGATGATGAAGCTGTGCCCGGCCGCGATGTTCAGGGCATTCTTCTTGGCCAGCTCGATGAGCGAGTCGTTGTTTCCCGAGTAGCGGACGAGCGCCAGCCCCGAGGATTCGCAGAAAGCGATCCCGAACTTCATCTGCGGCGCCGTGTTGACGATGGCTTCGTGGATGTCCTCGACGGTCTTGATGAAATGGGCCTGCCCGAGGATGAAGTTCATGTTGTCCGGCTTATCGATCTTGACGGCTTTGATATCCATGGTCATCCCTCCTTGAAATTTCATTATTATACACATATCCTCAGAGAGACAACAGGCCGCCTCAAGGACAATGGAAGAAAGAGAACGGGTCCTGTCACGGCGCGTCCCCGTAGACCTGTTCGGAGATGCTTGCCTTTCTTGAGGCCCCTCTTATTTAGTTAAGAGGGGAAGGGGAGATAAATATTTATACGAACAGAGTCTTGAAAGCATCTCCGACGGGAACGGGCGGGCGGGGACTGGCGCCATGCCACCCGTTCTCATGGCCGTGTTGATGATCGTGAAAATCGAGAGGTGTCCGTTCGACACGCGATGGAGGGTTGGGATGATAAAGAACTCTTATTTCTCGCTCTTTGGCCTATTCCTCTTTCTGACGCTCTTCTGCCCAGCCATACCCTCGAGTTCTCCTTCTTCTTGCAGTCAGGAACGGTTCGAGGTGGCTGTTGAGCCCAAAGTCATCGTCACCAAACCCTTGAGTCCCCTCATCTACGGGAACTTTATCGAGCTCGGCCTCGCCCACCAAGTGGACCGGATGTGGGCGGAGCTCCTCTGGAACCGGAGCTTCGAAGAGATCACGCCCTACAAGCCCTATGTTTGGGACTGGCTCAGCCGGAGCGCGTCCGACGACCTGACCAAAGAGGCGTGGTGGCACTCCGGGTATGAAGAGAACAAGTGGTATATCAATACGGCCAACCCGGGCGCCGAGATGTTGCCCCGTCCTTTCTGGGGATTCCGGCATGGAGTGCAGTCGGTCGACATTCACAACAGCTCGAAAGCGCAGTGGGCGGTCCTGGCGCAGGACGGTATCCATCTCCGCAAAGGACTGACCTATCGCTTCAGCGGCTGGATGGGCACGGGCCAGACGGCCGTCGAGGTCGCAGAGAAGCCTGTGCGGATCAAGGTGGGGCTGTATCCTGAAAGGCAATTCGGACGTCCGCTGGCCGAGAAGGAGATCCTAGTGACGAGCGGCATTTTCAGTGAGTTCAAGATCGACCTCCAGGTCGCGGATTTCGAGGGCCGGGCCAGTTTCGCCCTGTCTGTCGAGCCCGGCGGCCGAGTCGTCGGCGACGCTTTTTCGCTCCTGCCTTCGGACAACTTCAAGGGCTGGCGGAGGGACGCCGTCGAGGCCATGAAGCGCGTCAAGCCCTCGATCATCAGGTTCCCGGGCGGCTGCTTTGCCTCCTTCTACAACTGGCGCGACGGCATCGGCCCGGGCATCGACCGGAATCCACGCGAGCCGGCCTACTGGGGCGGCCTGGAAAACAACGACGTCGGGATCGCCGAGCTCATCGACCTCTGTCGCGAGGTCGGCGCCGAGCCGTTCTACTGTCTGAATGTGATGACCGGCTCGGCCGAAGAGGCGGCGGCTCTTGTGGCCTACTGCAACGGTGGCGAAGAGCATCCGATGGGGGCGCTTCGGGTCCGGCACGGATACCCGGAGCCATTCGGCATCCGCTACTGGGAGCTCGACAACGAGATCATGCGCCGGCTGGGCGCGCTGGAATACGCCGCCCGCTGCGTCCAGTTCGCCAAGGCGATTAGGGCCGTGGACCCGACCGTCAAGCTGGTCATGATTGGCTATGGGTTCGAGCCCTATCTTGTTCAGATGCTCGAGATCGCGGGGGAATGGATCGACGGGATTACGGACCGGGCCTTGGCCGAGGACGCCCTGCGCCAAGACCTCGAGGTCATCGGCGCCTACAACAGGGCGCATGGCCGATCTCTCTTTCTCTGCAATACCGAGTGGATATCGTGGCAGACTGTAAAGGAGGTGCTGCCGAGCGCCATTCTCAAGCCGGGTGAAGAGCTGGAGGGGACGCTCCAGAACCGGGAGGTCCGCTGGGGCTACGCCATGACCGCCGCCGCCGAGCTCCTCCTCTTCCAGCGTCTCGGAGGGGACTTCCTGTTCGGCAACTTCAACAACCTGGCCAATACCTGGGGTCAAAACGTCATCGAATGCGCCAAAGAGGGCGTCTGGCTGTCGGCGGCCGGCCGGGTCTTCGAGCTGCTGACCGGCTCGCCCGCGGCCTGGCCGCTCGCCCATTCCATCAGGCGCGGCCGCCCGAACATCCTCTTCCAAGCAGCCTGGGACAGGGACAAGAAAAACCTCGTCCTACAGATTTTGAATTTCGGCAGAGAAAAAACACGGCTGGCCGTCGATTGGCAGGCGCTCGGCTTCAAAGCGCGCCAGGCCGAGGTCACCTCCCTCTGGACCGGTTCCCTCCAGGCCCAAAACACTCTGGCCAACCCGGAGGCCATCCGGCGTACGGATCGAACAGAAAAATTGAAAGGCGGTTCGAGTTTCAAATGGGATATTCCGGCGTGCTCGGTCAGCCTCGTTGTTCTGAAACTTTGAGGAGAGCCAAGGGAAAAAAGGAGATTGATATGGTGTCCCTAAATGTTATATATTTTCGGGTGTAGCTAGTGAGCTAAAGGAGGACAAATGGCACGGATTTCCATCGACCCTTCCCGGATCATGACCATCGAACGCCACATCCTCGAGGAACAAACCTACCACCCCGAGGCGACCGGCGTACTGACCAATCTACTCTACGACCTCGCCCTGGCCGGCAAGGTCATCGCCAGCAAGACGACGCGGGCGGGCCTGGCCGAGATCCTGGGCCGCACCGAGGACATCAACATCCAGGGCGAGCAGGTCATGAAGCTCGACCGCTTCGCCGACCTGACCATTTTCCGCCTCAACGACCACACCGGCCGGGTGGCCGCCATGGCTTCCGAGGAGAATGAGAATTTCCTGGCCGTGCCGGACAAGTACCCCAAGGGAAAATACATCCTGGTATTTGACCCGCTGGACGGCTCTTCCAACGTGGATTACAACGTCCCCATCGGCACCATCTTTGGCGTCTACAAGCGGATCAGCGAGGACGGCCCGGGGACGCTCGAGGATTTCCTTCAGCCCGGCCACAGCTTGGTGGCCTCGGGTTACATCGCCTATGGGTCGAGCACGATGTTCGTTTATACCGCAGGCCACGGCGTCCATGGCTTCACCCTCGACTCGACGGTCGGCGAATTCCTGCTTTCCCACCCGAACATCCGGATCCCCACGCCGCCGAAGTATTTCAGCGTCAACCTCGGCTACCAAATCTATTGGAGCAAGGGAGTGCGGCGCTACACCGAATACCTGCAGGGCCATGAAGGCGGGATAAAGGGCCTCTCGCTGCGCTACATCGGCACTTTCGTCTCTGATTTCCATCGCAACCTGCTGGCGGGCGGCGTTTTCTATTACCCCGCCGATCGCAGAGACCCCAAAAAGCCCCACGGCAAGCTGCGCCTCCTCTACGAATGCGCCCCGCTGTCTTTTATCGCCGAGCAGGCCGGGGGCTATGCCTCAGACGGAAGGCAGCGGATACTGGACATCCAGCCGAAGTCGCTCCACCAGCGCACTCCTATTTTTGTAGGAAACCGCGATCTCGTAGAGAAGGTCGAGGAGTTCATCCGCGAGAACGACAGCTAAGGTTCAGGGGACATCGATTACGGTTCTTCGGGGACGAGCCTCCCCGAATTGCCTTTCCGGACTTCAGCCCTTCAGGAATTGCCGAACCTTAGGATCGTCGCGGATCTTCTCAAATTCTCTCTCTTGAACAATCCTCTGCCAATCATGAAATCCTGCTTGCTTGGCCTTGTTCAAGAATTCGACCGCCCTCTCAGTGTTCCCAGTTGCAGCAAAAAGCTTGGCAAAGGCAAAACACAGCTCGGACAGGGAGGCCCCCCTCATGGAAAGGCCGACAACCGACGTGCTGCGCTTTTCCAGATAATCGGGGTCGAGCGCGATCCCTTTGGCGAAATAGGCAGTCCCTTCTTCAGCCTCGCCAATGTTGAACAGGACAGCTCCTAGGCTGAAATAAGCAGAGACCATATCAGGAGAAAGCGAGATAGCCTTTTTCAGCATTTTTTCAGCGGAATCCCATTGATTCTGCATTGCATAAACGCCCCCAAGATTGTTGTAGGCGGAAGCAAAAGAGGGATTCAAAGTTATGGCTTTCAAGAAATGATCCTCAGCCGATCGGTAATCTTTTTGCCGGAAATAGGCCAGTCCGCTCAAGTTATGAGCCCTGGTTGAGGCTGGGTTCAGAGCCAGAGCCTTTCCGAACTCCTCCAGCGCTTTTGCATATGAGCCCTGACTCAAATAGTCGGCCCCCTGTCTGAGATGAGCGTTAAAGACGGCCGCTGTTTCTGGATTCGGCTTGCCTTGCCGAGCACAAGAAACCAAGCAGAAAAAGACGAACCCAAGGAAAGCCAGCTTGATATATTTCGTGACGGCCACCTCGGTTGATTCCAAGTATATCTCCCGGCCTGACCAGAGTCAAGCTGCCCAGGGCTCGGTGGATAGCGTTCAAATTGCGCCTGCCTTTCCGTCCCTTCCGTTCTTCTACCTTTTATCTAACGCACTCGCTGAGATGCTGAAAAAAGGGGGAAACAGCCCCCAAGATAGTCAGGACGAGTGGTCGTGGATGATCCGCCAGCCCTCGGGAAAAGGGGTCTAATCGACAAACCCAAGAAGCTCCCGCGGAGAGCCGATCACGGCTCTGGCCCCATGCTCCCGGAGCTCTTTTTCGTCCCGGAACCCCCACAATGCCCCCACCGGAAACATTCCGGCTCGGACGGCCGTCTCCATGTCCACGCCGGTATCGCCGAGGTAGACGATGTGAGCGGGAGGAATCCGGAGCCCGCGGGCGATCAGGAGGGCTCCGGCGGGATCGGGCTTGGGAGGAAGTTCGGGTTTCGCCCCGATGATGAAAGAGAAGTCAAGCCCGGGAAGGAAATCCCGCACGGCCTGGCGGGTGAACTCGTCCAGCTTGTTGGACAGGACGCTGAGCTTGATCCGGCGCTGGGCCAGCTCGGTGAGCAGTCTGCTGATCCCTGGATAGGGCCGGGTTTTCTTTCCCCAGCGATCGGCGTACTCCGACCGGAATTCCCGGATACAGGCCGCCACCGTGGCCTCGTCCTTTGTCTGTTCAGGAAGTGACCTCTCAGCCAGAGCGCGCACACCGTCTCCCGTCAGGTATCTGTAGGCGGTCGTCTCGTGGCCCGGGAACCCCATCCGTTCCAGGGCCGCGTTCATGGCATCCGCGATGTCACCGAGCGTATCCAGGAGTGTCCCGTCTAGGTCAAACACCGCCGCCTGGAATTTCATCGGCTCTCCATTGTAGTCCCAACGGATTCCCGACTCAACAGCGCGCAGATTTCGCAAAGGCTCTGTGACGTTTAGTGTGGTAACCACGGGAGGGCGGGCACTTGGCATCTTCATTATTCCCCTTTAGAAAAGGGAGGTTTTATCTTCCCCCCTTTGGAAAAGGGGGGCGAGGGGGGATTGGAAAAGGCAAACAGGGATAAAACGGACTTGGAGTTGCTTATTCTTTATAAAATCTCCCCTGACCCCTCTTTGCTAAAGAGGGGAACTCAATTTGTTATAGAGTCTTTCGCGAATTGACAGGGCTTGATCTATTTTCTAGAATCTTTCTGGATTCATATCCGTATAATTATTATGCCCGCAATGACAACGCATCACAAATTGTTGCGTTTATAATAATAAAAGGCTGGCGAGATCCAAGAAATGCCAAAGACGAGAAAAAAGAGACCCCCGAAAACCGATGACTCGGTGAGATCGCTTCCCAACATCGGTCCGACCACAGCCGCGAAGCTCGGCCAGATAGGGATCACTACCAAAAAGGAATTCCTCCGGCGTAATCCCTACAAGGTCTTCGACGAGCTGAGGAAGAAGGTCGACCCGACGCTCTGCCGCTGCGCCCTGGCCGGGATCGTCGGGGCCAAGAAGGGCGTCCGCTGGCACACGATCACCAAAGAATCCGCCAAAGAATACGAGAAGAAACACCCCCGGCATATCTGGGGGAAGTGCTAGAGAAAATCGCCCCAGCCAAGAAAGGAGATATTTCGATGATGAGTCAGAGAAGCGCCCTGGTTTTTTTTGTCTTTCTGGCCATGAGTGTCTTTGTGTATTCCGCCGCCGATACGCCGTTGCTCCTCCAGCAGCCGACGCTGAGCAAAACCCAGGTTGTCTTCGCCTTTGCCGGCGACCTCTGGACGGTCTCTAGGGACGGAGGCATGGCCAAGCAGCTGACCACCGGAACGGGGACCGAAAGCGATCCCTTTTTCTCTCCGGACGGCACCCTGGTCGCTTTTACCGGCGAGTACGACGGAAACATCGACGTCTATCTTGTCCCGGCCAGCGGCGGAGTCCCCAGGCGCCTGACCTATCATCCCGGCCCGGACCAGGTGGTCGGCTGGACTCCAAACGGGAACCGCGTCGTCTTCCGGTCGCCGAGACAAGATGATGCCGGAGTCGGCATCCCCCGCTTTTTCACAGTCGGCTTGGAAGGCGGATTTCCCGAAGTGCTTCCCCTTCCGTCCGGCATGTACGCAACCTTCTCTCCGGACGGAACTCGCCTTGCCTATGTCCCGACGCTGCAATGGCAGAGGGCGTGGAAACGCTACCGCGGCGGGCAGACCACACCCATCTGGCTGGTCAACCTCTCTGACCTCAAGGTCGAGAAAGTCCCCCGCGAAAACTCCAACGATTCCACCCCGATGTGGGTTGGAGATAAGGTCTACTTCCTCTCCGACCGAAATAGTCCCGTGACGCTCTTCGTCTACGACACCAAATCGAAGAAGGTTGACCAGGTGATCCCAAACGATGGCCTCGACTTCAAGGCCGCCTCGGCCGGTCCCGGCGCCATCGTCTATGAGCAGTTCGGTTCGCTCAACCTCTATGACCTAGCCACCGGGAAGGCCCAGAAACTCAATGTCACCCTCAACGGAGATTTTCCGGAGGTTCGTCCGCACTATGTCAAGGTCGGCCAGAAGATCGCGAACGCCAACATCTCGCCGACCGGAGTTAGGGCCGTCTTCGAGGCGCGGGGTGAGATCCTGACCGTCCCGGCTGAGAAAGGCGACATCCGGAACCTCACCCGGACGACAGGCGTCATGGAGCGCGATCCCTCCTGGTCGCCGGACGGAAAATGGATTGCCTATTTCTCGGACGACTCGGGCGAGTACGCCCTCCATATCATCGACCAGGCCGGCAAGGAACCGGTGAAGAAGATCGCCCTGGCCGAGCAGCCGTCCTTCTACTACCGGCCGATGTGGTCGCCCGACAGCAAGAAGATCGCCTATAACGACAAGCGCCTGACGGTCTGGTACGTGGACATCGAGAAAGCCGCCCCGGTCAAAGTTGATACGACTTACTACTACAGCCCGACCTTTGTCTGGGACTTCGTCTGGTCGCCCGACAGCCGCTGGCTGACCTACACCAAGCAGCTGCCGAGCCACATGCACGTCGTCATGGTCTACTCACTCGAGACGGGGAAGACGACCCAGGTCACGGACGGCTTGAGCGACGCCAAGTTTCCCGTTTTCGACAAGAGCGGGAAGTATATATTCTTCACGGCCAGCACGGACGTCGGCCTCACCCCCGGCTGGCTCAACATGTCCAGTATGGACCGGCCGGTCACCCGGAGCGTCTATGTCATGGTCCTGCGGAAGGACCTGCCTTCGCCGCTCGCTCCGGAAAGCGATGAAGAGAAAGGCAAGGAGGAAGAAAAGGCCGAAAAGAAGGACGAGAAGAAGACCGAGGAAAAAAAGGAAGCCGAAAAAGCAACCGATAAAGCGAAGGACAAAGACAAGGAAAAGCCCAAGGAGCCTGAAAAAGTCAACATCGATTTCGACAACATCGGCCAGAGGATCCTGGCCCTGCCCATTCCCGCCAAAAACTACCGCGACCTGGCCGCCGGCAAGGAAGGGATGGTCTACATTCCGGAGGCCCCCGCCTTCTTCTTCCGCTATTCCCAAGGCGTGGGAATGACTCTTCATAAATTCGACCTCGCCCAGCGAAAATTCGAGAAGTTCCTGGATAATGTGAACGGTTTCGTTATTTCCGCCAACGGAGAAAAGATCCTCTATGCCTCGGGACAGAACTGGACGATCGTCCCGACCACCGGCCCGGCCGAGCCCGGGAAGGGCCTGCTCCGGACAGCCGAGATGGAGGTTTATGTTGAGCCCCGGGTCGAATGGAAGCAGATGGTCCACGAGGTCTGGCGGATAGAGCGCGATTTCTTCTATGATCCGGGCGCCCACGGCCTCGACCTCAAGGCAGCAGAAAAGAAATACTCCGTCTACCTCGACGGCCTCGCCGGCCGTCAGGACCTGAATTACCTGTTCGAGGAGATGCTCGGGGAGCTGACCTGCGGCCACGTCTTCGTCGGGGGCGGCGACCTGCCGGAGGTCAAGACGGTGCGGGGCGGACTGCTCGGGGCCGATTACACTATCGAGAACGGCCGCTACCGGTTCGCCCGCGTCTACAACGGCGAGAACTGGAACCCCGAGCTCCGGGCGCCGCTGACCCAGCCTGGGGTGAATGTCAAAGAGGGCGAATATCTGATCGCCGTCAGCGGTCGGGAAGTGAAGGCTCCGGAAGAGATCTACAAGTTTTTTGAAGCGACGGCCGGCCGCCAGGTGACCATCAAGGTCGGACCGAACCCCGACGGAAAGGACGCCCGCGAGGTGACCGTCGTGCCGGTTGGAGATGAGTCCGGACTCCGCCATCTGGCCTGGATCGAGGACAACCGCCGCAAGGTGGAAAAGTTGAGCAACGGCCGGCTGGCCTATGTCTATCTTCCCGACACCGGCCAAGGGGGATTCAGCAACTTCAACCGCTACTACTTCGCCCAGATCGGGAAGGACGGCGCGGTTATCGATGAGCGCTTTAACGGCGGCGGCCTGATCGCCGACTACATCATCGACTACATGCGGCGGCCGCTGATGGGCTACTTCGCGGCCCGCGACGGCGCCGACTACATCACGCCGGTCGGCTCGATCTACGGCCCCAAAGTCATGATCATCAACGAGTATGCCGGCTCGGGCGGTGATATGATGCCCTGGCTCTTCCGCGCCGCCGGGATCGGACCTCTCGTCGGCAAGAGGACCTGGGGTGGCCTGGTCGGGATGGCGGGCGCGGCCGCCCTGATGGACGGCGGATTCACGGGAGCGCCGCAGAGCGGATTCTGGAACCCCAACGGCACCTGGGACGTCGAGAACCACGGTGTGGACCCAGACGTTGAGGTGGAGAATGACCCGGCCTCCATGAAAGCCGGATACGACCCGCAGCTCGAAAAGGCCGTCCAGGTCTGCCTCGACCTCCTGGCCAAGAACCCGCCTCCCAAGCACAAGAAGCCGGCCTACCCGAACTACCACCAAAAACTCTAATCAGGGGAGCGACTATGGCCTCTTCGGGGAACGGATTCTTCGGCTACACGGGCCGCTGGGCCTTTGTCGATTTGACCAACCGCACGGTCCGAACCCTGCCAGCTGATCCCGTCATCTGCCGCGACTACGTGGGCGGCCGCGGCGTCCAGGCCCGGCTGATCTACGACCACCTTCGACCCATCGGTCCTCTCCGGGATCCGCTCGCTCCCGAGAACAGGCTCATCCTCGGCACGGCCGCTCCCAACGATACGTTTATCCCCACGGCGGGCCGCGGCTCCTGCTCTTTTATAAGCCCCATGACCCGCTCCCCCGAGCCCGCGTCCTGGGTGCCGGGACACAAACCGCTCCACGGCCTCCTCACCCATTCGAGCGCAGGAGGCCTCTTCCCTAATATGTTGAAGCGGGCCGGCCTCGACCAACTGATCGTCGACGGCCGGGCCGACCGCCCGGTCCGCATCCTCGTGACCGAGGACGCGGTCCAGATCATCGAGGCCGAGGATGAACTCTTCGAAACCGTGGACGGCCGCAAGGTCGCCCGCCCGGCCTCGGTCATAACCGACTTTCTGACCGCAAAATATCCAGGCTCCTCGACGATGTGCCTGGGGCCGGCGGGATGGAACGGAGTCGCCTTTGCCTGCCTGACCGGCGACCATCACCGTAATTTCGGCCGGGGAGGGGCGGGCGCGGTCATGGCTTCGAAGAACCTGGTCGCGGTCACAGCCCTGGGGAAGCGGCAGATCACTTATGCCGATGCCGACGCCTTCCAGAAGCTGAGCAAGGAGCTTGACGCGCAGGTCAAGGCGCATGTCGGCGACCCCGGATGGACGGCCTCGTTCCGGCCCGCCACGGGCACGACATGGTGGCTCGACCGGGCCTTTAACGGCCGCTACCTGGGCAAACAGGGTGGATACCTTCCCTGGCACAACTTCGACGAAGGCTGGTTTGACCCGGCCGCCTACGCCAAAGTCGGTACCGACGCCTTCCTGGCGATCTCCGGAAAGCCCAAAGTCTGCAGCCGCTGCCGGCACGTCATGTGCACGCGTTCGGCCAAGGTGGAGTCGGGTACGTATGCGGGAGAAGGAGTGCGGCCCGAATTCGAGACGATCGCCCTGTGGATCAACTGCTGCCTCACCGACCGCGACGCCATCTTCCACCTCAACCGGCTCTGCAATGAACTGGGAGTGGACACGATGAGCTTCGGCGGGGTAACCGCCGGGGCCATGGATCTCGAGGAGAAAGGGCTTTTAAAGAGCTATGCCAGCGCGCCGAAATTCGGCGACGCCCCGAGCATGATCCGGTTCCTGGAAGACATCGCCTACAGGAGAGGCGATACGGGCCGGCTTTTCGCCCGTCACTCCGACGCCGTCATCGCCGAGATCGGGGCCGGCGCGCCGGCGGCCGACCTCGAGGCCATTGCCCGCTGCGTCCTCACGGCCTACGGCGGGCTCGGTTACGCGGGCATCGAGCCAAAGGCGTTTCCCGGGATGTTTACAGCCTACGGCACATCCAACCGCGGACGGGGTGACCATACCTACGCCTGGACGATCCAGGCCGAGGAGGGCGGGCTGGAAGGCGCGGAGAAACTCGCCCTCTACGTCGCCTCGGGTCAAGTCGGAAAGGCATTGGTCGATTCATTGGGGCTATGTGATTTCTTCCCCGAATCCATCACCACGGACCTTTTCCTCGGTCTGTACAGAGCGCTGACAGGGTTTGAGTACACGCCGGAGTCGATGAACGCCTGCGGCGAGAGGATCTGGAACCTGGAACGACACTTCAACAACATCCAAGGCCGTGACCGCGCTTATGACGCCTACGTTCCGCCCAAGCTGACCGTCCCGCTCACGGCCGGGGCGCACAAAGGCCAGGCCGTCAACCTGGAATATTACCGGGAGATCCTCGACGCCTACTACGCTCACTACGGTTGGACGGCCGACGGCCTCGTCCCTCCGGAGAAGATCACGGGATTCTAGCCGATTTCCGGCCGCATCTTCTCAAGCAGCCGTTTCTGGGCCTTCTCCAACTCCCGCCATGGAGGGAGGATGGCCTCAAGAAACTGGCCAACGTCACGGATCGGACCGCGTCTCCCAGGAAAGATGTGATGAATCCTGGCTTGAACGAGAAAATCACTGGATTTTACTATCGTAGCGATTCAGCCCGTCGCCTGCGCCCCGCGACTTCCACGAAACAAAAAGGTCAACACAAACCCCGCCAGAAATCCGCCGATGTGCGCCATGTAAGCGACGCCACCCGTCTGCGCTGTGTTGGCAATGGAACCGATGCCGCTAAAAAACTGCAGAACGATCCACATCCCAATGGCTATCAGCGCGGGCACTTGAATCACTTGTTGGCCCTGCAATACTTTGACCTTTCCCTTTGGGAACAGCAANNACAGCAAAATGTAAGCGCCGAGCACCCCCGCAATCGCCCCCGATGCTCCCAAATTCGGCACGTTTGATCCGAGGCTAAACGCCAACTGTGCAAAAGTTGCCGCAAGCCCACAGAGTAGGTAGAAGATTGTGAACTTGATGTGCCCGAAACGGTCTTCCACATTGTCACCGAAGATCCATAAGTAGAGCATGTTGCCTCCCAGGTGAACCCACCCGGCATGCATGAACATGGAAGTGAAGAGCGTCAGAAAATTGCCGAAGGGATTGGCAAGGAAGCGGCTAGGAACGAAAGCCCACCTTTTAATAAAGGCGTCACCGCCACTCAGCTCTACAAAGAAAAACAGGACGTTCAGAGCGACCAAGGCATACGTGACCAGCGGAACAGTTCTGCGGCCGCTATTATCATCACCGATTGGGAACATAAGATTTATCTCCTTTTATTTCGTTTTTTCCTGCAATGGCAGAACGTGAGTGATTGTGCCGGTTTTCCCATCCAACCATCGTGAGGAAGCATAGATCAAGACATCAAACACTGTCAAGGAAGGCTTTGGAGAGCAGGGATGTGTCGGTGGAAACGGCCGGCGATTTTGCTTTTTCCTGGCTTTATGGAGATAATGTTATTCTTGCGTCGGAGAAACCGCTGCAAGAAAACGCGCCGTCAATCCTGACGGATATCCAAAGGAGGAACACGATGGGTATTTTCGGAAAGTCTTTCGACCAGAAAGTTCAGGAGGCTGTGGCCGCACTCGGCAGGTCGGGCCTGGGCGTCCGCGGCCTCACGGCCACGGTCGCCGGCAAGGTCGTGACTCTCGAGGGAGAGGTCGACACCATGGAGGCCAAAGGCCGGGTCATGTCCGAATTCAACAAGTTGGTCGACACCGAGAACACCATAAACCGGATTCGGGTCAAGGAAGCTCCGGCCGCGCCGCAAGCCCCGCCCCCGGCGGCGCCAAAAGCCGCGGAGGAGACAACCTATGTCGTCCAGAGCGGAGATACGCTCGGCGCACTGGCCCAGCGCTTTTACGGAAAGGCGAGTCTATATCCGAAGATCTTCGAGGCCAACCGGGACATCCTGAGCGATCCCAACCTGATCAAGGTCGGCCAGAAACTGAGGATCCCGAAATAGACCGGAGATTTCCCTAGGGTTGCTCCCGTAAGGGAAACGCTTTTCTTGCGATGACAGGGATTCTGGCGGCGTTTGGGTTGGCCGCAGCCACCGGTTTGAACGCCTATCTGCCTTTACTGATCGTCGGGCTGCTGGCCAGGTACACCACGCTTATCGCCCTCAAGGCGCCATGGAGCGCCCTGGCCAATCCGGTGGTGCTCGTGATCCTCGCCGTGCTCCTGGCGATCGAGATGACCGTCGACAAGATCCCGGCGGTCGATACCGTCAACGACGTGATCCAAACGGTCTTCCGGCCTGCCGCCGGCGCCATCCTGTTCGCCGCGAGCGGAAACATGATCAGCAACGTCAGCCCTGTGCTGGCCATGATCTGTGGATTGATCATCGCGGGCGGCGTCCATGCGGCGAAGTCCGTGGCCCGCCCCGTGGTCACGGCAAGCACGCTGGGCACGGCCAACCCGGTCGTCAGCGTCGCGGAAGATGCCGTCTCCGGAGTGACGACCGTTCTCGCGGTCGTGGCTCCGGTCCTGCTGGCGGCGCTCATCCTTTTGGCCGCATACCTGATCATCCGCTGGCGCCGCAGGAGAAAGAACAGAGGCTAGGCCGCCCCCTATTTTTTCTTCGGCGTCGCCATGTAAATATTGCCTGTCCCCCTCTTCCCAGACGAGGGCGAGGTTCGGGTCCGCAAAAAAACCAGGATCAGGCAGGAATCGCAGACTTCGCGGCGGCCGCGGACACATTTTCGACTCGATTATCCCCTCCAACCATCGTGGGGAAGCATAGATTAAGACATCAAACACTGTCAAGGAAGGCTTTGGAGAGCAGGGATGTGTCGGTGGAAACGGCCGCGGAACCAGAAGAGCTCGATATCTGAAAGACATCTCCTCCCGGTTATGGAGAGAATCACGAAAAATATTCAGCCGAGGCCTCGGCGGCCCTGAGATATTCCTGTCTTCTCAAGCAGGCGTCTCTGAGCTTTTTTCTCGGCAAACGTGCGGGGGACATAGACCGATTCGCCCGTGATCGGATCAACCCCGGTGTGGTACATGCAGGTGGAGCGGGTCATCGGCGTCGGCGTGAAGACCTGGACGCCCTCGACCGGCCTCTCCCCCTCCCGCTCCAGTTTTTCCAGATGTCGGGCCAGCTCCCTGGCTTCCTTCTCCGAAGTCCCCGGATGAGCCACCATGTAGTAGCCTTTGAGTTGCTGCTTTCTTCCCCGGTTCAGATCCTGGAACAGCCGGCGGAACTCCTCGCTCCGGTCCCGGCCTTTGTTCATCAGACGCAGCACCCGCGGCGAGACATGCTCGGGCGCGATCTTGAGCAGCCCGCTGACATGGTGATCACACAACTCCTTGAGATACTCGCGGCTCTCCATGGCCAGGTCATAGCGGATTCCGCTCCTGACAAAGACCTTCTTGACGCCGGGTATGGCCCGGGCCCGCTTCATCAACCGGATGAGCCGGCTGTGGCTGCGGTCGAGCTCCTTGCAGGGCAGGCATCTCCCCTCTGGGCACGGCGTAGGGCAATCCATCCCATACATGTTCGCCGTCGGCCCGCTCAGGTCATCGATATAGCCCTTAAACTCGGGATGCCGGGTCAACCGCCGGATCTCCTCCAGGATAGATTCCTCGCCCCGGGAGACGATCCGATCGCCCTGATGGAGGGTCAGGGAGCAGAACGAACAGTCGCCGATGCAGCCGCGGTGAGTGACCACGGAGAAACGAACCAGGGCAAACTCGGGAAAATCGGACGGCACGCGGCGTGAATAGGGTAAACCGTAAATCCAGTCCAGGTCTGCGGTCGTGTATTCCGGCATCCGGTACTGCAGCACGTAGCGGCCGGCATGGACCTGGGCGAGGTGCCGGCGATTGGAGAAAAGCCGCTGGGCTTCGCAGAACTTGGCCGAATCGCTGCTTACCTCTTCGTACGAGGGGATGACAGTGAACCCGGCAGGAAGTTCCCGCCTCACCACACACGTCCCTGGCACTCCGAGAAGTTCCTCGCCGTTGTCCAGGCGCCGGGCGATTTCCAAAGACTGCTTCTCGCCGGGGCCGTACACCATAATATCGGCCCGCGAATCTAGGAGGAGGCTGCGCCTAACCTTATTCTCCCAGTAATCATAATGGGCGAAACGCCGCAGCGAGGCCTCGATCCCGCCGAGGACGATCGTTGAATCGGGGAAGAGATGCTTGATCTTGTTGGCATAGACAAGGACGGCACGGTCAGGGATTCCGGAATAGTAAGGCACGTGCGGGTCTTTGGCCCTTTCTCTTTTCAAAGATGTGTAATTGACCAACAGGCTGTCCATGGAGCCGGAGGTTATCCCGAAGAAGAGGCGCGCCCGGCCGAGCTTGAGGAAGTCCGCATCCCTCTTCCAGTCCGGCCGCCCGATGACCCCGACCTTGTAGCCTTTGGCGTCGAGCACGCGCGCGATGACCCCGGCGGCCGAAAGCGGATGGTCGACGTAGGGCTCGCCGCTCACGAGGATGATGTCGAAATCGCGGCCAGAGGTGGCAATCATTGAGGTTGGTTTCCATTATAGCAGAGAGGCCCACTAAAAATCGGAGACACCTATCGGACGTGTCCCCATCAATATTCGGCCCTGCGGAAGCAGTAGAGGCTGAAGGCGGAATCGGCGATAAGCAGTCCCCCCGCCACGAGGAACGGATAGACCAGGCCGAGGCGGAAACCCAACGAGGAAAAGACCAGCGCGCCGACCATGTGGCCGCAGGTCATCACGGTGAACAGGATGGCCGAGCTCCCGCCAATGCTCTCCCGCTCGAACAGCCGGGAGATGAACAGGACAACCAGCGCCCCCAGCAGGCCGTCGCCGGCCTCGTGGACCAGCCGGAAGGCGAAGGACAGAGCCAGGCTGCGGTTGACCATCAAGATCAGTCCTCCGCCCGAGAGAAACAGTGAGAGAAGGAAGATCCGCTTGTTGAGCCTCGAATTGAAGGGAATGAACCCGATGAGGAAGGAGGAGAGCGCCAGGGCGAGCAGGGACAGAGATATGTAAAGCGATAGAGAGAACGTGCTGAGGTTGAAATATTGCCGGAGGAAGGGGCTGTAGACCGTCCCCTCCAAGCCCCAGTGAAGTCCTATGATGAAGATCATGACCGAGAAGAGGAGCGTTTTAGGCCGGAGCAGGTTGCCCCTGTAGACTCGCCGGGGGACCGCCCCGAAACGGACACTATTCAGGGACGGGACAAAGGCCTGAGCGGCCAGAAGGAAACCCGCAAAGGCGACAAAGAGCACGGGAAACCCGGCCGAGGTCACGATCATCCCGCCGAGGACCGGGCCCGCCGCCGATCCCAGAGATTGCCAGAAGACGAGGCGGCTGTACTTCTTGTTCTGATCGATCGCCGTGTTGTCCTTGTAGTACAGGCTGTTGATGGAGACATCCAGGGCATTGTTGGCCAGGCCCAAGAAGAGAAAGACGACGGCTGTGGGAAGGAAGGCCTGTACCCGGCTGAGGATGAGGAACATCAGGCTGAACAGAGCCAGGGCACCGCGGATGATTTCTTTGATGGAAAAGCGGTCGTTCGCCCAGCCCGTGGGAAACGAGAAAAGAAGCGGGGCGAAAGCGTATAAAGACGTCACGACACCAATCTCCCATCCCTTAAATCCCAGCTTCAAGAAATGAAGAGGAACGAGAAAGAAGACGGCGTTGACGGCCAGCTTACGGCAAAAGTTGAGGAGATGAATCCTGCGATGAGACATCATGGCCTTCTCGAAGCAGGATATTATAGCAAAAAGGGGCGGCCCCGGTTCGGGACCGCCCCGGTGGGAGACTCGGGTACCGCTCCAGGCTAACTCTTTTTGAGCTTGATGTCGCCGCTGAACGAGGACACTTTGAGCACGGCCCCTCCTCCGTTCACGGACCCGCTCATCGAATGGGGGGAGACTTTGCCCATGACCTTGATCTCGAAATCGGTCTCGATGCCGCCGCTGAAGGTCTCGGCCTCGAAATCAAAGGCCGAATCGGCCGGAAGATAGAGCACCGCGTCGCCGCTGTGCGACTTGAGGCTGTAGTTGCCCTGTTTGCTGATGCTGCCGCGATACAGGACTTCGCCACTCAGGGCCTTGACCCGCACGGTGGGAGCCTCGGAGACCTCGACGAGCTCGACGTCGCCGCTGACGGTCTCGGCCTCGACCGAGCCCTTGATCATGCTGGCCGTGACATCGCCGGAGACGGACTTCAGGAACGCGCTGCCGGTCACATCGCCGACTGTGACATTGCCGCTGACCGAGTTGCAGTCGGCCCCAGCGGCGGCCTTGGTGAGTTGGACGTCACCGCTCACCGCCTTGAGGGCGGCCGCGCCGCCGATGGCTTCGGCCGTGATGTCGCCGCTGATGTTGCTGGCCTTGAGGGCCGCCTTCTCCGGGATCCAGAGCTTGTAGTCCACTGAAACGTTGACCGACTCGCCGCCCCAGAACTTATCGCTCTTGGGGTACTTGGTTTCGATCCGCAGGATATTGCCTTCCTCGATGACTTCGATCGTCACCTTGGCCGCATTCTCCTTGGCTTTCTCCAGGGAAGACGCCTGGGAGACCTTGAGCGCCTCGATCTTGACCTGGTCCTGGTTCCAGCTCATAACCGTGATATCGCCCGATATGTTGCTGATGTCCACTTTACCGTCCTTGGCGAGCGCCACGGTCTTATCGAACTTCTCCTCGTATTTCTCTTTGGCCGCAGCCAAGGAGAAAATAAGCAGCAGAGAGACAACGATCCATCCTGTCCTTTTCATTCGCCGATTGGTCATTCTTTTCCTCCTCTTATCCATGAGATTCAAAGAGTTATTTCTGTCTTGTCCCGGGCGGCTGATTGCTCCGCTCCCATCATTTCCTCTAGAAAATTCACCTTCTCTCGATAGGCGGTCAGAAGATATGCCCGGGCCGTCAGGTTGTCGGGGTCTTGCTCGATGATCTGCCGGCAGGCCAGGATGGTCTCGTCCATCGCCGTCAGGTTGCGGTTAAAGACCTCGGCCAGCCGGGGCTCCATCCCGCCTTCCTGAGATTGCACGGCCTCGCGCAGGGACTGAATGGCCTTTTCATAATAGCTTTGGGCCTCCTGGAGCTTGGCCAGGGTGAATTCGATCGAGCGCTCCTTCGACGGTCCGACGGTCGACCAGGGTTTTTGCCGGATGACGAGCCCGCCGACGACCACAAGGATAAGGGCAGCAGCCGCCGCATACATCCATCCGGCCGGCTTCCAGAAAGCACCCAGCCAGCCCCTCTTCTCTCGGGCTGCCGCCGGCGCTTCCTGGAGAGCTTCTCTCACCTCAGCGGCGACCCTCGGCCAGACCGCGGGTGACGGCTCAAAGGATGCCAGGCCCTTGGCTCCCCGGACTATGGCGGCGAAATCGCGGGCCAGCTCCCGGCAATCCCGGCAGCTCTCCAAGTGGGCTCGGAGTTCCGCTTCCCGGTCCGGTCCGAGAGCAGCGTCCACATAATCGCTGATGAGTTCCTGCACGGCCGCGCATTTCATCGTCGCACTCCCTATAAAACCTTTTTCTCTTTAAGGAACGCCCGGATCCTCATCCTAGCTTTGAACAGCTGGGACTTGGATGTTCCCACCGTAAACCCGAGCATTCGTCCGATTTCCTCGTGGGTGTGCCCCTGGACGTCATGGAGCATGAAGACGGCCCGCAGCTTTTCCGGGAGCTTTCGGACCGCCTCGTCCAAGGGCCCGGCCAGACTTTCTTCATGCCCGTCATAGACGGCCTCTTCTTTTTTCCCCTCGATTTCGCTGAGGGAGATCGAATGTCCATCCCGACTCCGCCGGCTGCGCAGATACGAATAGCAGGTGTTGAGGGCGATGCGGTACATCCAGGCGACAAAGGTCTCATCCCTGTCGACTTCCCCGAGATGAGAGAAAATCTTGATAAAAATGTCCTGGAGGAGGTCTTCGGCGGCAAGGCGGTCAAAAGTGTAGCGGTAGGCCAGATTAAAAAGGGGCCGCTTGTAATGCTCGTAGATTTTTTCCATTGCCCCTTCATCCCCCCGCTGGCTTCTTTTGATGAGAATAGAAAGGGTGGACAGGGGGATAGAGGGACTTTTTCTCCAGTCTCTTTCATCTGCCGTCATGAGAGGAAGCGCCGCCGGGAAAGAGATACAGGCAACCTGGGGGCCATTATCCCTCAAGAGGGGCCCTGTGGCAAGTGCCAGAGCTGAACAATAGGCGTTCATGTCTTCCTCATATGGATAAGATGAATGGGAGGGCCAAAAGGTTGCTTTGCCTATGGTTTTTTCCAGGGGTCTTAGGGCGTGGCCGCAGCCTTAGTGAATTTATCGCGCCGGGAGTGAAATCGCCGGCTCTCCTAGAACGGCCCCCAGCGCATCAGAACGGGAGGGATGAGGGTGAGCAACCCGAATATCACCCAGACCACCACCAACGGGAGGAGCCACTTGGCCCACTTCTCCCAGCGCAGCTGGGCCAGGCCCAGGACACCCATGGTCACGCCGGAAGTCGGCAGGATCGGGTTGATGTACTCGGCCAGTTGGAAGGCAAGGACCGAAGTCTGACGGGTGATGCCCACCAGCTCTCCCAACGGCGCCATGATGGGTATCGTCAGAGAGGCCTGAGCGGTCCCCGAATGGACGAAAAAGTTGATGACGCACTGGGAGATGAACATCAGCTGGGCGGAGAGGACGGGATGAACATGGGCGATTACCCTCGACATGGCATACAGAGTCGTGTCTAGAATCTTGCCGTCGGTGGCGACGACGAGGATGGCCCGGGCACAGCCGATGATCAGGGCGGCGTTGACCATGTCCTTCGCCCCATCGACGAACGACCGGGCCATGCCCTCAGCCTTCAACCGCCCGACAAACCCGGACAGCACCCCCAGAGCCAGAAAGAGACCCGCGATCTCGTTGATGTACCACTTGAACCTGAGGATCCCGAAGACGAGCAAGACCATCCCCGCCAGGAACAGGACAAGGACCCGCTTGTGGGCGGGTGTCAGTCGAACCATTTCAGTGGGTGACAGGTTGAGCTGGAGTTTTTCTCTCCGTTCCAGGTCGTCCTCATAGGTCGGGCTCTGCCGCGGGTTCCTCTGCACCCGCGCCGCGTAGCGCACGACAACGAGGATGGCGATGGCCGTCCCCATCGCCCAGATGATGACCCGATAGCCTATCCCCGAGTAGATGGGAAGACCCACGATCCCCTGGGCGATCCCGACGGTAAACGGGTTGAAAAAAGCCCCGGCGAAACCCGAGGCCGCCCCGACAAAGGGGATCGCCACGCCGACGATCGAGTCATATCCGAGCGAGAGCGCCAGGGGAACAAAGATCAGGACAAAGGGCATCGTTTCTTCGCACATCCCGAAGACGGCACCGCCCAAGGAGAAGACGATCATCGTGACCGGGATCAGCAGAGCACGGAGGGCTCTGCTCCGGCCAAACCGCAAGGCCAGGTTATGGATGAAGGCCATTACGGCGCCCGTCTTCTGGATGACGGAGAAGGCGCCACCGACCACGAAGATGACGGCGATGATGGCGGCGGCGTCGATGAACCCTTTGACCGGGGAGACGAAGAGCGCCCCTAAACCCTGAGGATTGCGACTGGTGAAGGCAAAGGTCCCGGCCACAGGGACGGTGCGGCCGTCCTTTTCCACCCTCTGGTACTGGCCGCCGGGGACGATCCAGGTGGCCACGACCGTCAAGATCACCATGGCATAGATCAGGACCAGGGTATGAGGGAGGCGGATTTTTCTGGACCGCATCAGCGCACCGCCTTTCTCTTTTTGAGGTCGAACCGGTCGCCGGCCACGAGCACGTGCATGACCATTCCGCCGAGACCGATGGCCCTGGATGGCGTGATGGTCACGGAGGCGTGGGAGGCGTCGTAGACGACGACATTACCTTTTCCTATGACTTCGAACTTCTCCTCCGGGCTGACAATGATGGCCGTTTCCTCGTCGACCCCGATCCCCAGAAGCTGAGGGTTCTCGGCGACCAGACTGATCAGCCGGTTGTGCCTCTTTCGAGTCACGAAATGCTGGTCGATGATCGCTGTTCTGATAAAGCCCAGCCCCTCGACGGTAACGATGTTATCCGCCTCCAGCGTTTCGAACTCATGGCCCTCTGCGACCTTTCTCCGCTCTTCGCCGGTGATCATGACCTCGCTCATCACCGCGGCGCCGGCGCTCGTCCCGCCCATGACACAACCCTTGTAATAGAGCTCGAGCAGCGCGCGGTGGATCGGTGTATCGCGGAGGATTGCCATCTGCCGGGATTGGTCTCCTCCGGAAAAGAAGAC
Source organism: Candidatus Aminicenantota bacterium (assembly GCA_017886205.1). Classification (GTDB taxonomy): domain Bacteria; phylum Acidobacteriota; class Aminicenantia; order Aminicenantales; family UBA8522; genus UBA8522. Next base: position 59,094 of record JAFNEO010000012.1, on the reverse strand, counting down.
GCCGCCGGCATCGTCCAGGATGCGGACGCTCTCATCGGCCAGGACCTGCTCCCGGGTTAAGATGTAGCTTTCCACCTGGGTTACACCTAGGCCTTTGAATTCGGCAGCCAAACTGGCGCCGGTTTCTGCGGGCTCGCTGCTGGCCATCGGAAAGACGATGATCTTCCCGCTTCCGAACCGTCCGGCCAGGTCGACAAATCGTCTCATCATGCTCTCCGGCCGGTCTCCCCCGCCGATGATGAAGAGGTATCCCTTGGTCCCGGAATACACAGGGGAAATAAGGCCGGATATCAGAAACATCACCAGCGACCAAGTTTTCTTCATCTCGCCTCCAAAGCCCCCTATCTTACCACACTTCTTACTCTTGTAACCCCTAGGGGTGATATGGGTAGGATAAAAATCCCCCTGCAATTCATCCTCATGGGCGATTGCCCGGGTGCTTCCCCTTAAATACAGTATGCAGGAGCGTCATAGAGGTGTATTCCACCCGAGGACGGCGTGCAGAGAGGCGCACAGACAATGACAGGTACTGCCAGAGATAAGGCCAATGGGGCAAAAAGGACGACGAGGAAGCCCGCGAATTCCCGAGCTTCCCGCCAACTCATCAACTCCCGGGTTCAATTTGAAGACTTGATCACGGCCATCTCCACACAATTCATTAAACTTGCGCCGGAGGATCTCGACAAAGGGATCAAAGAGGCCCTAAAAAAAATAGGCAAAACGGCAGGTGTCGACCACAGCGCAGTCTTCCTGTTCAAAAATGGACATGGCTACGACGCCCACGAATGGTGCGCCCGGGGGATCCCTCCTCTAAAAGACAGGCTGCAGGGCATCGCCGTCCAGTCCTTCCCCTGGTATATGGGCAAGCTCCGTCAAGCGGAGAATATCCATATCCCCCGAGTCCAGGACCTTCCCCCAGAGGCCCGAGCAGAAAGAGAGCTGCTGCAAAATCTCCGGATTAAATCCCTCGTCGCCGTCCCGATGATTCTGCACAATTCCTTGATCGGATTTCTCGGGTTCGATTCGATGCGCCGGGAAAAGACGTGGTCGGAGAGAACCCTCATCCTCCTCAAGATCGTGGGGGAGATCTTCGTCAACGCCCTGGAGCGCAAGAGGGCCGAGGAATCCCTGCGGGAAAGCGAAAACGAATACCGGGCCCTGTTCGAGGGCGTTCCGGTCGGCCTTTACAGGAGGAGTCCGGACGGAAGGATCCTCGACCTCAACCCGACCATGGTCCAAATTCTCGGGTTCGAAAACAAGGAGTCCATCCTGGGAAGATCGGCCCTGGATTTTTATTTCAACCCCAAGGACCGTGACCGATACACCGCCCTCATGACCAAGGACAGAGTCCTCCGGAATTTCGAGTTCCAGGTCAAGCGGATGGACGGCCGAGTGATCTGGGTCCAGGACAATGCTCATGCCGTCGTCGATTCCAAAGGCCGAGTCCTTCATTACGAGGGGAGCCTGCTCGAAATCACCCGGCAGAAACATGAGGAGAAGGAAATCCAAGACCGGGCCGATCAAGTCATCCGCCATCAGGCCGCCCTCCTGGAGCTGGCCAAGATGAGCGTCTCCGACCTCGATTCCACCCTCCAGAGGATCACCGAGATCAACGCCCGCACCCTCGGCGTGGACCGGGTGAGTATCTGGTTTTTCAACACAGAACACTCCCAGATCACGTGCCGCGATCTCTACAGTCGAGGGGAAAACGTCCATGACAAGGGGATGGTGCTCAAGGCTAAGGAATACCCGAACTACTTCAAGGCACTCGAAGAGTCTCGTATCATCGCCGCCGACCGCGCCCTGTCCGACCCGAGGACTTGCGAGTTCGTCGATTCTTATCTCAAACCTCGGGACATCGTGTCAATGATGGACATCCCCATCCGGCACGGGGGCGAAGTCATCGGGATTATCTGTCACGAGCAGACGGGCGGGGAGAGGAAGTGGACCCTGGAAGAACAGCATTTCGCTATCTCGGCGGGAGATGCCGTCACCCTTTCCCTGGGGGCCTCAGAGCGCAAGCGGATGGAACGGGTCAACGAGTCGATCTTCCAGATCTCCGAGGCGGCCAACTCCGCCCAGAACCTCCAGGGCCTCTTCCACTCGATCCACCAGGTCATCTCCGGCCTGATGCCGGCTAACAATTTCTACATCTCCCTCTATGATTCGGTCCACAGCATTCTGAGCTTTCCTTACTTCGTGGACGAGTTTGACACTCCTCCCGAGCCCAAGCCGCTCGGGCGGGGGTTGACTGAGTACGTGTTGCGCACGGGACAGGCTCTCTTGGCCTCCCCGGAGGTCTTCGCCGAGCTCGAGCGGCGCGGTGAGGTTGAATCCATCGGCGCCCCGTCCATCGACTGGCTGGGCGTGCCGCTGAACATCAACGGGAATACCATCGGGGTTCTGGTCGTCCAAACCTACACCGAGGGCCTCCGCTACAGCGAGGAGGATAAAAACATCCTCAAGTTCGTCTGCGACCAGATCGCCATGGTCATCCACCGTAAAAAGACCGAGGAGGACGTCCAGGAGCGGGAGCGCTTCCTGTCCAGCATGTTTGAAAGCATCCAGGACGGGATCTCCATCCTGGCCGAGGACTTCACCATTCTCCGGGTCAACAAGGCCATGGAGAATTGGTATTCCCATGCCCTGCCGCTCGTCGGGAAGAAGTGCTATGAGGCCTATCATCTCCGCAACAAGATCTGCGACATCTGCCCGACCCGAAAGACCCTCGAAACATCCGAGTCGGCCTACGAGGTCGTGGCCAAGGTGGGCACAGGAGGCGAAGTGACCGGCTGGATCGACCTCTACACCTTCCCGCTCATCGATAAGAGAACGGGCCAGATGAAGGGTGTCATCGAATACCTCCGCGACATCACCGAGCACAAAAAGGCCGAAGACCGGCTCCAGGAGTCGCTACAGGAAAAGGAGGTCCTCCTCCGGGAGATTCACCACCGGGTCAAGAACAATATGCAGGTCATCTCCTCCCTCCTCAACCTCCAGTCCCGGCAGATCAAGGATCCCCATGTCCTCGAAATGTTCAAAGAATCCCAGCGCCGCATCCGCTCCATGGCCCTTATCCACGAGCGCCTCTACCAGTCCTCCGACCTCTCCCGCATCGAATTCTCCCAGTACCTCCGCAACCTCGCCACCCACCTCTTCCATTCCTACCGGGTTGACGCTTCCCGGGTTCAACTGAAAATCGAGGCCGAGGAGGTCCACCTGAACATCAACACGGCCATCCCCTGCGGGCTGATCGTCAACGAACTGATCTCCAACGCGCTGAAGTACGGTTTCCCGGAGGGCCGGAGCGGCCAGCTGGACATCGACCTCCGCCGGGTGGCGGGGGACGGGTACGTGCTGAGGGTTAGGGACGACGGGGTGGGGTTTCCGGAGGGGCTGGACTTCCGCAAGACAGAGACCTTGGGCATGCAGATCGTCAGCACCCTGGTCAGCCAGATCGATGCCTCGATCGACCTGGCCCGGGAGAAAGGAACCGAGTTCACCATCCACTTCCAGGAACTCAAGTACAGACAAAGGACATGATCATGGACAAGATCCGCATCCTGATCGTCGAGGACGAGGGGCTGATCGCCCGGGACATCAAGGATATGGTCCGCAATGCCGGCTATGAGGTCAGTGCGGTCGTGGGGACCGGGGAAGACGCTGTGGAAAAGGCGGAGACGACGCATCCCGACTTGATCCTCATGGACATCATTCTGCGGGGGGAGATGGACGGGGTCGAGGCGGCCGAGAAGATCCGCAAGCGGTTCAATATCCCTGTCATCTATCTGACCGCCCATACCGATGAAAACACTCTCCAGCGGGCCAAGCTCACGGAGCCGCTGGGCTATACCCTCAAACCGGTCGAGCAGAAAGAACTGATGACGGTCATGGAGATGGCCCTCTACAAGCACCAGATGGAGATCAAGTTGAGGGAGCGACAAAGCTGGCTGTCGACGATCCTCCAGAGCATCGGCGAGGGCGTCATCGCCACCGACCGGTTCGGCAATATCACCTTCATAAACCCGGTGGCCGAAAAACTGACGGGCTGGAACCAGCCGGAGAGTATCGGCAAGCCGCTGACCAGCATCCTCCACCTAGTGGATGAGGACACCGGAAAACTCGTCCGCGTGGCCATCCCGGAGCTGCTCGCCAACTGCTCCTCCAACCCCCTCAACGGAAACATCCAGATCGTCAATTATATTGAAAAGACTCCCATCGAGCTGACTTCCACGGCCATCCAGGACGAAAAGGAGAATATCTGCGGCCTGGTCCTGGTCCTTCACGACTTGACCGAGCGCAAACGCTACGAAGAGAAGCTCCGCTACAACGCGGTCACCGATCATTTAACGGAGCTGCCCAACCGGTTCCTCTTCTTCGACCGGCTCAACATGGCCCTGGCCCAGGCTCAGAGGGATTTCCAGAAGCTGGCCATCCTGATGCTCGACCTGGACGAATTCAAGAAGGTCAATGATACCCACGGCCACAATATCGGCGACCAGCTGCTCAAGGGCGTGGCCAACCGTCTAGCCAAAATGTTCCGCAAGGGGGACACTATCGCACGTTGGGGAGGAGACGAATTCATCCTTCTCCTGCCCGAGATCCGCCAGACGGAAGTGGCCAAGAGTGTGGCCGAGCGGCTCCTCCATTCCTTCAACAAGCCGTTCGAGTTTGACGGCCTGAAAATAGCGATCACGGCCAGCATCGGCGTGGCCATCTTCGCCGACGACGGTCCCGACGCGGACACCCTCATCAAGAATGCGGACATCGCCATGTACCACGCCAAGGACTCGGGCCGCAACTGCTTCCATCAATATACCCACGAACAGAGAGAATACGCTCGTCACTGATCCGGTTCGACCTCACCTTCTCGTCGATGCCGGGATCTGGGACGGCTTTCTGATCAGGGGAGGCGTTTCGATTCGCCTCTAAGAGCCGGGTTCGTCCACACCCGTGACGGGTACACTCGGTTCCGCCGGCGGAATCCAGAGAACGCTTCCCAAGGGCAAGATCAGAATTCAGCTTCTATAGACAGCTCTTGGCCCGCGTTGACCGTTAGGGCTTTTCTTGAGCGAACGATAACGGTGCGGCCATCCTTGGCGAACTGAAGCTTCAAGGCCTTCCCATCCAATGACCCCTTGAGTGAAACGATTTTCTTGCCCAGGAAGTCTTGCGGCAGGCGCAGGGACAGTTCCTGGAGTTGCACGCTCCCCGCAAGGACGGCGACCCCGGCCTTCAAGTGCTTATCGTCGTCGGCTTTCTGAAAATAGTGTCCCCATCCCGAACCGGCGCTCCAGAACGTCCGGAAATCCTCGGCATAGAGCGGAGGGGCAAAACCCATCCGCATCTCAGGACCGGAATAAGAATAACCCGAAAGCGCCAGCAGGACACCCCAAGAGGACATCGCCCGGGCGTAGTGATGGCCGCACTCGACCTCATCCCAGGGATTGCGGCGCCGGCCGTCATACCGGTCCCGGACCGCTTTCACGATGCTCAAGCCCTCTTCGAGCAGCCCTTCATACATCAGGTGGGAAGCCACCTGGTATTCGATCCCCGTCCAGACCTCATCGGAGTAGACAAACGGAAGCTGCGGCCGTCCGCCCTTGGGCCAGGAGCAAAGCAGCAGCCCTTTCTCGTCTCCCAGGGCGTAGGTCCGCTGGCAGTTGGAGAAGTCCCGGAAGTCAGACAAGAAATTGTACCGGTAGATGGAACCGAGCGTCGTCTTGAGCCGGTCCTCGGGGAGGAACCGCCCCAGCCCGGACACCATGCCGAGCCACTGCCCCAAGACCTGGTCGGAGAGGCAGCCTTCTCCATACTGGTATTTTTTCTCCATTACCTGGTCATACTTCTGGATGTAATACTCTCCGTTCCAAAGGAGTTCATCATACCTTTTTCTTCCCTTCTCGAAGGCATCTCGGTACACCCCAGCTGCGGCCTTGTCCCCCACGGCCTCCGCCATCCGAGAACCGGCCAGGAGCGCTCCCAGGTAAAACCCGCTCAACATGCTGTTTGGGCCGTAGAATTCGATGTCGTAGGTGTTGTGCTGCTCTCCTTCCATCAGGCCGTCCTTGTCCGTATCCCAGGATGTCCAGGCATATTCTAGAGCCTTCTTGGCCTGGGGCCAGAGCTTCCGCAACAAGGCGTCGTCTCCCGAAATCTGCCAGTCGCGGTAGAGGCTGATGATCCGACCCATCTGGCCGTCGGCGGCCGGACGGAAATCCCAATAAACGCCGCTCTCCAGAGGCAACGAGGTCCGGAAGATCATCGCTCCGTCGGGCCGGACTTGGTTCAGGAAATCGGTCTCGCGCATCGACCTCTCGAGACTCGGATAAAGGAAGGCCAGGCTCTGCTCATAGTTCCAAACGTGGGCGCAGTTCAGGGGACAGCATCCTCCCCGGTCGTTACATCCTTCGAACCCAAAAAACCGGCCCCCCTCGAGCCAGAAGCAGGTCGTCGTCCGGATGATCGAAGCCTGGCTGGAGACGGCATCGAGCACGTAGGGGGGAAGACTGGAGGCGAAGAAGGCGTCATGGAAGAGCCGGGTGTCCTTCTCCAGGCGGTCCAAGTTCTGGACCAGATACTCGGCCGCGGCCCAGGCGTCGGCAAAGCGCTCGGCGTAATGATTCCGCAGCAGACCGCCTCTCTGTTTGGGAACGACATCGAAATAGTTCAGGACGTTGGGCATGTTCCAGGAAAGCACGAACGGCAGGACGACTTCTTCGGAAGGCCCGAGCGAGACGGTGAGCCCCAGGGTGCCGATATCGGTCCGGCCGTCCGGCGACGGGCTAGCCTCATCTGTGTTTTTCAATCGGCCGTCGTCGGAGAAATCATCCCAGAAGATCTGGAGATCATCCCACCAGTCCCCTCTCACCCAGTGAGAGATATAGGTGATATCCTTCCAGGGGGTTGACAAGGCCATCGTGCCGAAAGCCGCCGACTGGGGCTCGACCTTCTTCGAACTCATGGCCAGGCCGGAGAGGACGGCGGTCTTTCGGATCTCATTGAGATTCTGACCGAACTTCTCATTGGTGATCGAATCCAGGTCTCCCTGCCCGTCGAAACCGATCGGGTTGAGGATCGAGCCGGCTACGCTGGCTCTAATCCGTCCGCTGCTCAGATTCTTGACTCGGAAGCGGATGAGGACAGCCGGGATGCCCGAATCCTCCGGGTTCAGGGGGATCATCGGGTTGAACGCTTCCATGGTGACCTGGAGCGGAACGCGGCCGTCCTCGAACTCCACCCGGGCGAAGGGATACTCTCCGAAAAAACGGGCTTTCTCCATCCGTGGAAGCCCCGGGACTTCTGTCCTCGGGTAGCCGTCTCGCTCGGTAAAAGGAGGAGTCAAGGGGCCCTCGAGCACGCGGACGCCGCGCCGGCCGCCCTCCTCCTCGAAAAACAGGGCGAAGAACGTAAAGGGGAGCTTGACGCCCTTCCCAGGCCGGTTGAAGATTTCCCAGTCGCGAAGGTCGCCGCGCCCGCCAAGAGAAACTGTACCCGTTCCGATTCCGCCGAGGGGGAAGGCGATTTCCTTAAGGGCCGGGCCCTCGAAAACCCTCTGCTCGCCCAGCCGGAAGAGGTCCTGAGCGGGATAGGGCTTGGGGACGGTCTCATCCTCCCCGGCCGTCGCCGGTCTCATCATCACCCGCGAAAAGAGAAAAACGGCCACAAAACAGAACGTCGTCAAGACGAAACGCCGGCCAAGGGTTCGTGACATCGGGCATCCCTCCTGAGAAAAAAAATAAATCGCCCCTTATCTAACGAAACACCGGTACAATGTCAACCGTCAGAGAGCAGGGAGCAGGCTGGCAAGGTTTTTAGGACTTTCCGTCAGTTTATTAAGGGGTAGGATTAAAGAGCTTGATGGTCTCCGGTTTGAGGAGGATGACGAACGAGTAGATGCCCAGGGCCGTCCCCAGCGGAAAGCTGATCAGATGGAAGAACGAAACGATGAGGGTCAAGATCCGTCCCCATTCTTTCCGTTTCATCAGGCCCATCCCGGCGATGATCTGTGGCAGCGCCAGGGCCAGGAAGAAAAGGCTGGAAATCCAGGCGATAAGCCTCAGGATTCCGGGCGCGATGTTGCCCATGTCAGGGATGAAGGACACCCCAAAAAGGACTAGAAAGACGACGAAAGCGAACAGAAGCCCCATAATTCCGTAAACGATCCAAAGTATGCCGATGAGCTGAACATGCCTGTCCATACCGATCCCTCCTTATGCTTCCTCATACTTGACGGCTGTGCCGCTGGCGCTGACCACGCCGAGATAGGCCCTGACTTTCTTGCCTTCGATCTGGGGATTCGTCGTGATAAGCATGTGTCCTCCTTCTTCTCTCCGGTCTCTATATATCATACGAAAATCGAGCCGTTTTGATTATCACCCCGCGGCGGCTCCTGCCTTTTCCTGCGATCCCTTGTTTTTTTTCTTCGGTTCGTCCTTTTCCGCAAGATCCGGGCGATCTTCAGATCCATGTCTTCGAAGTGGGTCCCCGGCCAGAAGACGCGGCCGCACGACGGGCAGATGGCAAAAGAAGGAGTCCGCTCGAAGACGAACGGCGGCACCAGATTCCTGGCCATCCTCTTCGGGATTCTCTTGAGCTCGACATTGCAGAGAAGACAGCGCGAATGCGGCTTGGCTCGGTTCCGCAACCGGAAGGCCTCGAGGACCTGTGTGAGCTGCTCCTGCCAGTTGTCGCTCTCAACAAAAAGCCTGGGAAGGCCGGCGGCGGCTTGAAGCAGCTCCTGGTCCTTGGTCAGGAGGACGCGCTTTTCGCGCCGGGCCAGACGAAGGAGGTCGCGGTCCTCGGCCCTGTTCAGGTAGATGGCATCGAAGCCGAGGATCTTGAGCCACTTGGCCAGCTTCCCCAGCATGCAGTCGACAATAAATTTCATCGCCCCGGGCTTCTCTTAATGCAGTCTGCTTAAAGGCCCAGAAATCGGACGCTGAGGCCGGAGATGAAGATCATCGCCCCGGCCAAAGCATGAACGTACCGTTCCAGCTTCCCGAGCGGCAAGAAGCTCAACCCCCAGGACGAGAGGGTGATGAGGACCAGCATGGTGCCGATGGTCGTCAGGCCGAAGGCCGCGGTGACCAGGACGACGCCGAGCGTGTTGTGCTTGGCGGCCGGGTACATCACGAGAGGGATGAGCGGCTCGCAGGGCCCGAAGACGAAGATGGTGAAGAGGATCCAGGGCGTAAGGGAAGACTTAGCCTTGCGACCGTGGAGATGATAATGGTCGGACTGATGGACGTGACCGTGCTCATGCTCTTCACCTTGAGAGTGGACATGGGCATGAGAATGGGGCCTCCTCTTGAGCGCCCGCCAGAGCCCCCAGACGAAATAGGCGAACCCGAAGCCGATCAGAAGCCAGGCGGCCAGGCTCCCCCGCACGGACTCCATCCCTTCCAACCGGGCCACTGCGATCCCCAGGGCGATGCCGACGAAACCCAGGACGACCGAGCTCAGGACATGGCCGAGCCCGGAGAGAAAAGAGATCAAAAGCGTCTTGGGGAGAGACCAACGTCTGGCCCGGCTCATCACGATAAAGGGAAGATAATGGTCGGGACCGATGACAGTGTGGACGAAACCGAGCGTGGCCGCTGTACCCGCCAGGACCCAGATTTCTCTTCCGATCATCGCAGCACGCCGCCTGACGCCCGGGAAAAAAATTGGTGGACGGTAGGGGACTCGAACCCCCGACCTCGGCGATGCGAACGCCGCGCTCTCCCAGCTGAGCTAACCGCCCACCGGAATCTTCTCGTCAGGAGCCCCTAGAATTTACCATTTTTGGCGCTTTTTTTCCACTGAGCTCGGGAGAGTCCCTCAGAAAGCCCTTCGAAGCGCAGCGGGCACGGATCTCCTTTATTGCTCAAGGCGAAGGGTGTGGGTGAGGAAGTCCGTGGACGACTGAGCGGGCAGGGTTTCTCGACTGAAAGGAGAGAAGAGCGAAGGAGGATGCGGAGCGAGTTTCCTCGCTGGGGAAANNTGCGCGACGGGATCAAGCTGCACACTATTATTTACACCCCCAAGCAGATAACCCAGACCCTACCGATCGTCATGAACCGCACCCCCTACGGGATTGCCGGCTCGGCCAACCGCCTGCGTGGGAGCTACAAGGAACTGGCCGACGATGGGTACATCTTCGTCTTCCAGGACATCCGCGGACGCTTCGGCTCGGAAGGGAGCTTTGTGATGCAAAGGCCGGTGCGGGACCGCCAAGACCCACGGTCGATCGACGAGGCGACAGATGCCTATGATACGGTCGAGTGGCTCATCGTCAACGTCCCCAACAACAACGGCCGCGTCGGCCAGCTCGGCGTGTCCTATGACGGCTGGCTGACGGCCATGGCCATGCTCGAGCCGCACCCGGCGCTCCGGGCAGTCTCGCCCCAGGCGTCTCCGGCGGACATGTGGCTCGGCGACGACTTTTTCCACAACGGGGCCTTCCGCCTGAGCTACGGCTTCGAGTACGCCGCCTCCATGGAGTCATCCAAGGAGACCGAATCGTTCGGGTTCGACCGCTATGACACCTTTGATTGGTACCTGGCCCTCGGCGCCCTGTCCAACGTGAACGCCCATTACCTGCACGGCAAAATCCCGACCTGGAATGACTTCGTGGCCCATCCGAACTACGACGACTTCTGGAAACGGCAGACCCTCGTCCCCTATCTCGCGAGCGTCCGGGTTCCCACGCTGAATGTCGGAGGATGGTGGGACCAAGAGGACTTCTACGGTCCGCTGCGGATTTACGAAGTCCTGGAACAGCATGACGACAGGAATCTGAACTTTCTGGTCGTCGGCCCCTGGAATCACGGCGGCTGGTACCGGGGCGACGGCAGCAGCCTCGGCCCGGTCAAATTCGGCAGCCCGACCGGCAGCTATTTCCGGGAGAAAATCCAGGCGCCCTGGTTTGCCTTTTTCCTCAAGGACAAGGGGGAAACTCCGGGATTCGAGGCCGTAACCTTCGAGGCCGGCGTCAACGCCTGGCGCACCTGGGATGACTGGCCGCCGAAGTCACCGACAAGCGACAAGAACCTCTATTTTCATCCGGGCGGCAGGCTCTCGTTCGAAGCCCCTCCGGAAACCACGGAGGCCGTCTTCGACAGCTACGTCTCAGACCCCGATCACCCGGTGCCCTACCGCCATCGCCCGGTCCAGGCCACCTATTTTTCCGGCGGCTCCAACTGGTCGACCTGGCTGGTGGAAGACCAGCGGTTCGTGGACGACCGACCGGACGTCCTGAGCTGGGAGAGCGCACTGCTCGAGGAGGACATCTCGATCGCCGGAAAGATCGTCGCCCACCTGTTCGCTTCGACTACTGGCTCCGACAGCGACTGGGTCGTCAAGCTGATCGATGTCTTCCCCGAGAGGACAGCGGAGGATTGGAGGATGGCTGGATACCAGCTTATGGTCGCCAACGAAGTCTTCCGGGGACGCTATCGCCAGAGCTTCGAACGGCCCGAGCCGACCGCGCCGAACGAGGTCAAAGCCTACATCATCGACCTGCACACTCAAAACTACTGCTTTAAGAAAGGACACCGGATCATGGTGCAGGTCCAGAGCACCTTGTTCCCTCTCGTCGACCGGAACCCCCAGATCTTCGTCCCGAATATCTTCGAGGCCGGGGCCGAAGATTTCCGGATCGCGACGCAGCGCATTTATCGATCGGCCGAATACGCGTCGCATGTAACCGTGCCCGTTGTCTCGAGATGACCGGCAAGGGGAGCTCTATCAACTCATGTGGTGCGAACTCTGAGAGGGAGTCACAGCCTGGGGGACTGGATGTGTTACCGCCTGGGGGTGAGGACAGAAGAAGAAATTCACCCCTGGATTCATCGGGAGCGGCGATTCACTCGGACCCTCGAGAATCTTTATTATAAGGGCAGACTGAGTCCGCGTCGTACGTTCAGAAAACTGAAGCGCCGCACAGAGGTTTATCCTATGACCGAAAGGCGAAGAGACAAGAGAGTCAAGGAAGAGAACCGGGTGGTCATTGAAGTCTCTCCCGCGGGAGGCCAGGGCGACGCTCTGACGACCAATGCCTTCACCAAGGATATTTCGCTCTCCGGCGTGCGGATCTTGACAGACCGGCTTTTTCCGCTGCACTCAAAACTCAACTTGACGCTGTATCTCTCACGGTCGAAACAGGTCGTCCGGGTTCGTGGCACCGTCAAGTGGGAGAAAGAATGCGATGACGGTCTGTACGAGATCGGCGTTTACTTCCAACAGGGAATTCCCGACGTCCTCATGGCCCTGATCAACCATCTCTACGGAAGAGAGGAAGGAATCCCGACGGAAGTCAACAGGGGGCGGACAACCTAGACAACAGGAAGGCCGTCTCTACGACTCTTTAATCCGGTATTGGAAGAACTTGGCGCCGCGCATGGCGTCCCAGAGGAACAGCCGGTCGCCCTTGATATAGATACCGTCGACGAAGTGGTCGAGCGGCAGGCTTCCAAGCAACTCGCCTTCCGAGCTGAAGACCTCGAGCTTGTACATGTCGGTCGTCCTCAGGTCGGTATTGCCCTGGGCCTTCATGGACATCTTTCGCTCTCCGCCGTTCATGGTCATACTCATATTCACGCCGACCTGCTCTTCCTCCCTTGTCTGCCGGTTCAGGGTGACAACCCAAACCCTTCCCGACCTGTCGACTGCGATCCCTTCGGCGCATTGATTCATTCGGGGCATCCGGATGGTTAACCCCCCGCCGCTGGCTTCCCTCTTCCCTTTGTCCTTGGGAGGGTCGGTGCTGTAATCGAGCTTCCGGTCGGCCCTCCATAGGAGCTTCCCTTCGGGCGAGTATTTTTCGAGGCGGTTCTGATAAAGGTGGGCCAGGTAAACACAGCCGCTCTCGTCCACTGCGAACGTGACCTGGTTCCCCATTTGATTAAGGAGCGGATGCTCGAAATCAAACGGCTCGCCGTATTCGCCCGTGACTTTGCCCTCGAGGTCGAGTTTCTTGAACAGTTTGGGCGGCGGCTGCTCCTTTTCCTCCAATCCCGGGCCGCCAAAAAAGACCCCGCCTCCGCCCGCCATCACCAGGCCTGATTTGGTGCGACGGACCTTGCCGACCCGCTCCTTGACGAATCCGATGGTCTTGCGCTCGGCGCCCGCCGGAGTGAGGACCTGGATCCTCTGATTGTTGGGATCGGAGATCCAGACCATGTCCTCACTGTCGATGTCGATGGAATCGGGATAGGAGAAGTCTCCCGGTCCCTGGCCCTGTCGTCCGAATGAAGCCAGGTATCGGCCGTCGGGGCCGAACTTCTGGACCCGGTGGTTCCCCGTATCCAGAATATAAAGATTGCCTTGGCTGTCGAGAGCGATGCCGGCGGGCATGTAGAAGGCGACCGCTTCTTCCTCAGCGGCGACGTCGCCCAGCGTCCTCACCAGTTCGACCTGGACTCTCGGCTTCTTTCCCCACTGCCCCTCTTTCCCGTTGTGAACCAAGCGAACGCCGTTGACCGTCTCGACGCTCTGCCCAAGAGCGGCCACGGCCAGGAACGAGAGAAAAAGCAGCCGGATCCCTCTCAACATTCCAGTCATCTTCATCACCTCTGATCTAGGAACTCGAAGCCAAGCGGAATCGTTTCAGGAAATGCCCCCTACTCGGCCTTCAGAGTCGAGGTGCAGAAGGGGCAGCGGGTCGCTTTGATCGCGACAGCGGAATAGCAGTACGGACATTCCTTGGTCGCCGGAGCCGCGGCCGGTGCCTCGGCCTTCGCCCTCAACTTATTGATCTGCCGGATGACCAGGAACACGGCGAAAGCGATGATCAGGAAACTGATGATCGTGTTGATAAAAACTCCGTAGTTCAGCGTCACCGCCCCCGCTTGTTTGGCCGCTGCAACAGTCGCAAACGGTCCGGGCACCGTCCCGGACTTGAGGACGATGAACAGGTTGGCAAAATCGATCTTCCCGAGCAGAAGCCCGATCGGCGGCATGATGACGTCCGCCACAAAGGAGCCAACGATGGCCCCGAAGGCCACGCCGACGACGATGCCCACGGCCATGTCCACGACATTCCCGCGGATGGCGAATTCCTTGAACTCTTTAAACATCGCGATTCCCTCCTCACCTGATTTTTTTTATGTCTAAGCCAGCCTGAAGCCCGCTTCCACCGCCCCGTTGTCCAGGTGCCAATAGGGAAGCCAGAGCAGCCCGGACCACTGGACCATAATGTCTTTTTTCTTCGGCCGGAGGACGATCGGCTGCAGGACTTCCGCATTCGGGTCCAGGCTGGTCGTGATCCTCGCGGCTTCCTCCTGCACCTGCTTTTCCATCTCAACCTGCCTCGAACGGGCCATCTCCAGTTGCTGCCGGGCCCTCTCGATGTCCATCTTCTCGTAATATGCGCGACTGGCGCTTCGGGCGCTCGTCGTCGCCCGGCCGATCTGGGAGACCTTCCGGCCCAGGATGGACCCCAGGATGGTCGCCCCTATGGAGATGGTGGTGTGCGTCATCTGTTCTTTGTATTGCTCCTGCTCCCGCTCGACCCGCTGCTGCGCGGTCATGAGCTGCCTCTCGAGAGTGGCGAACTTGGCGGCGTATCTTTGGCGCAGTCGCTCGACTTCGGCGTCTCGCTTCTCCCGCGCCTGCTGGCCCAGGCGGAGGCGGAAATCACGCTCCGATTCGCCGGGCCGGGAGACTTCGCCGAACATCCGGCTCTTCCACAGGCTCAGTTCGAAGGTCCGGGTGACGAAATCACTATAATCCCCTTCCGCCGTTTTCAGGAGCTGGGCCGCCCGGGAAGGCAGCGGCAGGAAAGAAGCTCCTTCTTCAGGCCGCGGCGCCAGGGCTTCTACCTTGACCCGGCAAGGGGCGGCCTTGTCCCAGAGAAGGCCGATGGTTTCCTCTCCGAGTTCGAGGAAATGCCCTATGGATTCGGAACTCGACAGGCCCAGCCGGTTGTCGAAAATCGCCGCCTGGCCGAGCGCGGCGACCGCTGGATGATAGACCAAGCGCCCGGGCCCCGACGCCTGGTGGCTGCCCGGGAGAAAAAGCTCGCTGGTTCCGGCCGGAAGAAGCGGCCGCGCGCCGGGAGAGGCGGACGAGGAAGCCGGCTGAACCTTGCCCAACGGCTTGGCGGATTCCTCAGTCGGCCCCGCCTGGCCCTTTTTCTCATCCATCAGCTGTTTGATTTGCTGACGGGTCAAGGGGCCGCGGAGATAGGACATCGTCCAGCGTGTGTTCATCAGGACCGGCCCGTCTTCATGGACGTTATGCATCAGGAAGACGCGTTTCTTGAGCGCGGCGATTTGGCCGGAGACTTGATCTAGGTCAATGTTTCCTCCGACTCCGGCCAGGCCGCCCAGGAGGCGCTCCTTGTCGTTCTCGGTTTGCAGGCGCCCGATAAACCAAGTGCCCGTATTGGCCAACCCCTTGTAGTCGAGGTCAACCGGGTTCTGGGTCGTCAAGACCAGCCCGAGACCGTAGGCCCGGGCCTGCTTGAGCAGGGTCAGCAGGGGCCGTTTGCAGGGCGGCTCGGCGACCGGCGGGAAATACCCGAAAATCTCATCCATGTAAAAAAGAGCGCGCAGGCTGGAGGTTCCCGGCTGCCTCCTCATCCAGCCGAGGAGCTGGTTTAGGAGCAGGGTCACGAAAAACATCCTCTCCGGGTCCGAGAGATGGGCGATCGACAGGATGCTCAGGCGGGGCTTCCCGGCCGGGGTGTAGAGAAGGTTTCCAATCTCCAGCGGGTCTCCCTCTAGCCATGAGGCGAAGCCCGGGGCGGCCAGGATGTTGTTGAGCATCATGGCCAACTTATTGCGTTCCGGAGCTGGATAGAAGGCGTCGAGCTCGAAAACGCCGATCCTTCGGAGGGGCGGCGACTGGATCCTCTGGATGAGAGCGGGAAGGTCGAGGCTCTCCCCGGCGCTCCAGGCGGCCTCCAGGAGGTTGGCGATCAGGATGTGCTCGCGGCTCTGCAGCGGGTCGGCCTGAATGCCCAGCAGGCCCAAAAGGCCGGAGACCGTGGTGGAGACCCGCTGGCGGAAGAGGTCCGTATCCTCGATGAGCTCGGCCGGCGGCGCGTCGAAGGACTTGAGGACGGACAGTGGCAGACCGGCATTGCTGCCTGGCGTGTAGATGGAGATATCGGCCGCGCCAAGGAGAGCCCGGATGCGGTTTTCATCTTGTCCCCATTCGGCCAGGCCCCTCCGCCACAGGTCGGCCTGGTCACGGGCGTAATCGTCCGGCGAGAGGCCTTTTTGCGCGGCCTCGTCCTCGTTGATCCAGGGACGGAAGTCCTCGGGCCGAAGACCAGGAAAAAGGAGGGCCAGGTTTCCCAGGTCGCCCTTGGGGTCGACGATAACGGCCGGGATGCCGTCGATCGCCGCCTCTTCGAGGAGGGCGATGCAAAGGCCTGTCTTCCCGCTTCCCGTCATGCCCACGCAGACGGCATGGGTCACCAGGTCCTTGGAATCGTAGAGGAGGTAGTTCTCCGTGACCGCCTGGCTGGCCGGGTCGGTGATTTTCCCGAGATAAAACAGCCCGAGTTTCTCAAAAATCTCCGCCATTGATCTCTCCCTTAAAAGATGGAGGTCTCCTGACCTGCCCAAGAATTAAGAAGCGACCGGCAAACTCAACGCGAGAAACTAATACTATACGCGAGGATGAGGTGTCAAGAAACACAGGGCTGGGTAAGCCTCTCGAAAATGGGTCGAAAATGGGGACGGTTCTATTTTCTTCCGCCCCTAAGAATTCGGGCCGGAAGGGTGATGAACGCCTTGAGCAAGTCGAAGACGGCATTGACCGTGATCCCAAGGAGGCGAAAAGGCAGGGACAGGAACCAGACGAAGGGATACAGGATGAGCGCCAACAGGGCCAGCGGCCAACAGATGACCAAGAGGATTAGCCATAAGAGGAACTTGACCATCAGAGAACCTCCCAGAATTCCGGTGATTCTTCGCCCACGGGCGACATTTCCCATCTCACAAGGCTCTATTATATATACGAAAGAGCGGACCCGGAAGTATGATGTTGCTTGACGGGTAACGAAAGAAGCCGGGATGAGCGAAGACGGATCTCCGCTGATCCCTATCTGTGGAACAGGCGGGAGGTGATCTTGAGGAGGCTGCGGAAGGGGGTTGGTAAATGGGGTCAGGTCTCAACAATCAACAAATCAGCCTTTCTGGAATTTCTCTCTCATCCCGCCGGATATCCATCCGGCCACTGCCTGCTCCGCTTTATCTTTCATGGCCGTGAGTGCAGAGTCAAACCCTATTTTGAGCTCGAACCTCTTGACCACCTGATGGACAGCAGCATAATCCATACCCATGAAACCACCGATCTCTTTGAGTGACAGTGGAGTTGTTTTTTTCAATAAATATAGAAAAAGCTGAAAATAAATGTTTCGCCTCTGGCCTCCACTCTGCACAAATATTGTCTCTTTCTTGATCCCCAGGGAGCTCGTCATCGTGTCAACGAGATCCTCGGGCGTCAATGGGCAGGGAGGCCGGACCTTTGTAGCTGGAATTTCCCGATAAACACCCAAAAAGGAGATCTGCCTTTCAATTTTTTCTATGAAATCCTGACCACCAAGAATAATCCCCTTATGAGCTTCATCAAGAGGATTTTTCATTTTGTCCATTGTCGACACATAATTCTCGTACGTTTTAGATGCAGTTTGCAGCCGTCTGGCCATTTCTTTCTTTGTTGGGCCGAGGGTAAATCCAGCATGGTTAGTTGCCAGGGCAAGCACAAGTGAAGTGTCGAGCCGTTCAATGACTGACTTCCTGCCGCCGATATAATCCAAATAGCTACTCCAGGGATATTGATACAACGATCGGACCAGCCCCGCTCTAATCGGGTTGAGATGAATATATGTGGAAAGCGACAGGGCATACCGGTTTTCCTCCACCAAAATGGATTTGTATCTTCCCTGGAATACGACGCCGACGATTCGATTCTTGCTCTTGAACCAATTCGCATAGGAAGAATTCAAGTAGTGCATGGCAGGAGAAAGATTGGGTAACTGAGTTTTCATGAACAAATGATAGTGATTGTTCATCAGACAATAGGCATAGCAGATAACAGAATACTTGGCGAATGTTTCATTCATTAGGTCTAAGAAGACTCTCCTGTCAGCCACCGAGCAAAATATATTTTCTTTCCTATTGCCCCGCGCCATCACATGATAAACCGCGTTATCGAAAGACAATCTCAATGGCCTTGCCATGGATTTTAATCGCTAAAAGCCAAATAAGGGGCTAACAATATTTGTGACGAAGGGAAATCGCAGAAAGTATCAAAAATGAAAGCGCTATAAGCGATTCAAAAACCAAGGTTTTTTAGAGATAAGAGAAATTTGTTGATTGTTGAGACCTGACCCCTATTCGCTAATCGAGGGATTTGCCTTTGGTCTCGGGGAGGGCGAAGGCGGTGAACGCGGAGAAGAGGAAGAAACCGGCCGTAAGATAGAAAGCCAGGGCCAGCCCGTACCCTTTGGCCAGGGCTCCGATGGTGAACGGCGCCAGGGCACTCAGGCCGCGGCCGATGTTGTAAGTAAACCCCTGGGCCGAGGCGCGGATGCGCGTCGGGAAGATCTCGGCCGTGATCGTCCCGAACCCGGAGAAGTAGCCGGTCCCGAAAAAGGCGACCAGAGGCCCCAGCAGGAGCAGGGCGGCGTTCTGACGGACGCTGCTGTAGACGATGACCAGCGCCGCCGCCGCGAAGAGGTAGATGATATACGTCTTCTTCCGCCCGATGCGGTCGCAGATGAACCCGAAGCTCACATAGCCCAGCCACATCCCGACCTGCATGACGATGATCCAGGTGGACGTCTTGACGACACTCATCCCCATCCCGCCCTGCTCCGCGGGCAGCCCGAGGTAGGCGGGGATCCAGGTGAAGAGCCCCCACCAGGCGAACATCGTCCCGGCGTTCATCAGCGTCGTGACTAGGGTATCTTTCAACAGCGGCCGGCGGAAGATCTCGCTCAGACCCGCCCGAGAGGCGAGATGCTTCTTTTCCCCTACGCTCTTTATCCAGATCTCCGGCTCCTCGACATGACGTCTGATCCAGAACGTCAGGAGGGCCGGCAGGACGCCGACGAAAAAGACGGCCCGCCAGCCCCACCTCGGCAGGACCAAGGCAGTGATGGCCGCTGCCAGCGCATACCCGACGGCCCAGGAGCTCTGCATGATCCCCAGGGCTTTCCCCCGGTGCTCGGAAGGCCAGGTTTCGGCCACCAGCGCCGCACCCGTCGCCCACTCTCCGCCCATGCCCAAACCCAGCAGCACCCGAAAAATCGCCAGCTGGGTGATGTCCTGGGAGAGCCCGCAGGCGCCCGTAAAAACAGAATAGATCAGGATGCTTCCCATCAGGGCCTTGACTCGGCCAAAGCGGTCGGCGATCAGACCGAAGACGACGCCTCCTACCGCCGAGGCAAAAAGCGTCAGGGAGCCCATCAGCCCGGCCGTGGCCGTGGACATCCCGAAATCCCTCATCAAGTGGGCCAGGACCATGGCATAGAGCATGATGTCCATGCTATCGAGCATCCAGCCGAGCGATGCGGAAACGAGCGCCTTCCGCGCCTGAGGTGTTATCGCCCTAAGCCACGTCATTTTTTATTTTTTCCAGGGCGAGCCTTTCCATAACCGCCACCGCCCGGCGTCTCCACGATAACCTTGTCTCCGGCCTTCACCCGGAAGGACACTTTTCCTCCCAAGTTAATCTTCCGGCCGTTCCGGACCAGGATATTCTTCCCTTTTTTCCCCGGCGCCCCTCCGGCCAGCCCGTAGGGCGCGAACCTCCGCCGCTCGGAAAGGATGTTCACCTGCGCCGGCGCCAAGAACTCAAACTCCCGCACGATACCGTCTCCGCCCTTGAACCTTCCCTTTCCGCCTGAATCCCGGCGCAACGAGTAGCGCCTGACCCGGACCGGCAGATAGTTCTCGAGAGCCTCGATCGGAGTGTTGCGGGTGTTGGTCATGTGGGTGTGAACGCCGCTGAGCCCATCCCTTTCGGGGCTCGCGCCCATGCCGCCTCCGATCGTCTCGTAATAGGCGAAATTCTTTCCGGTCGCAGGATGAGTCCCGCCGAAGGTGATGTTGTTCATCGTCCCACTCGAGGCGGCCGGCACTCTGCCCGGAATTGCCTTGGCCAGCGCCCCCAGCAGGACGTCGGTGATCCGTTGCGAGGTCTCGACGTTTCCTCCCGCCACAGCGGCGGGCGGACGGGCGTTAACCACACTCCCCTCCGGCGCGAGCAGCCGGATCGGTCTCAACAACCCGGAGTTGCAGGGGACGTCGCCGCGGATGAGGCAGCGGAAGACGTACATCGTAGCCGAAAGAGTGATGGCAAAATTCGCGTTCACACTCCCCTCAACCTGGGGGTCGGAACCGCCGAAGTCGACCTCGGCCGAACTCCCCCGGACCCGGACCGTCACCCGGATGCGGACCGGCTTCCGGCCCACCCCATCATCATCCAGCCGGTCAGAGAAAAGATAATCTCCGTCGGGGATGTCGCGGATGGCCCGCCGCATGATCTGCTCGGAATAGTCCTGGAGATGCCGCATGTATGCCGAGATCTTCGAAAACCCGTATTTGCGGGTGATCTCGACAAGCCGTCTCTCCCCTATCCGGTTGGCTGCCAGTTGGGCAGTCAGGTCGCCCTCGCGCTCTTCCGGCGTCCGGACATTCGCCAGCACGAGGCTGAGCACATCCCGGTCGATCCGGCCACGCCGGACGAGCTTCACCGGAGGGATGATTAGACCCTCCTGGAATATCTCCGTCGCCAAGGCCATGGAGCCGGGCGCGATGCCACCGACATCGGAATGATGGGCCCGGTTGGCGACAAAGTAAGCCGGACGGCTGCGCCCCTTCACATAAACGGGCGAAACCAGCGTGATATCGGGAAGGTGGGTGCCGCCGCGGAACGGGTCGTTGAGGACGACGGTATCGCCGGGCTCGAGGTCGACGTGCTCGATGGCACTCTGGACCGAAAGCGGCATAGCCCCCAGATGGACGGGAAGGTGATCTCCTTGGGCTACAGTCCGGCCGCTGCCGTCGAAGACGGCGCAGGAAAAATCTTTCCTCTCCTTGATGTTGGGAGAGAATGAGGACCGGCAGAGAGTGACGCCCATCTCCTCGGCGATGGAGACGAAGATGCTCTTGAAGATCTCGAGTTCGACCGGATCGACTTTCTTCATTTCTGTTGTCTAAGGATCAAGTTGCCAAACCGGTCAACCCGGCCGACAAAATGGGGCGGCATGACCGCCGTGGACTCATAGTCGAGGACCAGGGCGGGGCCACAGATGATGTTTCGGCCGCCCAACTTGTCTCTGGCATAGACATCCGCCCGATAGCTCCTGCCGTCAAAGCGCATGGCCCGGCGGTCGATCCGCGCCGGTTCCGGGTCTTTTCCCATGGGCTCGATCTCAGCGAAGCGCGGCTTCTCCGTGACTCCCACTGCTTTGATTCTCAGGTTCACTACTTCGACCGGCCGTTCTTCGTCGGCATAGCCGTAGCGCCGAAGATGAAGCCGGTGGAAGTCGCGACGAAAGGCGGCCGAAAATGGAACGGTGAGCTCATAGGATTGGCCGACATAGCGGACATCCAGGAAACGGAGCAGCCTCATTCTTGACCTGGCGAACCCTTCCTTCCCCAGGTCCCGGCCGGCTTCCCTGAGGAGCGGCCGGAAGAGCCGGTTGAGCTCAGAAGCGGTGGCTTCATCGCCCAGCCTAAGGACGGACAGGGAGTAATCCTTGATCGTATCAGAGAGGAGCATTCCAAGCGCGGACAGAACCCCGGCATTCTTGGGGACTATCACCGTCGGGATGCGGAGCTTCTGGGCGAGGCTACAGGCATGCATACCGCCGGCCCCGCCGAACGATAGGAGGGCGAAATCGCGGGTGTCAAACCCCCGTTCGACCGAGATCACCCGGATCGCCCGCTCCATGGTCGCATCGGCTACGCGGATGATCCCCTCGGCCAAGTCGAAGGCATCGAGTTTGAGCCGGGAGGCAAAGCGCTCGAGAGCGCGCCGCGAACGCTCGGGATAGAGCTTCATCGTTCCGCCGAGGAAGCGCTCGGGATCGAGCCGTCCCAAGAGGAGGTTGGCATCGGTCACCGTCACCTCATCACCCGTCCCATAGCAGACGGGTCCTGGGTCGGCGCCGGCGCTCTGCGGCCCGACTCGGAGCGCGCCACCCGAGTCCAGGTAAGCGATCGACCCGCCGCCCGAACCGACCGTGTGGATATCGATGATGGGGAGGCGCAGAGGGAGGTCGCTGATCGTCGATTCTGTCGACAGGGAAATGTCGCCGGCGCACAGAGAAACGTCCGTTGAGGTCCCGCCCATATCGAAGGAGATAATTTTGGGGAAGCCGGCGGCCGCGGCCACCTCTCTGGCTCCAACCGCTCCCCCGGCCGGACCGGACAGGATGGTGCACACCGGATTATCCTTGGCGCTTCGGGCCGAGACGAACCCGCCGTTCGACTGCATGATCCGCACCGGGTTCGGACTGAGCGTTTTTTCCAGGCGTCCGAGGTAGCTCTCCATGAGCGGAGCAATGTAGGCATTGACGGCGGTCGTGCTGGCCCGCTCGTACTCCCGGTACTCCCGGAGCACTCGATGGGAGGCCGAAAACGATGAACCTTTCTCCTCGAGTTTCCGACAGACCCGCTTCTCATTGGCCGGATTGGCATAAGAATGGAGAAAGCAGACGGCCACCGATTCTACACCCGCCTTCTTCAGCTTGCGGATGATCCCCTCGACCTGGCCCAGGTCGGCCGGCTTCTCGACACGGCCGTCGGCCAGCGTCCTCTCCCGGACGCCCAAACAGAGAGAGCGCGGAATCAGGGGCGTGCGCTTTTCGACCATGATGTTGTAAAGCTCGCGCCGAGTCTGGCGGCCGATCTCGAGGAGGTCCTCGAAACCGGCCGTGGTCAAGAAAGCGAGCCTGGCTCCCTTGCGCTCGAGGAGGGCGTTGGTGGCGACCGTCGAGCCGTGGATGACCTCGAACCTGCCGCCAAGGACGCCGCCTTCTTCGAGTCCACGGACGATGGCCTGCGCGGGATCATGGGGGGTGGAGAGGACCTTATGGATCCACATCCCAGACGGGCCCAGGAAGACGAAGTCGGTGAAAGTCCCGCCGGTGTCGATTCCGACTCGGATCATCGGGTTCTCTTAAGAGACACAAAACCTACCATATCTTCTAGAGCGACACAACAACGGCGCTCTTTTGACAGACCTGCGCTTGAGGAGTATGCTTTTTGCTGGGGGAAGCCGAAGACCCGGAGTTTTTCTCAGAATGATCGCCTTCGCTCCTAAAAAAAGCCTAGCCCGTCGGTTTTTTTCGGTGGCCCTCGGCTTCGTCATCTTCATCGGAGTCGGACCGGGGAGGCAATCCGCTCAAGAAAAACCTCAAGAAGAGGTGACGGTCACGGCGGTCGAGGTCCCCGTCCGCGTCCTGCTCAAGGGACAGGCGGTCAAGGACCTGACCAAGGACGATTTTGAGGTCTATGAGAACGGTATCCGGCAGGCGATCACTCATATCGAGACTATTTCCCGCATGATCGCTCAGCCAAGTGTCTCGGTCAAAGAGGCCCAGCCGGCTGAGATTCCTCAGCCGAAAAAACGCACCTTTATTCTCATCTTCGACATCTTCGACTACGCCGAACCGGTGGGCGAGGCCGTCGATTACTTCTTCCGCGAGATTTTTCATCCCCTCGACAGGGTAATCGTCATAACTGAAGATCAGGCTCTGACCGTCACGCCGGGAAAAACCCTGGACGAGTTTGCCGGCCAAGTCAAGGACTCACTTGTCCGGTTCAAGTCCATTTCGACTCAGAACATGGTTAAGGCGTTTCACGAGCTGAATTCTGAGGCAGATAGGGTTTTAAGACAGGCGATGGGTGATGCTCCGGGTCAACCAGCCCGGTTCGTTTTCGAAGAACTCAGTTTCTTCTATGATAACTACCGGCGAATCTGGGAAGCCTACCGGAATCAATACCTCATGCCCGACCTTGAATTCTACAGGAACTTGGTTCAGAGAGTCCGGCAGATCGAAGGCGAAAAGTGGGCCATCTGCTTTCAGCAGCGGGAGCTTTTTCCCAAGATTAAAAGGAGCTCCTCGCTGGATAGCCAACTCAGAACATGGACAAGCATGCAAATTGACCCCGAAGCACAGGTCAAGGCCCAGATCATCCAGGCCAAACAACAGGATCTGCAGAGGAGCTTCGATTTGTCCCGGGTGGCTTCCCCCGACGCCATGAGGGAGCTCTTTCTCTCGGCCGATATCACTTTTCATCTCATCCTGCTCAAGTCCATTCGGAACCTCTTCGAAGAGAACTGGGAACTTATCGAAGTCGGCGAGGACTATGAGGATAGCCTCAGGAAGATCAGTGAGGCGACGGGCGGCTATCTCGGTTTTTCGAACAAGGCAGTCGAGGCTCTGAAAGAAGCCGTCGAGGTCGAGGATTTTCATTACCTTTTGGTCTATCAGCCCAAGGAGGGCTCAGTCCGGAAGGAACGCAAAATCGAGGTCAAAGTGCGGCGAGAAGGGGTGGATATCATCTCCCTCAAGAACTACGTCGAGCCGGTCGTCCCGATGACGATCGCTGACCTTCAGGCCGGCGGCCAAGCCATCAGCTTTTCGCTCGTCCACTATCAGATGACCAGCATCAATGGCCGCTGGCGCGGCCTGGCCGAGGTGAAGATCACTCTTTTCGACGACCGGTCGAAAAAGGTCTTTGAAGAGGGAAAGGCGCTCGATCTCGTTCAGAAAGAGACCCAGATATCGCTCCGCTTCCCCCAGCTCAAACCGGGAAATTATTTCATCATCATCCAGGCCGTCGACAAGGTGGCTAACCAGACCGACGTCTACTCCGGTATGATCAAGCTTTAAGGGTCCTGTTTTCTGAAGCATCTCCATCCCTGTGATGAACAACTTGGGAATGGCAAAGCGACCTCGAAGGTTTAGCCTTCCCGAGGCGTTTTTCGAGGGCACCCACTTTTTTGTGATAAAGGCGAAGGGTGCGGGTGAGGAAGTCCGTGGACGACTGAGCGGGCACGGTTTCTCGACTGAAAGGAGAGAAGAGNNGGCGTTAAAAACCTGAGCGGGAGCGTCGACATTCCCAAGTTGTGCCCTTTTTTTGACAGGGCCCTCCCCAAAGTGATATATCCTATTCCTACAGGGGAAGAAACCATGAGACAAAAATCAAAACCCGATTCGGCTCCCAAGAAAGCCGGGGTCTCGTTCGGCTGGATCATTCTTTTTTGGGCCATCATTTCAGTGGTCTGCGTCGGGCAGTCTTTTGCATCGGCGCAAGAAAGCCCTCAAGAGGAGGTGACAGTCACGGCCGTCGAGGTCCCGGTCCGCGTCCTGCTCAAAGGCCAGGCGGTCAGGGACCTGACCAAGGACGATTTCGAGGTCTATGAGAACGGCGTCCGGCAGGACATCACCCAGTTCGAGATCATCTCCCGGACCATCGCCGCCGGTAAAACTGCACCGGCGCCGGCGGCTCAGCCTCAGCCGAAAAAAAGGCTTTTCATCCTGATCTTCAATGTCTTCGACTACAACGATGCCATCGGCCAAGCCATCGACTATTTCTTCAGCCAGGTTTTCCAGCCGGACGATCAAATCATCGCCGTCACCGAAGACCGGGTGCTGTCGGTCGAGCGCGGAAAGAAAACGGATGAGCTCGTCCGCAGCCTCAAGGAGTCGCTCCAGAAATTCAAGGCGATCTCCACTCAGAACACGCTGAGGATCTTTCGGGACCTTCGGTATGAGTCCGATGGGCTCGTGTCCGCGCTCCAGGGCCTCGAACCGGGCAAGATGTCTCTGGCCGAGCTCATGCTCCGGTACATCGAAAGATACATCCAGGCCTGGGACGAATACCACCGCCAGTACCTCATGCCTGATGCCGGCTTCTACCTGGACCTCGTCCAGAGGGTCAGGACTATCGAGGGTGACAAGTGGGCCGTCTGTTTCCAGCAGCGGGACATGTTCCCCAAGATCAAGAACGCCTCCCGGCTGGAAAGGGAAATGTCGAAGTGGCTCGGCGAACAGATTGACCCCCAGGAGCAGGCCAAGGCCCGGAATATCCAGGCCCGGATGAATGACCTGGAAAGGAGCTTCGACCTCTCCAAGAGCATCTCTTCGGACGCCCTGAAGGATGTGTTCATGAGCGACGACATCACGTTCCACTTGATCTTGCTCAAATCTATGCGGACGCTGGCTGACCAGGACTTTGAGCTCAAGGAGGTCGCCGGTGATTATGAGGAAAGCCTGAAGAAAATCAGCGAGGCTACGGGCGGTTACCTGGCCCTTAACAACCAGCCGATGGAGGCTCTGAAAGAGGCCGCCCAGCTCGAAGATTATCATTACCTTCTCGTCTATTCACCCAAAGAGGGCTCCGCTAAGAATAAAAAGGAGATCGAGGTCAAGGTCAAAAGGAGCGGAGTTGAGGTCGTTTCCTTGAAGAACTTCGTCGCCGCCGGATCAACACCCATCACCATCGCCGACTTCAAGGCAGGGGGCCAGAAGATCAGCTTCGCCCTTCTCCATTATCAAATGGCCAAGGTCAACGATAAAACCAGCGGGCTGGCGGATATAAAGATCACGATCTTCGACGAGGCCTCGAACAAGGCCTTCGACGAAGGGAAAAGACTCGACCTCATCAAGAAGGAAACCCGCGTCTCACTGAATTTCCCCCAGCTCAAGCCCGGGGCCTACTTCATCATCATCCAGGTCTTAGACCGGGTGGCCAACCGGGCGGATGTCTATTCGGGCCTGATCAGGCTATGATTACTTCAACTCTTTTTCGACCTTCGCCAGAAGTTCTTTGATTTCCTTCTGCTCGGGGTTGAGGCGGAGCGAAGCGTTCAGGGCATCGAGCGCCCCCGTTTTCTCACCCGTCTTGTAATAGCAGAATCCTAAAGAATTGAGCACCCTGGTGTCGCTATTGTAGATCCTGTTGGCCGCCACGAGTTCGGCGATGGCCGGGGCATATTCGCCCTTCCCTTCGAGCGCCCGACCGCGGATAAGACGATAGTCGAAACCGTGCGCTTCCACGTCGGCTATGTTTTCGATGATCTCCATGGCCCGGTCATACTTTCCCGTCTTCAAAAGAAATTCCCCGAAGCCCAGGATTCCCTCGAAGTACTGGGGGTTGAGCGCCAGCGTCTTCTCAAAATTCGCCGCCGCCTGGGCCTGGTTATCAGTCTGGGCGTACTGGAGAGCCAGGCCGTAATAATAGACAAAGCTGTTGGCCAGAGGAAAACCCTTGGAGATGGTGACAGGATGGGGGACATCTCCCTGGGGAGAGATGATGAACTGGGAATTGGACTCCGCGGCCGGTTCTTCTTTCCCGTTCTTGAGGGTGAGACGAATCTCGTAATAATCGGGAGACAGCTCTCCGGCCGGGATGGTTTGAGCGAACCCGAGTGTTCTCTGGAACGGCTGATCGCGAAGTCGCAGGTTAAACTTCTTCTGGATCGGCTCCTTCTCTCTGAGGCCGCGGACCAGAATATCCACTTCTCCGTCCCGCCACAGGTCCTCGGTCAGGTTGACGACATTGAAGTAGAAGGCGACTTTATCCTTCGGAGAGAAAGTCCCAGCGGGATCCACCTGGAGCTGTTGCTCCATGAACTGGAAAGCCGTGTGCATCGTGCTTGCGCCCGTTTTGAAGTCGTAGCCCAGGATGGGCGCCGTGATCTGAGGGAGGTCGGACGTCGAGCCCACCGTGATAGTGCGCTCGGAGACCGTGAATTCCTTGCCCACCGCGTTTTGAAGAAGTACGGTCAGGCCGTAGTTCCCTTCGATCACCGGGAAGGAATCCTGGAAGGAGATCCCGTTCGCCCGGATGTTTTCCACCCTGTCCGGAGGGACATAGACCGGGAAATCCTTGGAATACTGGAAAATGATCTTCTCTCCCGCCCTCAGGCTCACGTCCATCTTGATGTTACAGAAATACTGGTTCTTGGGTTCGTAGTAATCCATGGATATAGTTTTTGGCGCGAGGGCGAAATGGCAGAAGGTAAACCCGAAAAGGGGGTCTTTGGCCAGGGCGACTGCGGCGGTGCTTTCGATGTAGTTGGTCAGATATTCCGTGCTGACGATACCCTTCAAGGTAAGGAAATGGGTGGCGTAAGCGGAGCTGATGTTTTTCTTGGGAGAGTCCACGATACTGGCCATGATGAAGTTGTTCTGGGGAGAGGGGACGAAGTTATAAGGAAACTGTCCCGGGATCATGGAGATGGAGACACCGGCCAGGGTCGGGGCCTGCTCTTTGATCTTGTCATACATGGCCTGGTAGTCGGTGACATCGACCCCCTTGGTATCCACGAGCAAACTCAGCGGGCTGTCGGACAGTTGGTTATAGAGCTTAAATTCCCCGGATCCTCCGCGCTTAAAAAAAACCACGGCGAAAAAGGCCGGCAGGCCTTTAGTCTTGTCGCCGTAATAATACCAAACCTGGCAGGGATGGATGCCGGACATCCCTTCGAAGCGTTCGATCGAGGTCGGGGCGCCGAGGATGATGTGCATCCGGCCCATATCCGTCATCCAGCCTTCCCGGGGCGTTCCCCGGTGAAAAAAAGAGTTCGCATAACTAAAGCGCTTGATGTGTTCATCCTTGAACTCGTTCTGGGGAGTCCCGGGAGTCGGATCCCGCTGCCTCCAGAACGATTCGATGAAGATGTCCCGTTCCCGGTCCGAGGTCAACTTCAAGAAGACCTCCTTCTCCACGGGCAGGACGATGTAGCTCACCAGTTTCAGCCAGTCCTGGTAAGGCTGGGAAAGGTCTTTCTCGCGGAGCTGCCGGCCGGAAAGCGACCCGGCGAGGAGGGCGGAGGCCAGCAAAGCCGACCCCAGGCGATTTCGTTTCATAATGGACTGTCCTGGACTCCGGCTAGATCTTGGTCTTCAGGAACTCGATGAAGCCTTTGACCTGGCCGGCCCGTTCGGAATCGGGGTCGTACTTTAAATATTCCTCGAAAACACCGATGGCTTCCTTGTAGCTACTCATGGCCAGATGGGTCAGCCCGAGCTGGTAGATGGCGTCGGTGAAGTCGGGTTGGATCTCGACGGCTTGACGGTAGTACTTCAGGGCCTCATCGAATTTCGACTGGCCATGAAACTTCGACCCGATGTTGAACAGGACCATCTGATCCCGAATTTTCTCGAACTCGATCTGGCCGTACCACTCCATGGCTTTGTCATTATCACCCCTGTTCGAGTAGCAGTTTCCGATAAGGAGCATGGCCTCGGCGTTCTTCGGGTCCTTCTCGAGTACTTTCTTATAGGCCTCTTCAGCCAAGTCGTATTTCTGGAGCTCGAAATAACAATTCCCGATGTTGAGATTGACGATGGTGAGGTCAGGGTTCTTGACGAGGATGTCCTGGTAGGCGGCGATGGCGACCTCGTAGTTTTTCTCCTCGAAGAGTTTGTTGCCCTCGCTGAGCTCGGCCTTGACCTCATCCGAGAGCAACGGGCCCTCCACCTTCTGGAGCTGGATCCGGATGGGCGGATTCTTGGTGATCTCCGGGATGTTGGTGCTGAGTTTCTCTGGCATATAGCCCGTCTTTTCGAAATCGATGTCCCAGCCGCCTCCCCGGATGTAGTTGGCGAACCACTCGCCATTGGCGTCCGTCGTGACCTCAAACCCGGATTGCCCACGAGCGGAGTAGAGCTTGACCTTGACGCCTTCGATGGGCTGGCCGTCCTGGTCGACGACGACGCCCTTGAGACGCCCCAGCCCTTTCCAGCTCTGGGCCTGGAGGAGAGAGAAAGTAATAAGCATGCCTAAAACTATTAGGCCGGTTCTTTTTATCCTCATCGCGCACTCCTCGTGTCTTTAGCTTCTTATTCTATCACTCCGCATCCCAAAAGGAAATCGGGCAAAAAAAAGCCCCTTCCGGGGATACCGGAAGGGGCTTTGAACTCGTGCTTGGGCGACTGCTTAGAAGTTGAACCGGACGCCGAACCGGAACACTCTGGGGTTGATGATGCGCAGGGTTCTGCCGTACACGGCTGAGGTGAGCCGGGCTTGCTCGGACAGCGTGGTGTTGGCGTTGAAGGCGTTGAAGGCATCGGCGGCCACGGTCACGGTCATGGTGTCGGTGATGTTGAACATCTTCTCGATGCGGGCGTTGAGCTCGAAGAAGTTGGGGAGGCGGGTGTCGCCGAACTTGCCGACGTTGCCCTTCTCGTTGGCGTACATGTTCGTCCAGCCGACATTGTCCCGGTAGATCTGGGCGAAGGGCGGAACAACGTAACCGGACCGGGCGATGAAGGTGCCAGCGATGTTGATGCCATAGGGGAGCTGGTAGAGGCCGGTGAGCTTGGCCATCCAGGGCGCGTTGACGAACACATTGGTGATGCCGGAGCCTCCGGACTGGGGCGCGATGACTCCGCCGTCATAGAACGGGTGGTTGGTTATGTCGAAGTTGTAGTCGCCGTTGTAGTAGTACTTCCAGCTGCTCAGGGTGAAGGAGCCGTCGAGCATCCAGCGGTGGGAGAGCCTCTTCCTGAGGACGATCTCGCCCGCCAGGTACTTTTCTCTGGCATTGTTGGCGTTGGTCCGGTAGGAGCCGATCGGCCACTCATAGCGGTCATAATAGGGCGCGCCGGTTTCGGGTTCGGTTCCCGACAGGAACCAGTTGTCGGGTGTCTCGATGGAGCCGTCGCTAAAGATGCCCTTGTCCCAGATAAAGCGGTGGCGTACTTTGTAGAAGCCTTCGAGCCGGATCGCGAAATCGGCCATGATCTCCTGCTCGAAAGACAACGAAATCTCATCCAGGAGCGGGGTCTTGTAGTCAGGATCATATTGGTTTGTCGATTTCGCAAGGCTGGGGTTGTCGGGGTCGAAATAGCCGTACCAGGACCAGCCGGAGATGTCGTCCGGGCCCAGCCCGTTTGATCCGACGAGCTCGTTCTCCTGGACCCGCCCGTCTCCGCTTGAATCTATCCATCGGATGTCGATCTCAGCCCAGGGAACAGGGTTGAGGTGGCCGGCGAATTCGTAACCGGTCTGGGTGCCGTACCGGGCGATGTTGAGCTTGGCGACGCTCTTGCCGTCGCCGAAGAGGTCATAGATCAGGCTGAACCGCGGGGACAGGATCTTGGACTTCATGCCGGGGTCGAACTTGTCGACCTTAAGGTTCACCAGGTATTTGGACAGGAAAGGAGCGGCCGGCTGGTTGACGTTGGCGACGATAGAAGATTCTTGGTCATAGCGGAGACCGATGTTTATTGATAGCCGGCCCCAAGTGATGGTGTCCTGGGCGAAAACGGAGTAGCGGTTGAATTGGAAGTTGTTGTAGTAGTCCCTGATGACCCAGGCTTCCGTCCAGGTCGGCGAATACTCGGCGATAACCAGATTGGCTTCATAGAGGGAAAAGCTCGAGACCTGAGCCTTGACATAGTCGGCGCCGAACTTGAACTCATGGTCGCCGCCGAGGACATCTTCGACGAACAGGTTTCCGTTGAGGTTGAAGTTCGTCTGCGGCCGGACGGTCCCGTAGTCGGCGATGTTGCCCGACGCATAGAACTCCGGATAATAGGTGTAGACGGTTAAGGGGCCGGTTCCGTCCGAAGTGCGCTTCCCCAGCCTGGGCAGGAGATAGAAGGTGTTGTGGTTGTAAACGGCCTTGGCGTTGAGGTAAAGGTTGCCCAGGGTCAGGTCGGCCTCTGCCTTGTAGATCGGGGTCGGGCCGGTCTGATCCCAGACCGTTTCGGGCCCCTGCATGGTGGCTCCCCAGTTGGTCCGGCCGTTCTTGATCTTGCTGTCGTACTCATAGAAGAAGTTCATCCGGAGCTGGCTGATCAGCTGGAGGTCGAGCCTGGCATACCCGGACTGGAGCCAGGTGTTGTCCTGTGTCCCGGCCAGGGTGACGGTGCCGATATCCTGGATTCCGTAAGAGCCGTAGAACCAGGCTTTGTCCCGGATGATCGGGCCGCCGAAATTGGCGCCGTAGAGGTAAACCTTGTTGATACCGGCGCCCTTGTACCCGTAGGAAATGAGATCGTCCGTCAAGTTTGAGGACTGCCAGTTCTTGTCCTCGGCATCCAGGTAAAAGCTGCCGGTGTAATTATTGCCGCCTCTCTTGGTGATTAGGTTGACCTGGACACCGCCGGTCTGGGTCTTGATGTCGTTATTGCCGTAGTTGATCTGGATCTCGTCGAAGCTGGACATGTTGAGGTAGGCGGGCGCTGCTCCCAGGGCCGAATTGTCGGTGATGTTGGCGCCGTCGACGTTCCAGGTGGCGTCGCCGCCGGAGGAGCCGTGGCCGTAGTAGGACGACTGCTGTCCGGCATCGGAGCCGCCGACGTCCTCACGGTCGATCATCATTCCCGGGGCTAGGGCCATCAGGACCCAGGGGTTCCGGGAGGTCGGGAGGCTCATGAGCATCTGCTCTGTGATGTTGACGCCGACCTGGGTTCTCTTGGTGTCGATGACCGGGGATTGGCCGACGACCGTGACGCTCTCTTCGAGCGCGGCCTGCTCCATCTTGATGTCGAAGTTAATGTCGCGGCCGTAGGAGATGACCTGCTTCTCATGGATCACGGTCCTAAACCCCTGGAGCTCGAACTTGACGGTGTAGTCGAAGCCCACAGGGAGGCTGACAAACCGAAAGTTTCCTCTCTCCGAGGTCGTAACCGTCATCGGGGAGATCTTGCCGCCGGTGAGGGTGACGGATACGCCCGGGAGGGGGTTCCCTTCCTGGTCCGTGACGGTTCCCTTCA
Source organism: Candidatus Aminicenantota bacterium (assembly GCA_017886205.1). Taxonomy (GTDB): domain Bacteria; phylum Acidobacteriota; class Aminicenantia; order Aminicenantales; family UBA8522; genus UBA8522. The sequence continues at coordinate 26,402 of JAFNEO010000012.1, read as the reverse complement.
CGCTGCCGAATTCCTGAGCGTAGGAAAAAGCACCGAGAAGGGCAATTAAGGAGATTAAAACTAGGGTTTTCTTCAATTCACTCTCCTCTTGCCCGCGCCGTTGGGCGGGGCATCTTAGAAGATCCATTCCCTTGAGTGAGCTGCCTCACTCAGCCTTGTGACAATCGAGAAAATGAGGTTTCCCCTTTCTCACCTCCTTCCAAAGATTTTCCATTAAGCGCCTGCCCAAAATATTGCAATATTTATGCCAATACTGTGGCCAGAATCAGAATATGGAAATATAATAATTTCAGCTATTTAGATAATGAATCGGGAAGGACGAAGAAGTCGGATATCCAACTTATTGGATGGTATCCATTTATTTGGATATTTCTTACTCCCGGCAACTCTCGATGAGGCGGTCGAGTTTGGCCTTCTCCCCCGAAGGGAGGGTGCTATAATTCTTTTCTTTATAGCGCAAGAAATAGCCGAGCGCCTCGGGTTTGTTGCCCATCGCCAGATAGGTCAACCCGAGGTTGTAGAGGGGATATCCGAAGTCCGGCTTCAGCTCGACAGCCTTCTTCCAGGCCTCGATGGCACCTGCCATGTCACCCTGCATTTTCAAGGCCATGCCCAGACCGTTCTGGGCGGACGCATAGCGCGGGTCGAGCCGGATGGCTTCGTTCAGGCTCTTAACGGCCTTGCTGAGATCGCCGGCGTCCTTGTTCTTGAGGTACATCGAGAGATGAAGCGTGCCAATGTTGTTGAAGACGATCGGGTTGTTCTGGTCGAGCGAGAGTGCTTTTTCATAGGCGCTGAGTGCATCGTCGAACCGGCCCATGTTCCAGTAGGCCACCCCGAGATAGTTCCAGTTCTCCGGGTCGTAATCGATGAGGGCGATCCCGCGCTTGAGAATGCCGATGGCCTCCTCGGGTCTCCCCTCCTCGACCAGAGTAATCCCATAAGCGGTGATCAGCCGGACGCTCTCGGGGTTGGCTTCCAGGGCTTCCTTGAGGACTTCGACCGCCGCGGCTCTCCTCCCCGCCTCTTTGAGGTAGTTCGCCAGGTAGGTGTAGGCCAGGTCGAAGTCTTTCCTCTCGGCGATGATCTCCCGGAGAAGCGTCATCGCTTCCTCGAGCCGGCCGCTCTGCTGGGCCACCGTGGCCTGCATCCATTTCGTGTGGTAAGGGAGGAGGGTCTTGAGGTCGTCGGCGGCTGTGAACTCGGTCTTCACCTTGGTTTGAGGGGAGGCCAGGTAGCCGAGCGAGCGGAGTTTCTCCCGTGTTTCGGCGTCCATTTGCTGGCGGGCTTTCTCCGCGCCGGCAATGGCCAGGCCGGCAAAAAGCTTATTAAAACGGTCCCGCTGCGGCTTCACGTTCTGACTTTCAGCCAGGCTTCGGGTCTCCTCAAAGTCTTTTTCCAGGTCGTAGAGCTCGGGCAGGGGCGACTCCATAAACTTGCTGCTCCCGCTCCCGGAGATGAAACCCCTGAGCGGTGCCCACCCTCGGTTGCAGTACGCCGTCAGAGCTTCGAAATAGATGTCCCGCTCGGGCAGCTTTTTGCCTTCGAGGAGAGGGATGAGCGACCGGCCGTGGAGAGGCGACGGTTTCTCCAGGCCTAGAAGATCGCAGACCGTGGGAAAGATATCGACATGGCCGACATTGGACGAAACCGTCAAGGGCTTGGCGCCGGGAACCGCGATGATCAGGGGAATCCAGAGCGTGGCGTTGTAGGCGAAGTAGCCGTGGGTCGTCTCGCCGTGCTCGCCCAGGGATTCGCCATGGTCTCCGGTAATGATCGTGATGGTCTTCGGCCCTAATCCTTTCGCCTCGATGCTCGACAACAGCTTGCCCAGCGCTTGGTCGACATAAGCGACCTCTCCCGAGTAGGGGTCGTCCTTGAACCGGCTCAGGAACGGTTCGGGCGGGCTGTAGCGCTGGTGGGGGTCAAAGAGATGGATCCAGAGGAACCACGGCCCGCTCCGGCCATCGAGCCACCCGATGGCTTTGTCCACCACTTCTTCGGCCCTCCTCTCCACGAATGACATAGCCTCCGGGTCCTGCGCGCCGTAGTTGTCGTCATAGAGGTCGAAGCCCTGGGCCAGGCCGAAACGGGAATCGAGCGGGAAAGCGCCGATGATCGCGGCGGTTTCGTAGCCGGCCTTTTTGAGCCATTCCGCCAGGGTCGTGAATTCATCCCGGACGATGAAGTTCGAGTTGTCGTGGACACCGTGAGCGGGAGGAGTCAGCCCGAGGAGAATATTGACGTGCGCGGCCAGAGTGATGGGGTTATGGGAAAAGGCCCGGCTGAACAGCGCTCCCCTCTTGGCCAGGCCGTCGATGTTGGGCGTCTGGAGGCGGGAACTCCCGTAACAGCTCAGCCGGTCCGGCCGGAGCGTATCGATGGTGATAAGAAGAACATTAGGGGAGTCCTTTTTCGAGGCCAGCGCGGCCGGACCCAACAGACAGAGAGAGAGAATGAGGGTCCCCCAGGCCATAATTCGTCGGACCGCTGCATCCATAAGCATATTCTATCATCCTCTTAGACATGGAGAAAGACCCGCCCGGTTTTTCTCTTCTATTCAGGATTCATCAGCCCAGGAATTTTCGTTTCTTAATCCAGCGCTCGCGCAAACGGATCGAGTCCAGGCCGACGTTATATCCCTTCGAAAAGAGGTTCTTCCCGCGGCCTTCCAGTCTCAGGGTGTGCTTGCCCAGCGCCAGCTTGAAGCTTCCCAAGTAGTTGTCTTTGACCCGGAGGTCCTTGGAATAGAAGTCGTAATCCTGGATCTTCTGTCCGGCCATGTAATCCGCCGGCTGGCGGGCGTTCTTCCCGTCGAGATAAATTCGATAAACGCCGTAGTCTTCGGCATAGGTGAAGCGCAGGATCAAGCCGCGGTATTCTTCCTTCTCCACCTGAAATTCCACTTCGAGCAGAGGATCCTCGCTCGCGGGTTGGAACACCAGCTGGCCCTCGCCGGTCCAGTCGTAGCCTTTCTGGACTTCGACGAGACCCGGAGAATGCTTGGCCGCCGGCGCCAGCGTTCCGCCTTCGATGATGACATCGAGGTTGGGGAAGAGGCGCTGGGCGAGAGGCGGGATCCGGGTGTATCTCTTGGGCTGTCCGACCTGGTACCAAAAGGCGACGGTGGCCAGATCATCCTCACGCTCGACATGGCCTTCGACCTTGCCGCTTTCGGTCTCGTCCTCGCTCATCCAGCCGGTGTGCTCGATCTCGAACCGGAGGGACTTGGAGAACTTCACGGGGTCGGCGATGTGCCAGCGGTACAGGCAGTACTCCACTCCCAGGTCCTCGAAGTCCTCGCTCATATAGGTGCATCCGAAATAGGGAAATTGGCTTTGACTCAGGCCCCAGGCCATCAGGAAATAGTCCTCGGTCCCGGTGCCCTGGATGGTCGGTTTTTTATCGCCATCCACATAAAATCTGGCGTCCCCTTCACCGAACCAGAACGGGCTCCGCGACCGGGCCGACATGACTGTCCCGACGTAGTGGCCTTCGCCCTCGGCGTCGAGGATCAGGTAATCCCGGCCCGTTTTCTCGGGGAATTCGTTCCGGTACTGGGCGCAGAAATAGGCCGCCTTTTCGGGGAGGGGTTCCTCGGTGTAGTCGATATGATAATAGAAGCTGCGAACATTCTTGGTGGGGTTTTCATTGGTGGCCGTGATGACGGCCCGCTTGTGGAATGGCATCGGCCAATAGCAGTTGTAGCCGTCGCCCCCCTCGACCTGGACGGGCACCGACTTGAGCTCCCTTCGGACACCGAACCCGGCCCCGAAGAAATCGCCGAGCGGAGCCTCGACGGCCGGCTCCTTGGCGTCGTCCCAGTACATCCGGAGGACGATCTCGTCGGGCCGGGCCGAGCCGCCGGACTCGAGCCAGTTGGGCCGGGCTTCGTTGAACGTCAGCCAGATGTGGCGGATGACGCCCGGACCCTTGATATCAGCCAGAACCTTGGTCTCTCCGGACGCAATGTACTTGATCCGGTCAAGGTTGCCGTTCGGGTTCGGGTCGGATGAGGTCACGGCCCGCGCCCGGCCGGGCGTGACCTTCATCAGGTCGCCCAGCTCCTGCGCCGCGGCCCGATGGATAAACCCAGAAACGATAAAAAGGACGACGAGCGAAAGGCCAAGAAACTTATCGGGTTTTAACACAGCTCCTCCTTTTCGGTGCTCCGAGCAAAGCTCTCCAAGTCTCGATGAGCAGGCACTTGCAGCTCGAAGCGGAGGCTTCACTCTATCACTCAACAAACGAGCCGAGCAAGCTCAAACAATTGTTCGCCTCAGTCCGGAGGCCTAGGCCTGAGAGCCGTTTTCGGAATAGCGGAGTTTTTTAGAGAGGCTTTAGAACTTGGACCTGGAGTCGTGGTCGGCTCGTCCCCGCCGCTCGAGAAGGCTGAGTACGACGGGAACGTTTAGCGGCGCATTGGCCGCTCCCGGGCAGCGGACAATGATCCGGCCGGTATGTTTTCCGGGTTCGAGACCGGCCGTATGAGCGAGGACGGCAACATCTTTGTTTCCAGAACCGGTGGAAGGCACGCAGCTGAGCCAGGAGGCGTCCGTTTCTATCCTCCAGGTCAGCGGGCTGGCGCCGGAAACGGCGATGCCCAGGGGCTTTTCCAACGTCCTGGCCTCGAGAGCGGACGCTATGAAGTGCAGCCCCGACCGGGAGACGCTCAGCCGGACGTTGTTTAGGAAATCGCCGGCATTGCTGGCTCGGGCCCGCATTTCCGCCTCTTTCTTGGTGACTCGGCCGACGAGGACCCCCTTCTCCGGGTCGAGCAAGCCGCCGCGGTCGTTGATGGTGTCCCGGGCCTGGACCAGCCAGCGGTCGATACCCGAGAAATCGGGATCGTGCCGGAAGTTGCCGTCCACCGGATGAAGGATATACTTGGCCGCCCAATAATCGGCGGCCACTGGGTCCTGGCTGGCCAGGAGTTGGTTTGCCCGGAAGGTCGTGCTGGCCGGATAGCCAGTAATGGAGGCATGGGAAACCCAGATCGCGTCGATGATGTTCAGAACCGGTGTCGTGACCGAGGCCATCATCCTACCGCAGGTCTCCCCGAGTCCGCTGTAGTGGCGGAGCCCGCTCTGGCCGTCGGACATCGAGACCAGGCCGTACATATGCTTCAGGCTGGCGGTTATCTCCGACCCACCAGAATCGTGATGTTTGAGCACGGGCACGTTGATGAGCTTGAGGTTCCCGTGGTGGGCACCCGCTTTCCAGATTCCTTCCTTGAGCTCAACCCGGTTGCCGCCGGCGGTCGTAAAGCAGGGGTAGGATACGTTCTCGAGTTTCCGGTAGCCGTTGCGGACATGGTCATTGTCCCCGATGAAGTTTTCCCGGATCGGGTCGAGGAGATAAGCGGACACCCGCGGGTCGTTAAAGACTCTGTTGACAAGGTAGTGGAAGTGGTGGCTTTCGTCGTTGGCGTTGGCATGGACGCTCGGGTCTCCGCCATAGGCGGCCGTCGTGTCGCACCTGAGGCTTCCCCGGCCCTGGCCGTTTTCGATGATAACCACCTCACCGCTGAACCCGTCCGGATGGTTAAGGATCCTCTGGATCAGGCCGCGGATGAGGTCGGAATTGGTGCAGCCGCGGTATTTCCACTGGGCGTTAACCTTGAGGAGCACGACGTCCCCGGCGGCGATGAGCCCGGACGGTCCAGCAAAGGGATGGGCGCCCGAGGATCGATAAAGCTTGAGGCCGTTGTCGGCCATGAGGTAGAGAAGAGAGTCGAGCCCGATGTGGAAGTTGAGCTGGCCGGGGTCATAAAACGGATGGTCGGGGATGCGCTTGACCCAGAACAGGTCGTTGAGCACGGCCGAGCTCCGGAAGCCGGGGAGCTTGGTGAGATAGGGAACTGAAATCCCGGCTGCCAGGCTGCGCAAGAAATCTCGGCGCGTCAGGCCGCCCGTCTTTTTCCGGCTGTCCATGTCCGCCTCCTTGGTTGGAGTATTTATTTTAGCGTTTATTTCCTATTATTTCAATATATTTTATAGATTTAGTAAGGTTAGGTCGATTCAGGGCCGGCTGCTTTCCGGCGACTATTGAGTCGGAGATGGGGCCGGGGCGTCCGGGTCCCGGATGAATGCACAACGGACTTGCGGACCGCGGGCCTATGGCCTATAACAAGGGAGGAGTCCGGTGGCTGATCCGGACTTCTGGAGGTTGCCGAATGAACAGGAAGAATCGGATCGCCATCCTGACCGGGGGAGGAGATTGTCCCGGCATCAACGCCGTCATCCGTGCCGTTGTTAAGAAGGCTATCCTGGAATACGGGATGGAGGTCATCGGCGTCGAGGACGGGTACGACGGCCTTATCCACAACCGCCACCGCAAGCTCCACTACGACGATGTCTCGGGGATTCTCACGGTCGGAGGGACGATCCTCGGGGCTTCGAAGATTTCGAACCCGTACCGATATGCCGTTAAGGCGGGCCGCCGCATCGTCTTCAGGGACGTCTCCAAGAAGACAATCCGGAACGCCCGGGCGTTGGGAATAGACGCCCTCGTCTGCATCGGAGGGGACGGGACCCTGGGCATCGCCCACCGCCTGATGAGGGACGGCATCCCGGTCGTGGGCATACCCAAAACGATCGACAACGACCTGCGCGGGACCGACGTCACTTTCGGGTTCGACACGGCGGTGGCCATCGCCACCGAGGCCATCGATCGGCTCCACACCACGGCCCAGTCCCATCATCGCATCATGATCGTCGAACTCATGGGACACCGGGCCGGATGGATCGCGCTCTTTGCGGGGGTGGCCGGCGGAGGCGACATCATCCTGATCCCGGAGATCCCTTATGATATTAAGGCCGTGGCGGCCAAGGTCAGGGAGCGCAACAGAATAGGCCGGCGGTTCAGCATCGTCGTCGTCGCCGAGGGCGCGAAACCGAAGGGCGGAGATATCGTCGTCAAGAGGATGGTCGAGAAGAGCGCCGACCCGGTGCGGCTGGGCGGGGTCGGGTTTGTCCTCCAGGATCAGCTCGAAAAGGCGACTGGGATCGAAGCGCGGACCGTGGTCCTCGGGCATCTTCAGCGGGGCGGGTCCCCGACGGCTACCGATCGCGTCCTGGCGACACAGCTGGGCTCGAAGGCGGTCGAATTGATCGTCCGCCGGGAGTACGGTCAGATGGTCGCAGTCAAGGACGGCACCGTCACTTCGGTTTCTCTGGAGGTCGCAGCGGGCGGATCCAGGACCGTCCCGTTGGACCATCCCCTGATCGCCGCGGCACGGTCGATCGGGACGAGCTTCGGCGACCGATAGGGGTCAGGTCTCAACATTCAACAATTCGCAGCGATTACGAGTAATTCCATCGAGCTTCCCTACGCCTCAAGAGTCCCCAAAGTTGAATGATTTGTTGATTGTTGAGACCTGACCCCCTGTGTATCAGCGGAGGTTCATTTTCTCGAGCCAGTCATCAAACCGGGGATCGTCGCGCAGGGGATCGAGCTGAGGGTCGAATTTCAGGAATAGATTCTCGGCCTCCCTTTCGGCGTAGGACATCGCCAGGAATTCAAAAGCCCGGTCCTTCTCGCCCAGGGCGGCGCTGATCACCGCCGGGAAATAGAAGGGGACGTACTCCTGTTTTGATCGTTTCAGAAGAGCATCCAGTTCTTCATGGGCCCTTTCCGTTTTTCCTTGGGCGGCGTAGGCGCATGCCCTTCCAAAGGCGGCGATAATACTTCCACCGGGAAGCTCGGCTGCTTTCTCGAATTCCCTGAGGGCCTTTTTTATCGATCCCTCCTGAAGGTAAGCTTGCCCAAGGTAGTAATGCACCCAGCTTGTGCGGCTGTCCGATTTCTCGATCTCCCGCCATATCCTGATCGCTCGATCATAATGGCGGGCATAATAATGAAGAGAGGCCACCGACGCCTTGATAGGGATAGAATTGGGGTCAAGCTCGATCGCTTTCTTGAACTTGGCCTCGGCCTCGTCAAACCGGCCCAGGTTCGCCAGAAGAGAGCCGTAGTATTGATAGGCGGTGGCGTAGTTGGGGTTAAGACCGATGGCCCAGTTGAAATCGATCTCCGCATCCAGCCAGTTCCAATCGTAGCTGTACTTGACGAAGGCCAGAGCGATATACCCTTCGGCCAGAGAATTGTCGATCTGGAGAGCTTTTTCTGCAGCTTCCTTCGCCTTGGGGTAAACCTCGGCGGGCCGCGCGAACCCCAGCCGTCCCAAAACGCTATAAGCATCCGCAATGCCCGCATAAGCCAAAGCGAAATTCGGGTCTTTGGCGATCGCCTCCTGATAGAGCTCGATCGATCGCTTCAGTCCGGCTTCGGTCCGCCTATCCCATTCAACGCGGCCCTGGAGGTAAAGATTATACGCATCAGGATCCTGGGTGTAGCGTTTAACCAGCATGTAGTCCTGGCCGGCGACAAGCTCGATCCGCAGGGCGTTGACGACCGCCCTGGAAATCTCGTCCTGGACCGTGAAGATGCTTTCGACCTTGCGGTCGTACGTCTCTCCCCAGAGGTTGGCCCCGTCTCTTGCCCGGGTCAGCTTGACGTTGACCCGGATGTTGTCTTTTTCTCGCTGGATGCTCCCTTCCAGGACGTTCTCGACCCCGAGTTCTTTCCCGATTTCCCGAATGTCCTTTTCCGCGCCCTTGAAGCGCATCACCGACTGGCGGGAGATGACCTTGAGCTGGCCGATGCTCGAGAGCTTGGTGATCAGGTCGTCAGTGATCCCGCTCGAGAACGCTTCCTGGTCCTTGAGCTGGCTGAGGTCCTCGAACGGCAACACGGCCAACGAGCTTTTATAGGCGGATGGAGAAGCCACCTTCCCTCCCGATGTGCCCACGGTCTGTCCCCTCCGGCCGAAGAAAAGATAGCCCGCGGCGGCCAGGCCGATTATCGCCGCGGCGATGAGGCCGAGCCGCAGGGGCCGTTTCAGCCCGAAGCGAAGCGTTTTGGTGATCCTTCCGCTGGTCACTCCCGTCGACGGGAGTTGGCGTTCGATCGCTCTCAAATCGGTCAGGACCTCTTCAGCCGACTGGAACCTCCTCTCCCTGTCCTTTTCCAGACAGCGGAGGATGAGCCGGCTCAGCGCCTCGGGAACCTGGGGGTTGGTCTCCCGGGGATCGCGCGGCCGCTCCGTCTTATGCTTCATGGCCACGACGAGCGGCGTCTCACCCTCGAAGGGCGGACCGCTCGTCAGCATCTCATACAGGATTGCCCCTAGAGCATAAATATCCGTTCTCTGGTCGGCGTCCTTGCCCTCGAACTGCTCGGGCGCCATGTAATCAGGAGTCCCGATGATCATCCCCGGATCCGTAATCCCCTTTGTCTTCAGGGCCCGGGCGATCCCGAAATCCATGATCCTGGCGTTGCCCTCGCGGTCGATCATGATGTTCTGAGGTTTGAGGTCGCGATGGACAACGCCCAGCCGGTGCGCCTCGGCCAGCCCGTCAGCGACCTGCTCGGCAAAGGCCACCGCCTTCCGGGACGGAAGATGGCCGATCCTCCGCAGGAGCGTCTTCAGGTCTTCCCCCGAAACGTACTCCATGCTGATGTAGGCCGTATCTTCGACGCGGCCGAGGTCGAACATCCGGCAGACGTTGCGGTGGGATACCCGGCGGGCGAGCTTGAGCTCGTTGCGGAACCGCTCGACGACGGCCTCGTCAGCGGCGATCTCGGGATTCAGCACCTTAATGGCGACGTGTTCTTTGATCTCGGTGTCATAGGCCTTATAGACCCTCCCCATTCCGCCCTTCCCGAGCTCCTCCATGACCTGATATCGCCCGGCGAATGTGCCGCCGACGGTGAGCTCGCGAGGGGATGCCAGGAACGTGGCCGTCCGCGTCACAGAAGCGGGAGGGGACGGCTTCAAGAGCTGGGTCCCGCAGCGGCTGCAGTAAACACTGTCGTTGGGATTGTCGTACTCGCAGCGTGGGCATTTCATCGGCAAAATCCTCGGGGGCTGGCTTTCTAAGGCCTAAAATACCGGCTACCGGAGATTAAGTCAAATGCGATCCAGCCCTCAATCTTATACGCGCCTTCCGCTTGAAAGGTTGGACTTAAGCGGGAAACGCAAGGTGAGCGTGAAAAATCATTTTGACGGGAATTCTGATAGAATGAAGGACGAAGATGAAGGTTCGGAATACTCTGAGCGTGTCTATCGTGTCCCTGGGCCTTCTCGTCTCAGTGTTCTTGTCGCTCTCACCGGGCGAAACCAAAGAGACGGGATCAAAGCTCAAACTGAGTTCGTTTTTCCAAAAGAAGGCGGTGACGGTCGCGGTCACTGATTCGGGGCTGGGCGGGCTATCGGTGGTCGCCGAAGCCGTCCGAAAGATGAAGGAGACAGGGATCTTCAAGCGGGTGGATTTCGTCTTCTTCAACGCTCTCTTCTCAAACGAAGGCGGCTACAACAGCCTGAAGACGCGGCAGGAAAAAATCCGGGTCTTCTCGAGCGCCCTGGAGAGCCAGGAAAAAAAATGTCGTCCCGACATCATCCTTATCGGCTGCAACACGCTCTCCACGCTCTATGAAGATACCCCGTACTCGCGCCAAACGAAGATCCCGGTTATCCCTATCGTTCAGGCCGGGGTGGAGCTCATCGCCCGAGGGCTCGAGGATCACCCCGAAGCCTCCGTCATCATCTTCGGGACGCCGACGACGATCTCCGAAGGCACTTATCCGAGAGAGCTGGAGAAGCAAGGGTTCGCCGCCGAACGCATCCACACGCAGTCCTGCCCCGAGCTCGAGAGCTTCATCGAAAACGACCCTCAAGGTGACGAGACCGAGATGCTCATCTCCGGCTTCGTGAGTGAAGCCGTCCAGAATATCCGGCCGCCGCTGCCTCCCCTTTTAGTCAGCCTCAATTGCACCCATTACGGGTATTCTCTCTCGTTCTGGGAGAAGGCTTTCGAGGAAGCGGGTATCACACCGCTCGCCATCCTCAACCCGAACCCCCGGCTGACGGATGTCCTTTTCGAGCCAAAATTCGTGGGCCGATACCAGAAAACAGAAGTCACTGCCCGGGTTGTGTCCATGGTCGAGATCAGCCGCCAAAAAATCGATTCCCTGGCCACCTGGCTGGAACGTGTTTCACCGGAGACGGCCGAAGCCCTCCGCCGCTATGAACCCCGGCCGTCTCTATTCGAGTGGAAAAGACACATCGCTCGTTAAGAGCGGGAAAATCCGGCATTACTGCCCCGCGAAAGCGGATGCCCGTCTAGACACTCTCACTCTTCTCGAAAAAATAGGCGCCCAGGAATAGCATCGTCGCCGCAAACCCGGCCAGGACGAGGAAGTCGAGGGCGACGGGAAACGAGTGGGTCTGGATCAGGACGGCCCGCAAACCGTCGATGCCGTAGGTCAAGGGATCGGCATAGGACAGACCGCGGATGGCCCAGGGCAGGTTAGTCAGGGGATAGAACGCCCCGGACAAGAAAAAGAGGGGAAAGACTAAGAAGTTCATCACCAGGCCGAAGCCTTGCATGTCCTTCATCCGCGAGGCAAAGACCAGGCCCAAGCCGATGAAAGTGAAAGAGATGAGGATCATAAACCCCAGGGCGGCCAAGAGACCAAGCCCGTTGTGAGCACGGAAACCCAGGAGGACCGAAACGGCCAGGATGAGCAGGGCCTGGATGAGCGACGTTGTCACGCCGCCCGCGATCCTGCCCAGGGCGATCGATACCCGCGACACCGGAGCGACCATAATTTCTTTGAGAAACCCGAACTCCCGATCCCACAGGACCGACAACCCCTGCATCGTCGAGGAGAACAGCAGCGTCATCCCGATGATGCCCGGCACGAGGAATTTGACATAGTTGACGCCCGGGGCGATGCCCGGAATCGGCATCCGGTTGAACCCGAGGCCGAGGAAGGCCAGGAAGAAGAGAGGCATGATGAGCGAGCCGAGGACCCGGGACCGGGCCCGGCTGAAGCGCTTCATCTCGCGCAACCACATGACATAGACGGCGGTCAGGCTGATCATCTCAGCGCCTCCCGAACCCCATCATCATCCGGTTGCGTTCGGCGACGCTCGCCTCGCGCTCCCGGATGGTGCTGCCCGTGAAATGGAGAAAGACGTCCTCGAGGCTCGGCCTGTGGAGATGGACGCTGGTGACGATGGCGCCGCGGGCCTGGGTGAGTGTCACCAATTCAGGAATCCGCCGCTCCCCTTTTTCCATGGTCATGGTCAGAACGCCGTCGTGCCGGCTCGCGGTCCTGACCCACTCGAGCTTCTGCATCTCGGCCAGCAGATCGTCCACAGCACCCTCAACCTCAAGGGACACGACATCGCCGCCCAGGATGTCCTTGAGTCGGGCCGGGGTGTCGAGGGCAACGAACCGTCCGTGGTCCATGATGGCGATGCGGTCGCAGAGGATGTCGGCCTCCTCCATGTAGTGGGTAGTCAAGACGATCGTCACTCCGTGGTCCCGGTTGAGACTTTTAATGTAGTCCCAGATGTGGCGTCGGGTCTGGGCATCGAGGCCCAAAGTCGGCTCGTCGAGGAAGAGGACCCTGGGCCGGTGGATGAGCCCGCGGGCGATCTCGAGGCGCCGCTTCATGCCGCCCGAGTACTTCTCAACGAGCGCGGCCGCCCGGTCCGTTAGCTCGACAAGGCCCAGGACCTCGTCGATCCTCCGGCGCCGCTCCTCTTTTCCCATCCCGTACATCATGGCGTGGAATTCGAGGTTCTCTCTGCCGGTCAGCTTGCCGTCGAGCGCGGGCTCCTGGAAGACGACACCGATCGCCTTCCGGACAAGATCGCGGCTCGTCGCGACGTCGTGGCCCGCCACCTCGGCCTGTCCGGAGGTCGGATGAAGGAGGGTCGAAAGGACGTTGATGGTCGTAGTCTTTCCCGCTCCGTTCGGGCCGAGAAGCCCGAAGAGCTCTCCTTCGGGGACGGAAAACGACACCCTGTCGACGGCGGTCACGTCCTTGAAGGTCTTGGTCAGGTCCTTGACCCATATGGCGTCCATTAAGGTCTCCCTAGAATCCTCTATGATACCAGATATCGCCCATCCGGCAAGACTGGAAAGGCGGAGGAAAGGCTCGCCTTTGGCAACTAAAGATAACAAAAAACCTCGTTTTGATGTAACCTTTCCCTGGAACCCAAGTCTATATCTGTGAGCCCGAGTGACCAAGGAGATTCGTGGAACCGACATCTGACAACCGGCTGATGGAGGAGGTCAGGGAGGGTAAGGTCGAACGCCTGGCCATCCTCTTCGAGAGGCATCATGTCATGCTCTTCAATTTTTTCCTGAGGCTGACCGGAAACCGGAGCGCCAGCGAGGACCTGGTCCAGGATGTCTTCTTCCGCATCCTCAAGTACCGGGATACATACCAGAGCCAGAGCAAATTCACCGTCTGGATGTACCAGATCGCCCGCAATGTCCACATCGATCATCTGCGGAAGCAGAAGCCGGAGGTGCCGCTCGACGAGCAGTTCGAGGAGCCGGCCGTGGCCGAGCCCCCCGCCATCGACCGCCTGAGTGCGGACGTGGACGTGACGCTGCTGAAGAGAGCCCTCGACAGGCTGCCGCTCCGCAAGAGGGAAATTCTGCTGCTCAGCCGGTTCCAGGAGATGAAATACCGGGAGATCGCCGAACTCCTGGGCTGCGACATCGGCTCGATCAAGTCGACGATCCACCGGGCCGTCAAAGAGCTCGGAAAAATCTATTTCGAGCTCCAGGGAGGGACTTCCCCATGAAATGCGAATGCGAACAGATTAGAGAAAAATCCGCCGACTATCTGGCCGGCGAGTTGGACGAAAAATCCCTGGCCGAAGTGCGCGCCCACCTGGCCGACTGCCCCGCCTGCCGGGAGGAACTGGAGGGCCTGAGCGCTATCTGGACGAAATTGGGAGTTTTGCCCAAAGAGCAGCCCAGCGGCGCTCTCCGGAGCCGCTTTTACGAGATGCTCGAAGCCTACAAGAAAGACATGGAGAAAGAGCGGGAAAAGCAAGGGTTTGGACAAACCCTGTCCCACTGGATCAGGCGGCTCATGCCCAGGAGGCCGGCCTATCAGATCGCGCTCTCCCTTGTGCTCATCGCCGCCGGCCTGGGCAGCGGTTATCTTTTGAGCGTACGCTCCCGTTCAGCCGCGCGGACAGAAGTGGCCGGTCTCAAGAGCGAGGTCGACGACATGCGCAGGATCGTGGCCGTCTCGCTCCTCAAGCAGGCCTCCCCCAGCGAGAGGCTCATGGGTGTGAGCTGGAGCGCCCGGATCGACCGGCCGGGTGATGAGATCATCCAGACCTTACTCGAGACTCTGAACCATGATCCCAACGTCAATGTCCGGTTGGCCGCGGCGGACGCCCTTTATCTCTTCTATGATCATCCGGAAGTCAAAGAGGGACTCATAGATTCTCTCGCTGGACAGACCTCGCCCCTCGTCCAGCTATCGCTTGTCAACCTCCTAGTCGAGATCCGGGAAAGGCGTGCGGCCGGGGCCCTGGAGCGGCTCATCCAGGATGAAAAACTGAACCCGAAAGTGAAAAAGCGTGCTGAACTGGGCCTGGTCCAGCTCAGCTGATCAAATACACTATGAAATAAGGAGAAGATCATGAAAACGATCATCAGACTCGCGGGAATCATCGTTCTCTTGTGGGCCGCAGGACTGGCGGACAACGCCCAAGAGAGCCAGGCCGACCATGCGGTGGTGAGCTTTACCAACCCGGCCAAGCCGGGCACGGTGGAAGTGGACATCAGTGAAGGGAGCATCGCCGTCCGAGGCTATGAGGGCAAGGACGTCATCATCGATGCCCGCTGGAGGGAGAAGGCTCTGACCAAGGAAGAGCAAGAGTCGGAAGCCGCCCTGGCAGAAGAGGGAGAGGAACTGGACCAGGAAGAGCTGGCCAGGAAGAAGGCTCAGGCCGAGAAGGCCAAGGGCATGAAGATGCTCCAGATCGAGAGCATGGGGCTCACCGTCGAAGAAGAGGAGAATATCATCCGAGTGGATGTCGAAGAGGGGAAGAGGTCGGTAGACCTGCTCATCCAGGTTCCTTTTTCTACCTCGCTCCGGCTGTCCTGCCGCGATGACGAAAGAGGAGTGACCGTGGACAGAGTGGACGGGGAGATCGAGGTGGAGACCAGCGACGGCCCCATCATCCTGACCAACGTCTCCGGGCCCGTTGTGGCGGACTCATCGGACGGCGAGATCAAGGCGGTCTTCGGAAAGGTCACGCCTGGGAAGCCGATGTCCTTCAGCGCCATGGAGGGCGATATCGACATCACGCTGCCCTTCGACGTCAAGGCCAGCCTGAAGATGAAGACCGATGAAGGGCAGATCTTCACCGATTTCGATGTCCAACTAACACCGAGCCAGCAGAAGAAAGAAGAGGACGAACGCAAGGAAGGAGGAGGCTATAGGGTCTCCTTTGAAAAAGTGACCCTGAGCCTGATCAACGGCGGCGGCGTAGAGATCCAGCTCACCACTTACGAGGGGAACATCTACGTCCGCAAGGCCAAATAAGACAGCCACCGCGGAAAGTCCAGGGACGGCTCTCGTCCGAGAGCCGTCCCTTATTTTTTTGGGTGATCGATACCAAACCCGGCCCCATTATGAGGAGGGCTGGAGTGTCCTCTTGATGCGGGCCAGGTCGTACCCCTTGTTGGCGATCCGCTGCAGCAGGTCCTGGTAGAGAGACTCGTCCATCTGGGGAGTGCGGCAGAGAATCCAGAGGTATTCCCGTCCCGGGTGGCCCACCACCGCGTACTGATAGTCGGGGTCAAGCTCGATGACCCAATAGTCGCCCTTGAAGGGCCAGAAGAACCGCACCTTGAGCTTAGCGTTGGTCTTTTTATCGACGACCCAGGCCTTGCCGTTGGCCTCCTTGAGTTCGCCGTCGAGAGTTTTCTTCCGGCACTTGTTCAGGACGGCGATCGCCCCATCGTCGCGCAGCGTGTAGGTGGCGGTGACGCCGACGCAGTCCTTCTGGAAGCGCTGCGGGATGGTGGCGATCTCATACCACGTCCCGATATAACGGCCGAGGTCGACATAGGGGACAACCTCAAGCGGCTTGGTCTCCTCCCCGGCCTTGGCAAACCCGAAACCTAAAAGGATCAGCAACATCCCGAATGTTTTCATTATCGCCTCATGATACGGGAATGAACAAAGGATAATCCCTTGCGCTAAATATTATATGCTTTGTCCCGCGTTCTGGAAAGGTCTCATCTAAGACCAGGCGTCTTTATTCATTCTTCTTTTCGTTAGATCAGGGCTAACCAAATCCTCAAAAGCAGAGGCAAAAAGAACGTGCTATAAAGCGGGTCGGCCATAGCCACAAAGTTTTTGCTTTACAGCCATCTTCATTATATATAATGGAGACCGACCGGCAGGCCGCTCCTTTCCAGGAAAAAAGGTTTGCCCAGAGGCGAGGATCAAGATGATAAGAAAAACGATGATCACGATTTTGTTGACCGCTCTCCCTGCCCTCATCGGGCCTGCGGTCCAGCAACAGGAAAAAACCCAGGATGTCTGGAAGCCGTTCCAATTCTTCGTCGGACAATGGGAAGGGACCGGCGAGGGCAAGCCGGGAGTGTCCCGCGGAAAGCAGGAGTTCGCCTTCGTCCTGGGGGGACAGTATCTGCAGGTCAGAAACGAGTCCCGCTTCGACCCCCAGGAGAAGAACCCGAAGGGAGAGGTGCACGAGAACTGGGGATTCTTCAGCTACGACCGGCTGCGGAAGGCCTATGTCTTCCGGCAGTTCCATGTCCAGGGCTTCGTTAACCAATATGTTTGCGACGGCCCGAACGCCGACGGGAAGCTTTTCATCTTTAACAGCGAAGCCATCGAGAACATCCCGCCGGGGTTCAAAGCCCGATTAACCTACAGGATTCTGGATGCCAACAGCTTCGAACAGACTTTTGACCTAGCTCCACCCGGCAAGGAAATGGTCTGCTACTCGAAGGGCGTCATGACCAGGAAAGGGGGCACCCGCCCGGCCGCAAGAGAACGGAAGAAATCGGTAAGGACTTCGCCCAATTATGAGCTTCATCTCTCACTGGACATGACCTCCCCCTTTATCCCCGACGGCCGGCACAGCCTGGCCGAGATTTCTTTCAAGGTCCTCTTCTCTTCCGTCACCTTCGAATTTGACCCCGACGAAGATCCCCTGTTGGGCCGCTGCCAGGTCAATTCCGGCAAGGGAAAAGGCGCATTCTCCAAGTTGGTCCTTAACGATGTCCAGAAAGGCGAGGAACGCCTTTCGCCCCGCTTCCTCAGCGCGAGGCCCCGGGAATTTTCCACGGGTCTGGCGATCGAGTCAGAACCCATGGCCGAGGATGAAGCGGCCGCGCGGTCCCGGACGGCTCCACAGAAGGTCCGGCTGAGTTTCTGGACCGAATGGGAGCAAACGCCAATCCGGTGGGGATCCGAATTGGGGTCGGCCAGCCTCCCCGACTTCAAAGTCGTTTTCGAAGTCCCGTTCCGTGACCTCCTCCAAGGAAAGTCCTTTTCCGTGACGCTTCCCTACGAAGGCCTTTATCCGGAAGATAAGGGTATCTGGAAGATCGAGGTCCGGCCCGCTCCCAAGAAATAATAGGATTGCTCAGGCCCGGCCGCGCAGGTAAGCGATCATCCTGGGAACGGCGAGGGGCACGACATCGGGCAGCATGTGGGGCATCAGGTTGTCCATGATCTTGGGCATCATCTCGGGCATCTGCTCCGCCATATAATCGGGCATCGGGATCATCGTCCCTATCCGGTCCAGCATGGCCGGCATCACCTTGGGCATCATCCCGGGCAGTAGCCTGGGGAAGAGCACCGGAAACACGGGCTTCATCAAGGTGAACATGAAACCGCCGACCGGACCCAGCTTGCCGATCCCTCTCATTATCGTACCCATCCCGAGGGGCATGGCTTTGAGCATTTCCGGCCACATCGTGTCCATCAAGTCGGCAAACCCCTGCGGCGTCATCAGCGCGATCATGCCCTCGAAGACCTTCCACTGCCGCGATACTTCCGGGCTCGGGTCGGCGAATTTCTTGCCCAGCGATTCGCAGGCGAAGGCGGCCAGGTCGCGGATCTCGACGGGCGTATTCTTCTTCTCTTTGGTCACGCGGAGCTGGAATTCGCAGCAGGGACAGAGGGCCAACACGGTCTGGGCGCCTACGGCCGTCGCCTCCGCCAGGCGCATCTCGCCGATGTCGTGGGCGACGAGCGGATCCTTGATCAGGGTCAGGACGCTTCCGCAGCAGTGGGCCTTGTCGTGGTGGTAGATCATCTCGACGAACTCCACTCCGGGAATCGCCTTGATGAGGTCGCGCGGCGGCTCGTAGACATCAGAGACCCGGCCGATGTGGCAGGAGTCATGCCAGGTTACCTTCTTATTGATCGCGCCGGGAAAGCGGAAATCCCCGGCTTTGATCTTCTCCGCGACGAGCTCGCTGTAGTGTTTGGCCGTGATACCGAACTCGAGGCCAAGCTTGGCGGCCCATTCGGGATAGACGTTGCGCCACATCATGTCGCAGGCCGGGCAGCTCGAGACGACGGTGTCCGCGCCGGCAGCCTTGACGGCGGCGATGTTCTTTTTCATGGTCTCAGCGAAAATTTCCCACTTGCCGGCGACGAGCATCGGCGTCCCGCAGCAGTTCTCGACGTTGCCCAGGGTGGTGAAATCGACGCCGGCCGCATCCAGGAGGGTTACCGCCGCCTGGCCGATGTCGTTCTCGACATAGGAGACCGTGCAGCCGCCGAAGTAGACGACCTTGGCCTTCCGGTCGGGGCCGTGCTTGGCCTTCATTTCCTCGGGAAACCATTGGGTGCGGTTCTTGCGGTATCCCGCCCAGATATTGCCCTCGGCAACGGTCGCCGCGGCCATCATCTCGAAGGGCGGGAAGGTCATCTTCTTGTCCTCGTGGATGAGCTTGCCCCGGAGCTTCATCCAGCTCGATTCGATGGGCAGGGCCGCAGAGCAACGGTGATTGCACAACTCGCAGGTCGTGCAGACCATGATCGTGTCGACCATCTTCTGGTCCCAGTCCACCCGGCCTTCCAGGTACTCGCGCAACCAGTACCACTTGCCGCGGGGCGATTGGCTCTCCCAGCCGCGGCCGTAGAACTGGTCGCACTCGTCGAGGCAGTAGCCGCACTGAGAACAGGCATAGGCGTACCAGGCGATATCTCCGGGGATGCCCCGCTTGGAGCCATCGAAGCGCTCTCCGACCTGGGTGACTACGGTGTTGCCAAACGGACGGACGGCCGGTTCGAAAATCTTGACGAGTCCGAGCGCCCGGCTCACCGAGTTCGGCGCGATGACCTTTCCCGGGTTGAGGATCCCCTTCCGGTCGACCTCCTTCTTGTAGGCCTTGAGGCGCAGCGCCCGGTCCCGGCCCAGGATCTTTTTCGCTTTGCGGACGAAGTACAGCCCGGTCGAGTAAGGCCGGCCGCCATGCTTCTCGGCGATTTTGATGATCGAAAGCACCAGACCGAAGACAAAGTTATAGCTGAACTTGCGCTGGTCGCTGGGGATGAAACCCAGGATGACGGCCTCGGGTTTCCCTTCCCGTCCCTTCCTGACGATGACGCCCTCTTTGACCACGGGCAGGTTGATCTTCTGTTCGATCTCCTCCATGACCGCGCCGAGTTTTTCGAGGGGGACGACGACCTCAGCCGGGACGAGAGACGGCCCGAGCCGCTTGACGACCATGAGCTTGAACCGGTTCTCCCACTCATGCTCGGCGATAGCCTGACTGAGAACCTCTCCCTGGCAGTCGTGGAGGATGTCGGAGAGAACGGGGACGATCTTGTCGCGGTCGGAGGCACGATAGGCCAGGACAGCGATGTAGGCGGCCGGCAGGATGACCTTGTGTTCGGCGGGATGGCCGAGGTGCATCCGGACCGGAGCCCGGTTCTTCATCTCCGCCATCCGCGGGTTGATGAAGACGAGCGACCAGATCGGCAGCTGGCGGGCGATGAACTCCTGAAAGACCGTGGTCAGCTTGTGGGCGTCGGGGCAGGCGATCGCGGTAAGGCCGAGGTCCGTTTTCTTCATCACCCGCAGGGTAACCCGGCTGATGAAGCCTGTCGTCCCCTCGGCGTCGGAAACGAGGTCGAGGTCCTGGCCGCTCAGCTCCCGGACTTCGCCGCCTGATAGGACAAGGCGGACACTGACGACGTTCTCGGCGAACCAGCCGTATTCGTAGGAGCCGATGCCGGCGCCGCCCTGGGCCAGCCAGCCGCCCACGGACGATGACGGATAGCTCGTCGGATAGAGGCGGATGGTCAGTCCGTGGGGTTCGAGCTTACGGTCTAACCGCTCCCAGGTGATGCCCGGCTCGACGGTCACCGTCTCTTGGGAGGCATCGACCGACAGGACATTTTTCATCCGATAGAAATCGACGACGACCCCCTTCCGGATAGGGATGATGCCCCCGTAGCCAGAAGAGCCCTTGCCCCGGGGGACCAGGGGGATGTTCCGGCCCTCCGCCCAGCGAAGGAGAACCGCCAGCTCCTGTTCGCTCTCCGGCTGGACGACGGCGTTGGGGACGGTCCGCCCGACGATCGGCTTGAAAAGGCCGGGGATGGCCGCGATATCGTGCCCGTAGAGGAGCCGCTCGGTCGGGCTGAAATTGGCCCGGCCGCCGAATTTCTCTTCCAGCCATTTCCTGTCATTCTTGCTTAACCGGCTCATGTGTTCGCTCCATTATGGGTCATTCTCAGGCGGCCCATTCCCAGCAACGCTCAATCTCGATGGGGATGAGGGGTGATTTCCGATAAAATGCCGCTTACTTCCGCCACCTCAAAACTACTAGTAAGCCTATATATTTTATATGTTTGCTATGAATTGGTCAAGAATCCGTCATTGGGGCGTGAAGGCCTCTTCCCGGAGGGTGGCCTGCTTGATCCGTTCCTCGACCGGGTTCACCCCGATCCCCAGGCCCATCGGAACCTTGATCGTGCCGTCCCGTTGGAGTTCGATGGGCGGGTCGATCAAGTCCTCCTTGTAGTACCGCTTGCTCGCCGAGAGGTCGCTGGGCAGCTTGAAGTTGGGGAGAGAGGCGAGGTGGAGGTTGTGGGCGCGGCCGATGCCCGATTCCAGCATCCCGCCGCACCAGACCGGCATGCCCTCGCGACGGCAGACGTCGTGGATCTTCCGGGCTTCGACCGGGCCGCCGACGCGGCCGACTTTGATGTTGATGATCCGGCAGCTTTTCATCTCCAGGGCCTGACGCGCCGTGTCCTCGGAGATGATGCTCTCGTCCAGGCAGAGCGGGGTCTTCATCTCTTTCTGGAGACGGCTGTGGTCCCAGAGGTCGTAGGGCGGGA
Organism: Candidatus Aminicenantota bacterium; assembly: GCA_017886205.1. Taxonomy (GTDB): domain Bacteria; phylum Acidobacteriota; class Aminicenantia; order Aminicenantales; family UBA8522; genus UBA8522. Next base: position 5,171 of record JAFNEO010000012.1, on the reverse strand, counting down.
ACGGCTGCTCCAGCAGGAGCAGGCTGAAGGCGTCCAGCATCTTGAGGCCGGCCTTGTCCTTGAGGCTGTAGGCGCCATTGGCATCGGCCTGGAGCAGGATGTCGGGAAAGTGCTTCCTCACCTCCTTGACCACCTCGATGTCCCAGCCGGGCTTGATCTTGAGCTTGATCCTCCGGTAGCCCTCGCCGATGAACTGCATGATCCTTTCCAGCAGTTCGGGGATGGAATTTTCGATCCCCAGGCTCACCCCGACCTCGATATCGGAGCGCGTACCCCCATACAGCTTGGCCAGCGGGACGCCCGCCTTTTTTGCCTGGAGATCCCAGAGGGCGAGCTCCAGCCCTGCCTTGGCCATGGGGTGGCCGCGGTAACGTCTCGCTTCCCAGTAAAACTCTTCCGGCCTGGCGATATCCTTGGAAAACAGCATCGGGATCAGGAAGTCGCGCAGGATCAGCCAGGCGGTCGACGTCGTCTCGTAGCTATAGGAGGGGGTTGCCGAGGCGACCGCCTCTCCATACCCGCACAGGCCTTCGGACTGGACCTTGACGATGATGAATTCCCGGCCTTCTTCGCGGCCGAGGCTGGTCTCGAAGAAGCGCACGTAGGGGAGGTACAACAGCGCCAACTCGACCCGCTCGATTTTCATCATTCCTCCTCTCAGCTCAGACGGACGCCTTTTCTTCTGGCGATTTTCTCGTAAAGATCGATGATCTTCCAAACCATGCCCTCGGCGGAGAACTTCTGATGGACGACCTCGAAACCCCGGCCCGCCAGCCGCGCAGCTAATTTGCGGTCGCGATAGAGCGTCAGTACGGCTTGGGCCAGGGCCGCCGGGTCCCGCGGCGGGACCAGGAGGCCGGTCTTTTGGTTGATCACGACCTCCGGGATGCCGCCCGTCTGCGTGGCCACCACGGGAAGGCGGCTGGCCATGGCGTCGAGGAGCGACGTCCCCAGTCCTTCGAGATGTGAGGACAGGACGAACAGGTCGAGCGAAGCGAGGATGCGCGGCACGTCCTCCCTAAACCCGAGGAAAAAGACGATGTCGTCAACACCCAGGTCGCGCACCTGGCGGTCCAGATCCATCTTCAGAGAACCTGTCCCGACCACGATGATCTTGATCTTGGGCGCCTGCTCTTTCAAGATTTTCGAAGCCTGGATGAGATAGGTGTGGCCCTTGTGGTCTTCGAGGGCGGCGACGATCCCGACGAGATAATCGTCCGGGGCAAAAGAGAACTCCCGGCGCAGGAAGTCTCGCGAGGTCACTTCGCGGAAGGGCGAGAAGTCGATCCCGGACGGGATGACAGAGATGAGTGAGGACGGGATCCCCGAATCGAGGAGGACCTTCCGTACTCCCTCGGAGATGGCGATGATGCCATCCACATCCCGGGTGTATTTGAGGTGCGAGAACGCGTTATCTTTCACCGGAAAATCGACCCGCCGGGAGATAAACCGGAGCGGGACGTGGGCGCGCCGCGCCGCCGCTGAGCCGAGCGCGACAGCGTGGGCGTCATGGAAGTGGACGAGCCGGCAGTCGTGGCGTTTCATCGCCCGGCTCAGCCGGAAGGCCGCCCAGAAATCGGCCTCCCCCCGCATCCGGATAGGAAGGACAGGAATCCCCTCCACGGCCGCTTTTTCGTGCAGCGGGCTGTCCGGCTGGACGACGAAACGGGCCGCGTAGCCTTTTCTCATCAGTTCTCTGACCAGGAGAAGGGACTGTCTCTGCCCGCCGCGCCACTCCCGGCCGGAATCAATATGGAAAAGGCTCAATCCGCTCTCCTTTCTTCCAGATCTCCTTCAGCTTGGCGTAGCGGACGAAAACGGCATAGCCGGTGAGGACGGAGATGACCAAACCGGAAAATCCATCCAGGAATCCGCGCTTCCAGAGATAGGCCCGGACGAACCGGAAAAACGGCAGCCAGACTAGGTGGTACCAGCGAGCCTTCTTCTTTTGGGCGTAAAGCTTCTGAGCGCCCAAGTCGGAGAAGGTGTTGATGCGGGCCAGATGCTCATGAATGTTCCGGTAGGTGAAGTGATGGATGGCGCCGCGCAGTTTCCCGATCGGGCCTTCGACGACGAGCCTCTCATGGACGTACTCGCCTTCCCAATGGGCCTTGGCCTTGCGGAAGAGCCGGAGTTTACGGTCGGGATACCAGCCTGAGTGCCGGACCCAGCGCCCCAGATAGAAGACCTGCCGCGGGATGGAGAAGGCATCGACCTCGGGCTCGACCCCGCGGAGATCGAGGAGCTCCTTCCGGAGTTCGGTCGAAACACGCTCGTCGGCATCGAGCGAGAAAACCCAGGGATGTATGGCCTTTCCGTTGGCGAAGTTCTTCTGGTCGGCGAAGTTGGTCCAGGCTCGCTCGAACACCCGGTCGGTGAACCGCCGGGCGATCTTGACTGTCTCGTCGGTGCTCTGGCAGTCGACGATCACGATTTCGGAAACGACCCCGGCCAGGCTTTTCAGGGCGTCCTCCAGGCGGCGCTCTTCGTTGTAGGTGATGATGACCGCAGAGATCTCCATCGGGTTCATGATAGCACAGCTTGACAATCAATGATAAGATAAATCATCATTCTCCGGATGAAAGGGAAACCGCTCTTTCTCTTCATGTTCCTTTTGTTTAGCGCTCTACTGAGCGGCTATGTCCTCTTGATCGACCAGGTCCCCGGGTTCAGGATTTCTCGTCATTCCTTTGAGCCGTCCCCCGTCTCGCTCGTCCTCCTCAGCGCCCTGATTTTCATCCTCCTCCTCGCTCTATGGGCGCTCTATGCGCGGCTGGTTTCGCGGCTTTTCGCCCGGAAGGAGCCGGAAGTCCTGTGGCAGGATTTCGCGACTTACCTTCCGTTGCTCTTGCTCAGCCTCACACCCCTAACTCTCCGGCACTACATCGGCTCGGACGACCTCGGGATGCGGTTGAGGCTTTTCATCCTCGTCATCGCCTTCGCCTTTGTCTATCTCAAGGCCGTTCAGGCCAAACGCTGGAGCGAAACCAAGGCTCCCTTCTGGCAGGCCTGGGTCCGGAAGTTCACCGCCCTTTCCCCCAGAAAAAAGATCATCGTCCTCTTCCTGGGCTCGCTCCTGGCCTTCAATGCCGGAACGCTGCTCCTGGTATCGGGGGGGGTCACCTTCAGCGGAGATGAACCCCATTACCTCCTTATCTGCCACAGCCTGCTCAGAGACGGGGATTTCGACCTGTCCAATAACTACGAGCAACGGGATTACGCCAGTTTCATGATGTTCGAAGGTAAGATCGGGGCCCATGTCGTCCCCGGCGCCAAGCCCGGCAGTCTCTATTCCTTCCACTCTCCTGGAGTGGCCTTCCTGATGCTCCCCTTTTATGCCCTCAGCGCTTTGATCAAAGGCCGGGCGCTCGTCTTTTTCATCCGACTGGGTATGAGCCTGTGGGGCGCCTTCTTCGCGCTCCAATTCTATCTTTACGCCCGGAGCGAATGGCAGAAAGACGACCTAGCCCTGCGGCTCTGGTTCCTGACCAGCTTCACGTCGCCGGTCTTCTTCTACTCCATCCATATCTATCCGGAGATCGTGGTGGCCGCTCTCTCCCTGGCCGTCTTCCGGATCCTCCGCTTCTCTGCCCAGCTGACCTGGAAAAAGGCGGCGGTCTGCGGATTCTTTCTCGGTTCTTTTTTCTGGTTCCACGCGCTGAAGTACATCGCGCTGTTCATCCCCCTCTTTCTCTACGGCCTCTGGGTCATGACGAAGAGGCCGCGGACCCGCGGACCCCTCGTCCTCTTCGTCATGATCATAGCGGTAGTCATCTTCACCTATCTTCAGTTCCAACACGCCCTCTACGGGACCTATTCGCTCTCCACCGTCTCCTGGGCGGCCCAGATGACGGACACAGGCGAGGAATTCATCCGCTTCGCCAAAGCCCTCCTTTTCAAGATCCCCTTGCGCGATCGCTGGGGAACCTTGGCCGGATATTTTCTCGACCAGCGCGACGGCCTCTTCTTCTACGCGCCGATCTTCTTTTTCGCCCTGTTCGGCGCCGTCGAAATGCTCCGGCGAAAGAGGAGAGATTTCTGGCTGCTGCTGGGGCTGACGGCGCCCTATGTGCTTGTCTCCGCCTTCCTTACCCAGAGGACCGGGTATGCCCCCCAAGCCCGGCCTCTAATATCCGTGATCTGGTGGCTATCCATCTGGCTCGGATACTTCCTGATTCATAACCAAAAAACTATCTTGTCCTATGTTTTCAACCTCGCCGCCGCCCTGAGCTTTCTTTTTGTCTTTCTCCTTCTCAAGTCACCTCTCAACCTCTACCAGGAGACAACCCGCGGTCTGCGGGAGAGAGGCGGCGGACTGTTTTTCAGCCTGAGCAATCTTCACTTCCACTTGACTGACTTCCTCCCCTCCTATATCAAGTCCGGAGAGGGGACCTGGCTTCCCAACCTCATCTGGCCGGCGATCGTGGTTCTCCTCATCGGGGCCTACCTCATTGCGAAAAAGCGAACCGTCATCCTGCGCGCTTCCACTCACACCCTTCTTGCCTGCGCCGGAGTGGCCGTCTTTTTTGTCTGGATTGTTCTCTATCCCCGCTTGGTCCTTCGCCAACCGACCTACACAGCGCTCGGGCCGGGAAAGAAGGTCACCTTCTATTCCCTTTCGCGCTCGGCTCGGATGATCGAGCCGGGGCGGTTCCGGCTGCGCGAGGACGGCCGCTCCTATCGTTTTTACATGACAACGGAACAGCCGGTCGAAGAACTGCGGGTTTCCCTGGGTTCAACACAGGGAGATTATGACTACTCGATCAGTCTCTTCGATGAAGTCCTCGTCCAAGACAAGACCGTCAGAGAAATACAGGAGCTCAGGCTCCCCAGGCCGCCCCGCTACAGGCTGGGGAGAGAAAGCTTTTACACGATCATCCTCGAGCTGGGGAAGGACGCCCGCATCCGGCCGGAGCTGAACCCCTATCTCTTTTCCCTCTCTTACTGAAACCCCGGTAAAAGAAGGGGAATTCCAGACACAACCTCAGCCGAACTGGCCGGACCGGACGATTCCCTTCTTGTGGAGCTTGAACTTGACGAGCGTCTTGAGGATGGAGATGCCATAGACTACGCTTCTCAGGAAGCCGATACGGCTGGCCTCCTCGAAATAGCGCGTCGCGATGGGGATCTCCCGGATGCGCAGCTTGTGGATGACGCCCTGGGCGATGATC
>JAFNEO010000011.1 GCA_017886205.1 Candidatus Aminicenantota bacterium | reverse complement strand
CACCGAGGATAGAGGAGAGGGGGATTTTCTAGGTAAACCTCCCTTAGAGTCAACGCCTCGCCAGAGACAGATATTGCGCAGCGGAGGCGAGGCATATGGGTGTGGCCGGATTATATCAGATTGGAAAAGCGATAAAAATCCCGTTTTTTGTCTCTTAGACCGCTGCTTTCCTGGCCTTGGTCTCCACCCCGCTCTTCCTGATAGTCAGGATGATACTTCCTTGCTCGTCTTTCTGGAAAATAATCGTTGTCCCGATGGCCGGAGAGACGAACTCATCCTGGGATCTCGGTTCAAACTGGCGCTCGAGATTTTCAGATTCCCGCATTTCCAACAGCCGGCCGGTCTCTTTTTCCCAGATGTAGGTGAAGAACTCGAAACGCTTGACGAAATCCAGGCGGACATAAGTTAACAGATTCCGCGGCCGGGCCACGGTTCCCAACACTTCGAGGCTCTTGACTTCGCCCAACTCCTTCTTCTTGGCCTCCCAGAAGGCGGAGGCCCGAGTCTTGACGTCCTCGAGGGATTCTCTCCAGGCTGCAGCCAGGGCCGTATAATCCCCGGCCAGGGCCGCCTTCAACATCTCCTCAACCTTCTGGTTATAGCGCTCCACTTCTTCTTTATCTTCCTTGCCCGAGGCAGCGAGCAATCCCACCAGCTCTTTGGCCCGGTAAGTTGCCAGGAGGTTGTCATTCTCATCAAACCCGACCTCGACCTCGGCGCCCGTGGAGAGGCGATAGGCGCCGCTGTATTCTTTGAGCAATCGCTCATCCAGCTCCTTGTAGTCTCCGACTACGATCTGCTCGATCCTCTTCGCATAGGCATCGGATATCTTTCCAGCGATGTTGCTTGAGGCGATGATCACTAAATCGTTTTCGGGTTCAAAACCCATGAAGGCGTTGTAGATCCCGTTGCCGCCGTTGTGCCAGATCAGGTTGGCGCCGCGCTCTGTCTTCTGGGTGACCCAGCCGTAGCCGTAATAGGAATTCCCATCCTCATATTCCTTGACGTGCGGGGCGAAATATTTTTGTTTGGCCGGCGCGGAGAGAACCGTGTTATTTTTCAGGGCCAGGTACCAGCGGTACATGTCTCCCAATGTCGAGAGAATCCCGCCGTTGGCCCTCAGGTGCCAGCCGGGTCCCTCAGGACGCCAGGGCCGGTCAAGGGCGGTTCCCCATCGCTCTCCGCCCCTGTAGCCGACGGCCAGTTCGCTCTTAGCAAACCCCGGCCGCGCATATCCGGTCCTCTCCATGCCCGCCGGCTTGAAGATCGCTTCATACAGGAAGTCCTCATAGTTCTTCCCCGAAACCAGCTCGACGATGATTCCGAGCAGGCTGAACCCGACGTTGGAATATTCGTACCTCTCGCCCGGTTTGAAGAGGAGCTTTGAACCCAGGGCGAGCTTTACGTAATACTCCCGCCCGATGGGATCGTAGTCGTCACCCAGGGCTCCTTCAAACCCCGCGGTGTGAGTCAACAGGTGATGAAGGGTGATCTCTTTTTTGTCGGCCGGGACGTCTCCGAAATATTTGCTGATCGGGTCGGTAACCTTTAACTTGCCCATCATTTCCAGCTTGAGGATCGCGGCGCCGGTGAACTGCTTGGTGATCGAGCCGATCGAAAACACGGTCTCCGTTCTCTGTTTGACCTTGTTCTCCCGGTCGGCCAGGCCGTAGCCTTTGGCCAGGATTATCTTTTCACCCCGGGCGACCAGCACAGACCCGGCGTAGCCGTTGGCTTCAGCCTTCTGCAGGTAGCGGTCAATCTTTTGTCCCAGGTCTCCATTTACGACTTCGGCGCTACTCTGCGCCGCCGCGAGCTGGGTCAGCGCTAAAGAACCGAGAAAAACCAGGATGTGCCGGCTTCTTTTCATGAGGCCTCCTTATCCGGATCGTTCCGTCGCATCGCTAGAATGATACTCCTCTCAGGAGCACATGAGCTAGTCAATTACGATAGATAAACGTCGCCGGATGAAGAAAGGATGCCGTTTTCTTTTATCGGCCCCTGGCCAGCATCTCCTCGGCTTCGGCGGCCGTAATCTTGCCCTCCCGGAGCATCCTCAGGATCTCCAGTCGGCTCTGGCGCGGCGGCTTCAGCTCATCGTACTTCCGGAACATCTCCTCCATCTTGGCCCGCACCGTGGGGTAGGAGCAGTTCATGCGCCTCTCGACCTCCTTGAGGTTTCCCCGGCTGGTCATAAAAAGGTCGAACAGCCGCTCGATGTCCGGGTCGAATCGGCAGACTGGGCAGGGGTCGAAGCTTCCTTCGAGTGTCGAGCCGCAGCCGCTGCAGACCATCCGGGAAACGACGAGCTTAAGGCCGCAGGACGGGCACTTGGGCGGGACTTTCATCGGCCGTCCTCCCTTGTCGTCACAGTGATGTCCCCGTGCATGGTCCTGAGGTTGAGGAGGCTGTCACCCGAGCCGCCTCCGAGCTCGACGCTGGCTGTCCGGAAAAAGGCGTTCTTGTTCGCGCTGGATTTGAGGCCTTTTGACTGGATGCGGATATCTCCCTTCCCGACTTTGGCCTCCACCCGGCCTGAGAATTGAGGTCCGGCCGTGACTCTAATGTCCCCGTCCATGGCCGAAACATCGGATTTCCCGGCGTAGGCATCGGCCAGGTCGAGCGTGACATTTCCCTTCATCGCTCTGATGCTGAGGGGATGATCGGCGTTCCGGACGACAACATCCCCTTTGACCGCCCTGATTTCGAGAGGGAGCCGCACGTCATGGACCTCGGTATCTCCTTTGGCGAGAATGACTTTGACCTTGCCGATCGTCGCCGGAACGCGCACCGCTGCGTCATCGTGACAGAAGATGACGATCTTATTTTCTTTCCGGAGCACCTCGCATTTGCCCTTTTCTCCGGCCTCCAGGTGAAGCCGGTCGTCCTCCGACGGCCGGATGCTGACGTCCGCCGACCCGTGCTTGTAGGCGGTTCGCGGGTTGGTAAGGACAAGCGTTGTCTCCCCATCGAGCTTGAGGTCTTCGACCGGGACAGAGGCGGTCTCGTATCCCTCAAACCAGTATTCGTCGCCGAAGACGGACCCGAAGGCGTTGTCAAAAAACTCCTGCATCTTGAACCCCAATCCCTCGAAGCGCTCGCCCCAGTTCCAATCCCCTGGGCCGCACGGTCCCCGGTGTCTGTGGCCGAATCTTTCAGACCGGGATTCACGCTCTTCGGCTTCTCCCTTATCGAGAGCCCGCAGCAGCTTTTCGGCCTCTTCGACGGTGATCTTCTTTTCAGCGACCATCTTGAGGATTTCAATTCGCTCTTCTTTCATGCGCCTGCTCCTGACAGTTTAATCAATTACATTATAATATATAAATCAAAATTTATATTTTGTCAATATATATTTATAAATTATAAACTGCCTATTGGCCACGGGCAGATTGAGCATCCTGGGAAGGCAACTCCGAGATGCATTTATAGAAGTTGACAGGCAGAGGGATTTGTTCAAGAATTTCTCAGGAGTATGTTTTTGGCCAGCCGAAGACTAGGCACGCGTATCTTCCTGTTTTTTCCCCTGTTGATTCTCTTTCCACTGACCCCTGAGCCGGCATGGCACCATCGCTTGCCGGCTCGATCCGCCCAAGTCTCCCCTGCCCCCGATGATTTTTCCCAGGCGCAACGAATTCTCTTCGCGAAAACCAGTCAAAAAACCGCAGCCGGGAGCGAGGCGGCGGGAGAGATGCTCCTGGCCCCAGACCTCGTTCGTCTCTTCTATGCCCGAAGAGACCATCGGCCGGCGTGGATCGGAGAAAAGGAAATACCCCCTCAAGTCCGACCGTTGCTCCAATCGTTGAAGAAGGCAGAAGATGAAGGTCTCGACCCGTCGGATTATCACCTGTCGAAGATCGAGGGCCAGTTTGCAAGTATCGAGAAAAGCCTGAAAAAAAAGAGGCCGATCCCCCCAGAGACTTTAGCCGACTTCGATCTGTTGTGTACCGACGCTTTTCTCACTTGTGCGGGGCACCTGGCGCGCGGAAAAGCCGATCCGGAAACGCACCAGGTCGTCTGGCAGGGAACATGCATCGAAGAGAGCTTGGCCGGGCTGTTGGAAGATGCCCTGGCGGAGGACCGAGTCGCCGAGGCTCTAGCCAGCCTCCCGCCGCAACATTCCTTCTACCTAAACCTCAAAAAGACGCTGGCATCCTACCGTGAGATGGCCCGGAAAACAAAATGGCAGCCTGTCCCTGAAGGCTTGGCCCTAAAAAAGGGCGACAAGGGAAAAGATCTCAAAGAGGTGCGGAAACGCTTGCTCGCCCTCGGCGATTTCGACAGGAAGCAAGGGAAGTCCAGCCAAATCTTTGACGAGGCCCTGGAGGCGGCGATTCGCAGCTTCCAGAGCCGTCATGGCCTTGACGCCAGCGGAATCCTCGACCCGACCACTCTTGCCGCCATCAATATCCCGCTCGAGGAAAGGTGCCGGCAGATCGAGGCCAACCTGGAGCGCTGGCGCTGGCTGCCGCACGACCTCGGGGAGAGGTTCATCTACGTCAACGTCGCTAACTTCGAGCTCGAGGCCTTTGAAGGCTCGCGCAAGAACCTGGCCATGAAGGTGGTGGTCGGGAGCGAGGCCTGGCAGACGCCGGACTTTACGAGCCAGATGACCCATCTCGTCGTCAATCCCGACTGGACGATTCCCATCCCCGTGCTGCTTAAGGAGACGGTCAATTACGTCCTCCAGGACCCGTGCTATTTCCGGAACAACAGGATGGTCATCCTCCGGGGTTATGGCGAGGAGGAAGCGGAGATCGAACCCGCGTCTATCAATTGGACCAAGCTCGACGAAAAAAACCTGGATTTCCGCGTTCGCCAGGAGCCCGGACCTCAGAATATCCTCGGCCGGCTGAAGTTCGTCTTCCCAAACAAATACGATATCTACCTCCACGACACTCCCTACCAAGAGGATTTCGCCAAGACGGCGCGGGCCTTCAGCCACGGCTGCATCCGGGCGGAAAAGCCCGTCGAGCTGGCCGTTTGGGTTCTCCGCGGAAAACCGGGATGGGACCTCAGACAAATCCTGGCCGCTATCGATGCGGGAGACGAGCGGACGGTCAAGCTGGTCGAACCGATCAATGTCTATTTTCTTTACAGCACCGCCTGGATGGAAGATGACGGAACGCTCCAGTTCCGGGCCGATATCTACGAGCGGGACAAAAAGCTCACTGAAGCCCTCGGCGTGAAGCCTCCCCTGCCCCGCTAGCTGGCTATTTCTCCCTTTTTCTATAGAGTCGCCGCTTTTCCTCAATCCTCTTAAGAAACTTTTCGCTATCCTTTTTATTGCGGATCGCCAGCACCACAACTTCTCCTTCCCTGATTCGATAATAAGCCCGGAAATCCCCGCTTCTCAGTCTATAGAGCGGCGGCGAAAACCCCGCGAGCTTCTTGATTCGGGGTTTGCCGATTGGCAAGGGTCCGGCCTCAAGATAGGATGCCATATCCCGACATAGCTCGAGCGCGAGCGCCGGCTCCAATTTCTTCAGATCCCGTTCGGCCGAGCCGGCCAGGACGACCCTAAGTTTTTTGACTGACACGGCGCTTTTCGAGGCCTTCGATAATTTTTTCGATCGGAGTCCCGCCAACCGCAAGATACTCCCGCCAGGCCTCCTCGATTTTCCGCTTGAAGGCCGGGTCGTTTTCGAATAGATAATCGTCCAGGTCGTCGGCGTCAACATGATGCAAGACTGCAGTGGGTTTCCCATGGGCCGTGATGATGATGTCCTCTACCTCAGCGGCTTCAAGGAGCTCCCTTGTCTTCTGCTTGAGTTCCTTCATTCCCGCGAACCTCATGTCCTTCCCTCCAAGAAAAGTTACACTATAGTATAACTTTTATGCACCCAACAGTCAAGACTTGAGGGGCCCTGTCTTTTTAGGGGACGGATTCTTCAACGGGGCATTCTCAGAAACCACCCATCTTCCACCTGCAAGCCTGCCCTTGGCAGAAAAGGTGGTATTTCTAGAACAGAAAAAACCTTTCAGTTGGATATTCCAAGAAGTAGCGGGGATTCCTGGCCTGCCGCAGCTTCCGGGCTGAAGCTCCCAGCCAGGGCATTGCCGGTCAGGTCTATCTCAGGTGGATGCGGGCGGGGTCGAGGTCCTGGCGGATAATGCGGAGCTCCTCGTCCGTCGGCGGGACCGTGGTCTTGGGGCGGCGGCTGACTTTCACGTCCCAGCCGATATTCGCCTTGACGTCTCTGACGGCAACCCCGGGATAAACTTCCTGAAGGATCATCTCGTGCGTGTTCTTGGTGAACCCGTAGACGCCGAAATCGGTGATGATGAGCGAAGGCCCTTTGCCCGGAAATTCGAATCGGCTTCGCGAATTCGCCTCGTCGATAAACCCCGGGCTAGTGACGAAATCAATCTTCTCGGGAAATGATTTCGGGGACTGCTTGAGCACCATGATGATCTTCTTGGCGTGGATGGCGATCTCGCAGGCTCCACCGCTCCCCGGGAGCCTCACCTTCGGCCGGTCATAGTCGCCGATAACCGTCGAATTGATGTTCCCGAACCGGTCGACCTGGGCCCCGCCCAGAAAGCCCACATCGATCAGGCCGCCCTGGAGGTAGTAGTTGAAGACCTCGACCATGGAGCACACCGAGATCGAGTCCGTGGCCAGGCAGGGGTCGCCGATCGAAAGGGGCAAGCGGTCGGGCACACAGCCGACAGCCCCGGATTCGTAGATCAAGACAAGCTCGGGCGCCTGGAGCCGCCGGGCCAGGTTGCAGGCCACGTTCGGCAGCCCGATCCCGACAAAAACGACTTCGCCGTTCTTGAGCTCTCTGGCCGCCCTGACGACCATCATTTCCGAAGGCGTATAGTTTTCCATGTCAAAATCCGTAATTCACCGACCCTGAGGGACGGTTGTCGGCTTCGAGCTTTTTCAGATACTCGGTCCCCAACTTCTCTCTGTATTCCCTGCGTCCCGGAACGCCGTAGACCCACTCCGCGAGATACCTGTCCAGACCGGCCTTGTCTTTGGATATTTTCGCCCATTCGACATAGAAGTCATTGTCCCGGTCATAATATCCCAGCGCATAGCTCGGATGAGCAGCGAAAGGCTCGATGACCACGGCATCGACGATCAGGCCGGGGATAAGAGTCCGGTTGGGGTCGGCCCGGACGACCTCTCCCGGGACGAGCTCCTCAGCCACGATGACGACCTTCTTCGAGGCGAAAGCGGCCTCCCTCTGGACTCCCATGAGCCCCCATATCTGGGCATTCCCCTCCTCATCGGCCCGCTGGACATGGATGATGGCGACATCAGGATTGAGAGCCGGGACCGTCGCGTACCGCTTTCCGGTGTACGGGCAGCGGATGAACTTGATGTTCTTGTTTTTCCTGGGCAAGTCGCTTCCCTCGAAGGTCTTGAGATGCATGAACGGAAGATGGGATGCTCCAGCCATGAACCGGGCGACCATCCCGAAATGACTGTATTCCTCGATCTCGACTTTCCTCGGGATACTCTCCTCCACGGCCCTCCTTAGCCCGAATAGAGACCCGACGCCGGGATTCCCGGCCCAGCTGAAGACGAGCTTGCGGACGCACCCGGCGGCGACCATCTGATCATAGATGAGGTCGGGCGTCAGGCGGCAGGCGACCAGGTCGCGTTTCTTCTGCCGGATGATCTCGTGTCCGGCCGCGAAGCAGATGAGATGGGTGAACCCTTCGATGACGACCGTATCGCCGTCCCGGACAAACTCGCCGACCGCCTGGGTCAGGGTCATGACCTTGCTGCTCATATCGACCGGCCCTCCTTCTGCACACTCCTGAGCACATCGGCGAAGATGGCCACGGCGGTGTCGACCTCGCGGGCGTTGACGACCAAGGGCGGACAGAAGCGGATGACGCTGTCGCCGCAAGGCAAGAGCAAGAGCCCTTTGCGGAAGGCCTGCTGGGCGATCTCGTGGACTTCTTTGACGGCCGGCTCTTTTGTCTCCCGGTCTCTGACGAATTCGACGCCGATCATCAGGCCCAGCCCGCGCACATCGCCGATCATCGGGAACTCCTTCTTGAGCTTCTTGAGCTTGTTCAGGAGGCGGCGGCCCATCCTGGCGGCATTGGCCATGAGCCCTTTCTCGAGAAGGTCGAGAGTCACGAGCGACGCTTCGCAGGCCAGCGGGTTCCCGCCGAAAGTGCTACCGTGAGTCCCCGCCTTCCAGGTCATGTACTTCTTTTTGGAGACGACGGCGCCGAGCGGCAGTCCCGAGGCCAACCCTTTCGCCAGGACGACGACGTCCGGCTCCACTCCGTAATGCTCGATGGCCAGGAACTTTCCCGTCCGGCCCATCCCGGACTGGACTTCGTCAACGACATAGATAATCCCGTTCTTTTCGGCGAAGGCCTTGAGCTTCTGGTGGAACTCGGGCGGCGGAAGGATGTAGCCTCCTTCTCCCTGGATGGGCTCGACGAAGATGGCTGCGATCTCCCGCGGGCTCATCAGGGTCTGGCAGACCACCTTCTCGATGGCCTCGGCGCAGTAGATGCCGCAGGAATCATAGGTCAGGTGGTAGGGGCAGCGGTAGCAATATCCGTAGGGGACATGGTGCACTCCGGGCAGGAAGGAAGAAAAATGAAGCCGCTGTTTCGCCTTGCTGGCGGTCAGGCTGAGGGCGCCCATCGTCCGGCCGTGGAAAGAGCCGAGAAAGGAGATGATGTAGGGCCGCTTGGTGTGATACCGGACCAGCTTGATGGCGGTCTCGATGGCCTCGGCGCCCGAGTTGGTGAAAAAGACGCTCCTCTCCCCCTCCCCGGGCCACATCTTGACCAGGCGCTCCGCCAGGTTGGAGAAGGATTCGTAGTAAAAATCCGTCGAGCAGATATGGAAGAATTTCTCGGCCTGTTTCTTGACTGCCCTGACGACCTTGGGGTGGCTGTATCCCGTGATGTTGACCGCGATCCCGGCCATGAAATCGAGGAACCGGTTGCCGTCCACATCCTCGACCATGGCGCCTTTTCCCCTGGCTATGACCAGAGGGTACTCTTTGATATAGGAGCTAGAGGTGTAGCGTCTGTCTTTGGCGACAACCTTGCGGGCCCGTTTTCCGGGCAATGGGGTTTTGATGTCCGGGACTTTTACGGCCATGTTCCAACCTTTCTTATGTTCTTACATTCTTTTAAGGACCAGAGACATTCCCTGTCCTCCGCTGACGCAGAGGGTGGCCAGGCCGAACTCCTTGTTTTCCTGGATCAGGCTATGAAGCAGCGTAACGGTGATCCGTGCGCCCGTGCAGCCGATGGGATGGCCCAGGGCGATGGCGCCGCCTTTGATATTCCTCTTGGCCCGATCCCAATTCAGCTCCCGCTCGCAGGCCAGGACCTGGGCGGCGAAGGCCTCGTTGATCTCGATGAGGTCGAAATCGGCGAGGCTGAGGTTGAGCGACTTCAAGATTTTTTTTGTCGCCGGCACCGGACCGAGGCCCATCTCCTTCGGGTCGACCGCGGCGGAGGCAACGCCCAGGATCTCGGCCAGAGGCCTGGCGCCCAGCCTTTGTGCTTCGGCCCGAGTCGTCAGGACCAGGGCGGCGGCACCGTCGGTGAGGCCGGAGGAGTTCCCGGCTGTGACCGAACCCCCTTTCCTGAAGACCGGCTGGAGCTTGGCCAGGTTTTCTAGGGTCGCGTCCGGACGCGGATGTTCATCGCCTGAAATCACGGACTCCTGGCAGCCTTTCCCTTGGACTTTGATGGGGACGATTTCGTCCTTGAACTTCCCCTTTTCGGCCGCCCTCTTCGCCTTCATCTGGCTATCTAAGGCATATTCATCCTGCTCCCGGCGGCTGATGCTGAATTTTTCCGCCAGGAGGTCTGCCGTCTCACCCATGATCATCTCCGCCAGCGGGCAAAAGAGCCCGTCCCGGTACATGGCATCGACAAGGACACCGTCGCCGAGCCGGTAGCCCCAGCGGGCTCCGTCAAGCAGATAGGGTATTTGGGACATGTTCTCGGTGCCGCCAGCGAGGACAATTTTGTTCTCTCCCAGGACGAGCGACTGGTAGGCCAGGCCGATGGCCTTCATCCCCGAGGCGCAGGCCTTGTTCACGGTGAAAGCGGTCCGCTCCACTGGGATTCCGGAACGATAGAGGACCTGGCGCGCGGGGTTGGGCCGGTTCCCGGCCTGCCGGGCCATCCCGAAGATCACCTCATCGATTTGGTCCGGGGAAACCCCCGCTCTCTTCATCGCATCAACCGAGGCGGAAACCCCGAGGGAGACGGCGTTTGTCTCTTTGAAGGCGCCTCCATACTTCCCGATCGGCGTCCGCACGGCGCTCAAAATGACCACTTTTTCCCCTAGATTTTTCATCCGAACATTCTCTCCATATCGGCCAGAGTGTATTCGACTTTTTCCCGGATCAGGGAGATCTCGTCTTCCTGGATAACAAAGGGCGGAGCGACCATCACCAGGTCACCGTTCGTACCGTCGGCATGGCCGATGTTGGGCCAGAGCACGAGCCCGCTGTCCAGGGCTTTGGCGATAAAGGCCTCGACATATTTCTTCTCCCTTGGGAAGGGAGTCCTTTTCTTTTTATCCCTGACGAATTCGACCCCGATGAGAAGCCCCTTTCCGCGGACATCACCCACGTGGGGGTGGTCGAGGAGTCCCTCTAGCTTTCGTTTCAGTCGCTTTCCCGCTTGGGTGCATCGACTGATGAGGTCATGATCGTCGAGATAATCAAGGGTGGCCAACCCCGTCGCGCAGCCGACCGGATGGTGGGCGAACGTCTGGGCGTGAAGAAAGTTTTTCCCCTTTTTCTGGATCGGGTCCAGAAGGCCTTTTTTGGCGGCCACAGCGCTCAACGGGAAGTACCCGGAGGTGAGCCCTTTGCCCAGGACGATGATATCCGGGACGAGGCCAAAATGATGACAGGCCAGCCACTTCCCCGTCCGTCCGATTCCGGTCATCACTTCATCGGCGATGAGGAGGACTTCGTTCCGGTCGCAGATACGGCGGATAGTCCTCCAATAAGCATCGGGCGGAACGGAGGCGCCGGTGGAAGAACCGCCGATGACCTCACCGATGAACGCCGAGACCTTTCCCCGGCCTATTCTCTCGATGGTCTTCTCCAACTCGTGGGCGCACTTCACTCCGCAGTCAGACGGCGCCAGATCCCAGAGGCAGCGATAGCAATAGGGCGCGGGTATTCTGGCGCTCTTGAGGAGAAGCGGCCGGAATGCCTCCTGATAGTGTTTCCGCGCCGAAAGCGACAGCGCCGCCAGGGTGTTTCCGTGGTAGCTCGGACGGAGAGAGATGACCCGGTATTTTTCCGGCCTTCCGCTTTCGACCCAATACTGCCGGGCCAGTTTGATGGACGCCTCGATGGCCTCGGAGCCGGAGGTCAAGAAGAACACTTTCCCGTCCGGGAATGGCAGGAAAGAGGACACCCGGGCGGCCAGCTTTTCGACGGGTTCATGGGTGAACTGGACGCCGCTCAGGTAGGCTGCGTCTCGGGCCTGGCGGGACAGAGCCGCGGCTACCTCTCTGACGCCGTGCCCGATGTTGACGACGGCCGCGCCACCGCTCCCATCGAGGTATTTCTTGCCTTTGATGTCATAGAGGTAGGACCCACGGCCGAACCTGATCAGCGGGAAGGACCGCTGGAGGTTGCGGTAAAGAACAGCTCCCTCAGGATAGCGATATTCAGACATGGCGATGCCCCCATTTTATCACTAAGGGCATTTCCCTTGTCAAAATATCTGAGTTTCTTTTTGGCGGGGAGCATAATATAATCGGGGGCCCGGAGGGATCATGAGCCGGAAACCTGCTGCGAGCGCGCCGTGTATTATCTTGCCGGTTGTGACCGCCATCGCCCTCATGGCTTCTGCCCAAATGCCTGAAGCGAAGAGCCCGGCGTCAAGAGCGCAACTCGCCGCCTATAAGGATGTGGTCGACAGAGCCGTTTCGACGGAGAGAATTGCCGAGTTCCTGAGCCATCTCACGGCCGAACCGCACGTAGCCGCATCGTCGCGGAACGATGAGCTGGCCCGATACGTCCACGGGAAATGGAAGGAATTCGGCCTCGAGGATGTCACCTTGGCGACCTATGATGTGCTCCTCTCCTTCCCCAAGTCCATCAGTGTGGAACTAGTTGCGCCGCAGAGCCTCCGGCTTAAGATTGAAGAAAAGGGCTATCCCGAGGACCCTGACACCATGAAACCCGATGTCGGGATTCCCTATAATGCCTATTCGCGCTCGGGCGATATCACGGCGCCACTCCTCTATGCCAACGGGGGAAATCCGGAGGATTATGAATGGCTCGAGAAGCGGGGAATCGACCTCAAGGGGAAAATCGCCCTCGTTAGGTATTCCTCTCCTTACAGCTACCGCGGCTTCAAGGCCCTGACGGCGGAAAAAAGAGGACTGGCCGGACTCTTGATCTACTCGGACCCGAAAGAAGACGGAGAAACCCGGGGACCTGTGTTTCCGGACGGACCGTGGGGACCTCTCAGCCATATCCAACGCGGCGGAATTCCCTATGATTTTATTTATCCCGGCGACCCCTTGACCCCGGAATGGGCATCGAAGCCGGGTGGCCGACGGCTTTCTCCTGAAGAGGCCGAAACTCTCCCCAAGATCATCAGCGTCCCCCTCTCTGCCGAAAACGCACGACCGCTGCTCGAGTTTTTGGACGGAGAAATCGCCCCCCCAGAATGGCAAGGTGCGCTTCCCCTCACCTATCGCCTTTCCGGCTCCCAGACGCGAGTCCGGATGCGCGTCGAGATGGAAGACCCGATAAAATCCATCACCAACGTCATCGGCTGCCTCAAGGGCACAGACCACCCGGACGAGATCATCCTCGTCGGCAACCACCGGGACGCCTGGGTGTATGGAGGAGTCGACCCGTCCAGCGGTACAGCCTGCTTGCTGGAGTTGACGAGAGTATTGGGCGAGGCCAAGAGGGCCGGATTCAAGCCTCGGAGGACGGTCATATTCGGCAATTGGGACGCGGAGGAGTTTACCCTTACGGGTTCCACAGAGTGGGGAGAAGAAAACAAAGAGTGGCTCAAAGAGAACCTGGTGGCTTATATCAATGTCGACAGTTCCGCCTCTGGCCGGGACTTCAGCATCCAGGGAGTCCCGAGCCTGATCCCGCTCGTCCACCGGGCCTTGAAGGAGGTCGAAGATCCTATTGAGAAAAAGCCTGTCTACGAAGTCTGGAAAGCGGGAATCATCAGCGATGAAGGGAAAAAAGAAGAAGGCCGGGTCGAGCCGATCGGAAGCGGCAGCGACCACTCCGTCTTCTTGAATCATATCGGCGCGCCCGCCCTGGACATGTCCTTTTCGGGGGATTATGGCGTCTACCACTCGGTCTACGACAACTATTACTGGATGACCCATTTCGGCGACCCGGGCATGCTGTACACAGCGGCCTTGGCTAAGATTTGGGCCCACATGATCATCGACCTCGCCTGCGGGACGGTGCTGCCGCTGGATTTCGAAAGTTATGCCCAGGAGCTCCAAAAATACCTCTCCGACTGGGCGGTGAAATTCGACCCGGAAAAAAAGAAAGCGGCCACTCTTTTCGCCCTCCTCGGGAACTTGGAAAAGGAGGCTGCCCGGATCCGGCCCCTTCTTTTCGACCCAGAAAAGGTCCAGAAAACTGATCCGGATATCTTAAGACACATCAACAGGCTTCTCATCAGCTTGGAAAGAGATTTCACCGACCCGGCGGGGATTCCTCGCCGACCATGGTACAAACACCTCATCTTCGGAGCCCGGTATACATATGCTGTTCTTTTGCTCCCCGCGCTGACCGAGGCTTCTGAAGCCGGGGACGAAAAAGGCGTCGCCGCCGCCATCAGGAATCTCGAGAAGGCTGTGGCCGCCTCGACCGCCAAGCTCGAAAAAATCAGGGCTCTCTGGAAAGATTAAAAGGAAGAACGTGGAGATGAAGAAAAAAATCCCAGGATCTAGCTCATGGCTTGTTCTTTTGCTTATCTTCAGCGTCCACGCGGCTTTTCTCCAGGCCGGAGAAAGACAAACTCAACCGCAGCCGGCGCCGGTCCTCAAGGACATCCAGGTCCCTATTATCCACGTCAAGGGCAGCCACTATGAAGCCGGTTATCAAATCGGGACCCAGTTCAAGAACGATATCCTCCGGGAAGTGGCAGAGATGAAGAAAAGCCCGGACTGGAAGAAAGTGCGCGCCGAGGCGGAACTGTTCCTGGCCTGTTCCCAGAAATATCTTCCCGAATACGTGACTGAGGTCAAGGGAACCGCCGACGCCGTTGGCTTAGAGATTGAGGACATTTTCCCCGGCCTGTGCGAAGAGATCGGCGACGAGAACTACCGCTACACCAGAGGCTGCAGCGATCTGATCGCTTCGAATGACGTCACTGCGGACGGATCGGTGCTGGCCGCCCACAACAACGACACCTCTCCCGCCACCCAGGACTCTGTCGCCATCGTCCACTACCAGGTGGACGGTGAGCCGGAGATCGTGGCCGTTGGCTACGGCGGGCTGGGGATAAGCGTCGGCTACAACTCCGCGGGAATCAGCCTGACCGGAAACCAGGTCTATTCCAACGACATGAGAGTGGGCGTGCCGCGGCTGCTCCTGGTGCGCAAGATCCTGGCGGCCAAGACACTCGGCGAGGCGATCGATGCGGCCCTGCTCAAAGAGCGGGCCTCGAACTACAATCAGGTTATCACCGACGCGAGCGGCGAGATCTACAGCATCGAAGGCTCCGCTACCGATTACGCACCCCTCTATTCGACGGACGGCTATCTCGTCCATACCAACCATTACGTGGCGCCCTGGATGAGGAAGTTCGAGTTCGACTTCAATCGGAACGGCATCGCCAGCTCGATCGTCCGCTACAACCGCAGCACCCGGCTTCTCAAGAAAAACCTGGGCCGGATCACGGTCGACAAAATGAAGGAATTTCTCTCCGACCACGTGAATTATCCCGGGTCGATCTGCCGGCACGAAAAGGGGATCAAGACGACCTTTTCGGTGATCATCAACCTGACCACAGGGACGATGCATCTGGCCAGAGGCAACCCCTGTGAAGTCAAGTATAGAGAGTACAATTTCTTCGCCAAGAAATAGCGTTCAGAGGACAGGAGTCGCCATGGAAGCCACTGAAAAAATCACCCGCCTTCTCGTCAACCTGGTCAAAGCCCGGAGCTATCCCGGCATCCCCCACCAGGAAGAAGCCGTGGTCAGGGAGCTGGGTGCGTTCCTCGAGGCTCATGGGATACGATCCATTATCACAGAGGTAAGGGAGGGCCGTCCGAACCTCCTGGCGACCGTTGACAGCGGACGGTCCGGCCGCCATCTCCTGTTCTGCGGCCATACGGACACCGTGCCGCCGAATGCGGGGAGCCCGGTGGACCTTTTCGCGGCCGTCGAGAAGGAGGGGAAACTCTACGGCCGCGGGACAGCGGACATGAAAGGCGCCCTGGCCGCTATGGCCGGAGCGCTGGTCGATCTGGCCCAAAAAGAAGAGCCGACATCGGGCAAAGTGACGCTGGCCGCGGTCATCGACGAGGAGATGGAGAGCCTGGGTGCCGAAGCCCTCATTTTCTCCGGCTTCAAAGCCGATGCCGCCGTCGTCGGTGAGCCGACGAGCAACAAGATCGCCATCGGGCACAAGGGACTTGAATGGCTGACTGTCGAATTCACGGGGCGCGCCGCTCACGGCAGCACCCCGGAGGCCGGGATAAATGCTATCTCGGCGGCCGCCTATTTCGTTCGCCTGGTCGAGGAGGAGCTCGGGCCCGAGTTCAAGAAGCGCCGGGACCCGATTCTCGGAGTTCCCGTCATCAACATGGGGACGATATCGGGCGGAGACCAGCCGAGCACGGTGGCCGCCCACTGCGCGATCAAGCTCGACCGCCGCTGGGTGACGACCGAGACGATCGAACAGGTCTTCACCGACCTCGAAAGCCTGCTCGCTAAGGTCCGGGCGAGGCAGCCGGGGTTGAAGACCAGCATTTCAAGAGTGCCGGGTGGGATGGCCACGATGATCCACGGACCGCTGACCATCGACCCCGCGCATCCCATCGTTAAGTCCGCCCAGAGGGCGCTCGCCGATGCCGGCCGTGTAGCGTATGGCCTGACGGTCTTCCCCGCCTGGACGGACGGAGCCCTCCTCTCCAGAGAGGGAAAAATCCCGACCATCATCTGGGGGCCGGGAGAGCTCAGCCATGCCCACTCACCCGAGGAGAACATCAGGCTCGAAGAAGTCCACATCGCCGCCGGACTCTACGCGGCAGCCGCGATGGATTTCAGCAGGTCGCGATGAAGACCAGGATCCCGCACACCTACGTCCTCCTCTTCAGCCTGATGCTCATCGCCGCTGTCGGAACCTGGTTCATTCCCGCCGGTTCCTACAACCGGGTCATCCAGGACGGACGCGAACTCATCGACCCTAATTCCTATCGCCCTGTCGAGGGCCGGCCGGCGGGCCTCCCGAGTGTCCTGATGGCTTTCCCCAGAGCCTTGGCGGAAGTGGCGGACATTGTTTTCTACATCTTCATCATCGGTGGAGCTTTCGGCGTCTTGAACCGGACGGGCGCCATCCAGTCCGGCATCCACTCTCTGGTCCGCTGGCTGGGCGGAAAGAGGACTCTTCTCCTTGTTATCCTGACCCTTGTCTTCGCCGTCGGCGGAGGCAGCATCGGCATCGCGGAGGAGACCCTGGTTTTCCTGCCGGCTTTGCTTTTGCTTGCCAGATCACTGGGATACGACTCGCTCATCGGCGGCGGCATCGCTTTGGTCGGGGCCAACGCCGGTTTCGCCTCGGCCTTCATGAACCCGTTCACGGTCGGCGTAGCCCAGGGGATCGTCGGCCTTCCTCTCTTCAGCGGGCTGGAGTTCCGTCTGGTCCTCTGGACGATCATGACCGTCGTGACGATCTTGTTCCTGGCCAGGTACGCGGCGAAGGTAAAAGCCCGGCCCGAGATCAGCCTGATGTATGAGCTCGACCGGCAGCGCGCCCCGGTGGAGGCCGCAGGGAATGAGGAGAAGTTCACGGGCCGGCACAGTGCCGTCCTCCTGGTTGCGCTTCTCGCGCTAGTGCTTTTGGCCGTCGGGGCCCTCCGCTGGCACTGGGGGATTCGCGAGCTCTCCGGGCTGTTCTTCGGCATGGCCGTCGTCGCCGGGCCCGTGGGGAAACTCTCCCTGGACGAGACCGCCAAGAGCTTCATCAAGGGAGCAGCGGAATTGACCTATGCGGGCCTCGTCGTGGGGTTGGCCAGAAGTATCCTGGTCATCCTGCGGGATGCCCAGGTTATGGATACCCTGACCCATGCCCTGGCGGCAACCATCCGGCATTGGCCGTCGTCGATCAGCGCGATCGGGATATACATCATCCAAAATCTGCTCCATTTCCTGGTGCCGTCGGGAAGCGGCCAGGCCGCCGTCTCTATGCCGATCCTCGCCCCCCTCGGAGACCTGCTCGGGATTACAAGACAGACGAACGTTTTGGCTTACCAGTTGGGGAACGGCCTGACCAACGTGTTCATACCCACCCAGGGCTACTTCATGGCAGCGCTCGGAATTCTCCAGATCCCTTGGTCGAAATGGGTCCGCTGGCTGCTGCCGCTCCTCCTGATATGGATAATAATCGGCTGCGGCGCCGTCCTCATCGCCCAGGCCATCCACTGGGGCCCGTTCTGAGGAATTGAATTCTTCCCTGCCCGCCTCCAACAATGAGAAATGAGCTATGGCCAATTCGTCTAAACAAAGTGAAGTCGAAATTGGAGGGTGCCAGGATGCGGAAACGAATATTATCTCGAACATGGCGGCACGGTCATTGACTGGATCCCTGTTTATGAGGACGATATCGACCAAGATAGTAAAACTTGACATATAGCCATATTTATTGTATGCTTATATGGATGAAAACGACATTGAATATCGACGATTCCGTGATGTCCCGCCTGAAGCAGGAGGCAGCTCGCCGCGGGTGTACCATGTCAGAGTTGATGGAATCCGCCCTTCGGCTTCTCCTGACAGCCAAGGAAATCCAGCGCCCGATCCCGCCGTTGCCCACCTTCAAGAGCGGAGGCCCCCTGATCGAGATCTCCGATCGGGACGCACTCTACGAGGCTATGGAGGGGCGGTAGTGTTCGTCGTTGACACCAATATCTTCGTCTATGCGGCGGACAAGGATTCCCCCTTCCACGCGCGCTGCCGCGAGAAGATCGAAGAGTGGCGCCGGCTGGACTCACCCTGGTATGCAACGTGGGGAATTGTATACGAATTCCTCCGCGTCATTACTCACCCCAGGGTCTTTCATCATCCCTGGACGGCCCCGCAGGCCTGGGGTTTCATCGAGGCCATCCTCGCCTCACCCTCCTTCGGCCTTCTGGTTCCCTCCACAAGGCATATAGAGGTAGCGGCCGATGTCGTCAAGAAATCGACCTTTCTGCGCGGCAATCTCCTCTACGACGCTCAGGCCGCGATCCTAATGCGAGAACACGGCATCAAGAGGATCTATACCCGGGACACAGATTTCCATCGTTTTCTTTTCCTCGAACCCGTCGATCCGACCGTCTGAAGCCATCCCCGCGATTCTTATCTCAGCAGGCGGACTTCCTGGAGGCACATGGCGTAGCGGCTTCCGGGCGGGTCGGACTTGAGGTTGGTGCCCAGCCAGCCGTTGGTGAAGTTGGCGGCATAGCAGAGCCAGAGCGTCCGGCCGTCGCCGCCGATAAACTTCGAGGGAAAGTTGACGAAATAGGCCTGCTCGCCAAAGTCTTTCAGGTACGCCACCAGCCGCCAGGGCCCGGTGATCTCATCTGCCTCTAAAATGGAGGTGTTGAATTTCCAGACCGTGTTCGTTCCGTCGGTGACGCACATCAGGTATCTCTTCAGTGGAGCGTTGTAAGTGATTGTGACGCAGCCCATGTTGTTATCCCACTCGAGGAGAGGTTTGATCCCGGAAAAATCACTGGTCCAGACGGCCTTCCCTTTTTCATCGTGACCGCCGAAGAACTCGTACTGGGTCACATCGTTGATCGTCTCGGGCGAGGGTTTGACGCGACACACGTAGACTTGGTCGCCCGTGATCCAACTCAGGTTGGCCACGCGGTCTTCCATGTCCGGATCGACGGCCCCATGGCCGACAAGATAAGCTTTCCCGTCCGGAGAATGCTCCATGTTCTTTCCGAAATCCACGAAATGCGGGGCGCCAATCTTCACCGGACCGCCCAGCTTTTTCGGTTCCGGGAAAAGAGTCTTGCCGAGCGCACAGCTCAGGGCAGGGTTGGTCCAGGTCTTCCCGAAGTCCTTGGATACATAGAAGCCGGGGCAGGGGCCGAGGATCGGCCAGTTGAGGCCGTAGCCCGCATTCTTGAGGGCATAGGTACCGTAATACCAGATTCCGTTGTGGACTAAGCTTCCGCAGGGGTAACGGCCTTCATAAGGCTCGGGCGAGCCCGGCCAGGTCCCGATCGGTGTGACCTTGAGGCCCAGAGGGTCGTCGCCCTCGATAACGGCATGCCCCGTGGCCGCCTCCTTGCCGCCCGAAGAGACGCTGATCGGGCCGACCGTCCCGTCCGTGAAGGGTGAATACAACTTCCCATCCGATGCCCATGACGGGTACCAGGTGTCGGCGCCCGTATATTCGGCATGGCGTCCGGTAAAGGCGATCCCTGTGATGTCGGTCGACGGCGCGATTGGACAGTCGGCGGGAGGAGCGGACGGCCAGATAAAGTCCGAATCCGTGATCTTCAGGACGAAGGCATGCTCACAGGGCCTCTCTTCCGGAAGCCTGACCTCCAGCCCGCGTGCGGTTTGCTTCCAGTCGAGCTTTCCGTCGTGGCCGAGCAGCCTGATGCTCCCCACGATAGCCGCACCTTTGGCCAACGATTTAACCACGAGCTTTCTGTTTTCCGGCCAGGCCAGAACGATGGCATAAAGAGCCCCGTCCTTGGTTGTGAAGCGGAAGTCGTCCCCGGTAAATACCGCCCTCTTGGTGTCGGTGAACATTCCCTCTGAGACCTGTGTCGGTCCTTCGCCGAAAACCCTCCACGGCCGAGTCCCGTAGATCGCCTCTCCGTTAACCTCGAACCAGCGGCCAACATCGAGAAGGATCCTCTCCTCATCTTCCGGGATGGTTCCGTCGGGCCTGGGTCCGATGTTCAGTAGCAGGCAGCCGTTCTTGCTGACGATATCGACGAGGTCATCCACGATGGAGTCGACCGTTTTATAGTCCTGGGGCTGTACATAGCCCCAGGAGTTCTTGGATATGGCGGTATCCGTCTGCCAGAATAACGACCGGATGGACGCCAACTGACCGCGTTCGAGGTCAAGGACGGCCGCCCTGGCTGGAAAAGCCTCATTCTTGTAATTGATGGCGACATCCCTCCCCCACTCGGCGCCACGGTTGTAATAAAAGGCTGCGAATTTTTGCAGGTAGGACTGGAAGACCGGTTGCTCGATCCACCAGTCGAACCAAAGAAGCTCCGGCCGATACTTATCGACGATTTCCGCGGTCCGGGCCAGCCAGTCGTCAATGAAGGCTTTGTCGGGAGGCTCCTTCTGCACCTCCGCCAGTTCCCGGCTGCGCGCCGGGCCATAAAGGCCGAGATTCCTGGGACCCTTCACGTCCGAGTCGAAGAGCATCCCCTGGTCGAAGAACCACCAGTGCTCGGCGCGATGAGTGGAGGCGCCAAAATGGAGCCCCTCCGCCCGTACGGCGGCGGCCAGCTCGCCGACGATATCGCGTTTCGGCCCCATCTTAGCCGCGGACCAGTCGGTGAAGCTCGAATCGTACATCGGGAAGCCATCATGGTGCTCGGCCACGGGCACGACGTAGCGGGCACCGGCTTTCCTGAATAACTCGGCCCATCGCTTGGCATCGAACCTGTCGGCGGTAAAGCGAGGGATGAAATCCTTGTAGCCGAACTTGGATTGCGGTCCGTATGTCGCGACATGATGCTGGAACTCGGCCGTGTCTTTCTTATACATCTGGCGCGGATACCATTCGCTCCCGAACGCGGGCACCGAATAGACTCCCCAGTGGATAAAGACTCCGAACTTGGCATCGAGGTACCAATCCGGAACCTGGGCGCGTTCGAGCGACTCCCAGGCGGGCTTAAACGGTCCGCGGGCCGCGACCTCGTCCACCTTCTTGACGGCCGCAGCGACTCTTTTTTCAACGGATTGAGTGGCAAACCCTCCGGCACAGATCGAAAGTGCCGAGATAACAGATAAGGTTCGAATAAGATGGCTTGGCTTCATGATGGTGCGCCTCCCGAAATACACTTGGGGAATCACGGGTGATGCCCAAAGTATATAAACCCATCGGAAATAATTCAAGCGCAGCCGGTCGGGATACCTCCCCGTCGGTGGGGTGGGCCTACTCGAGGTGAAAGGTGCGGATCTTCCACGGCTCGAGAGAAACCGCCAATTGGCCGTTCCGGAACACGGCGTCCCCTAGCCGGTTGCCGATAAGGTCCGTCTCCATAGCCTTTCCTAAGGGGAGCCGGACCGCAACGGTCGCCTCGGCGCGGCCGCCTTCGGTCTCCACAACGCGCAGCTCGTAGCCGCCGTCGCGCTTTCTCCGGAACGCCGAGAGCTGGACGCTCGGGGACGATACGCTCAAGAAGCCTTGGGACAGGGGGAGATCGCCTCCGCGAGGCTCCTGCAACATGCAGGCCAGTGGACGGGCGAATTCTGCTGCTGCCCTAAGCCGATCGGCATTGCTCAGCTTCCCGCCATGGGGAAGGAGCGCATGGCGGTACTCGGCGTAGATCGGCCAGCCGTATTCCTTCGTAAAGTGCGACTCCCATTCCCGCATCACCAAGTTCGACACCGCACCGGCAGCATCCCGTCGGAAGTATTGCGTGCCGGCATGCAGTACGAGGAGCCCCCTGCCCTGTCCGACCAAATCCACAAACGTCAGGGCATGGAACACGGGCTGGTTCGTCTCCTCCACGCCGAACGGGAAATCGCGCAGTACCTTGGTCACGGGAAAGGCGGGGACAAAGGAGACCCAGTAGCCCTCCTTGATATCAGCGGGTGAAACGTCGGAGTGCGGCGGCACCTGCGCCAGCACACGGCTTACGGCCTCGACGTAGGGCGACCCGGCGGCGAGGCTCACGCGCGTCTCGAACTTGAGATACGGCCAGGCGTGCTGGGCGCGGAGCGTGGCCCAGAGCGGTCCTGCGGCAATCCAGTCGATGTCGGCTTTGGATTTCGTACTGTCATAGAAAGCCGGCGGGTTGGGCCTCGTCGAGAGGTTCGGGTTGGGCCGCCCGGTGAACTGCGGGAACGCTCCCGGAGCAGAGTCGAGCGACTCCTGCCCTGAGGACTTATCCACGAGGCTGACCAACCCGCCCGTGACCGGGTCCAGGCGGACCCGCACGAATTCGTTCTCCATCGTCAATGCCGACCGATCCACCCGAAGATCGGTGCCCGTTGCAGCGGTGGGCAGGGCCGCGAAGTGAAGGTAGTAGGTGTCGTATCCGGCCGGCGGCACCTCCCGGGTAAGGAAGGCTACTTCGGCCATGACAAGGCTACCGTCAGCGCCGTTGTCCTGTTTAACTATCTGTGAGGGGACGACCTGCCCCGTCCGGTCTTTGACTGTGACCTCCCGGCTCTGTGGCCGCACCGGGCAGATTCGGCCGGTCATGGCGAGGTCGGTCCGCGGCCAAACGTGCGGGTTGAACACTATCGCGGCCAGCTCTCCATGTTTGTTCGGGCCGCTGTTCACGCGTCCGCTCAAAGACCGTAACGCGGCGTCGAGGGCAACCTGACCGTGGCGCTGGGCAGCGTCCAGGTGGTTGTAACCGATGGCACCCCAGGTGAAATTGTGGAGGTCCTCGATCCGGTCGAAGGGCGCCATCCGGTCGCCCTGCCAACGGGAATACTCGCACAGGCCGACATCGTGACTCTGCGACGCCAGCAGGTCCCGCCACGCCTTTTCCAGAGTATCTACCTGCGACGAGCCGCCATGCGCCGCGGCGATGCCATCGAACAACTCCGCCGCCAGGAGCAGACCATCGACTTTACGGTCGAGGATGCGAACCTGATCGCCGCCCAACCCCCAGGTCAGTGATTTGTTCCAGGCATCCATCGGCAGGTACAGGCTCTCCTTCGCCTGCGAACCGTATTTATCGAGATACTCCCGGAGTGTTACGAACTCTACGTTCTCAAGTGTCTGATACTTGGCCGGCGAAGTGAGGTAAGCCGGCTTCTCGGGGGATTCCCAGCCGAACTCCTCCCAAGCGAAAATCAGCGGCTTGCCGAGTGCCGAGAGTTTCTGGAACTCGGCGCTTTCCGTGAGCTTTTTCAGGTCGGGCGAATAACCGAACAATGCGTTCTTGGGGACGCAAGGGACCTCGGTCCCATCCAGGCCTTTCCACAAAAGGGCGTTAACATCCAGCCGCGGGCAGCCCGCCCTCCCCCAGGTGTCCAGTTGGGCCAGGCTGGCGTACCGGAAGCCAGCCAGCCTGACGAGCTGCGGTATTTGCGGATGGGTGAACTCCTCTTCTTCCAGAAACGTGACCAGCGAATAGCCGAGCGTCTTCCGGATGACTTCCCGGCCGACGATTATCTGCCGGATATTCGACTCGCCGCTGATCGTGGTGCCCATCGGCTGGCCGTAGGTCCCGCCGATCAGTTCGACCTTACCCGCGGCCAGGTAATTTTTCAGCCGTTCCGTGACCTCGGGGAATTTTTCGGCCATGAACTCGTAGGCCCGGGCGTCGAGATTGATGCAGGTTTTGGCGAAGGGCGGCCGGTCGGCCATCTCCATCGCGTCGGTCACAGAGAGCACACAGGATTCGATCCCCAGCTGCCAGCCAATCCCGATGTAGCTCCAGTGATTGCAGATGGTGAGGCAGAGGCCGGCAGTCTCTTCTGCCGCTGCCGCGCTCCGGACTATCGAAGGCCAAGTCAACAGGGTCCCCGCGCAGCCCGCAAGCCCTGTCCGCAAGAAGCCTCTTCGTGTCATGATCGTCGGCATATCAAACCTCCGTAGAAGTCACTGTCCACTGGAGTGGTTAGTGCTTGCTGATAAAAGCGGCGATGTCGGAGACGACGTATTCCGCGACGCTGCCGTGGACTAGTGAGTACTCGTTCGGCGTCGGCAGCCCCTGGCCTTCGGCAAACAGATGGTTGAGCTTTGGATAGAGCTTGAATTCCACATCGGCGCGGCCGCCTAGCGTTTTTTTCCAGTTTTCGAAGTCCTCTATCGTCACCTGGTAATCCCTACTTCCTTGGAGGATGAGCATCGGCTTGTCGGTTTTGAAGGCGACATCCGGCGGAAAATATCCCCGCAGGTCCAGCCAGTATGCCGGCGAGGCATTGAGAATTCTTTCGCTCATCCCGGCGTCAGAATCATGAAGTGTGTTTATCCGGGCGACATCGTTCTTGATCTCATCCAACTGCTTCCTGTCTTCGGCCGACGTTTCTCCGTCGAGGCCTAGAAGGTAGGTCATCTGCCGAAGGTAGGTCTCGGGGACGGGGTTGGTCAACCCGGCCATTATGATGAACCCCGCAATATCGAGGTCCTTCCCGGACAGGGCGATCCGGGGGACGAGCATCCCTCCGAGGCTGTGGCCCAGGACGAATATCCTTTTCCGGTCGATCCGTTCCGTGCTCCTCAGGAGGCGGACGGCTTCGAGAGCATCATCGATCGTCTCTTCCTTGACGGTCAGGGCGGCAAACTTCGGGTCGGCTATGAGCTTGGGCCCATAGATACGGGTGCGCTTTTCATAGCGGAGAACGGCGATCCCGCGCGAACCCAACCCCCAGGCGAGGTCCTGGAACGGCTTGTTCGGCCCGATGGTTTCATCCCGGTCGTTGGGCCCGGAACCGTGGACGAGCACGAGCGCCGGGAAAGGCCCCTCCCCTTTGGGGACGGCCAGCGTCGCGGGGAGCGTCCAAGGGTCATTCCCGACCGTGACCTCGCGCTCTTCGAACTTGGCCGGGTCGGTGTAGGGCGGGGGTTCGTACTTAGCCGGCGGCAGTGACGGGACGAACTGGAAGCCGGCGATCTTCTTCTCCTTATCGAAGATGACGCGGGCATCGAGTGTGACCTTCTCGAACTCGCAGCTGACCAGCGCGACCTCATAGTCGCCAAGCTGGTCCCGGCGCGCAACCGTCTGCCGCTGGAAAGCGCCCAGCCTCTCCGGAACCTGCTTCCAGAACTCGGCCAGCTTGTCCGGGCCGGAAACGTCCATCATGGTTGCGTCAAAGTCCTTAACCGCGGCCTCAAAATCTCCACGGCTCAGGGCATCGAGGAAAGCCCGCGCCTTGACGATCAGGTCATCCTCGGGCACCATGTTCGCCTGTTGAAGGCTCAACAAGGGCAGCGTTAGCAAACAAAAAAGCGCAAAAACGCCCAGGTGTTTGAATATCAAGAGGGCCTCCCGCAAGGCATCATGCTACAGAGTTTAGCGTCCGGACGTCAAGCCGTCTTCGAAGAGACGCTCGGCCGCCGCCTCCAAGTCGCCGCAGGGGGAATATCAAATGGCTTGGGATTCCAGGCCTTGGTACGAAAATTGCAGCCTTCAGGGTAGGCAGATGATATCTCTGCAGGAGTATCGATCGAGCCGGAAGGACAGTCCGATGGTATCGAGTCGTGGCCGGACAACAAGCGACGTTCCCTATCTTATTCAATTCAGCCCACTTCCCGCGCCACTGAAGAAACCCTCGCCGGGATCGGGACGTATAATAAAGTGGGAGATGCAGTCTAAGAACATGATAAAGAACAACCATTGCCGGAGTAAAAAAAGTTGCCAAAATCCCTGCTTGAAAGCAAAGATATCTTACATTATGATCGGTCAGAGTGAAGGACGATGAGTCTCCGCTGCCCCGAATGTCAGGCCGATAACAGCGACGATAGCCGCTTCTGCAAGAAGTGCGCAACGCCCCTTCCCTTGCACGTGCCCGAGGATCTGGCCCGGGCGGCGACCCTGGCCTATCCCTCTCCCTCGCTCGAACTCACGCCCGGCACGACCTTCGCCAAGAGATACCTGGTCATCGAGGATCTCGGCAAGGGCGGGATGGGTAAGGTCTACAAGGTCCTCGACCAGGAGATCAACGAGAAGGTCGCGCTCAAGCTCATCAAGCCGGAGATCGCGTCCGACCGGAAGACCATCGAACGTTTCCAGAACGAGATTAAGATCACCCGCCGGATCACCCACAAGAACGTCTGCCGGATGTACCATCTGGGCCGGGAGAACGACACTTATTACATCACTATGGAGTTCATCCGGGGCCAGAACCTCAAGAAGATGATCCGGATGACCAGGGAGATGAGCCTCGAGGCCACGCTCAACATCGCCCAGCAAGTCTGTCATGGGCTGATCGAAGCCCACCGCCTCGGTATCGTCCACCGGGACCTCAAGCCCCAGAACATCATGATCGACGAGGACGGGGATGTCCGGATCATGGACTTCGGGATCGCCAGCTCGATCGAAACCAAGGGCGCGACCCTCCCCGGGATGATGATCGGGACGCCGGAGTACATGAGCCCGGAGCAGATCGACGGAAGCCAAATCGACGCCCGCTCAGACATCTATTCCCTGGGCATTATCATCTATGAGCTGCTCACCGGGAAGACTCCTTTTTCCGGAGAAACGCCCTGGAGCGTCGCTTTTAAACACAAAAATGACCTGCCCCACGACCCCCGCGAGCTCAACCCGGGGATCCCGGAGTCGATGAGCCGCGTCATCCTCAAATGCCTGGAGAAGCAGAGAGAGAGCAGGTATCAAAGCGCTGAGGAGTTGCTGACAGATCTCGCAAGCATCGAAGAAGAACACACCCGGGCGGGGACGCGGCTGAAAGCGAAACACGTCGCCACGGCCCGGCGCTCCTTCTTCAAGATCCCCGGAAGGAAGTTCGCCGCTAGGACGATCGCGGCGGCAACCGTCCTCATCATCCTGGCCATTCTCCTTGGGAAATTCGTCTTCCAGAGAACGCCGGCGGCTCCCCTAGCGGACCGGCTCAAAATGGCTGTGATCAGCTTTGAGAACCAGACCGGCGACGCCGCCTTCGACTATCTCCAGGACGCCATTCCCAACCTCCTAATTACCAGCCTTGAACAATCCAAGCTCTTCCGCATCACCAGCTGGGAGAGGCTGCGCGACCTGCTCAAGCAGTCAGGACGGGAGGACCGGCAGGTGATCGACAGCGACCTCGGGATAGAGCTCTGCCGGATGGACGATGTGCAGGCCATCATCCGGGGAAGCTTCATCAAGGCGGGAGACACGTTCGTCACCGACGCCAAGATCCTGGATGTCAAGACCAAGAGCCTCCTCAAGACCGTCAACGCGCGCGGCGAGGGTATCGACAGTATCCTGAAGAAACAGATCGACGACCTGAGCCGGGAGATCGGCCGGGGGTTTGGCCAGGAAGAGGCTGTCCCGAAGCTTAAGGCCACGCCGATCGCCGAAGCGACAACCAAGTCCCTGGAGGCCTACAACTACTTTCTCCGCGGACGGGAGGATTACGAGAAATTCTATTACGCCGACGCCCGGCGGAACCTCGAGCGGGCCGTCGAGCTCGACCCTGAATTCGCTATGGCCTATTCCTATCTGGTCAGGGTCTACACCTCCCTGGGAAATTCTCCGGCTATCGACGAGGCCTTCCAGAAACTCGAAAAGTTCGGAGGCAAAGTGTCGGGAAAAGAAGGGCTCTACATCAAGGCCCTCCTCGCCTCTCGCGGCAAGGATAAGGGAAAAGAGCAGATCGATATCCTCAGGGGGATCATCGCCGATTATCCGGAGGAAAAAAGGGCGCGTCTGGACCTGGCCGCGCGTCTTAACGGGATGGGGAAGTATGAAGAGGCCGCCACGGAACTCAACCTCTTGCTGAAGCTCGATCCCAAGTTCGGCCCGGCCTTGAACCTGATTGCCTATGCTTACGGCAACCAGAAAAAATACGACCTGGCCATCAAATACTTCCAGGAATACGCGGCCGTTTCACCGGGCGATGCCAACCCCTATGATTCCATGGGCGAGCTCTATTTCAGCATGGGAAAGTGGGATGCGGCGGTGGAAAAGTTCAAAGAGGCGATCCAGATCAAACCAGACTTCGGGTCGGATAATAAGATTTCCTACATCCAGGCCATTCAAGAAGACTTCTCCGGCGCCCTGAGCTGGATCGATCAATACATCGCCGCGGCGCCGTCTAACGGCATGAAAGCCTGGGGCAGTCAGCTCAAGGCCGTCTACGATCACCTCCTGGGAAAGACAGAGGCCGCCTTTGCCGACCTGGCTAAAGCCAAGGAATATGCCCTGGCGGATAATGACTTCATCAACGCCGACAATCTCTATCGGTCGCTGATCTGGACCTCATATGATTTGGGAAGGTACGATCAATTCCTCCAGTATGCCAAGGAGCGCTTCGGCTTCCGGGCCGAGCGCAAGCTCCGATCCGGGCCATTGAATGAGGTCCTATTAACCTTCTACCAGGGACTCGCCGACATTCGGCAAAATCGGCCGGACGCGGCCCGAGCCCAGCTTGCCAAGATCGAGGCCGCCCGGCCCAATATCGTCGACCAGGAAAAGCCGACGCTGGAGATGGCCTACTATCATCTTTTGAGCGAGATCCTGGCCGCCCAGGGGGAACCGGAAAAGACGATCGAGGCCTACAACAAGATCGGCGGCCCGCGTGTCGAGATCGGGGGTATTTATACTCTGATCATGAACGGCGTTCCCTCCACCTATGACATTCCGGCCAGGGCTTATCTCAAAAAGGGGGAGATCGACAAAGCCATCGCCGAGTATGAGAAGCTCATATCGCCCGATCCCCTGGCCAGGGGATTCAGGCTCATCCATCCGCTCAGCCGGTTCCGGCTGGCCAGGCTCTACGAGCAGAAGGGCCTGCGACTTAAAGCCCTCGAGCAGTACCAAAAGCTGGCCTTGATCTGGAAAGACGCGGACCCCGGATTCCCAGAAGCCCAGGAAGTGAAGCAGCGCCTCGCCGCTCTCAAAGCCGGCTGAGCCGGGAGAGATCCTTCCGTCCCAAAATCAGCTTTGGGTGATTCTTTGCTCAAGGGCAAGTCCGGCCGCGGCTTTGGACCCGGTTTGACAAGATCTCTGAGGTTGTTTTACCCTCTTTGTAAGAGCGCGCCGACTCGCAAGTTGACAAGCCGGTCGAGGCCGGCGGGCGCCCGGGCCCCCGGTAGAAGGAGGTCGATCATGAACCGACGGGATTTTTTAAGGACAGGAGCCTTATTGACCGCCGGAGGTCTGGCCGGTGCGGCGAAGCGTATTTCAGGCCCAGCGGCCGACATGATCGAAACCCCCGGCCTCCCCACCGTCCGCCTCGGGACGCTCGAAGTCTCACGGCTCATCCTCGGCTCCAACCCCTTCTGGGGGTACTCCCACAAATCGGCCCAGCTAGATGAGGAGATGAAGCGCCACCACACCGATGAGCGGATCATGCAGATCCTCGACGAAGCTGCCGACTGCGGCCTGACGGCCTTGGCCAGCCCGCCCGACGAACGCTGGGTTGACCTCTGGGCGCGCTACTTAGAGAAGGGCGGCCGGCTCAAGGTTTGGATCTCGCAGTGCCACGGGAGTCCCGAGCAGATGCCCGAGGAGATCGACCGCTCCCTCAAGGCCGGGGCCAAGGCGATCTTCATCCAGGGCGCGCGGGTCGAGGAGCAGTTCGGCCGGGGAAATTTCCACGTCCTCCAATCCTGGATCGAGCGCATCAAGGAGGCCGGCTTGCCCGCGGGAGCGGCGGCCCACTGGCCCGAGATCCATCCTGAGCTCGAGCGACGCAAATTCCCCACGGACTTCTACTATCAGTGCCTCTACAATGTGTCGAAGAGCAACGACTACAGTGCCGCCGAGCGCGACGAAGCCATGGCCACGATCATGGGGTTGGAGAAGCCGGTCATCGCCTACAAAATCCTGGCGGCCGGCAGGCTCACCGCCAGCGAGGGGTTCGAGTACGCCTTCAACCACATCGCGCGCAAAGACGGCGTCTGTGTCGGCATCTACGCCCAAAAGGCCGTCGACCAGATCCGCCAGAACGCCACCTACACCGAGACTCTGACCCCCAAGTAGGGCCTCGTCCGCACAGGCGGGTCAGTCAGCCGGGAGAAAGGATATGCGCAAGACCTCACGCTTGATGATCCGGGGATCGCTATTCCTTGCGGCCATACTCTTACGGCCGGCTCCGTCGATTGGGGCGGACTATCAACCGCAAGCGAAATACGAACCCAGCTGGGAGTCCCTGGACGCGCGGCCGACGCCGCAGTGGTTCCGGGACGCGAAATTCGGAGTCTTCATCTGCTGGGGACTCTATTCCGTCCCGGCCTGGAGCCCGAAGGGTACCTACGCCGAATGGTATCAATACTTCCTCCAGGAGAGATCCCAAAACGGGCAAGTCTATGACTATCATGTGAAGACCTACGGCAGGAACTTCAGATACGAGGACTTCGCCCCGCTCTTCAAAGCTGAACTGTGGAACCCGGAGGAGTGGGCCGACCTTCTCCAGAATTCCGGAGCCA
This sequence comes from Candidatus Aminicenantota bacterium, assembly GCA_017886205.1. GTDB lineage: Bacteria > Acidobacteriota > Aminicenantia > Aminicenantales > UBA8522 > UBA8522. The sequence continues at coordinate 39,470 of JAFNEO010000011.1, read as the reverse complement.
AGTACATCGTCTTCACCACCAAGCATCATGCCGGCGACTGCCTCTGGCCGAGCCGGGAGGCCAGCCGGGCCTACGGCCGCCCCTGGAACACGATGGAAATGGGACCGAAGCGCGATATCGTCGGTGATCTGGCCGCTGCGGTCCGGGCCAAAGGCATCCGGCTGGGGCTCTATTATTCGCTCTACGAGTGGTACCACCCCCTGTGGAAGAGCGACAAGAAGCGCTTCGTGAACGAGCACCTCTTCCCCCAGTTCAAAGACCTCATCACCCGCTACAGGCCGGATATAGTCTGGTCGGACGGCGAGTGGGATATGACCTCCGAGGAATGGCGCTCGCCGGAGCTCCTGGCCTGGCTGTTCAACACGGCGCCCAACGAACCCGACCTGGTCATCAACGACCGCTGGGGCAAGGACGCCCGGCACAAGCATGGCGGGTTCTATACCACGGAATACGGCTCAGGCCTCGATGACGACCGGCACCCCTGGGAGGAGAGTCGTGGGATGGGGAGCTCCTACGGCTACAACCGGAACGAGGACCTCGCCGACTACCGTTCGGCGCGCGAGCTCATCCTGATGCTCATCGATGTCGTCAGCCGGGGCGGAAACCTGTGCCTCGATATCGGTCCTCGGGCAGACGGTAAGATCCCGGTGATCATGCAGGAGCGGCTGCTGCAGATCGGCGGCTGGCTGAAAGCCAACGGCGCGGCCATCTTCGGGACGCACATGTGGCGGACGCCCTGCCAATGGTCGGAGGGGCTAAGGCCGGAGACCAAGCGCGACGAGTTCATGACCGGGTTCGACATCTTGAAAGAAACCCTGCAGCCGGAGGCCGGACGGGCTGTCAAAGACGTCTTCTTCACCACCAAGGATGGGGACCTCTATGCCATCACGCCGCGCTGGCCGGGGGAACAGCTTGTCATCAAGAATGTGAGGGCCTACAGGAAAAGCCGGGTGACCTGGTTGGCGACGGGACGGGAGCTGAAGTGGAAAAACCAAAAAGACGATCTAGTCATCAGGCTGCCCGCATTCGACCCGGAAGCCCTCTCCCCGGAGCTGCTATGCGCCCACGCCTTCCGCATCAGCGGCCTGAAAAAGTAGCCGGCCTTAGTCACTACCGTTTCGACCAGTTCGTCCCGGCGCTCCGGGAAGCCGTGCTCTGGGTGAAGCGGTTGTGGGAAGCAAAAACGGCCACTAGGTCTCCCGTTTGACATCTGAGCAGGGGTTAATTATATTGGCCCCTCTGGAGGGACGGACAACATGAAGATCAGGTTGTTCCCGAAAAACGAAAAGTTTTTCGAGCTTTTTAGGGAGGACGCCGCTAACCTCAAGGAGGGGATCGAAGCCCTCCAGGATATTATCGACCACTACGAGGACATCGATAAGAAATTCCAGAGAATCAAAGCCATCGAGCATCAGGGCGACATCCTCACTCATGACATCATCACCAGGCTGCGAGGCACTTTTATCACGCCCCTCGAACGCGAGGACATTCATGAACTGGCCAGCGGGCTGGACGACGTTCTCGATTGTATAGAAGGCGTGGCCAGCCGGCTGAATAACTTCAAGATCGCTGCCCCCACACCCGAGATGAAAAAGCTCGTGGATATCATCGGTCAGGCCGTCTCTCAAGTCTACGAGGCCATCTCCAACCTCGAAAAGCTGGGACGTGTCCATACCTTCTGCCGCGAAGTCAATAATCTTGAGTATCAGGCGGACATCATCGGCCAGCAAGCGATCGCCGACCTTTTTGAAAAAACCCAGCGGGTGGAAGACCTCAAAGAATTGATCAAGCTCAAGGAGATCTACGAACGGCTCGAAAGGGCGGCGGACCGCTGCGAAGACGTGGCCAACGTCATCGAAGGTATTACTGTCAAGATGACCTGACCGGGATGCCGAGTCTAAGCACCATCTTCGTCGTCCTCATTATCCTGGTCGCCTTGAGCTTCGATTTCACCAACGGTATGCACGATGCCGCCAATTCCATCGCCACCATCGTCTCGACGCGCGTCTTGACACCGCGTCTGGCCGTCGTCTGGGCGGCGTTTTTTAATTTTGTCGCCTTCCTCATATTCGGCACGGCGGTGGCCCATACCATCGGCACAGGCCTGATCGACATCAGGATCGTGACCCCAGTGGTGATCTTGGCGGGCCTTCTCGGGGCTATCGGCTGGAACCTTTTCACTTGGCTCCTCGGACTGCCGACCAGTTCATCGCACGCACTGATCGGCGGCTATGCCGGAGCGGCCATCGTCAAAGCCGGGTCTGGGGTCATTATCGTCCCTGGCTGGGTGAAAACGATCATATTCATCTTTCTCGCCCCGATCATCGGCCTAGTCCTGGGATTGATTCTCATCACACTGACGACCCGTCTTTTGCACAAGCAGCATCCGGCTGCAATAAATACCTGGTCGCGCCGCCTGCAGCTGCTCTCCGCCGCCGCCTACAGCCTGGGCCACGGCGGGAATGACGCCCAAAAAACCATGGGCATCATCGCCAGCCTTGTCTTCGCGGCCGGCTGGATGAAAGAATTTCACATCTCCCTCTGGATCGTGCTCAGCGCCCATGCGGCCATCGCCCTCGGGACCCTTACGGGGGGCTGGAGAATCGTCAAGACTATGGGCCAGAAAATCACCAAACTGAGACCGATCGACGGCTTCTGCGCTGAGACCGCCAGCGCCGCCAGCATATTCCTTGCGACTCACGCGGGCGTCCCCGTCAGCACGACCCATGTCATCACAGGATCAATCTCCGGAGTCGGCGCCGCCAAACGTCTCTCCGCCGTGCGCTGGGGGGTAACGCTCCAGATTGTCTGGGCCTGGATCTTCACTATCCCGGGAGCGGCGTTTATCGGCGGCTCGCTGTATTTTCTCATCCGGTTGGGCAGCCGAATAATCGGGTGACGCGGAGGCTGAATATCCCCCTTCGAATTAGATAACCTCACGGTTTTTCTTCCTCCCCGGTCAGAGGGAATCGGGGACGCCCTTTTCCGTTGAAATTTTGCCGCCGATATTATAATAATGGAGAATGTCAATAGGGAGGCGATCATGAGAGATCAGTCTGGCGTTCTCGCTATCAGATTGCTGCTAGTTCTCTTGCTGTTGGGTTCTTCGAGTTCACTTCCGCTGTTTGGCCAGGACGGCTACTGGGTTCCGGCGGACACTCCGAAAAGCCACTATATCATCGACGCCCGCCTCGACCTCTCCCCGAAGGGCGCCATCGAGGGGAAAGAGACGATCGTCCTTAAAAACACTTCGCGCCTGCCGACGAGCCTGGTCGCCTTGGACTGGTCGATGGGGCCAGCGTCCTCGATTTCGGTAGCGGTATCCGGAAACCCCTTGTTGCCTCTCAACCCGGAGACCAAGCCTGTTCTCTCCTCCCCTATTTTCTATCTTTTGCCCGAGCCTCTGGCGCCAGGGAAGAAGTTGAAACTCGAGGTCACTTTCAGGAAGGCGGTCGAGTTCTCTGCCGAGGGCACAGAATTCGGGGACACGAGCTGGTTCCCCAGGCTCTGGTGGGACGGGCTGCCACTCCATGATTCTTTTTCAGTCAAACTCGACATCCCGGCGGGCTTTGCCATGGCAGCAAGCGGGAGGTTGAACACCAAGACCGGTCGCTATGAGAACAAAGGGGCTGGGACCTTCGGCATCTATCTCGGGAAGGGCATGAAAACGGAATCCCGGGAGTCCGAGGGAGTGCTCATCACCACATTGGCGACCGATAAGGGGGCCAAGGCCGCCTCCGCTTGTCTCGATACGGCCGTGGACGTGATCAAGTTCTGCAAGGAATGGCTCGGTTTCTATCCTTTTCCATTCCTGAATATCATCCCCGGAGGGAGCGGCCGCTGGGGCGGCGGTCCCTTTGCCACGGGAATCGTCGCCATCCACGGCCTGGAAACATTCAAGGAGGGCGAGCCGCTCGTCTGGTGGCAGCACATCACGTCGCACGAAATCGGACACGAGTATTGGGGCGAGTGGGTTCTTGACCCGGACGACCCCGCTTGGCTCTGGATCGGGATGGGGATATTCATCGACACCGAATACATGATGGCCCGGAACTTCGACCCCAAGAGGAGGGTCGAATGGATGGGGAATTATCTCAACGGCCTGGGTATGTACTATGACATGACGGTTGATATCCCGCCAGCCCGGGTCAAAAAAATCCATTACGATCACAACAACACGGTTGTCCACAGCAAGGGTCCGAGCATCATGTTCGCCCTCGATTCTGTTCTCGGCCGGCCTGAGTTCGAAAAGATTTTCAAAAGATGCCTGCGGGAATTCGGCGGCCGGAGTCTGGGCTGGAAGGATTTCCAGAGGTTCTGTGAGAAAGAGAGCGGACGGGATCTCGCCTGGTTCTTTGACCAATGGGTCCGCTCCAATGTTTACCTCTGCTACAAGATCGAAGCCAAGGATTCCATAAAAGAGGGGGACGGATATCTGTCCACAATCAAGGTCAGCAAGCTCGGCACGATGAGAATGCCCATTCCTGTCAAGGCCGTCTTCGAGGACGGATCGGAAACGGTCCAGTCCACCGACCGATTAATGGACGTCAATGTTCTCACCTTCAAAAGCAAAGCAAAACTCAAGGAGGCGATCCTCGATCCAGAGAAGAAATTGGCCATGCTCGACAATCCGCTCACCCCGATTTCCTCCGAGGCGGCAGAGGTGCTCGCCCTGGGATGGGAAGGCAAGGACAGTCCCATTGTCTATAAGACGGTCAAGGATGAAGGCATCCAGAAAGGCGACGTCTGGTACCGGCTGGGGATGGGATTTTATGAACTCGGCCAGTATCCCGAATCTTTTGACTGCTTCGAGAAGGTCTCCAGCCTTCAACGGGAAGGCCTGGAAAAATTCGCCGCCCTAGGCTGGATGGGACTGCTCAAGGACCTGATGGGGAAGAGGCCGGAGGCGCTGAGGTATTATCAGGAGGCGCTCAAGTTCGATACCGGCGAGTCGATGCGGCATGAGCAATTCAGGATTCAGATGGACAAGAAATGGCTCGAGGACAGGTTGAAGAAGCCGTTTATTTGGAAGAAGTAGAGGCTCCGTAAATTACCACATCAGCCAGATGAATTTCCGCGTCGGGAGAAGGGTTTAGGATTTTAAAGAGGACCCGGTGCTGACCAGGCTTGAGCCGATAGCGCCAGAAGAGGGTCGGCTTTCTAGTCCGGTCAGCGGTCGGAAGAGTTGACATCACCGCCGGCTCCCTGTCAATCGTCATTTCAGCCTGAAAGTCGACGTCTGGACCGTCTTCGCTCGACTTCAAGGCCTCACCGTTGACGGCAAACCCGATCCCCTCAAATGAAAACTCGGCTTCCCTTGCTGTATCGTTCAGCCGGACGTCGAGCGGCCTCCTCTCTTTCGGATAGTGCCCCTCGAAACCCACCTCGAGCGGGACAGCCTTAGGCGGCTGGATTTTGATCCGGACAGTCTCGCCGTCGACCACGCCGCCGTTCCTCCCGACCATCTCCAAAGCATGCTTGAATGACAAGTCATAAACCTCGGCAAGGGAAATCGTCGTGTACTTAAAATCCAGAGACTCGACCGCGGCCAGTCCCTGCTTCCATGAGTCGGGAATTTTTTCGTACCCGAGCATCGTCCCCAGGACCCCACCGGCGGTTGCCGGGTTGCAGTCGGAGTCGTCTCCCGCCCGGGCGCTGATATTGATGGTCTTGCCGAAATCCCCATCGCCGTAAAGAAGACCCAGCACCACCCAGGCCGAGTTGATCTTGGCATCGATGTTGAACGGGCTGAAAACTCCCTCCGGGCAGCCGATGTCCTCACCCCACTTTTTCTGGACTTTGAACCAGGTCTCCTTCCAGTCCCTCGGATTCTCCCGGTGCCCTTCAATCACTGTGCGGATGGTCTGAGCATAGAGGCTCTCCGGCGGGATCATCCGGAGGGCCTTCTCGACCAGGCGCTGGACATCGCTCTCGATAAAGGCCAGGGAGTACATCGCGGCGACATAAACTCCCCCGTAATACCCGTCTCCATAGTTCATGATGTGGCCGACCCGATCGCAAATCAGGGCGGCCGCGTTGGGCATCCCCGGACTCATCAGCCCGGCGAAATCGGCCTCGATCTGGAAGTCGATATCGTCCGCATGCGGGTTGCTCAGCCAGTGGCCGGACTGAGGCGGGGCGATACCGTTGAGGATGTTGTACCGGGCCATCTGGTTGGCGTGCCATAGCATGTAGCCGGCATTGGCAAACCTCTCGGCGAAGGCCCCCGTCGGCGCGTCGAGCCCCTCTTTTTCCAGGACCTCGACGAAGCTCAGGTCCATATAGATGTCGTCGTAGCGCCCGGGCTCGTTCTCGAAGAACCAGGGGAGCGAGTCTTGGCTCCAAGATAGAGGCTGATAGTCAGGGATGAAGGTGCTCTGGAAGCAGAACTCGGTCGGCACGCCGTAGGTGCAGCCGATGGCCTGACCGGCCCAGCCGCCCGTGATCTGGTCGAGCAGCCGGCTTTTGGATATCGTTACGTCACCGCTCAAGTCTGCATTCTGCCCTACGGCCGCCCAACCCAAACCCAATATAAACAGCGCGATAAGTATAGTGAGCTTCTTCATATTTCCCCCATCCTTGTGATTAGGTCGCTGCTGCCCCGGCTCTCTTCCCCGATATCGCCGGTCAAATCGCTTCCTCAAAGGCCGGAGGATAGACGACCGATCCCTTGACGCCATGAAGTGACCCGGGCATGAGCTCAATGGCCAGGAACGCCTCATCGGGAACGGGGAATAAGGCTTCGAGTCCCTTGGACCGGGCCGAGGTGAACCCGAAGCGGGGATAATAGTCGGGATGGCCGATAACGACGACTGCGACGTGACCCAAGTCCCGGCAGATTTCGAGGCCTTTCCGGACCAGGGCTGAACCGATGCCCTGACTCTGAAAATCGGGGTGCACGGCCATCGGCGCCAGGGCCAGAGCCGGCATCGGAGGATCAGTCCGGGCGTCCAGCCTGATCTCGATCAGGCTGAAGAGAATATGGCCGACGACTCGGCCTTGCCGGACAGCGACAAGAGAGAGTTGGGGTATATACCCCGTCGAATTCCTGATCTTATCCACAAGGTTGGGCTCGGCCTCGCCGCCGAAGGCGAGCCGGTTGATTTCCCAAATAGCGGCCTTATCCTCCGGCCGTTCCGGACGGATCTCAAAGTCCTCTTTTTCCAGCATCGATCGGGCGAATTATATCCTTTTGAATGTTATAATAACAGCCGGAAAAACAGGAGATCGTCATGAAAAAAATTCGTTTCGCGATCGTTGTCTTATTGTTAGCCGTCTCCGGCGCGTCGGCGGCCGCCGCCGACAAGGTCGCCACCGACCCCCGAGTCAAGACGGCGCTTGAGGCGGCCAGGATCTGGCTCGAGGCTCAGCGGGCCTACGACCGGATCCCGGGCGTTTCGGCGGCCATCGTCTATGACCAGAAGGTCCTCTGGAGCGGCGGATATGGCACCACCGACTTATCCAAGAAAACTCCGGCCACGGCGAGCACCATCTACAGTATCTGTTCGATCTCCAAGCTGTTCACCAGCATCGCCGTGATGCAGCTCCGCGATGCCGGAAAGCTGCGCCTCGATGACCCTGTCGAGAAGTTCCTGCCCTGGTTCAAGATCCAGAAGACGGCGCCGCAGGGCCCCGAGATAACTATCGAAGGACTCCTCACCCATGCCTCGGGGCTGCCGCGGGAATCCGAATATCCATACTGGTCCGCCCCGGATTACGCGTTCCCGACCCGCGAGCAGGTGAAGGAAAAGATCGCCAGCCAGCAGACTCTCTACCCCGCCGAGGCCCATTTTCAGTACTCCAACCTCGGCCTCACCCTGGCCGGCGAGGTCGTGGCGGCCGCCTCGGGACAGCCCTACGACGAGTACGTGAAGAGCCATATCCTCGGCCCCCTCGGCCTGACCGGCACGACACCCGAGATCCCCGCCGACCAGCGGGGAACCCGTCTGGCCACCGGCTACAGCATCCTGACGCGCGATAGCGAACCTAAGGCGATGCCTTTTTTCCAGGTTCGCGGCATCGCGCCGGCGGCCGGTTACGCCTCCACGGCCGAGGACCTGGCGCGGTTCGCCTCCTGGCAGTTCCGACTCCTCGGCACAGGCGTCACGGAAATCCTCGAGGCCAACACGCTACGCGAGATGTACCGGATCCACTGGGTGGAGCCGAACTTCGAGACCACCTGGGGGCTCGGGTTCAGCGTCTGGCGCCGCGATAACAAGGTCTTTGTCGGACACGGCGGATCCTGCCCCGGCTTCCGGTCGGCTGTCCTTTTCCGGCCGGAGGAGAAAGTGGCCGCGATCTTCCTTTCCAATGCCCACGAAGCAGCCTCAGAGAGCTTTGCGCAATGCCTGTATGACATCGTCGCGCCGGCCATCAAAGAGGCCGTCAAGAACCCTTCGGCCGACAAGAAACCCGACCCGAAGCTAAACAAATACCTGGGGACCTACAGCGGCTGGAGCGGCGAAATGGCCGTGCTCCTGTGGGGGGACGGTTTGGCGGCCATGGACCTGCCGACGATGAACCCGGCAAAATCCATAGTCAAACTCAAGAAAACTGCAGATCATACCTTCCGGCGGGTGAGAGATGATGAAGAACTCGGAGAGGAGATCGTCTTCGAGATGGGCCCTGACGGCCGCGCCGCCCGCCTGAAATGGCACAGTAACTACTATCCCCGCGTCCGCTGAACGGCCACCCGGAAGGCGAGTCCGGCCACGGCCTGGAAGATTGCCTCCTGAGTCAGTCTCGAGAGAGGAGATTCCAGGCTCTTCTCAGCGCCTCTCGTAGGAATCGACGATCGACTGGTAGACCATCGCCCGGAACTTAGCGTGGAGGTCGCTGTTGCCGGCGGGGAGGAGCTGGGTCATTAGCACAGCCACGAGCTTTTCGGCCGGGTCGACCCAGTAGGTTGTGTGGTAGGCTCCGCCCCAGCCGAAAGAGTCGACTGACCCCGGCTGTCCGTTGCGGCCGAGCCGCTCCGTCACCCAGAACCCGAGCCCGAACCCCTGCGGGTCATAGAGATCGCCCACATGGTCGACTGTCATGAGCTCGACTGAATTGGGACTGAGGATGCGCGCGCCGTCCAGCTCTCCCCCACCCTGAAGCATGAGCAGGAACCGGGCGTAATCTTCGGCCGTGGACAGGAGCCCGGCCCCACCCGCAAAGCAGACGCGGGGCCCCTTGACGTAAGAGTTGTCGCGGGCGTCCTCCATGAGTTTGAGGGCTCCCTTCTCGTCAACCCCATAAACGGAGGTGAACCGGCTGAGCTTGTCTTCCGGAAGAAAAAAATGCGTGTCCATCATGCCCAGCGGCCCCGTGATCTTCTTGGCAAAGAAGTCGGCAAGTGTCATGCCCGACAGCCGCTCCACCAGGTAGCCTAAGATATCCGTATTGTATCCATAGACCCACTTCTCCCCCGGCTGGGCGTCAAAGGGCAGAGTCGCCAACTTCTTGACGATCTCGCCGATCGGCTCCGTCTTGTCGGCCAGGAACCAGCCTTGGATTCCAGCGGCGAGGTACTCGTCCTTAGCGAGTCCGTCCCCGTAAGAGATGCCGGCGGTGTGAGTAAGGAGGTCGCGGATGGTGATGGACCTTTTGACTCCAACAGTCGTATAGCCTCTGGTTTTTTTATCTTCCGATGGGACGGCGACTCGGGCGTTCGCGAACTCGGGGATGTATCTGGAGATGGGATCGTCGAGGAGGAGCTTCCCTTCCTCCTGAAGGATCATGACGGCAACGCTCGTCACCGCCTTAGTCTGGGAGGCGATCCGGAAAATGCCGTTAGCCGGCATGGCCGCGCCTTTGAGGTCGAGCTTGCCGAAAGGCCGGAGATAAGCCACCCGGCCTTTGCGGGCGACGAGAGTCACCATCCCGGCGATCTTCCCCCGGTCGATGTATCCCTGCATAACCTGGGTGAGCCGGTCCAGGCGCTCGGCCGAGAGGCCGACCTCGGACGGTTTGGCCTTCGGGAGCGACGCCGCCTGCAAAAGGGCGGCCGCAATCAGCCAAATAGCCGCAGCCAGAGCCAATCGTCTGGAGCGGCCGTGCGAATCGTCTCTATTCATGGGTTTTTCCTCCTATCCGTCGGGAAATGATCCTATTCGGCGCCGAGGGCAACGGCGAACAGGAACCAGGAGGCGTGGGGCAGCCACTGCTCAGTCCAGCGCCAGTCGTCGTCCTTGCCGGTTACGGCGAAATGCAGGTTGTAATCGATGTCCGCTTCGTCGGAATAGCCCGCTGTGATCCCGTTCGATATCCCACCCGGCGCATTCATGTATTCATAGGAATTGAAGAACATGTACTCCGGGTTGTTCCTCCCGCGGCCGTAGAGCATGCAGCTGTCGAACGGGTTGAGGCCGAGGATCCAGTTCAGCTGGTCCTGAGCGAAGTCGCTGAGCTCGGTCCGAAATGCCCGGTCTTCCGAGAAAAGCCTCGAGGCGAGCCGCGAAGCTGCGGCCATCGATCCCAGCCGGGCATTTTCCCCTTGCCACCAGGGAGCGGTCTCCGTATCATGGGGAAAGAAGAAGCTCGTCCGGCTGGAGCCCCCCTTGCTCTGGACGAGCTGCCGACTGTAGCCGAAAGGATTGGCCACCTCTCGAGTCACCGCCAGCTCGAACCCCATCGACCTCCGGACCGTTTCACGGACCTTTTCCTTCATCGAGACTTCGGCGATCTCGTAATAGTTCGTCAGGCTGACTACGGGCAGGCCGGCGTCGGCGGGATGGAAGAACGGCCGGTCGCTGGCATCCGCCCGCCAATAGTCTTTATACTTGGAGACGCCGGTCAACCGGGCCATTAGGCTCCCGGCCCGCTTAGCTGCAGCTTCTTTATACTTAACAGCCTTTGTTGCCCGGGACAGCTCGGAGGCGGCCACCAGGGCGCAATAGTCGTCGACGATATTTTCCTTCCCGTCGTTGGCGAAGAGAAGATTATTCTTCTCGAGGAAGGCGAAGGCGTCCTCGGCGGCCTTGAGGTAATCGGCCGGCGCAAAGTCTCCCCTTACTCCGAAGCTCGAGGCGAGCGCCAGGGCGGCGATGGCCAGGCCGGCGCCCTCCCGGTAGCCGGCCTCGTAGGACGCCTGATCCGTGATCGCCGTTTTACCGTAATCCCTGAGCTTATCTTTGGTCTCTGGTGTCAGAATGATGTGCCGGGTTGCTTTGGGCGTGATCAGCCGGTCCTCGGGCTTCTTCTCCGGCCCCCGGCCCGACACCGTGATATAAAAGGAGCCGGATGGGTTTTTCATCCGCACCAGGAAGTCGGCCCCGAAGAGCCCCTCGTCCAGAAGCCTCCGTAGGTACTGCTTGAAATAGGGATCATTCCTTCGGACCAATTCACGGTAGGAGGCCAGGAGGCTCCAGGCCGTGAGCGGGATCTGCTGGGGGTTGAAGTAAGTCGAAAATGACAGGTGGGACATGTGTTTTCCGTAGTCGCCTGTCGCGTCATACCAGCCGCCGTGGGCGTCTACGGTCACCCCCTCTTTTCCCTCGACCTTCATGTTTCGGTCGGCCATGTCGAGCTGTCCCGAGCAGCGCTGGCTTTTGAAATAGTAGAGGACATCCGATAGCGCGCTTCTCTCCAGGACGTTCTTCTGGATGAGGAAGGGATAAGACCGGACCGTCTCCCGCGGAGATGTGCACTCTATGAAATAGCTACCTTCCTGGGTCAAGGCGCTGAAATCGATTGTCCAGAAGTGCCAGTCCTTCCACTTCCGGACAGGCCCGATCGAAACGGCCGTCCCTGAGAGGGCCACCTTTCCGGTCCCCGCTTCAATGACCTTGAAGCCGGTCCAAGCACCACCCGCATCGCCCTGGATGACGGCCTGTTTCACCCCTCCCGGGTCGTAGCCGATGTGATTGATCAGGATCTTGGTGTCTCCGGCCGCAGCAGCGGATGCAAGACCAAGGCTAAAAATAAAAATCAGCAAAAGGCGCTGGTTTCTCATTTTTTGCTCCTTCCTTCTAGGGCCTTACCAAAGGCCAAAGGGAATTGTACGCAGGAATGAGAGCCTTTAGCAAGCGGGGAGGTTCCGGGGATAGCATCTCCGTTTCCGTTATTTGAGTGATGATCGATGAAGGGGTGGCACGGCGCCAGTCCCCGCAACGCCCGCAGCGGAAATGCCGCGGAGACACTTTCGAGAATTTGTTTGTAGCGCATTAATCCCCCATTATCCCCCTTGAGCAATCAAGGGGGCGTGAGGTAAGTGTCTCCGGAAAGGCCGGTGGAGCGAGGACGGACGGGGACGCGCCGTGACAGGACCCCTTTCCCTATCGATTTCATCACGGAACTGAAGATGCTTCCGGTTCCGGGCTGTAAGGATAGGGATGCCGGACGTTTTCAGGCGCTCGGCCGTCGCTTTCGGTAAAGCTTGGCGTCGACGGCGGCGATCATGGCGGCGTCGTTGATTTCTTTCGAGCCGAGGAAGTCACAGATCTTCTTAACCTGGGTTTTGGGGTCGGCTACGATCTGGTTGTAGTTAACGAACAGGACCTCGATGTCTTCCCTCTTGGTGATCAAGCTCTTGATCATCCCGTTTAGCTTGATGAAACTGGCCTTGGTCTCCTCTCGGTTCTGGTCCTGGAGCTTGGCCATTTTCTCCATCGAATCGAGGACCTCTTCGATATTGCGTTCGGTGTAGATGATCCGGTACTTCCCAGGCGGGAGGTACTTCAGCCCGAAGGCCGTGATCTTGATGAACCGGCCCCGGTGGTCGGCGAGCGGTAACGTGCCGTTCATCAGCCGGCTGATGATCTTCCCGCCTTCGAGCTCGAAATAGCCGCGCGGGTTGTTGTCATCCGGCGGCCGCGATGCGGTGTCGAAGGCCACCGGCACGCCCCCCGCGTGCAGAATCTGCATGAGGAGGGATGTCCCCGATCGTTCCAGTCCCGAAGCGATATAGTTGATGGTATTATCCAGTTTCATAATGCCCAATATACTAGTGCAGACGCCTCTTTAATTCAAGTTGAGAAGAGCGCAGCCGACGTCTTTTCGGCCATGCTAATACGGGATTGCTCCCTCACTCGGGCTCTCTCCGGGTTCCAGTTTGTGCCGAAACACCCGGTAAACCCAAACCTGATAGCCGATGACAATCGGGATGAAGACGACGGCCACGATGGTCATGATCTTGAGCGTGTAAGGGCTGGACGAGGAATTGAAGGCGGTCAGGCTGCGGGCCGGGTCGAGCCGCGAGGGAATCAGGTTCGGGTAGAGCCCGATGATCCCGGCAAAGGTCACGAGCACGATCGAGGCGCAGGAAGCAAAGAACGCCGCCCCCGTCTTTTTCCGGGCCGCCCAGAATCTGATCAGGAGCAAAGAAGTAACGGCCAGGAGGGGGACAAGCAGCCAGTAGGGATGCCGGAGATAATTCTCCTCCAATTTCGTGGCCAGCACCGTCCAGCCCAAGAAGATAACGGCGGACCCCAGCAGGAAATACCAACCTGTCTGAGCGAACCTCATCGCCCTCTCCTCCAGCCTTCCAGACGTTTTGAGCGCCAGCCAAAGCGCCCCGTGGACCAGGAAAAGAAGGACAAAAAATACTCCCGTCCAGAGTCCGTAGGGATTGAGCAGCCCGAGGAGCGTCCCATGATAGCCCTGAGAATCAATCGGCAGCCCGCGGAAGATGTTCCCGAAGGCCACTCCAAAGAGCAGAGCAGGGAGAAGGCTTCCCAGGAAAAGCGCGATGTCCCAGCTCCTCCCCCAGGCCGCGGATTCGCCCTTGGCCCTGAACTCCAGGGCTACACCTCTTAATATCAGGGCAAACAGGATGATGAGCAGGGCCGAATAGAGATAACTGAACATCGAAGCATAGGCCGAGGGGAAGGCGGCGAAGGTAGCCCCGCCGGCCGTGAGCAGCCAGACCTCGTTCCCGTCCCAGACGGGGCCGATAACCCTGCGGATGGCGCTTTTCTCCGCTTCATCCCGGCCGAGGAACCGATACAGCATCCCGGCTCCCAAGTCGAAACCGTCGAGCATGAAGTAGACGGCCCACAGCAAACCCCAGAGGATGAACCAGACGACTTGAAACGCCATCTCACGCCTCCTTCGCCGGGGCCGATTTCAAGATTCCCGAGAGGTCGTCGTCGGGGCCCCTCTTGCTGTATTTAACAAGCAGATGGATGTCCACGACGGCCAGGAGCCCGTAGACGAGGGTGAATCCGATGAGCGAGGCGACCACCTGGGCCGGGAGAAGAGAGGCGGAAACGCCGGCCGATGTCCTCATCACGCCGTAAACGAGCCAGGGCTGCCGGCCGACCTCGGTGACCAGCCAGCCGACCTGGATGGCGATATAGGAGAGAGGAATCGAGAAGAGCATGACTTTAAGGTATCCCGGGCTCCTCTCGAGCCTTCCCCTCACGCCTTTTATCCAGCCGATGAGAGCCAGGAGGATCAACAGGAGCCCCAGGCCCACCATGAGCCGAAAGCTGAGAAAGACCGGCAGCACCGGGGGACGCTCGTCTCTGGGAAAGGCAGTCAGCCCCTTGACCTCGGCGTCCCCACGATGGAAGGCCATCAGACTGAGGGCCTTGGGAACAGGCAGAAACTCAACAGCATTCTTCTCGTTCCTGGAATCCGGCCACGTGAACAGAGTAAAGGGCGCGCCCGACCTGGTCTCCCAGAATGACTCCATGGCCGCGAGCTTGGCCGGCTGATATTTAGCCACCTGCACGGCGCTGAGGTCGCCGCTGGCCGCGACGAGAACGGTGCTCACCAGCCCGAAGGCGGCGGCCATGCGGAACGAAGACCGGAACAGAGGCACTTCGTTCTTACGCAGCAGGTGATAAGCGGAAACACCCATCACAAAAAAAGCGGCCAGCACGTATCCGGAAAGGACGGTGTGGGCGAAGCTCACCCACCCGAAACGGTTGGTGACGAGCGCCCCGAAATCCGTCATCTCGGCCCGGCCGTTCCTCAGGACATAGCCGACCGGCCTCTGCATCCAGCCGTTGGCCAGGAGGATCCAGAGGGCGGAAAGGTTGGTAGCGACAGCGACCAGCCAGATGGCTAAAACATGAACCCTTTTCGAAACTCTATTCCAGCCGAAGACCCAGAGCCCGATAAAAATGGACTCCAAGAAAAAGGCGGCCGTGGCCTCGATCGCCAGCGGCGCCCCGAAGATGTCGCCGACATAGCGGGAGAATTCGGCCCAGTTCATCCCGAACTGGAACTCCATCGTGATGCCCGTGACGACGCCCAGGACGAAATTGATCAGGAAGAGCTTCCCCCAGAACTTGGCCATTTTCAGGTACATCGTGTCGCCGGTCTGGAGATAGCGTGTCTCCATGAAAGCGACCAAAAGAGATAGGCCGAGCGTCAAGGGCACGAAGATGAAGTGAAAGGCGGCGGTCACCGCGAACTGCAGGCGGCTAAGGGAAAGGACGTCCATCCATCCCTCCTGTCGTTGTTAGGGGATTCGGGAGGGTTTAGACTAGTCTGAAGTCGCGGCGGATGTCAACTTCGCCATGCAGAGGTCCAAGCGGGACACGGAAATGATAAAAACCCACCCGAGCGCCACCAGCGGAAATGTGATATCATCCTGGCACCGCGGAGGATAGAACCATGAAAGCCTCACCCTTCAGACTCAAGATCTTGGTACCCGGAGGAGCCTGGATAATCGTCTTCATTCTGGTATCCGGACTCTTAGCGGCGGAGGAAATCATACCTCAGGCCTGCACCGTGATCGGCGTCGGCAAGCTCGCTTCGGCCGACGGTTCGGTCATCACCTCCCACACCGATTGCTGCAGCGAATGCCGAATTCAGGTCGTGCCCGGGAGGACGTATCCAAAGGGATCCTTGGCACCGGTTCATTGGGGAATGGTTTATTTTGGAGCCGGAGACGAACGGAAAGCCCTTCCTCTCGGGGATTTCGGGAAGGTCATCGGCCACATCCCCCAGGTCGAGAAGACATTCACCTACTTCCATACAGGCTATTCCCAGATGAACGAACGTCAACTGGCGATCGGCGAGAGCACTTGCTCGCAGCGGTCCGAGCTCAACGTCAACTTCGTCGAAGGCATCACCCGCCAGATCATGACCATTGAACAGGCCCAGGTCTTTGCCCTGGAAAGATGCTCGACCGCCCGCGAGGCGGTGCGCCTCATCGGGAGCCTGATGGAAACCTGCGGCTTCCTGCCCTCCTGCGGAGGGTCCGAAGCATTGTGCATTGCCGACCCCGGTGGACTCTGGGTTATGGAGATTTTCAGCGTCGGGACCAGGTGGAAGCCCGAAAGCGGCCAGCCGGGCGCAATCTGGGCGGCCCGTCGGGTGCCCGACGACAACGTCGTCGTCATCGCCAATCACGTTCGCATCCGCGAAATCGACCCGAAAGACCCGGACGTCCTGGTTTCACCCAACTACATGCAGGAGGCCATCGACCGCGGCTGGTATAACCCTGGGGAGGGACGTCCTTTCATCTGGCAGGAGGCCTACTCTCCCCTGATCCGCGAAGGAAGCCTCAGCCGGATGTGGCTCGTCTACAGCACAATCGCCCCGTCCCTTAAAGCCTGGCCGAGGCGGAGCCTTTACGATCCGGCCGGGCCGGGAACCTTATACGCCCAGCCCATCGAGGGAGCCGCGTTCTACCCCTTTTCGGTCAAGCCGGAGAAGAAGCTCTCCGTCCAGGATGTCATCGCCTTCCAGCGTTCAGTCTTCGAAGACACCATCTATGATATGACCTGGGACCCGGCCTGGATGGTCCCGGGAGCCGGCGGCAAGTCTGAGAAAAGTCCGGTGGCCACACCCTTCCTTCCTGGCGACATGGAAAAAGTCCTGCGCATCCGGCATCATCGGACCATCGCTACTCAGGGTTACGGCATGGTCGCTCAGCTCCGGTCATGGCTTCCCGATGCTGTAGGCGGGATCTACTGGTTCTATGTGGACAACCCCTATGTCAGCGCGTATGTCCCGGTTTACACGGGAGTAACGGATGTCTCACCTTTGTACAAGACATACGATTACAAAGAATTCAGCGAGGACTCGGCCCGCTGGGCGGTGGACTTCGTGGAGAAGTTGATGCTCTTGCAGTGGCAGTTTGCGGTTAAGGACCTGAAGGAAGCCAGAGACCCCGTGGAAAACAGCTTTTTCTCCAGTCAAGCCGAGGTTGACCAGAAAGCGGTCGATCTCCTACAGAAGGACCGAGTCCGGGGCACGAAATACCTCACCGACCTGACGATTTCCCGGATGGAAAAAGTCGTCCAGCTCTTCCGCGACCTGCGGAAGAAGCTCCTGACGAAATACACGGGTGATATCGTCTAGAGTCGTCTGGAGGCAACGGCCTCCTAGTAACTCAGGCCGCTTCCTATCGGATAATGCTCGCTAGCGTGTCATTTTCGCCGAGCATCCGTTCCGCTGCAAGTACCATGAACACATAGGTCGCCGCGCCCGTCAGCACGTATTCGGCCTGCTGCCAGAGGTACGGGAAGGGTTCCTTCAGTTCGGGAAAGTCCGGTCGAATGAGCGACGGGCCGGAAACACCGCCTCCCGGAATGTGGGTCCAATCGTTCAGGTTGATGCCGTAAGCCACGGTCAGGGAATGGGCGCCGACCGCGGAGACGAGCGAGGTGCTGGAGGCCGGATGGCAGCCAAGGACGTAGTTGAGGACCCGCAGGACGTTCTCCCGGTCGAATTCTTGTGGAAAAGCCTGGTTAAGGAAATACTGCCTCACCGCATATTCCTGGATGTCCCAGGTAACGCCCCAGATATGGGGTTCGAAGGGAACACCGTAGGGCGTTTTCGCGAGGTCGGTCTTCAGCTTCGCCGCATATCCCGCGAGGATCCCGCCCAGACGTTTCGAGAACTCCTCATCCCGTAAAGCAGGTAGCGCCCGCGCCGCGGCCCATCCGACTTCCTCCACCTGCGCCTCGATGACAGGGAGAAGTGTCTTGAGACGCTCCGCGAATCGCTCTTCACGCGTCGTGATCAGGAGCTCCGCGGCGGCGAGGACCTCTTGAGAATCCGCCCGCTCCGGAACATAGGGATTGGGCTGGCGGACGGGCGGGTGGCTCTGTTCAAATTCCCAGGCCTTGACGGCCGTCGCCAGGCACTCCCGGGCGAGGGCGTCGTCGAAGCCCCGGAGCACCCGGCTGGAGGCGGCCAGCGCGGCGACGGCGGAGTATTCCATGCCGGTATCGCGGCCGGTGAACGCATAGCGGTCGTCGCGACGCCCCGAGCGGTCGCCCTTCACCTCATCGACTCCCAGGGAAGGGTCGAAGATGCGATTGTCGGTCAACGACGCGGGTTCGCCGAGGGTCCCATATTGTTCTAGCGAGGGGTCCGTAATCCCGGTGTAACTGTGTCCGGCGAGTCGATACCCGGTCAAGAGGTTCTCCACGCCGTGCGCGACCTGCTGGAGGATATCGGGCTTTCCGTCCGGGACATGGAGGACGACGTTCCGCCGCGCGGTGTCGACCGTCGTCTGATCGGTATCGAGGCCGAAGGTTTCCCGGCTCAGCGCGAGCAGCATGGTGGCCCAGGCCTGGGCCCCGGCGGCGAGGTCGTGGTCCGCAGCGTCGTGCCATCCGCCTCGGTCAAGGCCCGGCATGTGCTCGTCCGCGGCGTAGGACGTCTCCGTCTCGGGACCCTGCTTATACCCCTCGATGAAGGCCAGGTCGAGGCCCGGGGGAGCCTGGAGCGCATCATCCATGTGGCAGGCCCCGTGCCAGATCCGTCCGCGGTCTATCACGCGCACATGGCACATCTGGACCGGCAGGAAGGTTTCCAGAGTCGGCTGCCAGACGTCACGGCGGTAGACCTCGGGCGAGATGAGGAAGGGCGACGTCTGGAAATCCCCGAAGCGCACCACGTAGGCCCCCGGCTCCCGCACGCCCGAGAAATCGAAGAGGGCATAGTCGTACCGGAGGAAACGTCCCCAGCGGACGAGCGGCCGCTCAAGAACGGGCACGAGACCCTTATCCGGGTCCACTTTGAGAAGAGTCCCCTCGCCGAGCGAGGTCGTGCGGGGATCGAGTTCGATGACGGCGCACTTGTCCTGCCGGGGGTGGTAGCCCACCTGGGAGATCCCGATGACCGGCGGGCGCCGCCAGCCGGGCAGGGAGTTGGGTGTTATCTTCCAGCGTACCGCTCCCGTCGTGACGTCGGCGGGAATGAGCGAACGCACCAGGAACCAGCCGTTGGTTTCCATGCTTCGCCCGTCGAAGAACCGGAGATCGCCGGCCAGGGATTCGATGGTCAGGCGGCGCAGGGGGTCCTCAGGCGCCGCCGAGAAGACGGGGCCTTCGGCGAGCAGCGCCGCGCGAACGACGGGCCCATCCTTCACACAGGGGCCGTTACCCTGACGGGGGAAGACCCCGTCGGTGCGGCCGAGATGGTAGGTTTTTCCAAAATAGGCGGTAGGGAACAGCTCCAGGTTGAACCCCGCCCGGCCCAGGAATTCCGCGGGCAGAGGACGGTCGAGGTCCACGGTCACGTAAATGGCGTCGCCGTCCGGCTCGACTCTCACCCGATACGCGATCCCCTCCTTTTCGAAGCGGAGCGGGACTTCGGCGCGGTTCGCGGCCCGATCGACAAGGCGCTTGCCGACGATCGGAAGCTTTCCCCATTGGCCGGGGGCGGGTTCGAGGCGCACATCGCCGACGGCGGCAACCCGCTCGCCGTGCTGGATGATCTCGATGCCGCCCTGCTTGCCTTCAGGATAGGTATCGTGGAAAACCAGAACCGAAAGCCCCGGCTTCTCGAAATACTCCTCGTCGTTGAGAACCCAGCCAGCCTTAGATTTTGCGGCCGTTTCTTGCGCTGTTTCAGCCGGGGACGGGGCTGAAGGTGGCTGCAGGATGAGAAGGCCGAATACGGCCAGGGTTGCGATCGCAGTTTTCATGGGTGGACTCCTCAATAACTCACGCCGCTTCCGATCGGGGACTGCTCGCTCACCCGGACCGGGAGCCGGCCGGACGGCTTAAGCTCGCCCTTGAGCACCTTGATGAACGATTCAAAATAGACCGCCTGATTGCCGAACCAGCCCCTCTCTCCGTAACCTATGAGGTAAGCGGCGACCGAGGGGATCTTGCGGATAAGATGGGGATTCCCGTAGGCCATGGCCACGACGTCCTTGGGCTTGGCGGCGATGACCTTCTGGAGAAACGCCAGGTCGGCCTCCCGGAACGGCGCCGCATCTCCGAGCCTGGTCCTCGGAACAAAGAGAGACAGGATGATCAGATCAGAATCCACTGCCGCCTTCCAGATTCCATCGTAATAGGCCGGGTCCAGGTCGGGACGGAGGTTGTAGCTTTGGATACCCGGGAAGGCCGCAGCCAGCTTCGCCGTAAGGGCCGGCGGAGAGGGGTCGCCGTCGAATTTCTGGACATTGATGTTGACCGCCTTGGCCAGGCGGCTTGAAGCGACCGGAAAAACTCCGTCGTTCTTGAGCAGCGTTAGAGATTTGTCCGCCACTTCCTGGATGAGGGCCAGGTGGTCCGGCGTGCCGACGAACTCACCCACCCGGGATTCGTCGACGAACCTGTTCTTGTGGAGTCCCAGCCGGGCTTTAAGGGTCAAGAGTTTGAGAACCGCATCATCAATCCGGCGTTCGCTCAACCGGCCTGACTTGACAGCTGCCGCCAGGGCCGAGATCGTCGCCGCCGGGTCCTTGGGCTTGAGGATGATATCGTGGCCGGCTTCAAAGGCCATGACCGCCACCTCCTCTGTCCCGAAGCGCTGTACGACGTTGTCATACCAGAGATCGTCCGTGGTCAGGATCCCCTTGAAGCCAAGCCTATCGCGAAGCCAGCCCGTGGCGAGTTTCTTCTCGACGCTCGCCGGGAGCTCCGACCCCTCCGTGACCGAAGGCACGGCGATGTGCTCGCTCATGACAAAATCGACGCCGGCATCGATGGCGTGCTTAAAGGCCTTGAACTCTTGGGCTTCGACGTCCCCGGCCGGTTTATTGATCCAGCTCCAGCCCGGATTGCCGGGCATCGCCTCGACGTCGCCGCGTCCCGGGAAATGCTTGGCCGTGGTCAGCATGCCGTGTTCATGATATCCCCGGACGTAAGCGCGGACCATCCGGCCGAGGAGGTCAAGGTCGACGCCGAAGGAACGGACGCCCTCAGCGGGGTTTTCCGGCCGCCAGGCTATGTCGACGACCGGAGTGTAGGTCAGATGAATGCCCATCGCCCGGCCTTCGACGGCTGCGGCCGACGCCGCCCGGTAGACGAGGTCATCCGACCCGGCGGCAGAGAACGCCATGTTGGCCGGGAACTCGCTCGCCCCCGTCACCTGCTGACCGGGGCCGCCCTCGAAATCCGCGGCCATGAGGATGGGGATTTCGGCCTCTTTCTGCAGACGGTTGAGCAGGTGGGCGACATCGCGAGGCGTCCCCCCGTAGAAGACAAACATGCCCAAGCCGTAATCGCGAGCCAGCCGGACCCACTGCTTCAGCCTCAGGTCTCCATCGGCTATGTATCCCCCGGTAAGGTCGGAGCAGACGATCTGGCCGATCTTCTTTTCTAGGCTCAGGCCAGCCAGGGTTTGCTTGGCCCAGGCCGCGGCCTCCTCGGAGGCGTCCTGACCAGAAATGGAAATGGCAACGCCAGAAGCTAGGAGAAGCAGGGCTATCACAACGAGTGTAAGATAACGGATTTTCATCGAATCCTCCTATCCTTGCCGGATCTCCAGCATCCTGATGAGAGCCGGGAGCTCATTTCTTATTCGTCCGCAGGACGTGGCTGGCGATACGGAGATTGGCACATCGGTGTCTTGGGGAGCATAGCATAATCGACCCGATTGGGCGATATCCATTGTGCTGACCTGCCACGCGGTCAGAAAGCTCGATAAGGCAAGGAGCATAAAGATCTATGTGGGCGGTCTAGCCGAACGCGGATGTCCTGACCCCATACACGCATTTGACGCGGGAGTGTATTTCAAACACAATAGAAAGCGTCCATGTCGCTTCGCAAACGAGTCTTCTGTCTTCTCCAATTGGCATTCTTTCTCCTTCTGCCCGGAGTGGCCACGGCGAAACAGGACGCGCAGAATATTCGAGGAATAAGACTATCCGCACACGGCCTCAGCTTAAAACTCTATGGCGGGATCAGCGGTATCGCTGGGGGTGATTTGAACAAAGGCCTGGAAGGTCTCATCGACGTATTGAACGTCCCTCACGGGATTGCCGTAACCGGCAAGTACAATCCTGTCCGCTTCGGTCCCGATTTTGGAGGCGAACTCATATTCAGTCTGACATCTCGATTGGGAATAGGACTGGGCATAGGCTATCTTCAGGCGCGCAAAGAGAGCACGATAGAAATCGCTGACAGCGAAAACTACATGGAACCAACCCATTTCTATACCAGAATTTTAAGTCCACGCGTCGAGGCCGTTCCATTGACACTTGGAGTTCTCTATGACATATGGAAAGGAGGACGGTTCAACCTCGAAGTAAGCTCCGGGATCGGCCTTTATCTTGGCAAGGTGGGTTTGGGCGATAGCTGGACTGAAAAGGGCAGCTCTCTATCGGACCAAACCACCTGGGAGGGGACATCTCAAGCCATCGGATTCCACGTTGGCTTGGGAATGGAAATCTCTCTCAGCCAAAGCACCTCTTTAATAGTTGATGTATTGGGCAGATATGGAAGACTCAGGAATATCAAGGGTGACCTCAGGGAAAATGGCGCAACCACCAAGAATGCCGTCCTCTGGTACTGCGAACAAGGCGCCTATCCATTGATCATCATTGATGATTCCGCGCCCCCGGACTGGAGGTATGGTTCTATCCGCAAGGGAGAGGTTGATCTTTCGGGCGTATCAGCTAGAGTCGGGGCAAAAATAAAATTTAGCCGATGACCTTTATCTAATCGCTTCCGTTATTTTGAGCGCTTCCTACGGCAACATCATTCCGCCGAAATAGCCATCTAAACCGCCGATTTCTGTCTTAGCAAAAAAAGTGGAAAACGCGGGGGCGACTTCCTATACTGTTAGGCATGGAGTTCCGGGGAAAAACGATCCTCCTGACGGGCGCTTCGGGCGGGATCGGCCTCGCCTTGAGCCGGCAGCTGGCGAAAGAGAAGGTCAACCTTGCACTCCTCGCCAGGAGGGAAAACATCCTCCGACAGCTGGCGGATGAGCTCAAGGACTCCGGCAGCGTTATCCTGCCGGTCAAATGCGACGTTTCCAATAAAGACGAAACAGCGAGGGCCTGCCGGGACATCCAAGCACGGTTCGGACACGTCGACATCGCCATCTTCAATTCCGGTTTGAGCCACAGGGCGGACGTGGTCGATTTCAGGGTGGACATCGCCAGGGAGATATTCGACGTCAATGTCTTCGGCATGCTGAATTTCCTCGGAGAACTCCTACCCGGTTTCATCAAAAGAAAAGAGGGAACGATCGTCGGAGTGACCAGCCTGGCCGACTGCCGCGGCTTGCCGAAGAACAGGTTTTACAGCGCCAGCAAGGCGGCCGCCACGGCCCTCCTGGAGAGTTTGAGGGTCGAGCTGAAAGAACACGGCATCAAGGTAATTACGGTCAAGCCGGGGTTCGTCAAAACCCCGATGACGGAGAGGGCCCTCTATCCCAAGCCGTTCCTCATGACCCCGGAGAAAGCCGCGGCCATCATCATCAAGGGGATAAAAAAAGGAAAAACCCTAATACAGTTTCCGCTGCCCATCGTCCTGGGGTCGAAGCTGCTCAAGGCGATGCCGGGTTTTCTGTATGAGAGGATCGCCGCGAGGCTAAAAAGATAGGGAGACTGCCCATGGTGATCAGCCACCGCTTCGGCCTGGTTCTCGCCCTCGGTTTGTCCTGTCTGCCCGAACGCGGCGTCGTCTATAGGGATACCGTGGATCGGGTCTAGCCTGAATGACCGCAATGCTCATTAAGCGAGCATGGCCCGAAAAGAAATCATCATCCCTTTCTTTTTGGCTATCCTCCAATAGACAGCCCACGTTTTCTCATATTCTCCAGAACAAAAGGATAGGGCTCCAGGCACTCGAGTTCCAGCTCAGCGATAATCTCGTTCTCCCGGAGAGTTTTTCTCAATTCGCTGATTTCCGCTACGCTGAAGAGGTCCTCCATCACGGCCGGCCAGGCGCGGATGTGCCGGTTCTCCAAATATTTGAGTGCCAGCAACGGATAGGTGAAGAACTCTCTCCGAACGCCGGCAATTTTCTCGAAGGAACCGGGATCGACACCCTTGATGGCGATCCTGATCAGAATATTCCGGAATTTCAGTTGATCTGCGAGGTTCTCTCGATATCCCAGCATTAGGCCGTTGGTTTCGAGGATGAACTTCGCGTGAGGGGATTCTTGAAAAACAATCTCAATTACTTTGAGGAGATGCTGGAAAGACGCTTCGCCTAAAATAGGCTCAGAGCCTGTGATCCGAAAGAGATGGTAATTGCGGCGGCGGGAAATTTCCAGCAGCTTGTCGCCCACGTCCTCTGGTGAATAAAAATTCCCAAAGCGCGCGGGATTCTCATTCCGACCGTAATTCCAGCAATAAGCGCAGAGAAAAGAACACCCGATCGCATCCGCGGTGGCGATTCCTCCGTAGTAGGGAGCCGCACGGAATTTATAATACGATCGGCTCTCCCCTCTCATCACCAACTTCTCGGCTTCTTCCGACCGCTGGATGGGATCAAGCGGAAGGTTTAGGGCCACGTTTCTTTCTCCAAGTCCTGAAGTTGGCATGAAGGGAACCTGTGAGGGCGCCGACGAGCAAAATCAGCGTAAAAATATCCACGGTCCTTTGCTTTACGTCCCAGCCAGTGAAAGAGTCGACCAAGAACTTCGTATACGAACTGGGCATATCGCGGATGCCCAATTTGGCTCTCACCTGCCAATGCCAATCTGTGCTCGGGCAGTAACCATATCCGTACCAGATACCGAGGATAAACCAAGAAAAGGCCGTTAGGAGAATGACCGCGAGATTGAGCAGCCGTGTCTTCTTCCAGGCCCAGCCGAGGAGAATGAGGACGATTAAGGTGGAATGGAAAACAAAAAAGAACTTGTCCAGAAAGGTATACATGGAACCCGCGTGACCCTATTTTTTGGCGAAAAACCATTTTTGTCAAATGGGTGAATAAGGTCATGGCCCGGAGCTATAGCCTCTAAGTCGGAGCCCACTATGGGGAAGGTGAGGAAGGCTGGTGCGGGACCGCTTGACAAGACCGGCCTTGCCGGGCAATACGCGGCTGGAGTCTTTCCGGAGGTAATCCATGCCCGTTACCTACAGGGATCCCGGCCGTGTCGAATTCACCGCTGAGATCCGCGTCCAGGGCGGCGGCGGCGCTTTCGTCGAGTTCCCCCATGACGTCGAGAATCTCTACGGGCTTAAGGGCCGTGTCCCGGTCAAGGTGACATTCGACGGCATCCCCTACCGCGGCTCGATGGTCAAGATGGACGGCCGCATGCATCTCCTCCTCACCTCCTCCCACCAAGGGAGGAGATATTTGGCCGGCCGGATCGATGATTGCTGGCGTCGATGACTCTAGACTGCGTCCGAGACCGAGGAGAAATTGAACTCTTTGATTTTGAGCGCAGGCACGACGGCAGACTGGCCGGTCTCGCCTCCGATAACCCTTCGCGCACGCGACATCATTTCTATGTTCCGTAAGACATTAACCGGGCTCTCGTTAAAGCGGAAATTGTTCACGGGGTGGCCCAGCTTGCCGTTTTCAATCCAGAAGACGCCGTCCCTCGTGAGTCCCGTCAGCAACAGAATCATCGGGTTCAAGTCTCTGATATACCAGAACCGGCTTACCAAAACTCCCTTGTTCGTGGATTTGATCAGTTCCTCGAGCGTGTGGTTTTCCCCTTCCATGATGATGTTTGGCGGGAACGAAACCGGTTCCCGTCCATTCTTTTCGGCCCAGAACCTGGTATAAATCAGATTTTTGACGACCCCTTTTTCGATCCAGACTGTCTTTTTGACCGGCAAGCCGTCCTCTCCGATCGGGAAAACCGGGTATTCCGGAAAGGCCGGGTCGCTATAGATCGTAACTTTGGGAGAGACGAGTTTCTCGCCCAGCCTGTTCTTTCCTTCGCCGAGAGAAAGGAAGCTCCGTCCTTCATCGGCTTCCCGGGCGGTGAAGTTATAGAGCAGGAAGCTCACCATATCGGCGGCCGCCGCAGGCTCAAGGATGACCGTATACTTGCCCGGAGCAAGAGGTTTTGCTCCTCTTGAATCCAAAGCCTTTTTGATGGCCCGATCGGCCAACTCACCTGTCGCGATCCGGCCCACATCTTCCTTTTCGGCCGAGGCCCATCCGGAGCCGCCCTCGCTCTTGAGCGTATTGCTGTAATACGAGCGTGTCGAGTTGAGAAAATAATAGAGGCCTCTTGAATTCAGGCCGGCCCCGGAAGAAGAACTCGTTTCAAAGAAGCCCGCTGCTGTGAGGTTCTGCTTCTTGGCCTTTTCGATGACTGATAGGATCGCATCAACACGCTGGCCAGGCGAGAATTCGGCGGTGCTTGGGAAATACAAGGACGGAACCTGCGGATAGGTTTGGGGCCCGAGCAAAGGCATGAGTTCCGAGTTTTCTGGGGCCACATCCGCTAGGGAATCGGCCCGGCTGACCGCCTCCCGGATCTTCTCTTTGTTGAGCTCGTTGACGACGGCGATCCCCCTCTTCTTACCTTTCGTCACCTCGACATAGAGATTCAGACGGTTATAGACACCGTTGGTGGTGATGGCGTTGTTGGCGAAACGGGTTGAGCCTGTTTCGTTGGCCGAGAGTCCAACATTCATCTCCTTACCCGGGTTTTCGGCGATGAGGCCTTCCAGCAGACTTTTGATTTCCTTTTCCTGGAGAATCATAACTTCCCTCCTCCGCTGATGATGTTGGCCTGGCGGAACCTCGCTGGAGCGCTCCCGTGTCCCATCCGGGCGGATTGTGGCGGCTCTCCTTTGCCGCAACCGAAGACCCCCCAGTTTTCCCAGTGCTCCTGGGAGCAGACGGCATCGAGGGAGCCCCAAAAATCGGTTGTCTTGGACTGGTAGGCCGCATTCTTGACCATGTCGCCCACCTTGCCGTTCTTGATCTCCCACACCGCATCCCCGCCGAACTGGAAATTGTATCTTTGCTGGTCGATGCTGAAGCTCCCCATCCCGTCAAAGAGCAGCCCATCCTTGGTGTCCGAGATCAATTGATCTAGAGTCAATGGTTTGTCTCCTGCCTGAAGCCAGATGTTGGGCATTCGCTGCATGGGGAAGGAGGACCAGGAATCGGCATAGGCGCACCCTTTGGATTCACTTTCCTTGACGAACCTGGCCAGCTCTCGTGTCGTCTGATAGCCGACAAAAATCCCCTCTTTGATGATGAAAAACTGTCGCGCTTTAACGCCATCATCATCATACCCGGCCGTGCCCAGCGCCCCGGGCAGAAGTTTATCGCCGATGATGTTCATGCGCGGCGAACCGTATCTGAGCGTCCCGAGCTTGTCCGTGGTGACAAACGTCGTCCCGGCATAATCCGCTTCCCAGCCGAGCGCCCGGTCCAGCTCGGTGGCGTGGCCGATGCTCTCATGCATCGTCAGGCACAAGTGGGAGGGCATGAGGATCAGGTCCTTTTTCCCGGCCGTGGCCTCTTTGGCCTTCAATTTTTGGACAGCTTCCTCCGCCGTCTTCCGCGCTTTCTCGACCCAATCGACGGCTTCGATGAGCTCGTAGCCTTTTTGTTCCGGCGGGACCTGGATAGACCGCGTCTGGGAATCTCCGGCCCCGACGGCCACGGCCGTGAAGTTGGGATTCGCGAACATGAGGTCCTGCTCGATGAAGGATCCGTCGGTGGAGGCGAAGTATTTCCAGATCTCATTGAAATTCAGGAACGCGGTTGCCACCTTGATGCCGGCGACCTTGAGCATCTCTTCAGTGACCCTGAGGATGAGGTCGATCTTTTTCTCCATCGGAATCTTGAAAGGGTTTTTCTGGATGGGCGTTTGCCAGTGATCCCGATAAGCCGGCTCCGGGACGAGTTCCACCGGCTGTTTCAACAGGCGCGAGCTCGCCCTGGCCACTTCCACGGCCAAAGCTGCAATTCTTTGGATCTCCTCTTTTTCAAGCCGATAGCTCGAAGCGAATCCCCAGGCGCCGTTGACGATCGCCCTGATCCCAAACCCGGCGTCCTCGGTATCCGCCGTCGTTTCTATCCGTTTATCACGGCCGAAGATGTACTGGTTCCGGTAGCGGCAAATGCGAATATCCGCATAGGAAGCCCCCTTGGACTTGGCCGTATCCAAGGCCAATTCTGCGAGTTCTTTCATGCATCCCTCCTCATAATTCAAAAAGGGCCATTCTTCTCCACGGCTCGGCCGTCCTGAAATGGACAATCTCCAGTTTGATCTCATCCTGGGAAAGTCCCCGGAAATCCTTTCTGTAATCGGAATGGCCGAGATATGGAGAGCCGTGGATCCAGAGCCCCGTTTCGCCCGGCTCGGGCGGGCTTGGATCGAGCCAATCCAATCTCAAGATCGGATAGGCCAGGAAACACATCCCGCTGACTTTACAGAAATCCCTCCTCAACATAGTCCATCTCCTTTATCCATGGCAGAATAGGTTTCTTTCGCCAATTTCGCTTTGTCCCATCATCAGGGATGATAAACCGCCGTGTGATCCGATGTCAAATTGAGCTCGATTGACTTTTTGCTCCCCGGTCAAATATTCTTGGACATGCGTTTGGCTTTTTCCCCGGCTCGAATCCAACCGGGGCAGTCGGATTTTGATCCCGTTTCGATGGAGGCAACATGAAGAAATTTCAATTCCTTCTTTCAGCCGGACTGTTGACCGTCCTGTGCGCAGGCCTTCAGCCGGCACTGGCGTCGGTTCCCCGAAGCCAAGCGAAGCCCGCCGCCCCGAATATCCAGGCCCTGGACAGCCTTGTCGATAGCGAACTCAAGGCCAAGGGTCTCGTCGGCCTCTCGGTCGCTCTGATGATCGACGGCAAGGTCGTCCTGGCCAAGGGCTACGGCCGGAGCGCCCTGGACAGCGGCGCGGCAGTGACTCCGGAGACACCGTTCGCCATCGGCTCGATCACCAAGCAGTTCACCTGCGCCTGCATCCTGAAGCTGGCTGAAGCGGGGAAGCTATCCGTCGACGACAAGGTGGCCAAGTACTATCCCGGCCTCACCCGCGCCGGAGACATCACGATTCTCGACCTGATGAACCATGTCTCGGGATATCCGGATTATTACCCGCTCGATTTCGTGGACCGCCGCATGCTCAAAGAGATCGCCCCTGACGAACTCATCCGGAAGTACGCCGGCGGTAAGCTGGATTTTGAGCCGGGATCCCAATACTCTTACAGCAACACCGGTTTCATCATCCTCGGCCGCATCGTCGAGAAGGTCAGCGGCCTGCCCTTCGGGAAATTCCTGACAGAGCAAGTCTTCAAGCCCTTGGGACTGAACCACACCTTTTATGAGCCAGACTCGAATCAGGCTGGAATCGCGCGGGGATACATAACATTTGTCCTTAGCGAGCCGGAAGCGGCGGTTCCCGAGGCCAAGGGCTGGATCGCTGCCGCCGGCGCGATCTATTCGACCGGCTCCGACCTGGCGGCCTGGGACCTCGCGCTGGTGACCGGCAAGGTGCTCAACCCATCCTCGTATGCCCTGATGACGACCCCGCGCCAACTCACCAACGGACGGACTAGCTTCTACGGCTGCGGCCTGAGCATTTCATTCAGGCCCGACCGGAAAGTCCTGGCTCACAACGGGGCCGTGGCCGGGTTCTACGCCCTGAACGCCTGTGTCCCCAGCACCAAGTCAGCGGCCGTTGTCCTCTCCAACTTCGACAGTTACGACGCCGTTAATTCGATCTACTCCAAGCTCATGGCGGCCGTCCTGACGACAGCCGCTCCTTACATCCCAGTCATCTCCGGTCCGCCGGCCGCCGACGCCCACAAGCTGATGCTGGCGAGCTTTCAAGCGGGCAGAGTCGACCGCACTCTGCTCGGAGATGAGTTCAACTGGTACCTCACCGACGAGAAGCTCCGGGCCGCCTCTCAGCGGCTCAAGCCGTACGGCGACCCGTCAGAAGTCGACGTCGAGTCCACCTCCGAGCGCGGCGGGATGGAAGTTTCCCGCGTGCGTTTCACCTTCGCCAACGGTGTCCTGAGAGGACTGATGTACCGCACCCCCGACGGCAAGGTCCAGCAGTTCTTTGTCTCGAAAGATTAGAGTATTTTTTCCGACGGATCACTGGCCGCTCCTGCGAATCACAGGAAGCTCCACCTGGGATGGATAGATGGAGTTCCTCTGGATGGTGAGGACCGGAATGCCTTCCGCGGGATACCTGTCCTTAAGTGCATCGTCGTGACCGGCGACGGCGATGCGGATGGAATGTCCCTTCTTGAAAACCGTCGAGATCGGAAACAGGGTAATCGCGATCTCGGCAACCTCACCCGGGACGAGAGGCAGGGCATCAGCTTTCCTGAAGTTGTGATATACGCCGAGCGGCACGGACGGCGCTGCCGACGGATCGGCCTTTCTCCTATGTATCGCCCGAAGCATCCCTTCTGTCAAATAGGAGACCCGTCCGTCCGGTCTTACATCTTCGAGATAGGCATAGAAAGCCCCGTCCTCATGAGTGGATGCGACATAGAGCGTCACCGTCGGACTTCCCGTCAGCTCAAGATCCTCGGCCAGCGGAGCGGATGTATAAGCGAGCAGCTTTTTATCTTCGTCTCTCCGGTCACCGTAGCGCACGGGCTTTCCCATCTGGCTCATCCAGCGGTTTTCGAGCCCGGTCGTGGCGGTGAAATCAACCGTGTAGGAGTCACTCCCCTCTTGAGCGGAGGCCGGTTCTGGGGCCAGGTTGTGCTCCGGCCCGAAACACCATTTCTCGTTGGCGACACCCGGCGGCGGCCAAGTTGCTGTTGATCGGGAATCCGGCCGGCGTCTTTTTCTTGGTATAGTCCGGCGCCAGGACGATGCCGATGACGATCAGGATGACGACGAGTGTGATCAACCCCGCAACAGCGAGGCCGATCTTCTTAAGAAGTGATATTTTTTTCTTAGCCTTCATGGAAAAACTATATTTCGAGCCATCGCTCGATGTCAATCAAATCAAGGCCGGCATCCCTCAGCTTGCATAAGGAGGATTTGAGCTTTGAGGGGCATTATTATAGAATTCCCCTAGGTTGCGCGCTTTAACGAGATGCCCGGGGGAATTCTGATGATCTGTCGGAGGTGTCGGACCGGCAACCCGGATTCTTCTGTCTATTGCTCCGGATGCGGTGCCCCCCTCCTGAGGAGGCCAACACCCAGAAGGGCGAGGATTCCCCGTCCTTATTTATTGGCCGGGGCGGCGGTTCTACTGGTCCTCATCTGCCTTGTGCTTTTCTTTCTCCTCAGATCATCAAAGCCGGATGCAACTGGGGATTCAGAATCTTTGGGTGAATTAATCTCTCCCGGTGCTTCTCCCCCTCAAAGCCCTATCTCGCTCAAGCTGGGCGATATCGTTGTTCTCGACCCTTCAGGAAACGAAGTCTCCCGATGGAATGTCGCTATCTGCGGTTTTAACTGGGTTGCTCTACCCGTCTCGGCCCTTTTCGGCGGGAACGAGGTCGTTTTCCAGACGGACGATCTAGAGGTCCCCCTCGAGCGGGGGAACTGGGCGTCCGGAGATCCAGTGGCCTTGTGGCAAATTGAGACGGACTCTGATTGGAATGCGCCGGGACTTGCAGCCTGGAGGCAAAACGTGCCTCTCTTCTGGCGTTCGCTCCGGCCCGACAGTCCCCCTGAACAGGTGGAGATCGCTGCTTCTGGAAGGAGCGGTTCGCTCATCCGCCTGCTTCTGGGGGAGGAGATGAGGGATCCGGGCGTTTTTATCCAGGAAGACAGGATCGTCGGCTGGACTTTCGGCGACGGAATCGATGGGGGCTACTTATGGACGCAATCCGCAGAGATCGATCTTAATCCGGGGATCGCGATCGAGAAGCTCTTAGCCTCCCTTTCCGCCAGCCGTGAGGCCGATTTCCACCGGGCCTTCGCAGCAAAAGGAGTAAGGCCAGCGCAAGAAAGACTCGAGATATTCGCCCGTGGGTTTCTCCGGCCCCGGTTTCTGGCCGCCGAAGACGTCTCCTCTCCGCTCCGGGATGGAAACGTGGTTGCGGAGATGCATGCTCTCGCCTCGGCGCTGCTCCAAGAAGGTCGGGCTGAAGAGGTGGTTCGCATCCTGAGTTTTCAAGTGATCATGGAGAGTTCAGAACCGCTTCTCGTGCAGGATGCGGTCCTGGCGATGGTCACGTCCAAAGATCATAATCGGGGCATCCAATACCTGGAAAACATCAAGAAGGATTATTTCGCCGCCCATGGACAGAGTCTCTCCGGGCTCGAACGGTTCCACGCCCAATTGTACAAGGACTGGTTGAGAAAAATCATCGCCGAGGGCGGCTACTTCAGCGCCATGGCGGCCTTCGAGGCGGCGAGAAAGGCCTTCCCCGACGATCCGGAGATCCACCTGCTGGGAGTGGAGGCAGCGATGGCCGAGGAAGACTGGGGGCGGGCCCAAGAACTGCTTCAAGCCCGGGAATATCCGCCCACCCTGAAGGACCGGGCCATGCAACTGGAGAATCAGATCAAACAGAAAAGCGAAGAAAGCGAGGCTCTCGTTATTCAATTCAACCCTGGAGAATCGCATATCCCGGTCTATGCTGATCTCAACAGTAGGCATCGGCAGAAGTTCATCATCGATACGGGGGCCGATACGTGTACGATCCCGGCGTCCGCACTCGAGCCTCTCGGAATCAAGATCGACGACCGCACGGCCGTCAGGCTGGTCGAAGGGGTTGGAGGGTTAGGTCTGACCTATGAGGTCACGCTGGAAACCGTTGCTCTGGACGGCTGGAGCATCAAAAACGTCAAGGCCGTGGTGATCGACCTCTCTGCTTACCCCGATTGCGGGCTCCTCGGGCTCAACTTCCTCAATCACTTCCGTTATGAAATCGATAAGGATAGGGGAATTCTCCGCTTGAAACGAAGGTAGGGCCTCTGCTGGACAGGAAATTTGTGATTGCCGACAAGAGCCAGGACCTGAGACGGGGATTTCCTCTCATCAAGGAGCGCGATGCCCAGTCCCTGGAAGCCGAGCGCGCATATCTCCGGGAAGTCGATGGCCGGCCCGGCCTGATCAGCCGCTGGCGGGGATACTGGAGGCTGACCGGTCCCGGCTGGCTCCAGAGCGCCATCACACTCGGCGCCGGGTCGGCCGGCTCGACCATTCTTGCAGGCGCTGCTTTCGGCTATAAACTGCTCTGGGTTAACCCTCTGGCCATGTTCCTGGGCGTGGTGGTCTTCTCCGCCATAGGCCGGCAGACTCTGCTCACCCATGCCCGGCCCTATGACGTCTTCCGGAAACGGCTGCATCCCGCCCTGGCCCTATTCTGGGGCTTGACGGTGTTCGTTTCCTCCGTCGTCTGGCAGTTCCCCCAGTACTCACTCGGCACAGCGGTCCTCCGGGACATACTCTCTGTCGCCGGCCTCTCCGTCCCCCGGCTTCCCATCGTCCTCGTCCTGCTCGTTGCTTCGACCGCCGTCTGCTGGAGCTATGGCCGAGGCAGCCGACGTGCCCTCCGGACCTTCGAGCGCCTCCTGAAATATATGCTTTTCTTCATGGTCGGCGCCTTTTTCCTGGTCGTCGTCAAAACCGGGGTCGACTTCAAGGCTCTGTTCGGCGGCCTGTTCGGGTTTCACATCCCGGGAACGAAGGAAGGAGTCACCCTCGTCCTCGGCCAGCTCGGCGCCGCCGTCGGGGTCAACATGACCTTCCTGTTTCCCTATACGCTCCTGGCCCGCAGCTGGGGGAGAGAGCACCTCCGGCTCAAGAACTTCGACCTCGGCGTCTCCATGTTCCTGCCATTCGTTTTGGCCACGAGCTTCGTCACCATCGCCTGCGCCAATACGCTTTATGCCCGGGGAATCCAGGTCCGCGGAGCCGTAGACGCCGCCCACGCCCTCGAGCCGCTCATCGGACTGACTCTCGGACGGATCGTTTTTTCGTTCGGCATCCTGAGCATGTGCTTCACGACAATGGTCCTGGAGATGCTGATCTGCGGGCTCGTGCTCAGCGAGATTCTCGGGTTCGAGCTCCACGGCCGCGCCTATAAGATGAGCACTATGCTGGCCAATATCGGCGCGTTTGGGGCTTTCGCCGCCCTTCCCTTCTGGGTGCCAGTGGCCACTTCTTCGCTCAACCTCATCATGATACCGGCGGCCTATCTGGGATTCTTCTTCCTCCACAACATGAAAAGCTACCTGGGAGAAGATGTCGTGCGGGGGCCGAAAGCGGCTCTGTGGAATGCTCTCCTCATCCTGGCTATTATGGTCGTGGCCGCGGGAGCCGCGGCCAAAATCATTTCTTTTTTTTAATCAGGGAGAGGGATTGTTATATACGGCTAGGATTCTTTCTCTTTTTTAATTGGTCAGGGACGTTCGGAAAAATTCCATCAGACTGGGTAAGTCGACTTCGTGCTCGCCGCGGTGCACGGCCAGGCTGACGTTGTCGGGCTTGCCCATGTTCGAATAAATCAGGCGGATTTCCTTCAGGGCTTGACGAGCGAGGGGGACGACGAACATGGTCGGCGGCTCGGCCAGTCCGTTCTGGCACTGGAGCGGACGCGGTGCCACAAGGGAATAGATGTCGGCGAAATCGACGAACTCCCTCAGCCCCTCGAACTTCCAGCACATGCAGTGATCATGTTCCATCTGGTCCATGACGGTCAAAAAGCCTGAGCTGACGCAGGCGGCCACCCCTTCGTCCATAGCCGCCAGCCACATGGCCATCTCTCCGCCCAGGGAGAGGCCGGCGCAGCCGATAACGGTCTTGTCGACTTCAGGCATCGATTCCAGATAGTCAACGCAGCGCCTGACATCCCAAAGCCGTTCGCCCATGAGCGTCCGTCCGGTCTCGTAGACTTCGTGCTGGCCGACATCGGTGGCGATGGTCACGTAGCCGCTCTCGGCGAGGGCGGCGGCAAAGCCCTTGTAGACGTTGGACTTGTCGTAGACAACATAGCGCGAGCCCCCATGGCCGTGGATGCAAACGACTGCGGGATATGGGGGTGTGCCGGAGCGCGGGAGCGTCACGATCGCCTTGATCCGCCGGCCCTGGGTGGAGTTGAGTTCGACCTCCCGGAAGACATATTCCGGCCGCTCTTCAGATAAGAGGACTTTGGAAGCCAGCGGGATTTTCGCCTTGATGAGATCGTCCAGCTTGAGCAAACCGTAGAGCCTGCGGCGCAGCTCTTTCTGCCAGGCGAGAGCTTTCTGCCGGGACCTGGGCGTGTATTTCATGGCGCGGAGTCTCGGAGCGGCCGGGTCCTGATGGATGTTCACCGTCAGCCGCAGCGGTTCATCAGGCTTGATCGTTGCGGGGAACTTATAGAGGTCCGTTCCCTCCACGATTTGGGCCGGCCCCTCCCCCACCTTGACCTCATACTTTTGGGTGGGGCCCGCGGTGAACCACTCAGGGAACTGGTTGATCCGGGGATAATCCAGCGGCAGGTAGATCGGACTGCGGTGCCGCGGCCGGTCGAAACACAGTTTTCCGGACCAGGGCCAGTCGCTCGCCAGAAAAACTTGAAGGGAGCCGTCAGGCCCGCGGACCGCGCCCAGCCTCAGGTCATCTCGCCAGGGAGAGGCGGTGACGCCCTGGGTTTTCTCGAGGGCCCACAGGAGTACTGTCCGGGCCGAGTTGCCGTCCCCGTGCCAGCCCTCGATTATGCCGTCATACCGCTGTTTGTTGAAAAGGAAGTCGATAGAATGGTCCACCCAGTTGAAGGCGGATTCGTCTGGAATGCGGTTGAGGAGATTCAATGCGCTTTCGATAGAGTCGGCGTAGCCGTCGGCGCTGCCGTTTTCCCAATCGTAGTCTTGGTACTTATGGATATTGGAAAGCGCCCGCGCCGCGGCCTCGCGGTAGCGAGGCTCATTATCGAGAAGCGAGATAGTGAGGTAGGCGTTAAAGACATATCCCCAGGTGTCGGCCAGGCCTTTGCTCAGGACCTCGCCCGTCCTTGGGTTGATGGCGTTATACAGCAGTCCATCCGGGTTCGTGCCGACCTCCAGTATCCGGTCCAGGATAGCGCGGATCCGGGGACGGTATCGCTGCCACCGCTCGGGGTTTTCATAACTGGCGAGGAAGCAGGCCTCGGATAGTCCTCCGATGATTTCCGAACCGTGGTCGCGGAGTACGATTTTGTCCCGGTCCAGCAGGTTCGAATGGAGCAGATACTGATCGGCCAGACGGAAAGCCCAGGCTTTGTAATCCTCGTCACCGGTCATCCAGTAAAGCCGGCTGGTCACCTGGAGAAGGTCGCCGACGACCTCGGCATCTTGAGAGGGAATTTTGCCGGCGGGAGTTTCGTAAGCCGCGTGCTTGAAAACATCTTGGGTGAGCTGTTTCATCCGCTCGAGCCAGGGCGACGGGCCGAGCCACTCGCTGATGGGCATGAGACCATCTTTGGCGTATTCAGCGGCTCCGAAGATGATATCGTCCAGGTTCGGCGTTTCTGTCCGCAACTTCTGGGTGGCGAAAAGAAAGTCGTCCGGGAGCGAATCCAGACGGTTGGTCAGCTTCCCTTCCTGGGCCAGGATTTCCTGAACGACTTTTTTGAGGTAATGGTCATCTGTGACCTCTGCAGTCAGGACCATGAACGGATAATTGTCGGCCGCCGCATCCTTGGCGTTCCAATAGGCGTCACCCGTCAGGTTCCTCGGGACGAGCCCCGAGCCCGAGTCGGCATGAGCCAGCCAGCCGTGGGCATAGCGCCGGCAGAATTGGATGGCCCTCTGGCTCTGTAAGGCATTCTGTTGGGCCTCCACCCAGGAAGTGTCTGAAGCCCGAGCTCCCAACAGGGACAGAAAAACCGCCAAGGAAAACACGATGGATGAAGCTTTTTTCATGAACGATCGCCTTTTCCCAGAAACCTCGATTGAAACGGTGATCGAACCATAGCACCCAGTCTTCCGGCTGTCAACGTCGTTGACAGTCTGCTCATCATAATGATAGTTTGGGGCAAGGGAGCAGACCATGTTACAGGTTCAACAGAAGTACGGGATGAAGCGCCGCGATTTCCTGAAGGCCGCCGGACTATCGCTCATGGTTCCGACGATCTGGCCGCGCCGTCTGTTCGCCCAGACGCCGCCGAGCGAAACGATGCTCCTGGGAGTCATCGGCACGGGCCGGCAGGGCCAGGGTGACATGCAGGAGCTCATCTACCGGGGTCTCGAGACCGGCGCGCGCGTTGTGGCCGTCTGCGACATCGACACCCACCGCCTTGAAGACGCCCAGTGGCTGGCCGAAAAGATCTATGCCGCCGAGCTGGGCAAAGGGAGCTACCAAGGCATCGCCACCTTCCACGACTTCCGCGAGCTCCTGGCCCGGCCGGATATCGACGGCGTCCTGATCGTCAGCCCCGACCACTGGCACGCCCTCCACGGGATCGCCGCGGCTAAGGCCGGAAAGGACATCTATCTCGAAAAGCCCCTCACCTATTCAATCGTCGAAGGCCGCCGCATCGTCGAGGCCGTCCGTCAGAACAACCGCATCCTTCAAGTCGGATCCCAGCAGCGCTCGTCAGTTTATTTCCGTCTGGCCTGTGAGCTGACGCGCAACCAGCGCATCGGAAAGCTTCAATCGATGCGCGTCTGGCTGCCGGAGGACCGGGGGACGGGCGATCCAACGGAAATGCCTATACCCAAAAACCTCGACTACGATTTTTGGCTGGGCCCGGCCCTACAGGCGCCCTTCAGCCAGGACAGGGTGCATCCCCAGATGAGCTATGAACGGCCGGGCTGGCTCCAGATCGGACAATACTGCCACGGCATGATCACCGGCTGGGGCTCCCACATGAACGACATCGCCCAGTGGGGAAACGGAAGCGACGACACGGGGCCGGTTGAGATCGAGGTCAAGGCAGAATTTCCGGACCGGGGCCTCTTCGACGTCCATACGACTTTTCATGCCGAAGCGCTCTATGCTGACGGCGTCCGCCTCATCATGGAGACCGGCGACCCGCCCGGGGTGCGTTTCGAGGGCGACAAGGACTGGATCTTCGTCACCCGTGAAGAGATCACGGCCTCCGACCCGGCGATCCTAAAGCAGGAGACCGGGGAGAGCGAAATTCGGCTCTACCAGAGCGGCAACCACATGAAGAACTTCCTGGAGTGCATGCGCACCCGCAAAGATCCTATCGCTCCAGTCGAGGTCGGACACCGGTCGAATACGATCTGCATCCTGGCCCACATCGCCATGAAGCTCCAGCGGAAGCTGCGCTGGGATCCCCAGTCCGAGCGCTTCATCGATGATGATGAGGCCAACAGCCGGCTGGACTATCCGCACCGGGAACCGTGGACCGTTTAGGGCCCAGGGCAGGATTGATCATGCCCTGGGCGGCGGCGGCGATAAGCTCCTTTAACCATGATGAAAGTTGGAGGTCGACTATGGGAAAGGCAGGTCTTTCGATAATCCTGATCGGCTTTCTTGGCACGGCAGCCTTGGCCCAAATCGCGTTCGTCGAAGACCCCACGAAGGGCACGCTGACCATTCGCGACGGAGAGACTGAGGTGCTGACCTATCGCTACGGCGACCAGCTCAAGTCCGGGATCGATCCCAGGTATACCCAGTCCTGCTACATCCATCCCCTCTTCTCGCTCGACGGCCAAGCGCTGACGGACGACTCACCGGCCGATCATCTCCACCATCACGGCCTGTTCTGGACCTGGCCGGTCGTCCGGACTCGAGGGCTGAGCACGTCAACGTGGGAACCCAAACTGCCGCGCCTCCGACAGCACTTTGTCCGCTGGCTGAACCGGGAAGCGGCGAAAGGCTCATTCCTGCTCAGCGTCGAAAACGCCTGGAGGCTTGAAGGCAAAGAGATTGTGGCTAAGGAATTTGTCACCCTGCGTATTCATCCTGCCGACAAGCTGGGCCGGGCGATCGACCTCGAACTCACGATTGAAGCTGTCGGAGGGATTCTCGAGCTTCAGGGGACTCATGACCAGAACAAAGGCTACGGCGGACTATGCTTCCGCGGCGCGCCGATGTTCACGGGCGCGACCCTGACGACTAATGAGGGCCCGCTAAAAGAGGACGCCGTCCACACTCCCTTCCAGTGGGCTGACCTTTCCACCCGAGAGCTCGGTATCGCGGTCTTCGTCTCTCCCGACCATCCGGATCTGCCCACGAAATGGATGATCCGCAACAGCTATGCCGGCCTCATCAACGTTTCCTGGCCGGGGCTTGCATCGGTTGTCTTGAAACCCGGAGAACCGATCATCCTCCGCTATCGGATCTATGTCCATCGCGGCGATGCCGTCGCCGGGGATGTGAGCGCCGCCTACCGTCAATATCTCGGGAAGCATCCTTCAAAGACCCCCCTCTCCTTCATCCTCTGTATAGACCGGGGACATGGTATACAAGTGTTCGGAGACATAGTTTACACATTTTCCAGCTCGGTTGTAGAGCTTTTTAGGTCGATAGAAGAAATTTTGTGATGACAGAAGTAGACATCATAGACACCGTCATTCAGCGT
>JAFNEO010000010.1 GCA_017886205.1 Candidatus Aminicenantota bacterium | reverse complement strand
TACCTAGATAAATGATTTGACACGAATCCGCTTGTTGAACGCAGGCATCTCAGTTTCAGTGATAGGAATGGGTCCTGTCACGACGCGTCCCCGTCCGTCCTCGCTCCACCCATCCCCCCGTGGGGAACCCCTTCCGCTGCGGGCGTTGCGGGGACTGGCGCCGTGCCACCCATTCCGATCCGATATGCGTCTCGATCACTAAAATAGAAACGCATCCCATTGACCTGGATTATCCCATTGTATATAAGTTGCTGCATAGCTTTTGGACGCTCTCAGGTACTTACATGACGATGGCCACAAGAAGGACAATTTACCTGATATCTCTGGCCGAGCTTCTCGGGATGTCGGTCTGGTTTTCGGCGTCGGCCGTCGTCCCCGCGCTAACCACGCAATGGGGACTCTCCACTTCCGGACAAGCCTGGCTGACCATGGCCGTCCAGCTCGGGTTTGTCGTCGGGGCCTTCGGGTCGGCTGTACTTAACCTGGCCGACCGCATCCCAGGTCCTCGCCTGTTTTTCTTGTCAGCATTTCTGGCGGCGGTACTTACTGCCCTGGTTCCGGCGTTAAGCCGCGGTCCGGAGACAGCTCTCCCCCTCCGCTTCTTTGCCGGGCTTTCTCTCGCCGGCGTCTATCCTGTCGGCATGAAAATCATGGCCACCTGGACCAGGGAAAACCGGGGCTGGGGGATCGGTCTCTTGGTAGGAGCATTGACCGTGGGATCTGCGACTCCCCATCTCATCAGAACCGTGGGAGGCAATTTTGATTGGAAGCTTGTCCT
Organism: Candidatus Aminicenantota bacterium; assembly: GCA_017886205.1. Taxonomy (GTDB): domain Bacteria; phylum Acidobacteriota; class Aminicenantia; order Aminicenantales; family UBA8522; genus UBA8522. Next base: position 16,366 of record JAFNEO010000010.1, on the reverse strand, counting down.
TTATGGGTCGGCCGGCCTGGCGGCACTCGGCGGCCTGATTGCGCGCCTCTTTATAAGAGAGGGTCCGTACCGTGGAGATTCACCGAAGTTCGACTGGAAATATACCGGGCGAATCTGGCGGCAGCCGTCCGTGTCTCTGGCTAATCTCGGATACTTCGGCCATATGTGGGAGCTCTACGCGATGTGGACTTGGGTTCCCGTGTTCCTCAGCTCAAGCTTTACGCTTTCCGGAGTACACGAACGATGGGCGAGTCTGGCCGGTTTTGCCGTCATCGCCTTTGGAGGCACCGGCTGCCTTGTTGCCGGAAGGCTAGCTGATAGGTACGGCCGGACGACTGTGACGATCGCGTCGCTGGCTTTGAGCGGTACGTGTTCACTGATCGTGGGTTTGCTGTTCGGCGGCAGCCCTTTTTGGCTGTTCGTTGTCTGCCTGATTTGGGGATTTTCGGTGGTCGCCGACTCAGCTCAATTTTCAGCCGGCGTCAGTGAGCTGTGCCCCGCCCAGCGCACTGGGACTGCCCTAACACTTCAAACCAGCCTCGGGTTTCTCCTGACAATGGTGACAATCCGCCTGATCCCGTCAGCGGAGCGGTGGCTGGGCTGGCGGTGGGCTTTTGCGCTGCTGGCCGTAGGTCCCGCTGTGGGTATCTGGGCTATGGCTAAACTCCGTCGCTTGCCGGAATCGGTGAGTATGGCCTGCGGCCGAAAATAGACCTGGCCCATCCATTACTTCCTGTGCACCAGGGTCGCCGAGGCCTGGTCGGTGGGCATGACGATCATCTCGCTGATGTTGACGTGCGAGGGCCGCGTGGCGCAGTAAACGACGGCGTCGGCAATGTCGTCCGGGGATAATGGAGTCAGTCCCTGATAAACCTTCCCGGCCCGCTCGCTGTCTCCTCGAAACCGGACCAGGCTGAATTCGGTCTCCACCATGCCCGGGGAGACCTGACTCACTCGCAGTCCCGTCCCAGAGAGGTCCAATCGCATCCCCTTCGACAGGGCGTCCACGGCAAACTTGGTGGCACAGTATACATTGCCGCCGGGATAGACCTCGTGGCCGGCGATTGAGCCGATGTTGATGACATGGCCGCCGCCCCGCTTCACCATACCGGGAATGACGGCGCGGCTTATATAAAGCAGGCCTTTGATATTGACGTCGATCATCTCTTCCCAGTCGTCGAGCTTGCCCTCATGGAGCTTATCCAGTCCCCGGCTGAGCCCGGCATTGTTGACGAGGACGTCGATCGCCGCCCACTCGACCGGGAGTCCATTCACGGCGCGTTCCACAGCCGGCTGGTCCCGGACATCAACCGCCAGCAGAAGGATATCTTCTCCCGGTTTCCGTTTGAGTTCGACCGCCAAATCCTCGAGCCTCTGGAGACGGCGGGCGGCCAAGATCAGCCGCGCTCCAGTCCCGGCAAACGCCCGGGCGCATGATCTTCCGATCCCCGAACTCGCGCCGGTTATGAAAACCACCTTGTTCTTCAATGAATACATCAATACTCTCCTCGCTCAAACGTAGAGGAGAAAGGATAATTAACCATCTGTGGCATGTCAACCTTAGAGGTCTAACCCATGGCTCGTTGCCCTAGCTAACTACGGGCAAAGCATGCCGATTTCCAGTTTTTAATCGAATTTGACTCCCTAGTTGTTTATTAGTATCCTTTAGCCAATATAAAAGGAACTCCAGCCATGGAATGTCCCAGGTGCGGCTTTGACAATCCCTCCGCTAGCGGTTTCTGCAACAAATGCGGCACACAAATCACAGCGATCGAAGAAGCCCCGCCTCCTGAAACAAAGACCATTCAGATTCCCATAAAAGAGCTGACGCCGGGCACCACTTTTGCCAAAAGATACCAAATTATCGAAGAACTGGGAAAAGGCGGCATGGGCCGGGTCTATAAAGTCCTGGACAAAGAGGTCGGTGAGAAAGTCGCGCTGAAGCTCCTCAACCCCGAAATCGCCTCCGAGAGCAAAACCATCGAGCGCTTCCGCAACGAGCTCAAAACCGCCCGCCAGATCTCCCATAAAAACGTCTGCCGCATGTATCATCTCAGCAAAGAAGAAGGGGGACCTTACATCATCATGGAGTATGTGCGGGGCGAGGACTTAAAGAGCATGATCCGGATGATGGGCAGGCTAAGTCCTGGACAAACTGTTTCCATCGCCAAGCAGGTGTGCGAAGGGCTGAGCGAAGCTCATCGCTTGGGAGTCGTCCACCGCGATCTGAAGCCGCAGAACATCATGATCGACCGAAACGGCGATGTGAAGATCATGGACTTCGGGATTGCCCGGACCCTCCAAACCAAGGGGATAACGGGGGAGGGCGTGATGATCGGGACGCCCGAATACATGTCCCCGGAGCAGGCCGAGGGAAAAGAAGCGGACGAGCGCGCCGATATCTACGCCTTGGGGATAGTCCTTTTTGAAATGCTGACCGGCCGGGTTCCCTTCGAAGGCGAGACGCCCCTGAGCGTCGCCTTGAAACATAAAACCGAAGCCCCGCCCGATCCCAGAAAGATCAATAGCCAGGTGCCGGACGATTTGGCCCGGCTAATCCTGCGTTGTCTGGAAAAAGAAAAAGCGAAAAGATTTCAGGGCGCTCAGGATCTCCTTGGAGAATTCACCAAAATCGAAAAAGGCATTCCGACTGCGGAAAAAGTCCTTCCCAAAAGGAAGTCTCTCACCTCGAAAGAACTCACTGTCAAGCCTAAGCATCGATGGAGGGCGATCGCCGCCGTCGCAGTTATTGCCGTTGCGGCTGGAGCGGCAATTCTTTACTTCGCACGTGCGAGGCCCGGCCCTGCCGCCGATAACAAGAGGCTGGTAGTGTTGCCCTTTGAGAATTTAGGCCCACCTGAAGACGAATATTTCGCCGACGGAATCACCGATGAGATTACAGCTCGCCTGGCGAGCATTAGCCAGCTCGAGGTCATCGGCCGTTCGAGCGCCACCCAATATAAGAAAACAGACATGAGTCCCCGTCAAATTGGAGAAGAACTGGGAGTGAACTATATCCTCTCCGGCACTGTGCGCTGGCAGCGGCAGCCGGGGGGAACGAGCAAAGTGCGTGTAACGCCGTCGCTCGTCAGAGTCGCAGACGCCATGCAAATATGGGCGAATCCCTATGATGAAACAATAGCGGAGGTCTTTCAGGTTCAATCCGACATCGCCCTGCGAGTAGCTGAAGCGCTGAATGTGGCACTGCTTGAACCCGAGCGAAAAACCATGGAAGCCCAATTAACGAATAACCCGGATGCTTATGACTACTACCTGCGCGGCATAGACTATTTCAATCGGGGTGGAAACAACAGAGAAAACCTCACGTTATCCATTGAGATGCTCGGAAAAGCCGTTCAACTTGATCCCAGCTTTGTTCAGGCATACGCATGGCTTGCCCGGATTCACGGTGCGATGTATTGGTATCATTTTGACCATACAGAAGAACGAGCGGCAAAATCTAAGGAGGCTGCCGACAAAGCACTGGAGTTAGGTCCTAACATGCCCGAAGCTCATTACGCCTTGGGGGTTTATTATTATCAGTGCCAACTCGACTACGAGAGAGCTCTTGAACAACTATTTTTTGCCCTGGAAAAACAGCCAAAAAACACTGATATTTTGGAATATATTGCCTATGTCAAGCGTCGCCAGGGAAAACTGGATGAAAATGTTGTCTATCTGAAAAAAGCCTTCGAAATTAATCCTCGCTCCGTTGAGATAACTCGCAATCTGGGCGGCACATATTTCCTCCTGCGCAATTATATTGAGGGGGAACGCTTTTTGAAGCTGGCCATTTCATTTTCTCCGGATTATATATCTACTTATATCGCTCCTTCTGCCTCGATTGCTTACCTCTATCTTTCCTGGGAAGGCAATACAAAAAAGACCCGAGAAGTCCTCGAAGAAGCCTCTAAGAGGATTGCCTCACCCGACGACCAAAATCATGCTCATTTTCTGGATTCCATTTTAGATATCTACGACAAAGACTTTCAAAGTGCCTTAAAACATGTCTCCTCAATGCCTCTCGAAGCGTTGGATGTACAATTCAGATTTGTGCCCAAAAGCCAGCTTTATGCTCAAATCTATGGGTTATTAGGCGAAAAGCAAAAGGAGCAAAAATATTATCAGTCCGCACGCATAATTCTTGAAAATAAGATCAAAGAACAACCGGACGATTCCCGCTCATACAGTGCTTTGGGAATCGCCTACGCAGGTTTGGGCCTCAAGGATCGGGCCATTCAAGAAGCTAAAAAAGCCACCGCCCTCCTTCCGGTTTCCAAGGAATTTTGGCGAGGGACCTTACGAGTGAAGGATTTGGCGCAAGTCTATGTCATGGTCGGCGAATACGATAAGGCCTTTGACCAGATCGAATATCTTCTATCGATCCCCGGCGAATTATCAGTCCCGCTCCTTAAGATCGATCCCGTTTGGGCCCCGCTGCGCGCCCTGCCGCGTTTCCAAAACCTCGTTCAAAAATACTGAGGAGGACGTCCCCACTCTTACAAGACAGGCTCAGCGCGTCAGCCGGAGAGTTTCCTTGAGCGCCGGATGGGATTCGGGAGCCATATATGCTCCGTCGTGGACCGGCAGATGCGAGAGCTCTCTCTATTATCAATGACATCGTGTATTGGCATGTTCACTCACGAAGAAGCTTAGGATGGCTTTTCTCCAACCAGTCGCCTACGCTTTTACGGAGCATTCTGGCAAGGACAAACATCTCATCCGCCTCTTGAGCCGAAACAGCACCCGAACGTTCATAATCGCTAATGTTGCGTTTCTTGCGGAAGGCGTCGAGCCTGGCAATCATGCTCGACGAGCCAGCCGTTTCGCAGCCAATCTCCCAAGCTCATTCTCGTCCCCGATCAGATATATTTTGGGCCTTTTAAGGACAGACGTCAGGAAATGATGTTTGGCTCTCACTTTCGCCTTGAATTCGTTCGGCGGATAAACCGTTGGAAATATCTCACGGCCAAGCAATTTCTGCGCCGCCTGGAGGTTCATAACGACATCCCCAAAGGCGATATCTCCCACAACAAGCAGATCGATGTCGCTTCTAAGGCCTTCCTCCCCCCTGGCTATAGAGCCATAGATAAAGGCGACCTCTATTTGGCCGGCAATGGGCGTTAGGGCGGCGCGCAAAGTATCGCCGATTCCCGCGGTCTTAATGATTAAGCCCTTAAGCTCGGAGAAAATTGGAGAATCGAGATTTGCCTTAAAATAAACTTGCCGGCCGCTTACAGTGCGACGGATAATCCCAGACTCGGTTAATTGTTTCAGCTCTCTTTGGACAGGGCCAAGGCCAAAACCCGTCGTCCTGACAATTTGGCGCAAATAAAATTCCTCGTCTGCGTGGCCAAAAAGCACAGAGAGAATCGCCCGGCGCACCTTGCCAAATAAGATCATGGACTTCAAATCGCTCTTTTCCATCGTAACCATATTGGTTACAATTGTAACCCTATAGGTTACACGATGTCAAGGAATTCTTGTGTGTCAGCTCTTGTGCTCTCTGTGCTCCTCTGTCGCGGGGCAGCGCTATCCGCATCGCCCGTTAGTCGGCCGACGGAACAAAGCTTGTTTTTCAAGCCGATTGTGGCAAGGCTGGTATTGTCTTCGGTCAGAGCCTGTGATATATCTATGCCTCTTAAAAAAATCGCAAAGAAAGAACGCTCCCGGGAGGCCGTCTTATGACGCGGGAAATGAAGATAATCATGGTCACGGGAGCCGCCGGCCAGATCGGTTCCGAGCTCACCCTTGCCCTGCGCAAGAAATACGGCAACGATAATGTTCTGGCCACTGACATCAAGACCCAGATCAGCCCCAAACTCCGCGATTCCGGCCCTTTCGAGTACGTCAACGTCATCGACCGGGAAACAATCGAGCAAGCCGTCAGAAAGCATAGGATCGATACGATTTACCACATGTCGGCCGTCCTCTCAGCGAGCGGAGAAAACAGGCCGCAGCTCGCCTGGAATGTCAATCTCAACGGCACTTTCAACATCCTCGAGACCGCCCGCGAAAACAACATGGTGCGGGTCTTTTGCCCCAGTTCCATTGCCGCCTTTGGGCCCGAAACTCCCCGCCTCAACACCCCCAATGACACGATCCTCAAACCCAAGACTATGTATGGCCTGACCAAGGTCGCCGGAGAGCTGCTCGGAGATTATTATGTCAAGCGCTACGGCCTGGACGTCCGCGGCTGCCGCTATCCCGGCATCATCAGCTACGAGACGCTCCCGGGCGGCGGAACGACCGACTATGCCGTAGCCATCTTTTTCGAAGCCGTCAAGAACAAGAGCTACACCTGTTTCCTGCGCGAGGACACCCGGCTGCCGATGATGTACATGCCCGACTGCCTCAAGGCTACGCTCGACCTGATGGCGGCAGATTTCTCCAGACTCAGGCATCACGCCGACTTCAACGTCGCTGCCATGAGCTTCAGCGCCGGCGAGCTGGCCGCCGAGATCAAAAAGCATGTCCCTGACTTTAAGATTGCATACGAGCCCGACTACCGGCAGGCCATCGCCGATTCCTGGCCGGAATCGATCGATGACTCCGCCGCCCGTGAGGAATGGGGCTGGAAGCAGGATTACGACCTGGCCACGATGACGGCGGACATGCTCAACATCCTCCAAAGGCGCCTTCAAAAAGGAGCGCTGAATTATTAACCTAATTCCAAGCGGCCTCCGGAGGGGTTCTGTCGCCCTTTGTGTTGGCAATAACTTCTCATGGCCCTGCGGGCCACCCGCGAACGAGGAAAATCCCCCCGGCAAATTCGCCAATTTAAAGATCCGTTCATAGCCGGACTTTATCGGACGGAGCAGTCCAGTATCAAAAACTTGAAAATGGGCTCCTTTTTGTTTAGAGTTCTGCCCAGGAGGAAAAAATGACAAGACGACCAATTCGGGTTTTTTTATTTTTAATGGCGACGATTCTCATATCCTGTCTCCTGTCCACGGCTGAGGTAAAAGGTCGCCCCGGCCACACCTATTCCATCGTCGCCATCGATAAGGAAACTGGCGAGATGGGCGCGGCGGTGCAATCGCACTGGTTCTCCGTCGGCTCCATCGTCATCTGGGCAGAATCCGGAGTCGGTGCGATCTGCACCCAGTCATTCGTCGAAGCGTCGTATGGACCCCTGGGGCTCGACCTCATGCGGGCTGGAAAAACCGCCGAGGAGGCTATGGCGGGACTGCTCAGGGCCGATAAGTTCGAAGCCGTCCGTCAGGTCGCGATGATCGACAATCAGGGCAGGGTGGCGGCTCACACGGGAAAAAACTGCATCCCGGAAGCCGGGCATTTCATCGGGGGCGGATTCACCTGCCAGGCAAACCTCATGCTCAAGAACACGGTCTGGAACGCCATGGCCAAAGCTTTCGAAGGCACCAAAGGAGAGCTCGTGGACAGGCTTATGGCCGCCCTCGAGGCCGCTGAGGGCGAGGGCGGAGATATCCGGGGCAGGCAGTCCGCAGCCGTTATCGTGGTTAAGGGCAAAAGCTCTGGAGCCCCGTGGAAGGACAGGCTCTACGACCTGCGTGTCGAGGACAACCCGGCTCCGCTCATCGAGCTGAAGCGGCTCATCCGGTTGAACAAGGCCTACAACTTCATGAACAGGGGTGACGAGCTCCTGACGGAGAACAAGGTCGAAGAAGCCATGAAGTCCTACACCCAGGCAATGGACATGTATCCGGACAATGCCGAGATGGTCTTCTGGCCGGCAGTTACTCTCGCCTCAACCGGAAAGGTCGAAGAGAGCCTGCCCTTATTCAAAAAGGTATTCGCGATGGACAACAACTGGGCTATCCTGGTGCCACGGCTTCCTCAGGTCGGCCAGCTGCCCAAAGACGAAGCATTGATCGAGAAGATATTGGCCCAGGCACCCAAAAATCAGTAGCCGTCCATGCTATTCAAACTCACTCATAGTAACGCAATAACTAAAATGTCACAGCGAGGAACGCAGTGACGAAGCAATCCGGCCCAAGGGGCCGGATTGCTTCGCTCCCAAAGGTCGCTCGCAATGATAACTTATCGCAAATAATTGCGTTCGTAATAGTTGAACATAGGATGATCGTTTGAGAAATTAAGGAAGGAGGTCAGATGTCAAAGTCGTCACCAAGCAAAGTGAATCGAAGGGAATTCCTGAAAATCGGAGCGGCAGCCGGTCTGGGAACCGCCCTTGGAAAATTAGCCCTGGCTGGGCGCAATACGGAATCCTCTCTCGGCGCCGGACTGGCCGGAGATACGATGATCGAGTTCAAAGTCCCGCCGATCGACCCTGTCCGCATCGGGTTCGTCGGAGTCGGAGGCATGGGATCAGCCCATGTCCGCAACTTTTTGAAGATCGAGGGAGTCGAGATCAAGGCGGTCTGCGACACAGTCGAAGAAAAGGTTGCCCGAATCCAGAGCTGGTGCGAGGAAGCGGGCCTTCCCCGGCCCGAGGGCTACTCGCGCGGCGATTGGGATTTCAAGCGGCTCTGCGAGCGCGATGACATCGACCTGGTCTTTACCGCCACTCCCTGGGAGTGGCATGTGCCGATCTGCCTGGAAGCCATGAAAACCGGCAAACATGCCGCCACCGAAGTTCCGGCGTCCTATACGGTAGACGACTGCTGGGCGCTCGTCGAGACGGCCGAGAAAGCGCGGCGCCACTGCATCATGATGGAGAACTGCTGCTATGACCGTCCCGAGATGCTCTGTTTGAACCTCGTTAAGAAGGGCCTGCTCGGCGAGGTCTTCCACGCCGAGGCCGGGTACCTCCACGATCTACGTGGAGTAAAATTCAGCGGCGCCGGCGAATCGCTCTGGCGGCCTCAACACTCGGTCAATCGGAACGGCAACCTCTACCCTACGCACGGTCTGGGACCGGTCAGCCAGTGCCTGGACATCAACCGCGGCGACCGCTTCGACTATCTCGTCTCGATGAGTAGCCAGTCGATGGGGCTCAACCTCTACTGCGCCAAGAAATTCGGGCCGGAAAGCCCGCAAGCGAAACAAAAATACGCCCTCGGAGACGTCAATATCTCGCTCATCCACACGGTCAACGGCAAGGTCATCACACTCTATCACGACACCTCCTCTCCGCGGCCCTACAGCCGCATCCACATCATCCAAGGAACCCAGGGAATTTTCGAGAAGTACCCGGACCGGGTCTACATCGAAGGCCGCAGTCCGCTGGACGAGTGGGAAGTGCTCGACAGCTACTATCTCGAGCATGACCACCCCGTCTGGAAGCGGCTCGAGGAACAATCGAAGGGCGCCGGCCATGGAGGCATGGATTACATCGAAGACTTCCGCCTGATCGAAGCCCTGCGCGGAGGCCGGCCGCTCGATATGGACGTCTATGATGCGGCTGCCTGGAGTGTCGTCACGCCGCTCAGTGAAAAGTCCGTCGCCCAGCGTGGCCAGCCGATGGGTTTTCCCGATTTTACCCGCGGCGGGTGGAAGGCCCCGCGGCCTCTTCACGTGATGGAGGTCACCTGAGCACGATTTTGCGGCCTTCCCAGTCGATGATCTTCATCTTCATATCGTAGACGCTCTCGAGCAGAGATTCCTGAAAGACGTCCGCCGATTTCCCATGGGCTACTACCTCTCCTCCCTTCATGAAGACCATCTGATCGGAATGCTGGACGGCCATCTCCAGGCTGTGCAGGGTGACGAGGATCGTCTTCATTTTCTCGACGGCCAGCTTCCTTACGAGCTGTAAAACCTCGGTCTCATGCTTGGGATCGAGGAAGGTGGTCGGCTCATCCATAAGGAGGATGTCCGACTGCTGGGCCAGCGCCCGGGCGATGAGGACGAGCCGGCGCTCACCGCTGCTGATTTCACTGATGGCGCGGTCGGCATAGCCGGTCAACCCGACGAAATCGAGCGCTTCGGCGGCGGCTCTCGTGTCCTCCTGCGACGGCAGCGCGAAAGGCGAGATATAGGCTGCCCGCCCCATCAAGACGAAATCCGAAACCGTGTAATTAAATGTCGTATCGTGTTCCTGGGGAACATAGCAAACGAGCCGGGCCCGCTCCCGGCTCTTTAAGGAGGCGAGGTCCCGGCCGTCGATGAAAAGAGACCCCTTGGGCGTCGGAAGGACAGCCCCGAGACACTTCAGGAAGGTCGTTTTCCCGGCGCCGTTCGGACCCACGATCGCGGTGACCTTGGCGCTCTCGAAAGCGAGCTCTTTGACCCGCAGAGAAAACTTCGGGAAGGCGAAGGCCAGGTTAGTGACTCTAATGCTCACAGCCAGACCTTCTTGGTCTTCTTCAGGAGGACGAGAAAAATGGGGATCCCGACAAGGCTGGTAAAAATGCCGATCGGGATCTCAAAAGACGAGAGCCCGCGGATGATGTCATCGGCGATCATCATGATGCTCGCCCCCATAGCCGCGGAGAGTGGGACGACGCGCCGGTTGTCCGCCCCGAACATCATCCGGACGAGGTGCGGGACGATGAACCCTAACCAGCCGATGATGCCGACGATCGCCGTTGCCGCCGCCGTGATCAGAGTCGTTGCCGCGATGACCAGCATCTTTTCCCGGCGGACGTTGACTCCCACCGACCGGGCCTCTTCATCGCTCATCGAGAGAACGTTCAGACGCCAGCGGAGGAGATACAGCATCACCAACCCGACGGCGACCAGCGGCAGGGATATATAAAGGTCCTTCCAGGAGGCCAGGGAGAGGCTGCCCATCAGCCAGAAAAAAAGTGCCTGGAGGACATATGGGCTGGCAAAGAATTCGACGAGAGAAAGCAAGGCCGAAAAGAAGGCCGTGACGATAATGCCGGTCAGGAGGAGCGAGATGAAGTGGGTCTCGGCTTTTCCAGAAATCAGCAAAACTGCTCCCACCGCCACCACGGCAAAAACGAACCCCCCGACCTGAGGGGGAAAGGCCCTCCCCAGAAAGACGATAGACAGGGCCGCTCCGAAGGCCGCTCCGGAAGAGATGCCCAGGATGTATTCATTGACCAGCGGGTTCTTGAAGAGCGCCTGGAGCGAAGCCCCGGAGACGGAAAGAGCCGCGCCCACGGCCATGGCCAGGAGAACGCGCGGCAGCCGGATACGGAGCAGAATATCGCGGTAGGCGGCGGGCACATCCGGATGGGAAGCGGGCGAAACGACCGAGAGCACGGTCTTGAACAAGCCTTGCGGCGAGATCCCATAGCTGCCGATGCTCAGCGAGACCAGAAAAAGGAACAGCGGCAAGATCAGGACGAAGATGGCCAGACCCCTGGCCTTGCTATTTCTCTGTCCACTCATGGAAATCCAGGAATCTCATCAGGTTGGTGAAGATATCCGTTTTTTTGTAGAACATCTTGAATATCGCGTTGCCTTCTTGCTCGAGGTCGAGCCGGCCGAATTTTTCGGGATGAAAAAGTTTCGCCAGATAGAGGGTCTCGGCCAGCACTGCGGCCGGGTCCCACCAGTACCAGAAGCCCAGGGTGTAATGGACGCGCCCCTGTTTTATCGCAGTGACGGAGCCGAGCCGCTTGTCCGCCAGAACGCCCCCGACCGTCACCTGCCTTTCACGGGGTAGAAAACTGCCCTGGATCAGTATGACATCCGGGTCCCATTTGATGACTTGCTCCACGGTGATGATCGTCCCGATGGTTCCAAGGTGAGAGGGCAGCAGGTTATCCGCGACGTTCCTCCCGCCCGCCGCCTGGACAGGCTCGTAAAAGACGGGGGTGCGAACGAGTGACGACCAGAAAGCCAAGTAGGTTTTCGGTCTGTCCTCAGGGTCCAGCGGCCCGATGGATTCGGTGATGAAGCGGATTTTCTCCTGGAAATAGCGCCCGAGCTCCCCGGCCCTCTCTCCCAGGCCGGTCAGCGCGCCGACGAGCTCCATTTCCTTGAGCAAACCGTCAAAGCTCCCCATCGAGGCGAGCGCCGCCACCGGAATCCCCAGGCTCCTCTGGATGGACTCGGGCACTTGAAGTTCGGTCGGCGAAGTGAAGATGATGTCCGGGTCGAGCCGGACGATAAGCTCCTTGTTGACGCTCTCGTCCGGCATGGAGACGACGGGAAGTCGCGTTCCGCCGGGAAAGAGGATCTTGAACAGATGGTCGTCCCGGCCGATGAAATAGTCCACGCCGACCAGCCGGTCCGCGGCGCCGAGGGCCACAAGGATGCGCGTGATCTCGGGCTGGAGGGAAAGGATTCGCTCGACACGGGGAGGAATGGCTACGGTCCGACGGAGGCTGTCCTTGATGGTCTGACCTTGACTCGGGAAGACGGCGCCGGCTGAAAGGATAAAGGCGGAGACAGTGCTGATCATTATGAGCAATTTGGGAATGAGCCTGAGAGGTCGCTTCTCCATACCCAAATCGCTCATCACACTAATTATAACGCTTCCTATCCTCATTGGAAAACGAGGCGGCCGAAAAATTCGGGTCGATGGAAATCCGGCTGCGGCGTTCGGACGAGACTCCAGGCGCCGAAATGGGGGACCTCGGTCTCATCACCGCACTTGTAGAAATTGGCCCGGGCAACGTGGCCAGGCATGATCTTGGACCCGTAGTGTTTTTCGAACAACGCTAAGGGCAGCTTATACGCCAGGGTCCAAAATTCGGCGCCGTGGTACCCGGAGATGGGGCCTTTGACCGAAGAGACGACCTCGAACCCTTCCAGCTCGGCTTGCGGTATCGGCGTCCGCCGGCTGCGGCCCGGGCCAATGGCCATAAGCGCCGCTCCTGCGGCATTCGTCTCGACGTTGATATAGCCGAGCCGCTTTTCCGGAAAGGGGTCGATAAACATCTCAACGCAGCTGTCTTTATAAACGGGGTCCTGAAACTGGGCGAACCGGACTCTGATCCTGGCTTCGAAAACGTCAAAATGGACATAGAGGTTCCGGGCGCTGTAGCAGAGCCTGACCTCGACGTGGGGGCTATAACCGTTGTCAAGCCAGAGGTAGTGGTGGATCGTCAGAGCCGGGATCGTGCTCCAGAAAGACGGATCACCGGGAACAGGGAAATCCCTCTCCAACCTGGCGACCCGATATTCCGGCAGATCTTCCATCGAGACCCACAAATTAGCGGCGCCGCCGGTCCCTCATGAATTCGGGCAGGGCAAAGGCGCCGTGATGGACATCAGAGTTGTAATACTTGAGCTTTTTCGGGACTTTCTTCCGCAGGCGTTTCCTGGGGTCGACTCGGTCGGAGAGGAAGGCATAACACCACAGACCGCCCGGATACGTCGGTACCGGCCCGAGATAATAGAGGGCGAAAGAAAAGAGCTTTTTCAAGAAAATCCTTTTCTTCCGCAAGTGCTCCAGGTGGAAGAGAGGCGCGCCGGCCTGAGCGGCAATGATTCCACCCGGCCGCAGACACTTCTTGAGCGCCGCATAGAAATCCCTCTGGTGAAGGACGGCCGATGGTCCGACGGGGTCGGAAGAATCCACCAGGATCACGTCGAACCGGCGGTCCGTCTGCCGGATGAACCGGTTTCCGTCGTCGACAACGATCTCCACCCGTTCGTCTCCGAACGACGACGTCAACCCGGGGAATAGTCTTCGGCAGACCTCGATCACCCGGGCATCGATCTCCACGAGCACGGCGCTCCTGATCCGGTAGCGCAAGACTTCCCGCAGCGCTCCCCCATCTCCGCCGCCGATGATCAGAATATCCCGCGGCCGCGGGTGCGCCATCATGGCCGGATGGACGAGCATCTCGTGGTAGAAAAACTCGTCCTTCTCCGTGGTCTGGACTAGGCCGTCCAGAAGCAGCACCCGGCCGTGGGAAGTGGTCTCGTAGACCTCCATTTTCTGGAAGGCGGTTTTCTCGGAGAGAACCCGGCGCTTGGCCCGGAAGAAGATCCCGCTGGTGGGAGTGTGAAATTCCCGGATCTCGGTTGTTTTCATGACGGCCTTCCCTCGGCGAAATTATAGTGATGGCTCTCTGCGGTTGTCAATCAAAGCGGAGGTAGATCAGTAATACCGGCCGATCTTGATGCCCTGATAGTACTTCTTAAGTATTTCCTTATAGTCGGCGCCCGACTGGGCCATCCGCGAGGCCCCGACCTGACAGAGACCGACGCCGTGACCCCATCCCCTGCCGGCGAAAACGTAGTGGCTCGTCTGGCCGGAGGCGTCAACCTCCTTGTCCAGCGTAAAGAGTGTGTCCCGCAGCCCCAGGACCCAGCGGACCTTGAGGCCTTTGACCACGACCTGGCTCTCGGTCCCGATGATCTCGAGTTCCGTGACCCGCCGCGACTTGCCCCTTTCCAGGACGACGATGTCCTGGAGATCGCCGATCGGATAGTACTCGTTGATCCGCTTCTCGAGTTCCGCCTTGGACTGCCGGACCAGCCAGCGATGGAACGGCGATCCTCTGTCCAGTGTAGCCGTGCTCACTGGGTAGGAGACTTCCAGAAAGCCGATTTCCTTACCGTTTTCGACCCAGCGAATGTCCTCACCGCCGAGCAGGTAAAGCCTCGAGGCGGGGAAAACCTCGCCGTCCTGGACGCGAAAAAGAAAGACGTCCGGCGATACGGGAATGACCCGGCTCTCGCCGTCCGCTTCCACCTCGAGCTCGTTTTTCGTAGTCAGGCCGCGGAGCAGACCCTTCCGGCCGGGGTCGAAATAGCTGCGGATGGCCTTGCTCAGGATATAGACCATCTCTCCCCGCGTGGCCGTCCTTTTTTCATCGGCCATCTCCGAGGTGGAGGGAAAGACACCGCTGTGGATGAGATAGGCCAGGCTGTCTCTGGCTTCGCCCCGGACCGGCGGGAAATCCCGGAGGACGAATTCGACCTCGGAGGGAAGCATCAGGATCTTGACTCTGTCCTCCCATTGAAAAGCGCCGATCATGAGCCCGGCGAGGTTGGGGAAATTCAGGGCGGTCTCAGGGGGAGCAAAATTCTCGCTGCTTTTTCCCACCAGGGCGAGAGCTTTGCCGATCCAAGCGAAGGCCTCTTCAAACATGACCGACTCGCGGTAGTACGACGGATTGGTCTCGCGGGGGATGATCCCGAGGCCGATCAAAATGGCTGTCTCACGCTCGATCGTCCGGCCGTTCATCCAGACGGGGAGCATCGGCCGGCTCTCCAGAGTCCACTCCGTTTGCTTCTCATAGGAGCACTCCGTGCTCTTTAGATAGGGCTGCGGCCGGCCCTCGAATACATTTTCAATGTCCTCGGTCATCCCGCCGCAGGTACTGGTGTAGAGAGCGTTGATGAGCTTGCCCTTGTAGAGGGCCACTTCTCCTTCAGTCTCCTCCACGGCCCGGTTGCTCTGGGCATGCTCGGCGCTGAGGCCGCCGTAGACCTGGCACTTGGGGGTATCGCAGAGGTCGAATCCGAGGTCCCGGTTCAGGCCCAAGTTTTTGATGGCATACGTCCGGGCGGCCACAGCCTGGGCTTTAAGGGCCTCATACCCGTGGAATCGGTCCGGAGACAGTTCTTCCGGGACCACGCCCTTGAGATAATTCTCCAGGTTGAGAATATTCACGAGGACCAAACCCTTAGGGCTGGCGCGAAGCACGAAGATGCCTCTGTACTGGGTTCCTTCGTACGAGAGGTAGCTTTCCTGGTCGGAGGGGATGAAGTAGACGACGGTCTCATTGTTCAGAGTCTCAAGCTCATCCCCCACCAGCACCCATAGCGGATGGGATCTCTCCTCAGTGACTTCTTCCCTCAGGATCCAGGCCTCTCCGACGCCCTGCCTGTTTAAGGTCTTGATGAACCTCAGGGCCTCGGTGCGGGTGAGGAAGTCTCCGATGCGGACCTGGTAGAGATCTTCCGATTTGCTCTCCCTCCCGGAGACGACATAGACCTTTTTGCCGGCCTCCGGCCTGAGCCGGGCAGCCAGCTTTTCCGCCTCCTCCTTTTTGGCCGTCTGAGCGACCTGGAGGACGAACTTCTCGGTGAGTATCTCCTTATGGCCCTTGACCTGGATCTCGTCCACGTCCTGGGCCAAAAGTCGGTAGTCAGAACCCACCTCATAGACCTTCATCCCTGAAGAAGCCTGGATGGTGATCTCCTCGAGGTTAACGCCGAGGCCGATCTTGATGACCGGGTTCTGGATCAGGAAACCCTGGAAAAACTGATTTTCTTGTCCGAATTCAGGCGGCTTGCCGGCCAGAAAAAAGAGAACGGCAAACGCTCCGAAAAAGTATTTGCTGGGTCTGGGGCGCGATTTGAGCATGAGCTGACGAATTTCGGGGTGATTATAAAAGACAACTGACGGTTTTGTCAAGGAAAATAATCAACCTGTGCTACCTTTGGGGGATATTTCTACCAGATATTGTATTTAGTATCTATAACTTGAGCCCTATTTATAGCAGAAAGCGTAAGTTTCGTCAACCCCGCGCATTGAATCATCTTATATGTAACCGAACGAGGATCTGTTGAATCACGAAAAAGGTAACCGAGGCTCTGGCGGAGG
>JAFNEO010000009.1:35037-161729 GCA_017886205.1 Candidatus Aminicenantota bacterium | reverse complement strand
CACCAGCCTCCCCCACCAGGGGGGTGGAAACCGATGGGCAACACATCCTCCTCCCCCTGTGGGAGGAGGTCGGGAGGAGGGGGATTTTCATCGTTCGCGGGTGTCCCGCAGGGCCATGAGAAATTAATTGCGTACGCATTAGCCGTCCTTCCGTCTCCAGATATAAGGTATGTCGTTGTCATGGGGGTCGAGGCGCTGTTCGTCGGGCGTCCCATAGTCGTATGCTTCGGTCGGAATGTTGACGATTACCGCCTCCTCCTGGCTGACACACGTCCAACCGTGGTAGATTCCCGCCGGCACCTGGACGAGCACCGGGTTGTGGACGCCGAGATAGAACTCGTTGACCTGCTTATGCGTCGGCGAACCGGGACGGCCGTCATAGAGGGCCATCCTGATCATCCCGGCGACACAGGCGATGTTGTCGGCCTGCTTCGCGTGCTTGTGCCACGCCTTGACTACCCCCGGGTAGGTCGTCGTCATGTACACCTGGCCGAACTTCTGGAAGAGATCGTCGTCCCGGCGGAGGATCTCCATCAGCCGTCCGCGTTCGTCGGGGATGACCTTCAGCTTCTTGATTTTAACGCCATCAATCATTCGCCGCTCCTTATTTCAACCCGATCTCGCTTTTGTCCCCGACCATGAATCGGTAGGCCAGGGGTTTGGGCGGGCATTTATAGATGCGCACTTCGCGGCCGATCAGGCTTTCGTCGATCCGACTCCCGACATCAACGATCTCGCTGCCCTCGAGGACAATGCTGTGCTCGATCTCGGTCTTGACGATCCGGCAGTTCTTCTGGATGGAGGTGAACGGGCCGATGTAAGAATCGGCGATCTCGGTCCCGGCGCCGATGATGGCCGGGCCGCGGATGGTGCTCGACCGCACCGAGGCGCCCTTCTCGATTATCACCTCGCCGCTGACCCGCGTGGCTTCGTCCACCGCTCCCTCGACCAACCCGCTGATGGTCTCGAGGATGAGCCGGTTGGCCTCGAGGATGTCCTCGATCTTCCCCGTATCCTTCCACCAGCCCGCAACCAGGTGGGGCTGAACCTCATAGCCATGGTCGACGAGAAACTGGATGGCGTCGGTGATCTCGAGCTCGTTCCGCCATGAGGGCTTGATCGCCCTGACCGCTTCGAAGATGTGGGAATCGAACATGTAGACGCCGACCAGGGCCAAATTGCTCTTCGGCTCCCTGGGCTTCTCCACCAGCCGGACGACCTTACCGTTCTCGAGCTCGGCCACGCCGAATATCTGGGGGTTAGGAACAGGGGTCAGGAGGATCAGGGCGTTGGGCTTCCGTTCTCTGAAACTGTCGACCAGGGAGACGATTCCGCTCTTCAGGATGTTGTCGCCGAGGTACATGACGAACGGCTCCCGTCCCAGGAATTCCTCTGCGATCAGGACCGCATGGGCCAGCCCGAGGGGCTCCGGCTGTTCGATGTAGGTGATCCGGACGTCGTCCCCCCAGCGCCTCCCGTCACCTACCGCTCCCCGGATCTCGGTCCTGGTATCGCCGACGATGATGCCGATCTCCCGGATCCCGGCGCCTACGAGGGCCTCGATCCCGTAGAAGAGGACCGGCTTATTGGCCACCGGGACCAGCTGCTTGGCCTGGGTGAAGGTCAGGGGACGGAGCCGTGTTCCCTTGCCGCCGCTGAGAATTAAACCTTTCATCATCGCTCCATTCTATCCATTTGATAAAAACGCAATCATTTTTTTCCTTTTAAAGGCTGAGTCCTCCCATGAAATCGGTCGTCTTGCCGATGTTGCCCAGCCCGATCGACACCCGGTACTGGACTTCGGGAGTCGCGCGGTAATAGAAGATGCGAACGTCCGCCTTGAAATCAAGGCACTGGTAATGATAGACCAGGGAAATCCCGGAGTAAAGCATTTTCCGCTCCAGGATGTTGTAGTCGAACTCGCCCAGGGCTTCGAGCTGGAGCCGCGGGATCTCGAACCGGCTGACGACGCCGATCTGCTGTCGGTTGAAGAGGACGTCCCGATGCCAAGGATTCATGCTCCGATACCAACTCACCGAGAGAAAAAAAGGGTCGGCGTAGGAATTGATGCTGGCCCCGAGCCGGAGGTAAGAAATGGCCCGGGAATAGGTGTTGTATCCCGTCGAGGCGTCGAGGCTGTACTTGCGCCCAGGATAGAACCGCATATAGCTTGAGATATCGGAACGATCGGGGACCTCGCCCTCCCATTTATAGAAACTCTGAGGGCTATCTTCGGGCGAGAGATAATAGGTCTGGCTTACCCCCCAGGTTAAGACCTCCAGCGGCATGTCTTTCTTTACCAGGATGCGGTTGGTCAGACCGTAGGTCAACTGGTGATAGCGGAAGAAGCCATGGGACGTGATGATCCGGTCGGGGTCGTTGACCGGGCTGTCATAGCGGTAGTTGACGAAGGGCTCGATGAGGTGCTTGACCTTTGTCTCCCCGCCGGCGCTCTGGAAAATCCTGTAGAAAACGGGTCCTGTCCATTCGACGCCGACAACATAGTTGGAGTTGAAGATCGGCTCGCTGATTATACTCCGGGTGTTGGGGGCATAGGATTGGGCATAATAAACCAAGTTCGTGGTCAGAGAGGAATCGATGGTCAGCCAGGGGATACTGGAGAAGGGCAGGCTGAGCTGCGGGTTGAAGCTGACGCTGTCGTAGTGCTTTTCCTGGCCGTTGTCGAACTCGGTCCGCCAGCCATACTTCCAGCTTATGAAAGACGAATTAAAGGAAAAATAGAGGGGCGAGAAGAGCTTTCTCTTGAAGGAATTCAGGGTGGCCTGGGGCAGGTAGTAGGTGATGATGGAGTTGGCGATGCTCTGGAAAAAGGTCTCAAACCGCGAGGCCCTCAAGCTAAAGCCGTAGTAAGACCAGGACCGGGAGACGTAGGCCTCCGAGCGGTAGTTGGAGATCGAGGCCCGTTTGAAGTTGTTGTCGAACTCCCGGAGGAAGTCGAAAGAGGTCTGGTAGTCGACGTTGGCCACCAGGCGGAACCCCGCGGGCAGGGGCTGGTTGTGATTGAGCCGGAGGACGTAGGCGTTCGGGGGTTTTGTCTCGTCGGCCCCACGCTTGAAGAGGAAATAATAAAGCCGGGCTTCGCCGCCCGTCCCGTCTCCAAACAGGTAACGGTATTCCAGGCCCCCTCCGAGCCCTTTGCTGGAGTAGTAATCGAGGTCGAAGGTGGCATCCATGTTCCTAGCCATGGCCCAGTAGAAGCTCTCGCTGAAGACGAAGCCCTTGACCCCGGCATAGCCGATCTGCGGCATCAGGAAGCCGGTCGAACGCTCCCTGCCAAGAGGATAACGGAAATAGGGCATATAGAAAATCGGGATCTTCTTGATGCGGAAGACCGAGTTCCACATCTCGATATAGTCGTCCCTCTTGAAATTGGCCCGGGAACAGGAGAAGTTCCAGCGGGGCGTCGGCTGGGTGCAGGAGGTCAGACGCGCCTTGGTCAGGCTGAAGGTGCGCTGATCCTTGCCGTCAATCGTTTCCGACTGATAGAAGATGTTGGGCTGGATCATCCCGTATGCCCGCTCGAGCTTGTGCTCACGACTGTCCATGTTGAAAAAGGCTTTTTCGGCGCTGATGACCTGATTGGGCGATTGGATGACCACGTTTCCGACGGCGATGACATCCTTGGTCTTGGTGTTGACCTCGACTTGGTCGGCGAACAGCTTGAGGTCCTTGTAGTTGACCTCGACATCGCCCTGGGCGAAGATCCAGTCTTCCCGTTTTTCCCAATTGCGGGCCAGGACGATAATCGGGGATTCCATGCCGGAAGCTCTCTCTTGGGAGGGCGCGGTGGCCTGACGTTCTATCTCCGGCTGAGAAGGCCCCTGCTGTTGAGGCTGCGACTTCGGTTTTTCTGCGGAAAAACACAACCACGTATCTAAAGCGAACAAAAAGCTAGCAAAAAAGGCAGGCAAAATGAGAACACGCTGCAGGATCTTTCCCCTTTTCTCTTCAAGCATTAAGAGGAATTTAACACAACCGCCCCGAGATAATCAAGGCCGCTTTCGTCATCTTGACATGCCCGGCGAGAAAAAATAAAATCATTTAGCTAGTCCTTATGCAGAAAACCTTGGCACTGACAATATAGGGCCGGACAATTGTTTAGAGCACGGCTTGTATTGGAAGGGCGGTAGCTTGTTTAATTTTCAGCCTGAATTATTCAAATCCTTTAGGTTAGGAAAGTAGGTTTGGCCATGAAACACGCCATGGGGTGGATCCCGGATTACCCTGATTTCAGAGATTATACCGAAGAGACAGAAGAAGTCAGGGAGATCCTGAAGCCGACAGGACTACCTCCGGGAATTTCCATAAAAAAGCCGCGACAGGCCAAATCTCTTCCCGCTTCATTTGACCTGCGGGAATGGTGCTCATCCGTAGAAGACCAAGGCCCACTCGGCTCGTGCACGGCGCATGCAGGGGTCGCAGTTATCGAATACTATGAGAGGAAATCCCACGGCCGGCACATCGATGCCTCACGGCTGTTTCTCTACAAAGTGACGCGAAATCTGATGAAAATGAGAGGGGATACAGGTGCCTACCTCAGGAGCACGATCGGCGCCATGGTTCTTTTCGGCGTGCCGCCTGAAGAATACTGGCCTTATACGGACGGCCTGCAAAACTTCGATAATGAACCCCCTGCTTTCTGCTATTCTTTTGCCCAGAACTACAAGACACTCAAGTATTACCGGCACGATCCGCCCTCGGCGGAGCCCGACGCCGTTCTGAATAGGGTGAAGAATTACCTCACCGCGGGCCATCCAGCCATGTTCGGGTTCACGGTCTACAGCTCGATCGAACAGGCAAATGATACGGGCAGGATTCCGTTTCCTTCCCTTCGGGATAAAATCGAAGGCGGCCACGCAGTCGTTGCGGTCGGATATGATGATAAGATGAACATCAAGAACGAGCATAGCGAAGAGGAGACCTCTGGAGCTCTGCTGATCCGGAACTCCTGGGGAAAAGACTGGGGAGAGGAGGGTTATGGGTGGCTGCCGTATGAGTATATCATGAGGGGGCTGGCCGAGGACTTTTGGTCAGTCCTGAAGAAGGAGTGGATTGATACTGGAGAATTCAAGATATAGAATAACCATCAAATATGATAAAGAGGTACCCATGGACGCATACGAAAACGAAATCCAATTGATAGACATACTCAATGTCATCTGGAAGAGGAAATGGCTCATCATCATTCCTGCCTTTTTCCTCGCCGTTGCAGCCGGTATAGTGAGCTTCCTTATACCTCCGAAATGGGAGGTGGACGCTATTCTCCAGCCGAGCAAATTCTTTGTCCAAACCGAACAGGGTCAATTCGAAGAGGTTTTCGTGGCAGACCCGAGACAAATTGCCGGGCAGATTAACCAGAATTCTTTTAATTCCCTGATCGCCTCAGAACTCAACCTGAACCTAAGACAATTTCCCAAGATAAGTGCCCAGAATCTTCGAGATACAAAACTTGTCCGGGTCATCATCAGGGATAAAGACGTCGCCCGGGCTAAATCTATTCTCCAGAAACTGTTCGACATTCTCAGGACGCAGCTAGACAAAAAAATCAATGTCGAAGTCAAAGCCATCGACAGCAAGATAACTACTAATGAGAGAGAGATAAAGAATAAAGAACTCAACATCCAATCCAAAGAAATCGAAAAGTCCAAGACTAAGCAACAGATTTTGTCGGCAGAGAACAAGCTGAAAATTTCAGAACAGAGGTTCAGCAGTATCACCGAAGAGATGAAATCAGTAAAGAAAAGAACAGAGGAAATAGAGAAGCAACAGCGAGAATCCCTCGAAGGGAAAAAAGAAGGGATGGAGGCTATCAGCCTTCTCCTATACTCTAACGAAGTCCAGCAAAATTTGCGCTATTACAACACGCTTGAGGAAAGATTAAGCGCAGAGGAGATTACCCAGGAAAATTTAAGATTAGCCATTAAAGAAGGCCAAGAAGAAATTAGGCAATTCAATACAGATATCGAAAAGCTGAAAAATGAAATGGAAGAGTCAAAAAATCAGATCAGTCTTCTCAACGATAAAAAAGCACGGATAGACTATGCTCAGCTTGTCAAGGAGCCGACATCGTCTCTTTATCCTGTATCGCCCAGAAAAAAAAGGAACGTCCTGATCGCAGGCATGTTAGGAGCATTTGCATTCACGATGCTGGCTTTTTTGCTCGAGTACGTTGAAAAACAAAGGATCACAAATAATAAAAAGCTAGAAGTGACAAAAGAGAAAAATTGACCTCAGAGGGAATGGGGTTGTACCTAGACTTGCGGAATAAAGGTAATGCGCCTTGGGAAATCCGGCAATAAAATGAGCAAAGCCGAAACCACCCTGAGGAGGTGCTATAAAAACAAGCGTATTATGGTCACCGGGCACACGGGCTTTAAAGGGTCCTGGCTGTCTTTTTGGTTGAAAGAGCTTGGAGCCGAAGTCATAGGCTATGCCCTCGATCCCTATACTCAAAGGGACAATTTCGTTCAATCTCATCTCTCGCGATCGATGATCGACATCAGGGGAGATATCCGCGATCACAGCAAACTGCAAAGAGTCTTCAAGAAGTATTCGCCCGAATTTGTTTTCCATTTGGCTGCGCAGTCGCTTGTTAGAGAAGGTTATCAAAATCCTAAAGAGACCTATGACATTAATATCGGTGGCACAGTCAATGTCCTCGAGAACTGCAGGGCCTCTGAATCGGTCAGGGTAATCATCAATGTGACGAGCGACAAATGCTATGAGAACAAAGAATGGATATGGGGATATCGGGAGACGGACGCGCTAGGAGGATACGATCCCTATAGCTCGAGCAAAGCCTGCTCCGAAATCTTAACAGCAGCCTGGCGGAATTCCTTCTTTAATCCCAAGAGTTGGCGGTCTCACGGCAAATCGCTTTCCTCGGTTAGGGCCGGAAATGTCATCGGCGGCGGAGACTGGGCAAAGGACAGAATCATCCCAGATTGCATAGGCGCTTTGGAAAAGAAAAAATCCATCGAAATCCGAAACCCCCAGGCGACAAGACCGTGGCAGTATGTGCTAGAGCCTCTCGGAGGATATCTACTCCTGGGAGCTTATATGGCAACTGCACCTCAAAAGTACAGCGGGGCATGGAATTTTGGTCCTGATATATCCTCTATAGTCTCTGTCCAGAAGCTGGTCGAATTGGTCGTCCATTTCTGGGGCGAAGGGAAATGGCAGCATTTGAGGGAAAAAAGCAAGCCGCACGAAGCAGGCCTTTTGGCATTAGATACCCATAAAGCCTATTTCGAGCTTGGCTGGAAACCCTGTCTCGGGATCGAGGAGGCCGTACTCAACACGATCGTATGGTATAAAGCCGCTCATTCCAATAAGAATATCCCTGAGCTCTGTAATAATCAGATCCAAGAATACATGAGAAATATGCAAATCGGATGACAAAGGAAGAAAAGAGGATCAGGCAGGAGATATTTGCCTTAGTGGGAAAGCTCTATAAGTACAAGTATCATGAAAAACCCTTTATTCCAAGAAAAACGCCAATCCGTTATGCGGGCCGTGTCTTCGATGAAAAAGAGATCACAAACTTGGTTGACGCCTCCCTTGATTTCTGGCTGACCTCAGGAAGATACGCAGAGGAGTTTGAGTCGAGACTGGCTCATTACTTTAATTCCTCTGACGCCCTTCTGGTCAATTCCGGCTCTTCGGCGAACCTCGTAGCCCTAAGTACACTGACCTCTCCCAAGCTCGGAGACCGAAGGCTCAAGCCGGGTGATGAGGTCATTACAATAGCGGCAAGTTTCCCAGCAACTGTTGCCCCAATAGTCCAAAATAGTTTGGTCCCTGTTTTCGTTGATGTCAAAGTAGGGACTTATAATGCCATTCCTGGGCAATTGAAAGAGGCCATAGGCCCAAAGACAAGGGCGATTTTCCTTGCGCACACCCTTGGAAACCCATTCGACGTCGATGCCGTTTTAGAGCTCGTAAAAAAACATGATCTCTGGCTTATCGAAGACAATTGTGATTCCCTGGGAAGTAAATACCGTGAAGGGCTGACCGGGACTTTCGGACATCTCTCTACCGTTTCCTTCTATCCTGCCCACCACATCACGACGGGTGAAGGGGGTTGCGTCGTCACGAATGATGAGGAATTGGCCAGGATCGCAAGGTCATTTCGCGACTGGGGAAGAGACTGTTACTGCAATCCGGGAGAAAGCAACACTTGCGGGAAACGATTCTCTCAGCAATTTGGAGCGCTCCCTCCAGGATACGACCATAAATACATCTACTCCCATGTCGGATATAATCTGAAAATGACTGATATGCAGGCTTCAATTGGGGTAGCCCAACTGGATAAGCTCGAACGGTTTATCCGGAGAAGAAAAGAGAATTTTGACCACCTTTACAGCGGCCTGATTCCTTATCAGAGCAAAATGATCATGCCCGAAGCAACAAGTCACAGTGACCCGTCCTGGTTCGGCTTTTTGCTTACGATCAAAGAGGACGCTGGATTCTCTCGAAATCAATTGACATCTTTTCTGGAGCAAAACGGCATAGAAACAAGGAACCTATTCTGCGGCAACTTGATCAAACAGCCGGCTTTCCTGGACATCAAGAAACGGCAAATCGGTGATTTGAAGAATACAGACCTGATCATGAACAATACTTTTTTCATCGGCCTCTTTCCTGGAATCGGGAAAGCGCAGATCGATTATGTCTTAGAAGTGTTCGGAGAGTTCTTTAAAAGAACATAAAGTGGCGACCTTTGTTTTCACCAGGTTCAGGGCCGGGGAACACGCTTGAGAGTTGGGAGACAAATCCGGTTTGTGATGTATCCATGGCAGTAGCGCAGAAACTACCTTGCTGTGTCGAACAAGTTATCCATCACGGCGATCACGTATATACTGTGACTCTGCGGCCAGAGCGTCCGGCTCCAAGGTTTCATCCGGGGCAATTCTTGCACTTGGCCCTGGACGCCTATGACCCCAGTGGGTTCTGGCCGGATTCGCGCGTTTTCTCAATTGCCAACTCGCCCCAGCAAAGGGACCGCCTGCGCATTTCTTATTCAGTGCGCGGCCGCTTTACGGGGCGGATGGAAAAAGAACTCGCCGAAGGCCGTCAGGTCTGGGTTAAGATGCCGTACGGCGAATTTGTGGTGGATAATACTGGGGACGTCGTCTTATTTGCCGGAGGCACCGGCATTACAGCTTTCACTGCTTTTCTTGATGGCCTGACGCCTGCCTCGCAACATTCAGTGTACCTGGCTTACGGAGCTCGAACTGCGAGTTTGCTGATCTATCGTGAACTGGTCCAGCAGCGGTCTCAAACCGTACCTACGCTTCATGTGTCTTATTTCATCGAGCAAGGCACTGAGACTCGCGAGGCGATGAAAAAAACTGACGAACCTGAGAATTTCGGACGTTTGTCGGTGGCTGCCGTATGGCCCAAAATCCAGCACCCCAGGGAAGCCACTTATTACATCTCCGGGCCGCCGGGCATGCTGCAAGTTATTTCTCAAGATCTGCGCAGCCTGGGCATAGGCGCAGATGCTATCAAAATTGATGCATGGGAATAGCCAAGTTGCAAGGCGAATAAAAAGTTGAATTCGACGTTGGCGTTTATGCTTGAAACAACGCACCAGGCCATAAACCAGTGATATGGGTTGTATTTTCTTTCGACCACTGATGGCCCTGAACGGAGGCTAACGAATGACCGATCAGAACATTCCTGTTGTGATTCTGTGCGGGGGCATGGGTACGCGCTTGCGCGAGGAGACTGAATTCAAACCTAAGCCCATGGTCGAGATCGGCGGCCGACCTATTCTCTGGCACATTATGAAAATCTATGCCCATTACGGTTATCGGCGATTTATTTTATGCCTCGGTTACAAGGGAAATATTATCAAAGACTATTTCGTCACTTATGAAGCGATGAGCAACGATTTCACTATCCATCTTGGACAACAAAATAAGCTGACCTATCAAAGCGACCATGCTGAACAAAACTTTGAAGTGACGTTGGTGGATACAGGGCTGCGTACCATGACCGGAGGGCGCGTTAAGCGCATCGAGCGGTTCATTGAGACCGATACCGTTTTGGTGACTTACGGAGATGGCTTGGCCGATCTCGACATTGGTGAGTTGGTCAACTTTCACCGTTCACACGGAAAATTAGCTACATTGACGGCGTCACGTCCCCCTTCACGTTACGGCATTCTAGATTTGACCGATGGCGGGCAGATTCTTCGGTTTCGGGAAAAGGTGCAAGCTGACTGGATCAATGGCGGCTTTTTCGTTTTCGATCGCGGCATTTTCGATTATTTAGACCAGAATTGTGTCTTAGAACAGGAGCCGCTGGAAAGGTTAGCGGCTGAGGGACAGCTCATGGCTTTTCGTCATGAAGGATTCTGGATTGGCATGGACACGTATCGGGAATATGAAATGCTGAATCGGATTTGGGACTCGGGTCAGGCGCCGTGGAAAGTCTGGTAAAGGAACGCGTGAGACACCCGATTATTGAACAAGATATTGCCCAAGTGGCGCAGACGGTCGGGCCCAGCTTGGAACGTCTCCGTGGCAAGCGGTTGCTCATCACGGGAGGAACGGGGTTCATCGGCACGTGGCTATTAGAGACGATTAGCTGGCTTAACGAGCGTTGGGATAAACCATGCCGGGTTTACGTACCAACCAGAAGTCCAGAAAGGTTCATCCGTAAAGTGCCGCACCTGGTCCGGGCTGACATCGTGTTGTTGCCTGGGGACGTGCGTGCTTTCGAATATCCGGATGACCGCTGTGATATGATCATTCATGCCGCAGCCCCTGCTGATCCTCATACTTTAGCTCGTGATCCTTTGGGTGTAACCACAACAATAGTGGACGGAACGCGGCGCGTATTAGAACTGGCAGCTCAAAAACGGGTAGAAACTTTTTTATTTGTCAGTTCAGGCGCGGTGTATGGATCGCAACCGCCAGAATTAGAACGTGTACCGGAAGATTATGTGGGGGGACCAGACCTTGCCAACCCACGCTCGGCCTACGGCGAGGCCAAACGGTGCGCTGAAGTGCTGTGCGCACTATACCGCGAGAAATTCGGAGTTCCTATCCGGATCGCCAGACCATTCACATTTGTTGGCCCTTATCAGGACCTTCAGGCAGGATTTGCAGTGACAGATTTTTTAAAAGAGGGATTGCAGGGATTGCCCTTACACATCCGCGATGACGGCACAACAGTCCGGTCTTACTGTTATGCCTCCGATATGGTCGTAGCGTTATGGAAGATATTGCTAGAAACTCCCGTTGGCCGCGCATACAACGTTGGCTCTGATGAACCTATTTCCATCTTGGAGCTGGCCCATCGAGTGGCTAATGTTTTGGACCGGTCCGTTGAAATTAGTGTTGCCGTCGAGCCGGTCCAGGGCCGACTGCCGGAACGCTATGTCCCCGACACGAGCAGAGGCAAGGCAGAGTTGGGCTTGACAATTAGGGTTGATCTTCAAGTAGCGCTCATGCGTACTTTATCGTGGATGCGTGATGTCCAGAATATATTGTGATCGTGTGTGGCGCTGCATTTACGCCACGGCCGCGGAGCAGGAGTGACATGGAAATTGACACAATGTTGACGCTATACCGGCGGATGTTCTTGATCCGGAGTGTCGAGGAACGGATCAAGGCTGAGTACCAGAATCGGAACATCCGAATGGCTGTGCATCTGAGCATCGGTCAGGAAGCTGTGGCAGCAGGAGTCCTGCTGGCGGCCCGTCCAACAGACTGCTGTCTGAGCACTCATCGTTGTCATGCGCACTACCTCGGCAAGGGTGGGAATCTTCAAGAGATGATTGATGAGTTATATAGCCTGGAGACGGGCTGTTCTAGGGGGTATGGCGGTTCGATGCACTTGTTTGACAAGAAGGTGAATATGTGGGGATCGAGTTCTATCGTCGGAGGTTCAATTCCCATAGCGGTTGGAATGGGATTGGCTTTGAAACAGGCCGGAACGGACTCCCTGAGCATCAGTTTTATGGGAGATGGCGGCGGCGATGAGGGCGCATTTTACGAATCACTCAATTTGGCGGCCCTATTGGCCGTGCCTGTAATGTTTGTGTTCGAGAATAATCGTTACTCCACCATTACGCCGCAAGCGAAACGGCAGGCGGCACTAGATGTAATTCTTAAGGCCCGCAGCTTTGGCGTGGAGGGAGTGTCTGTTGACGGGAATGATGCTGTTCAGGTTTACGAGACCTGCCTGCCAGCGATGGACAATATTCGCCAACGTCAACGACCTTTCCTAATAGAGGCAGTCACCTATCGGTTGTGCGCTCATGTTGGGCCGGGTTCGGATTTCGGTCCAGGACGCCGGCCTGAAACAGAACTGGAGGAATGGCGGTCCCGCGAGCCTCTTGGCAGGTTGGCATCTCGCATCATCCACGAGCGGCCAAATGGGGCTGCTTTGATTTCTGCGGCACAGGCGCACGTGCTGGCCGAGGTAGACACTGTTTTCGAGTCCGCCAAGCGACGATTTGACGAAGTGAACGCGCGTGTGGGACTGGCAGCGCCAAAACCGCCTGATCCCAGCCGGGTGTGATGGAGGAACATATCACTTCCAAGCGAATGTCATTTGGGGAAGCAATCCGTATGGCCATATCTCAGGCTATGGAATCCGACGAGCGTGTCTTTGCTTATGGACAGGGCATCAACGATCCTGGTGGATTCTTTGGTTCAACAGTCGGGTTGTCCGATAAGTTTTCCGAGGTACGATGTTTTGATGTCCCGCTTTCGGAAGATTCATTAATTGGCATGGGAGTTGGAGCCGCTATTCAAGGCCGCCGTCCAATATATGTCGCTTTGCGGTTTGACTTTTTGCTTCTTATGATGAATCAGATTGTTAATCATGCCGCCAAGTGGCCTTTAATGTCAGGCTATCAGTCCACAGTGCCTCTGACGATTCGCTGTATTATCGGCAAAGATTGGGGACAGGCCGCACAGCATTCTGGCGCGTATCATGCTATGTTCGCTCATGTGCCCGGCCTAGAGGTTGTTATGCCCTCCAGCGTGAACGATGCGCCTCGTCTTCTGTTGGCGTCAATTCAATCGGACCTGCCCACAATCTTTGTCGAATCCAAGCCTCTTTACGAGCTTACAGGCGAGGTTGAGTTGCCCATCGAGCCTTCACCGTTGGGCCAGGCGAGCATTGTCCGAGAGGGCGATGATATTACGTTCGTCGCCATTTCGCATATGGTCGAATTTGCTAAGGGTGTAGCGCAAGACTTGGCAGAGAAAAATATCCAAGCTAAAATTCTTGACTTGAGAACATTGTCGCCTTTGGATGAAAAGCAGATTATTACCTCAGTAAATAGGACGGGTCGTGTAGCAGTATTTGATGTGGGCTGGCAAAAGTTTGGTCTGGCATCTGAAGTGTCACGATTAATATGCATGACACCTGCATGCCGCCTGATAAGTCCGTTAGTTAGCGTGGGGCAAAAATGGGAACATTCACCGGGAGGATGCTTCCGTGAGCATGAACATTACCCGATTCAGCAGCAAGTCGTGACTGAAATATTGCGGCTGTTCTAGCCAGCACAGTCATTGATGACTATTCACCGGGCACAATTTTGAGAATATCCTTAACTCGAGGTGATTATCTCAACCAAGGATACTAAGGATACTTATAGCACCCTTGCTTTGCCGTTTTTCGGAAAGATCGTGTCCACCTAAAATGATTACCTGAAGAACTCATATTTCCTAAGAGTAGCTAGTTTTCGGGGCGGAATTGAGGATTTCGGTAGCGCCGAACTTGTAAATCCCAAGTCCTTTCTTTGCAGATTATCCGAATTTGCAAAAGGCAATGAAATATTTCTTCCCGATGTAGGCAATCATCAGATGTGGGCGGCTCAAGAACTCAAAGTCAAAGCGAATCAGCGTTTTCTAACCTCTGGCGGTCTGGGGACTATGGGCTTTGCAATTCCGGCTGGTATAGGCGCTCATTCTGCTTGTCCGGATTCTCCAATTATAGCGTTTGTTGGAAACGGAGGGTTCCAAAGGAGTATTCCTGAACTACAGACCATTGTGCACAACCAAGTACCTATAAAATGTTGTATTTAACAATCGAATCCTCGGTTTGATGTGGCACTTTAAAAATGAGAACTTTTGTAGCGGAAGACACCCTGCCTGATATGCAATAAATTGCATCAGCATATCGTATCCCATCTCATAATATTGAGAACAATAGCTCGGTTGACAAGTCCATCGAGTGGCTTTTATCGGAGAAAGGTCCTGCGATTCTTGAGCTAAGTATCCATCCTTCCTGGGCCGGATATCCCAAAGTCAAACCGGGCAATCCATTAGGGGGACAATTGCTCGAGATCGAGAAGGACCGTCTTGCACGCTACATGCTTAAACCGATTCTGGAGAAGTGATCAATTTCGGCTGATCGGGAACTTTTCGTGCTCCAGGTTTTCATTGACGTATCTGCAAATGTCTATCCCAAGATTGCCTTTGGGCATCTCATGACTGAAATGGAACCGTTCGCCAAGCCGTTTGATATGGAAGGCACATAAAGGTACACGAACGATTTTTCGAAACACATGGCGAGTTAGTGGTGGCGTATAGTGCAGCCGGGTATTCACATTATATCATCGAAAGCTGGTTGTCATGTTACTCAGACTAAAAGCAAATTCGAAATTGACAAGGGCGCGACAAATTTTAGGCATAGACCGCGCGGTCTTCTATACACTGTTTTTGCGCGGATGGCAGTTGATCGCGGGCTTTTGCTCCGTGCTACTGGTTATACAGTTTCTCTCACCCATCCAACAGGGATTTCAATATACGTTTGTCAGCGTGCTCAGTCTCCAGATATTTTTCGAATTGGGACTTACATTCGTCGTAATGCAGTTTGCCAGCCACGAACGTGCCCACTTGAATTGGACCGCACAGGGCACATTGGAGGGCGATCGAACCGCCAAAGCGCGTCTCGCTTCGCTCGTTCGATTGACACTCAAGTGGTATTCAATTGCCGCTGGGATCTTTGTCTGTCTGCTTGTCCCAGCGGGTTTGATATTTTTCGGTAACAGCCCGGATTCTAATTCGGTTGGAATTTGGCAATCCCCATGGATATGGTTGGTTCTGACAACAGCGGGGTCTTTGCTCCTGAGTCCGCTTTTCGCGGTGCTGGAAGGTTGCGGATTAGTGGCAGAGGTTGCCAGGTTCCGCTTTGTCCAAGACCTGACTTTGTATCCGATATATTGGCTCGGTCTGGCGGCAGGCATCGGGTTACTGGCAAGTCCGCTTTTCCAAACGGTGCGTTTATTCACTTCGCTGGGCTGGCTGCTCACACGTCAGCGCCCGTTTTTGACGGACCAATTGAGATTTCGTTTACCTGGTGTTTCTATCCACTGGTGGCGCGAAGTCTGGCCCATGCAGTGGAAAATTGCGCTGAGTTGGGTGAGTGGGTATTTCGTCTTTCAACTTTTTAATCCGGTGCTGTTCATATACTTTGGCGCAGTGGTAGCCGGACAGATGGGAATGTCCTTGGCGCTGACTACGGCAGTGACTACATTAGCAATGTCATGGATTAGCACCAAATCTCCCACATTTGGGCAGTTGATTGCACGACGCGATTACAAACTGTTGGATCGCATATTTTCACGTACCCTGTTGCAAGCGTTTTTCGCGGCAATAAGTTGTGGCGTGGTTTTGTTGTTAACTGTGTTTGTATTGTATACGTTGCAGATTCCCTTGAGCCAGCGGGTATTGGATCCTCTTGCCTTCGTCTTACTCACGGCTGTGGCTATAATCAACGTCGTAGTTTTTGCGGAGGCGGTTTATTTACGCGCTCATAAACAAGAGCCCTTTCTTTGGATTTCCATTGCAATTGCGATTCTTAGTGCGCTTTCGGCTTATTTTCTGGGGCGCGTTTATGGCGCAATGGGCATGGCGGCCGGTTCCTTTGTGATTGCTGTCATAAGTCTAGGCGTAGCGACATGGATTTTCTTTGTCAAGCGGCACGACTGGCATATTGTCGAAAAATAATATATGACGAATCCACTCTTGTCTGTATGTATTCCGACCTATAATCGTGCTTATTTGTTGGAATCGGCGCTCTATGGATTAGCTCCGCAAGTCAAGTTCTTACAAGGTATTGTGGAGTTGGTTGTTTCGGATAACTGTTCAACGGATCGAACTGAGCAGGTGATTGAAAGAGCCCGTGAATGGGGACCAATTCGATATTATCGCAATGAAAGAAATGTGGGTGCTAAAGGAAATATTGACCTGTGCGTAGATCGGGCGACTGGTGAGTTTGTCTGGGTCCTGGGAGATGATGATCTAGTTCGAGAGGAAGGTCTCCGCAGAGTACTGCGAGTGCTTCAAGATCATCCAGAAGTTGATTTTGTATGGGTGAATGTCTCATTGCGAGGAACCGAAGAACGAGAACGATTTGGAAGAATAGTGTCTGAGCAGGACTTTCCGGAATTGTTCCCGGCTAAGTGCACCAATCTAACCGATAGGCCAGTAGACAGATGGGAAGATTTGATTGACCCCCAGATAGACCCTGTATTCCTTGGTTCAATAATGTGCAGTGTTTTCCGCCGAGCGCTGTGGCTGGCAAATCGTGATATCGCGTATAATTTGGAATTGCTATCCAACTTTTCGGCTGAAGTGTTATACCCACACGCCGTTGTCCTCGCTCAAGCCATGATAGGGCGACGTGCATGGTACATTGGATATCCGGGTGTTATTGCCTTCTGGGGGTACCAAGAATGGTTAGACCATGTGCCAGTGATTACGCTTATCACTTTGCCTCAATTGCTGGATATTTACTCGCGGATGGGGGTTGAACCGAAGCGTATAGAGCAATGCAGACGGTCTGTAGTAAAGTCAGCAGGAAAGCCCCTGCTCCTTATGCTTGTCAAATCAAACCTGCCGGGGCGTGAGTTTTTTTCCTTTCGCACATACTTTTCCAGATACAGCCGATATCGGGAACTTTGGATTGGATTGTTTTTATTCTTGACAGTTGCCCCAGTCAGAAAGACAATAAGGTGGGTCCTCGGTAAGGTCAAGCATTTTGTGTGAATTTTGCTAAAGGGACTCTTTGGAAGATCGGCAGATGATAGGCTGCTTTTCCGATAGGATTTCTTTTTCAATGCATATCCATCTTTAAGCTGATAAAGGCCAGGAGTCTATAACAGGCGTTTTCCCCCACGACGATCTCCATGCTATAGTGCGATAGAGATAAGCCTGTCAGGGATTATTGTACAATGTATTTTTATTACATAATATTTTCAATCTTAATAATCCTATACTTGCTGGGCGAATATCACCGCCGATTGCGCCCGGCTCTATTAATTATTTCCGCGATAATGCTTGTTTATATTGCGGCATTTCGCGGCGAGGGTGTTGACCGGGATTATAGCGGCTATATTGGTTTGTATAATGAGGTAATGCCGATATCGTATTATCTCTCAAATCCAGGCGAATTGATAAGCAAAGATCCGGCATTCTTGATCATATCATCCGTAATAAAATACTCATTAAACGATAAAGTTATATATTTATTTGTTATATTTGCTGTCCTGGGCGTCGCGTTAAAAACGATTGCGATAAAGAAGTTGTCGTCCTTCTGGCTGCTATCAATTCTTCTGTATTACAGTAATTATTATCTACTGCATGAAATGACGCAAATACGCGTGGGCGTGGCGTGTGGATTTCTTCTGCTGAGCATTCCGTCAATCACAGACAAAAAGCCGTTAAGGTATTTGATGTGTATGGCGGCGGCGGCGATGTTTCATTATTCGGCGCTGATATTCCTGCCATTATATTTTCTTAACCCCAAAAAGTTAAATATAAATCTGTATTTGCTCGTGTTGATTATTCC
Organism: Candidatus Aminicenantota bacterium; assembly: GCA_017886205.1. GTDB lineage: Bacteria > Acidobacteriota > Aminicenantia > Aminicenantales > UBA8522 > UBA8522. Next base: position 143,885 of record JAFNEO010000009.1, on the reverse strand, counting down.
GATGCTGTTTACACTGACGAATTTCAGCTTGCATCCGGTGTTCACACTGTTGGGTCAGGATAATCCATTAACTCAAAGGTATTATATATATAACGATTTTTATACCGGGTTGTCGTCACAAGGTGTGGGGGAACAGACAAATTTATTTAATGTCTATATATTATTTTATATAGCGCTCGGAGTGCTCTTTGTTTTAAAATGGTCCTTAATATGTTCATATAATAAATACGCGGTAGTTATTATAAAGATTCATATTTATTCTATAGCTCTATTTTATTTGTTTTACAATTTTGTGGCATTTAGATTTATGGAGATACTGAATGTCGTTCTGGTGATATCAATCCCTTTTGTTATACACATGTTTAGGGAGAAAAGAGTAGCAGCAATGGGAGTCATCATCTGTTCGTTAGCATTTCTAACGTTTAGTATATATCACACTCATTTACTTGAGCCATATTTAAAATGAAGGTCTTTTCCGGCTGTACCCCTGACCTTCTCCCCATTCTTTGGACAGTGGTCGTCTATCTACCCTTGGATTGCTTCTGGTGTGTCGTTTCTAGGAACGGTCCTAGTGGTTTTTCTAATCGGCCGGCGTTTGGCACTTTCATGGTTAGAGACGTTGAAAGGGACTAACCCTTTTGCGGTGGCTATCTTTGCGCAATTTGTTGTGATGCTGTACTACTTTTCAGGCAATAATAAGGTCCTCCAAACTGGACCGCAGGCGACCTACTTTTTGTCCATGTTGGTGCTGTGTTTGTTCACACGCAGAAAACGTGTCCGGAAAAAATCATGCCCATAATTTCGCCCTCGGAAGACACTAGAGCAGATATTGTACTAGCGTATGTGGGAACTGTGGTACCGGATCAACCCGAATTTCATAGCCCTGCGTTCAATCGCGCTGGCAACATGTGGCAAACGAACCTTCTGGATGCCCTGAAGAATGCGGGCTTGCTGCCTTCTCTCATCCTGTCGCAGCAGCCAATGCGTACTTTTCCCAATTCTCGAACAATCATGTCCGCACCTGGGCGGGTAGTCTTACCAAGTAACCTATGCGTTAATTTGTTGCCCTTCTTGAACTTGCCCATCCTAAGACTATTGACTGTCGGTATGTTTGTGTTGATCAATTTGATCCGGTGGGGATGGCAGCAACGAGATGCTCAACACAAGGTGGTTTACACCTTTAACTTGACTGAGCCAATGGGTTTGTTCACGCTGCTTGCCGCTCGACTGATCGGTGCGAAAGCAGTCGCCTCTGTGAATGACGTCAACGTGCCAGGCGAAGCGGTGCCTGCGACACTTTTTTATCGGTTGGATTTATGGCTACAGAAAAAACTGATTCCACATTTTGATGGCTTGGTGGTTGTCAATATAAGGATCGTTGAGGACTTGGCGCCAGTTGTGCCTTTTGTTCATGTCGAAGGCGGAGTATCGGAAGAGATTCTTCGACGATCCTCTGATCACCGTGGAGAGCCGGATGCTCCGTTCACGATTGTCTCTACGGGGAGTCTGAGTGAGATCAATGGCTTTGAGGATCTTCTTCAGGCCTTTTCTCTTTTGCGCGGCAATATTTACCGCCTCCGCATTGCGGGAACAGGTGAGCTTGAGAGTAGGATTCGGCAGTCTGCAGAGACGGACCCGCGCATCGAATACTGTGGTTATTTGGAGTTCAGTGATGTTTTGGCGCTCTACGATACTGCAGATGTGCTCATCAATATGCGGCTTACACAGCGAGTGAAGACACACTATTATTTCCCGTCCAAGATGTTCGAGTACTTGGCATCGGGTGTGCCCGTCATCACGACCTGTGTAGGGCAAGTAGAGGAAGAGTATGCGGAACATGCCTTTTTTTTAAAGGATGAAAGCCCTGAAGGACTGGCACACCTGATTGAACAAGTCGCGTCTATGGAGCCAGAGATTCGGGCGCAAAAGGGGCGCATGGCGCGTGAGTATATTCAAGCGCATGGGACTTGGGAGGCGCAAGGCTGTCGTATCGTCAAGTTTATTGATGATTTATGCGGCATAGCCAAGTCCGGCCATCCACAGAGTACGGTGAACAAGGAACATGCCCCCGTGTTTGACGATTTAGCGCACCCATCTTAGGATAAAACTATGTCAGTAGATTCGTCGCACAAAAGTTTGAGATCGGATGTAGCACTCGCGTATATCGGTAACGCGGTGCTGATCTGCCTGCTTTTCGAGGCGGCAATTTCAGCCGTGCCGCGAACATGTGGCAAGTTAACGTGTTGACTGCTTTTAAAGATGCGGGTTTGTTACCTTCTCTCATTCTGTCGCAGCAGTCCTTGCGCGCTTTTCCTCATTCTCGAACACTATGGTCAGCGTCTGGGCAAGTAGATCTACATGACGGTTTGTCTGTCAACTTCATACCCTTCTTGAACCTCCCTGTCTTCAGACCTTTTACCGTAGGTCTGGCGGTGCTGATCAATCTGATCTGTTGGGCGTGGCATAAATGCCAATCGCGGCACAAGGTAGTTTATACGCTTAATCTAAACGAACCACCTGGTTTGTTCACGCTAATTGCTGCCCGACTGATCGACGCAAAAGCAATAGCCTCTGTGAACGACGTCAACGTGCCAGGCGAAACGGTTCCTGCGACACTTTTTTATCGGTTGGATTTCTGGCTACAGAAAAAACTGATTCCACATTTTGATGGCTTGGTGGTTGTCAACACACTGATCGTTGAGGACTTCGCGCCAGATGTGCCTTTTGTTCATGTCGCAGGTGGCGTGTCGGAGGAGGCTTTGCGTTCCTCGGATGCTGCATCCAGGTCAAAGAGAGCAAATTCGCCGTTCACGATTGTGTCAGTAGGAACGCTGAGCGAGACCAATGGCTTTGTAGAACTGCTTGAGGCTTTCTCTCTCCTACCCGGTGATGGTTATCGTCTTCGTATTGCAGGCACCGGACCATTAGAAGAAAGGATTAAGCAAGCAGTTGAAACAAATTCGCGCATCGAACACTGTGGTTATCTTGCGTTTGATCAGGTTTTGGCGCTGTATGGTTCAGCAGATGTTCTAATCAATATGCGTCTCACCAAAAAAGTGAAAACCGACTATTTATTTCCATCCAAAACCATCGAATATCTCGCTTCGGGCGTGCGGGTTATTACTTCCTGTACGGGGCATATCGAAGAAGAGTTTGCCGATATGGCCTTTCTATTGAAGGATAAAACCTCCCGGGGACTCGCGTCTATGATTGAGCAGGTTGCGTCAATGGATTCAGAGATTCGGTCGCAAAGGGCGTAGACAGCGCGCGATTATATCCGTGCGCACTATACATGGAAGGCGCAGGGATATCCTGAGATCACATTTATTGAGCGGGTGATACAAGATGGATGAGCAGCTCTCATCCACGAATTCGCGTGATCCGCGATCTGACCAACTGAGCGTTCTTCATTTGACGCCGTCCATTGGGCGAAAGTCGGGTGGATTGGGATCTGTCGCAATTGGTCTTACGCGCGAGCAGCATAAACTGAAATACCAAGCGACGATTTGGTGTCTCGATCCATTTGCCAGTGTCAGTAAAATTGCGAGCGAGAATGACCTGGATGAAAGGGATATTTCAACTTTTCGGGTTGTTGGACCATCCCAGATAGGTTTTAGCCCAGCGATGGAACAGGCGGCGATTTCTCGTCGTGGAGAACTCTACACGGTTCTTCATCAACACGGCATCTGGACGGCTAATTCGCGCGTGACCAACCGTTGGCGGAAGACCTTTGGGCGACCGACAGTGATAGCACCCCATGGTACATTAGAAGAATATGCACTCAAGCGGTCGGCATGGAAGAAAAAACTGGCGACGTTGGCTTATGAAGGTGAGAATCTCTGCCAGGCATCTTGTTTACATGCCACATCAGTTTCTGAAGCGCAGAGCTTCCGGCGGTATGGGCTTGGGAATCCCATAGCAATTATTCCTGATGGTATTTCAGAAACATGGCTCAATAGTGTGGGTGATGCTAATCGCTTACGTTCGCGCTTAGCACTTACACCAGATCGGCGCTTGCTTTTGTTCATTTCCCGGATACATCCTAAAAAGGGGTTGCCGCTTCTGTTTGAAGCAATGTCCCTCATTCGACAGGATTTGAATGATTGGTGTGTTGTAATTGCCGGACCCGATGAAGTAGGTCATCGGCGTGAACTCGAGTCCCTGGCGCAAAGACTTTATCTCGAGGACATGGTCAAGTTTATCGGGCCGATCTTTGGAGATGACAAACGAGATGCTTTTGCTGCCGCTGATCTGTTTATCCTGCCAACCCGTAGTGAAAACTTTGCGATTGCTGTGGCGGAGGCGTTGGGAGCTGGAATTCCAGTCATCACGACACGTGGTGCACCGTGGGAAGAGTTGCAAACGTATGATTGTGGTTGGTGGGTGGATATCAGCGTAGGAGCAATTAAGAACGCACTTTTGGAAGCCATTCATCGTCCTCCAGCAGAATTAAAAGAGATGGGAAAACGAGGCAAGGCACTTGTTATGGATAAGTATACTTGGGCACAATTGGCGCAAAAATCAATACCGCTTTATGATTGGTTACTTGGCCGAGCAGAACGTCCTGATTTTGTTGTGATTGACTGATATGAGAGTGTTGTTACTTTCTCAATGGTATGTCCCTGAACCGGATATCAAAGTCCATATTCTGGGGCGCGATCTAGCCGTGCGCGGTCATCAAGTCACGGCTATTACCGGCTTTCCAAATTATCCACAGGGCCGAATTTATCCCGGCTATCGCCAAAAATTGTGGCAGATTGAGCATCTGGATGGGGTGCGTGTGATTCGACTGCTATTGTATCCCAATCACAGTTGGTCTGGTTTACGGCGAATTCTTAACTACCTGAGTTTCGCGCTGTCAGCCTCATCGATCGGTGCGGCGCTCTGCGGCCCGGCCGATGTAATGTGGGTATATCATCCGCCGTTGACTGTTGGCATTCCGGCCTGCTGGATCGGCTTGCTGCGGCGGATTCCGTACATTTTCAATATACATGATATGTGGCCGGAGACGCTGGCCGCGACCGGCATGTTGCCATCGTCAATAGCGCTAAAATGGATGGGGGCGCTGGCCCGATTTGTGTACCGACGGGCAGCGGCGATCACAGTAGTCTCGCCCGGTTTTAGGCGCAATCTGATCGAAAAGGGCGTCCCCGCTGACAAGATTCATGTCATTCCCAATTGGGCAGATGAAGACGTTTATCGGCCGGTGCCGCGAGACGAGGCGCTGGCTGCCGAATATGGTTTGTCTGAGCATTTCAATGTGATGTTTGGCGGCAACATGGGAGCGGCGCAAGCCATGGAGAATGTGTTGCATGCGGCCGAGCGATTGCGAGACATCCCCGCCGTGCAGTTCGTGCTGATTGGCGACGGGGTGGACGCGGAGCGATTACGGCAGCTGGCCCATGAACGCGATCTGAACAATGTGCGCTTCATCGGCCGCCAGCCGGCCGAACGGATGCCGTATTTCTTTGCCTGGGCCGATGCGTTGTTGGTTCATCTCAAGCGTGACCCGCTATTTGAGATCACCATTCCATCGAAGACCATCGCCTATCTGGCATACGGACGACCAATTATCACCTGCACAGCGGGCGACGCGACCGATGTCGTGCGTGACGCCGGGGCCGGGCTGGTGTGCGCGCCCGAGGACCCGGCGGCGTTGGCGCAAGCGGTGCGCGAGTTGGTGGCGATGCCGCTCGAGCAGCTCAAATCGCTTGGACAAGCGGGACGGCAGGCGTTTTTACAAAAGTATACGCGGGCGGTTCTCGTGGATAAGTATGAGAAGTTGTTGGAAGAAACAGCGAAAATGAAGAAGATCCGAAGATGAGAAATTTTGCATTCAACTCTTCAGCCCTCAACTTCTCAGTCTCTCAATATCTCATCTTTTGGACCGCATTCAGCAAAGGGATAAAACATAAGCTTTCTTGTTGAACTTGCCTACTGAGTGATGATAACATAAGTTTTTATACAGGGAGGGTATATGCTAAAGGGACAAACAATACTAATTACCGGTGGAACGGGTTCTTTTGGAAATGCTGTGCTGGACCGCTTCCTGACGACCGATGTCGGTGAGATCCGCATTTTCAGTCGTGATGAGAAAAAACAGGATGACATGCGGCATAAATACAACGACTCTCGACTCAAGTTTTACATCGGCGACGTGCGGGATTTTGATAGTATTAATACTGCTATGCGGGGCGTGGATTTTGTCTTTAGCGCCGCGGCGTTGAAGCAGGTGCCGTCCTGTGAATTTTACCCGATACAAGCGGTAAAGACTAATGTGCTGGGCACCGAGAACACACTGAAGGCGGCCGTCCAGCAAGGGGTTAAACGCGTCGTTGTGCTCAGCACGGACAAAGCGGTATACCCCATAAATGCCATGGGGATGAGCAAAGCGCTCATGGAAAAGGTGACGGTTGCCATGAGCCGGAACTTGTCGGAAAAAGACACGGTCATGTGCAACACCAGGTATGGGAACGTGATGGCGTCCCGCGGTTCAGTGATTCCGCTCTTTGTCCGCCAGATCAGGAGCGGCGAGCCGATCACGATCACCGATCCGGAGATGACGCGCTTTATGATGTCTCTCCCGGATTCTGTTGAATTGGTCCTCTTTGCCTTCAAACACGGTCGTCAGGGAGATACTTTCGTCCAAAAAGCGCCGGCCGCCACCATTCTTACGCTGGCCGAGGCATTGAAGAAAGTTTTCAACGCCAATAACAAGATTCATATCCTGGGCACCCGGCATGGGGAGAAGAAACATGAGTGTTTAGTGAGCCGCGAGGAAAAAGCGCGCGCCGAAGATTTGGGCGATTACTATCGAATAAAAGCGGATAGCCGTGATTTAAACTATAAAAAGTATTTTGCTGAAGGCGAGAAGAAAATTTCTGTCGGTGAGGATTATTCTTCGGAAAACACGAATCGCTTGGATATCAATGAAATGGCAGCATTGCTGATGAAGCTGGAATTCATTCAGCGAATGCTGGCAGGCGATTCAGATGGAACAGGTGTCTGATGATTAGAAAAATCATGACCATTGTAGGAACTCGGCCGGAGGTCATCAAGTTGAGTCGCGTCATCGCAGAACTGCGGAAGTACACGGATCATGTGTTGGTCCACACGGGTCAGAACTCGGACTACGAGCTGAATGAGATCTTTTTCGAAGAAATGGGCATCGGGAAGCCGGATCATTTCTTGGACGCCGTTGGGGGTAGTACGGCGGAGACCATCGGGAACATCATCGCTAAGGCGGATGCAGTAATGGAGAAAGAGAACCCGGATGCTGTTGTTCTTTATGGCGACACTAATAGTTGCTTATCAGTCATATCGGCAAAACGCCGAAAGATTCCGGTTTTCCATTTGGAGGCAGGAAATCGTTGCTTTGATCAACGGGTTCCAGAAGAACTGAACCGCAAGATAGTGGATCATTTAAGTGACATCAATATGACCCTGACTGAGCATGCGCGGCGCTACCTGATCCTTGAAGGTATTAAGCCTGAGACGATCATCAAGACCGGTTCTTCCATGCTTGAAGTGCTAAACCATCATCGCCCTCAGATAGAAGCGTCGGACGTGCTGGTTCGTCTGGGGCTGAAGGCGAAGGAGTTCTTTGTTGTCAGTGCGCATCGGGAAGAGAACGTAGACTCGCCCCGTAACTTTCAAGATTTTCTAGAGACTCTGAGGGCGATCCGTGATCAGTACGGGTTCAAAGTTATCGTCTCAACGCATCCGCGGCCCTGCAAGAAAATGAAGGCGCTTGGCATTGATGGTCTGGGCGCAAATATTGAGTTTCTGAAGCCGTTCGGCTTTCTAGATTACATGAAAGTGCAGATGAACGCCTATTGCGTGATCTCCGACAGTGGCACCATTACCGAGGAGTCTTCCATTCTCGGATTCCCGGCCATTACGATCCGGCAAGCGCATGAACGGCCGGAGGGAATGGACGAAGGTACGCTGATCATGGCGGGATTGGAGAAAGATTCCGTGTTGAACGCTATCAGAATTGTCACCGCGCAGGCGCGTGACTGCCTGCGGGGATTCCGGATGGTTCCCGACTACGCGGTGGACAATGTGTCGAAGAAGGTGGTGCGGATTATCATCAGTTATATCGATTACGTCAATCGCACGGTTTGGAGCAAGGGACTATGAAGAAGATTCTGATCCTGGGCGCCCGGGGTATGGCTGGACATGTCATGGCCGAATACTTGTCGCAGAGACCGGAATACGAGATCATCCTTGCGGACATAACGGGCGCGCCGGGCATTATCATTTTGGACGTGACCGATTTTGTCAAAGTCGAAGATGTCCTGCGTGACAGCCGACCTGATGTTGTGGTTAACTGCGTCGGCATGCTGGTTCAGGCGTCACAAGATCGGGTGGATCGGGCGATCCTGATCAATAGCTTTCTCCCGCATTTCCTTTCGCGGCTGGGCCGGGAATGCGGCTTTAAGTTGATCCATATCAGCACTGATTGCGTGTTCTCCGGGGATTGTGGCGGGTATTCGGAGGACGATTTTCGGGATGGCGATACTCCCTATGCGCGGACTAAAGCGCTTGGGGAGGTGATCAACGACGTGGATTTGACCTTACGAACGTCGATCATTGGCCCGGAGTTGAAACGGGACGGAACTGGACTTCTTCATTGGTTTTTGATGCAAAAGGGAACGATAAAAGGATATTCAAAAGCCTACTGGTCTGGAGTGACCACACTTGAACTAGCCAAGGTTGCGAATCATTGCATCTGCCATGGAGTTTCAGGACTGGTCAATGTGACGACAAGCGAGAAAATTACGAAATTTGACCTGCTAGTAATATGCCAAAAAGTCTGGAGCCATGGCCAAGTCCGGATTCTTCCCGATGACACCTATACTTCAGACAAAAGCATGGTTTCACGCCGTACAGATCTACCGTTTTTTCTTCCGTCGAGTTACCTTGCTATGCTAACCGAGTTGCGGAACTTTATGAACAAGCACCGCAACTGGTATCGCCACTATACGTGGTAACTTTTGTCATTCATGAAGACACTCATTTTTTCCCAATACTCCTGGCTCCAGGAGTCTCGTATCAACGACTTTGTATTTAGTGACAGCGGCACGGTGCAGGAAGAATGCTGCATAGTCAATAGGCTCAATGTGATCATGCGCAATATGGCTCGGATAGTGCGAAATATTGTGCTGGGCTACACGCACCGTATGGGGAAAATATGATGATTCGCAAGGGCTGGTATAGTCGCAGCGGTAAGCGGGCGATGGACCTAGTGTTGACAATCCCGGCGCTGGTGGTTTTGTCGCCGGTTATGTTAGTGACGGCGGTGCTGGTGCGCATGCGGCTCCGCGCGCCTGTGCTGTTCCGCCAGCAGAGGCCAAGGCGGCACGGCAAACCGTTTACAATTTACAAATTCCGTACCATGACGGATGCACGCGGCTCGCAGGGCAATCTGTTATCCGATACTGATCGACTCACTCGCTTTGGGCGTTTCTTGCGAGCGACATCGCTTGATTAATTGCCAATCAATAGATTGAAATGAAAAATACAAAAGTTTGCATACTCCTTGCGTCATATAATGGTGAAAAATATATTGAACAGCAAGTTGAAAGTTTTATTAACCAGACTTACGATGATTGGAAGCTGATAATCCGTGATGATGGTTCAAGTGATAATACAATGAAAATACTAAGATATTTCTCATCGCGTGATGATAGAATTGAGGTAATGTGTGATGATGGTGAGAATCTGGGTGCTTTTAGAAATTTTTATAGATTAACTGAATATGCAAATGAACAGTATGATCCTGACTATGTTTTATACTCAGATCAAGACGATTTTTGGTTTAAAGATAAAATAGAAATATTGTTGCATACTATTAAAACTTACGAAGTTGAAACAATTGATAAGCCCATTCTTGTTCACTCAAATTATCAATTAGCCGATCAAAATTTAAACCCGATGTCAATAAACAATAATCGCGATAATGTTGATAAAATGGACAAGCAGACAACCTTTAATAATCTCATTTTTCAAAATAATATTTACGGATGTACAACTATAGTTAACAGGCTGTTAATCAAAAAAGTCTTAGAAAAATATGTGATTTGTGAAAATTATGATTACTGGATAGCCTTAAATGCTTCTTGGCATGGCGAAATATTTTATCTAAATAAAATATTAATGTTTTATAGGCAGCATGAAACAAATGTTTCTGGTTCTCATTTGACAAGGAAACCATACTATAAAAAAATATTTTTAATTTTCAGCGAATTGAAAAAAGGGAGTACCATTTTATTGAATAATATAATTGTCTTTGATTATTTTCGAAAAATTAATAATGCAAGACCGTTCATTATAATAGATGAAAAAACTCAAAAGATTGTTGTTTCAAAAAAAATCATAAGATTTTGTTTGAGAAATAGAATCAAAAAGAATACAATACATGAAACACTATTCTTTTATTTTTGCCTTTTTTATGTCCTATTATTACGGAAAGCGATAAATTAATGGCATTCAAGAGGCATGAAGAACGCTCTCGTGCTTGAAGTAGTTCATCACAATTTGCGGTCGGCGTTGACGACCGCGAAGATAGCCGGAGATGTCTTTCCGCATCGTTTCTGCGTCGGGAGGCCGGCGGCCCTCCGCGTTGCTTTTGACGTCCTGATTCAAGTCCGGCCGGTACCCCGGAAGATAAAACAATTTTACCCGTCGTCCTTTCGTTCCCAACGACTTCTTCACCGCTCCCGCCCGGTGGACGGGATAACGATCCACGATGAAATAAATCCTGCGCGGCACCTGCCGCTCCAATCGTCTCAATAAATCGATGAACACCCGGGCCCGAAATTTCTTGTTCAAAACCGTGAAATACAACTTGCCGCGGTTCGTGATCGCCGAAATCATGCTGCAGCCGAACCGCTGTCCCGTCCCCGGGATCACCGGCATTTGCCGTTTCAACCCCCAACTCGTCCCCGTCGCATGATCCGACCGGAGCCCCATCTCGTCTCCCCAGTAAATCTCCGCTTTATCCCTCCGGGCCAGGGCCCGGATCACCGGATATTTCTCCTCCAACCATTGCCGTATCGGCTTCTGCGGTGTAAAACCCCACTCCCGCAAGTACCGCCCCACCGTCCAGAACGAAAGATGCACCCCATATCGCTTTTCGATCAATTGTCCCACAGCTTCTCTCGTCCGCCTGGCCTTCCTGATCCATCAACGTCATGTGAGAGTATTGATGATGATGGTCAATTTCGACATAATTTATCTGTGCACCTCCTGAAAAAAGATTTTCCACGGAGAGTCTATCAAACTCCCCGAGGAGGTGCATCACATCATCATGTTACCTATCCCTTGGAGAAATGGAGCCATCGAGCCGAAACCGTGCCCGTAGGCGGGCGGAGCCGAAAAGCAAATTCTTATCCCTCCGGGCGTATTTGGAGGCTCATTGGACCGTAGAAAAAGCGTATGCAACCATCCAGAGGCATTTTTCGTAGACGTCGCTCCGACGTGGCGAGAAAATTCGGTCGATTCCTGAAACGAGGATTCGACGTGGGCGCGAGTGTATTCGGGCTCATCCTTCTCCTGCCTCTTTTCCTTCCGTTGGCGATCGCGGTCAAAGCCCATTTCGGCGGAGGCGTTTTTTTCAGACATTGGCGGCCGGGGTATCGTGGCCGGCTGTTCCAGCTTTGGAAGTTCAAGACGATGCGGGACGACCGCGACGAGAGCGGCCGATTGCTTCTCGACGCGGACCGGTTGACCTCGTTCGGCCGGTGGCTGCGGCGGACGAGCCTCGACGAGCTTCCCGAGCTTTGGAACGTCCTGAAGGGAGACATGAGCATCGTCGGGCCGCGGCCGCTCGTCGTCCAGTATTTAGCCCGTTACACCCCCGAGCAGGCGCGGCGTCACGATGTCATGCCGGGGATCACGGGCTGGGCTCAGGTTCACGGACGCAACGCCCTGACCTGGGAGGAAAAGTTTCGGTACGACGTCTGGTACGTCGATCATTGGTCTTTTGTATTGGACGTGGAAATCCTCGGTCTGACCATGATGCGGGTCTTGTCGGGAGAGGGCATCAGCCAGCCGGGGCAGGCCACGATGGAGGAATTCATGGGAACGGGCCCCGTTCCGGAAGCCCGAAGGGAACACCGTGGAAAGGAGAACTCTTGATGCTGACCGATCTTCAGAAACTCAAGTCTCTAGGCAAAAGCGTGAAGATTTTTCCGCTGGCCAAGATCGTCATGCCCGAGGTGGTCGAGATCGGGGATGGGACTCAAATCGACGACTTCGTCTTCATTTACGGCGGCCAAGGCGTCAAGATCGGCCGGTTGAACCATTTCGCCTCGTTCATCAGCGTCGTCGGCGGAGGCGAGCTCATCACCGAGGATTATGTCGGAATCGCGACCGGCAGCCGTCTGATCACCGGGACGCATCATTACGGCGACGGCCGGCGGATCAGCCCGCTCATCCCCCCGGAGGAGCAGTACGTGATCCGGGGAAAGATCGTCTTGAAGAAAGACGTCTTTATCGGGGCCAATGCCATCATCCATCCGAACGTCACGATCGGGGAGGGGGCGATCGTCGGCAGCGGCGGCATCGTCTTGAAAGACATCGAGCCGTGGACGATCAATGTCGGCGCCCCTGTCCGGGTGGTCGGGACAAGGCCTCGTATCCGCGAAAAATGATGGAGAAGGCCATGGAGCTTGAAAAACAAATGTGCGCGCTCGCCTTCGGAACCGACGATCGCCGCGAGGGGATGGATGCTTTTATCGGGAAACGCAAACCGTGCTTTCCCGGCCGGGGCTGAGGGGCGAGAATCCCGCCGCTTACGGCCGTCTCCGTCGTTTCAGTGCGGGTTTGCCCGCATCCGCTCTCCGGACTGCGCCGAGGAGCCGCTCCTGATGCTTTCCTGCCGCACTAGGACATTCTGGACTCTATAATTGCAATTGACAAAATCGAGTTCAAAACGGTTCACGAAGCTCCCTGGGTAGACGCAGGATTTGGGGAAATAATAAAGGGCGGAACTGGCAAGCACAAGCCGGATTCTTCCCCACATACCGGGGTTAGAACAAGAGATATTACATGAACAAACGCAACAACAGAAATAATAAACCTCGCATCTACCTCTCCCCGCCCCACATGTCCGGCCACGAACAGGAGTTCGTGGCCGAGGCGTTCCGGTCGAACTGGATCGCGCCGCTCGGTCCGATGGTCGATGCCTTCGAGAGGGAGATATGCGAGTATGTGGGGATTCCGCACGCAGCGGCGCTTATGTCGGGGACGGCGGCGCTTCACCTTGCCCTTATGCTCCTCTGGGTAAAGTCCGGCGACGAGGTCCTGTGTCCGACGCTGACGTTCAGCGCCTCGGCCAACGCGATCGTATACGCGGGCGGGGAGCCCGTGTTCATCGACTGCGACCGGAAGACCTGGAACATCGACCCGGACATGCTCGAGGAGGAATTGACTGCATGCGCGGAGAGGGGACGAAGGCCCGGGGCCGTCATGACTGTCGATCTCTACGGCCAGTGCGCCGATTACGGAAGGATCGAAGAGATCTGCCAGAGATACGAGGTGCCGCTCGTCGAGGACGCGGCCGAGGCGCTCGGGGCGACGTGCAACGGGAAAAAGGCCGGAGCCTTCGGAAAGATGGCTGTATTTTCTTTCAACGGAAACAAAATCATTACGACTTCCGGCGGAGGAATGCTTGTTTCAGACGAAGAATCGCTCATTGCCCGAGCTCGTTTCCTGGCCACCCAGGCTAGGGATCCGGCACCCCATTATCAGCATTCTACGATCGGATACAATTACCGAATGAGCAATATCCTTGCGGCTATCGGGCGCGGACAGCTGAGAGTGCTTGATGAACGTGTCAAGGCTCGAAGGCGCAATTTCGATTATTATCAGCAGCATCTGGGGCAACTGCCCGGGATTTCCTTCATGCCGGAAGCGCCTTACGGACGCTGTACGCGATGGTTAACCTGTATCGTCGTCGATCCGGAGGCATTCGGGGCAAACCGGGAGGACATCCGCCTCGCCCTTGAAAATGAGAATATAGAAGCGCGCCCCCTATGGAAGCCGATGCACCTCCAGCCGGTGTTCGCCGGATGCCGTGTCCGGGGAGGGGCCGTATCCGCCGGCCTCTTCAAGCGCGGGTTATGCTTGCCTTCCGGAAGCCAGATGACCTACAATGACCTCGAGCGCGTGGTAGGAATCATCAAAAGCTGCTGTAAAGCTGGGTAGTTGCGCAACCCGTTTTCGATGGTCCCCACGGCGGGGATTTTATTGATGAGAACAGGAAGATGAATTCGATCATCAGTCGCGTTTTCAGTAAGGTCAGCCAGGGGTTCATCGACCTGATAGTATTTGCCCTGTCTTTGTTCGCGGCGTATTTCATCCGCTTCGAGGGTGTCATCCCGGATGAATTCATCAGACAAATAACCGTTCTGCTGCCCTATATAATCATCGCTCGGGCATTATCCTTCCAGGCAGTTTCTGTCTACAAGATAGTCTGGCGCTACATCTCCATCCATGACGTCGGGCGCATCATCAAGGGCGTCCTCCCGATAACCGCCATCCTGATCATTGCCCGCTACTTCGCCCCCGACCGCCTCGCGATGCTTCGCATCCCCATCAGCGTCATCACCCTCGAATTCCTGCTGGTGATCTTGGGGACGGCGGGCATTCGAATGATACGCAGGCTCTCATTGGAGGCGACGCAGAGGGAAAGCGCCACCCGCCGCAGGAACGGAGCGGCCAAGCGAGCTCTCCTCATTGGTGCGGGCGACGCCGGGAACATGGTGGCCAAGGAGCTGAGCCAGAGGCCCGACCTGGGATTGGAGGTCGCGGGCTTCGTCGACGACGACCCCAAGAAGTTCAACAACGTCATCCAGGGGATAAAGATCCTCGGGAGTACGGCTCAGATCCCTGAGATTGCCAAGCGATTGAAAATCGAAGAGGCTATCATTACCATTGCCAACGCGTCTTCGCGGGAGATCCGGCGGATCGTCGAGCTGTGCGAGGGCGCTGACATCAAGGTCAAGATCGTCCCCGGGATGTTCGAGATGCTTGACGATAAAGTCAAGATCACCAAGATTCGGGAGGTCAATATCGATGACCTGCTGGGAAGGAGTGTCGTCGATATCGAGACGCACCATCCCGACGTCGAAAAGCACTATCGGGGCAAACGCATCCTTGTGACAGGGGCCGGGGGATCCATCGGGAGCGAGTTGTGCCGGCAGTTGTGCACGTATTGGCCGAACGAGCTTATCCTCATAGATAAGGACGAGAACAGCATCTTCGAGATCGACAACGAACTCCAAGGCTGCGCGAAGGGATTGCGGGTGACTCCCATCATCTCCAATATCAAGAACGCAAAGCAATTTGAGACGATCTTCGCCAATTCCAAGCCCGAGGTCATCTTCCACGCGGCGGCCCATAAACACGTCCCGCTCATGGAATTCAACGTCAGCGAGGCGGTCATCAACAACGTGCAGGGAACGTTGAACGTGGCGAGGCTGGCCGACCGGTATGGGGTGGAAAGCTTCATCTTCATCTCCTCGGACAAGGCCGTGAACCCGACGAGCGTCATGGGGGCCACCAAGAAGGTGGGCGAGGTCATCATCCAGGACATCGCGGCCAAGAGCGGGACGAAGTTCTCATGCGTGAGGTTCGGGAACGTCCTGGGAAGCCGGGGAAGCGTTGTTCCGCTTTTTCAGAAGCAGATCGCCCACGGCGGGCCGGTGACGGTGACCCACCCGGACGTCGAACGGTTCTTTATGTCGATCGCGGAGGCGGTTTCCCTCATCATCCAGGCGGGCTCGATCGGGACCAAAGGCGAGATCTTTGTCCTTGACATGGGGAAGATGGTGAAGATCAGCGACCTGGCCATGGACCTCATCCGGCTCTCCGGGTTCAAGGATGACGATATCGAGATCACGTATACGGGATTACGGCCGGGAGAGAAACTCTACGAAGAGATTATGATCGACAAGGAACGGGACAAGGTCACGCAGTTTGAGAAGATCTTCGTCGCGCCGCCGGTGGACTACGTGAACAGCGATCTCGGAAAAAGGCTTGAAGAATTGGTCGCGGCCGCGGAAAAAGGCCAGGACGCCGAGATCATCTGCCACTTCCAGGAAATGGGCATCGGTTATCAGGGAGACTGGCGCGGCGGCGGGCGGTAGGCGCCGGCGGGGCGGCCTGTCTCCAGACTACCGAATTCGTCCTCCTGGATAGTGAGTTCTAATGATTAAGAATAGAAGAGCAAATTTGATCCTTGCTCTGGTTATTGTCATTTATACTATTGGTCTCTATCTTTTTTATTTCCGGTATGTTCCGCTCGTTAAGCCGTTTCAGATTGCTTTAGTTCCTATTCTTTTAGCTATTCTTATTCTTACCGCAATTCATTCTCAATGGGGAACCTTACTTTTTATCTTCGCTTTTCCCTTGATCAATAGCCTACCCTATTTTTTCGGAATCTTCGAAAATACTCCTCACGCACCGACGGCCCTGGTCTTATTTTTGTTCTATTTTTTAGGCTTTTTGCTCCATAAGTTATTCTACAGATCAACGATTTCTTTTAAAGAGCCAATTTCAAAGCCTCTTATTCTATTTTCGATAACCATCTTTCTCTCGGGAATCATCGCCTTTCTTCGTTATTCCAACTTTTATCCTTTTTTTAGCGATCGCATCTACGAGCTAACGACCAGTACTTATGGAGTTACGGCGGGGGGCGCCATCATGAGCATTGTGTTTTTTTCTTTAAATTACTTAACCGGCTTTGCATTCTTTTTCATATTTTTAAATACAGTAAGATCAAGAGATTTTATAAAAAAAACTTTGGTTATCCTGTGCCTAAGCACACTTATCTCTTTGAGTTTCGGCTTATTTCAGCATCTGAAAAACATGAAATTAGGAAACACTCCGTCAAGATTTGTTGCGGGCCTAATAAACGCAACTTTTAAAGACTGTCTATCTTTTGGGGGTTATATCGCCATCGTCGCACCTCTGCTTTTAGGAGTGTGTTTGGCCTTCAAAGGAAAACTACGAGTCTTCTCCTTTCTTATGATACCCTTGTCGGTCTATTTGATTTTCTATACAGGATCAAAAAGTGGTTTATTGTGTCTCCTCATCTCTCTTTTGATTTTTTCTCTTCTGTCTTTAAAAGTTATTTTTTCTCTTCTGAAATCAAGGTATTATTCTCTAAAAAAGATTAGGGTCTCCTCTTGGGTTGTCATTCTTTTAATTTTCGCCATCTTAATCAGCGTGATCGCCTTTAAAAATTATTTTGTCCAAAATATAAAAAGCTCAATTACGGTGTTAAGGCTTAAAGACTTCCAGGCCCCATTGAAATATAGAATATATAATCTCGGAAAATTGGCAGTGTTAATGATGAAGGAGTATCCGTTAACAGGCGTGGGGGTAGGCTCTTATATTATCGAAGTCTCAAATTACTCAACACTGAAAAAAATCTATGTTGATCCCGAATCCGCCGAGAACTATATCCTCCAAGTCGGCTCTGAATTGGGCCTAGTCGGAGTAATATTAGTTCTTTGGATTCTATGGGAAATCATCAAGCAGATAAGGAGTAGCTATTTAAAAATTCCCGCAACAGATAACTACAAGTTTGTTCTCATCGGAGCCATCGCCGGCATCGTTTCTTTTCTCTTGATCATTCAAACACATACATTTATAGGCAGTTACGAGATCAAGTACACCTTTTGGCTCCTAGTTGGGATAGTCTTTTGTCTTGGCCGGCCCGGCGAAGGAAAAGACGAAAAGTATAAGCAAAAACCTCTCTTCAACAAAACGCAAAAAATTATCAGCCTCATTGTTCTCTCACTTTTCAGCGCTGTGCATCTCTGGAATTCTACCCATTCGCTTTCTCTGAAAAATCGGACCGAACTTCTCGGAATCAAGCAAGATTTCGGGTTCTACCAGCTTGAAAAAACCAATGAGGGCCGAGAATTTCGCTGGACAAGAGAATATGGGGGCCTAACTGTCAAGATTGAAAAGCCTGTCATCGAAATCCCGCTCCTCGCCTCTCATCCCGATATCCAGCAAAATCCGGTCAAAGTCAAGATTTACCTTGTTAAAAATTTTTTTAAACAGAAAAAACTGCTGGATGAATTGACTCTGAATCAGAGTATCTGGAAAACCTGTGAATATGAAGTGCCTGAGGAAGTCGGCCAAGAGCTCATTCTACTGGTAAAGGTAAATAGAACCTGGAATCCTCTAAAAAGTCTGGGCACTCCCGACCCACGGAATTTGGGCGTGGCCATGGGAAAAATTGAGTTCAAGGAAAAGATGGATCCCTAAACTATAAACAATTCAGGATTGACGTTAGCCTAAAGCTCGCCAATTAGAAAAACAGAATAAGCGGTTCCGAACCGCTTTTTTTATTTCGGAGAGACGTTTGACATTTCCGATAAATACGGTAAAAATTTAACCGCGTTATGAAATTTCTCGAGCCCGACCGTCCGCCCCGCCGCTCGAACTACCGCAAGGTCGCCGCGCTGAGTTCACTCGGCCTGATGCTGCCCGCCTCCATCGCCGTCGGGTTGTTCATGGGGTATTTCCTGGACAAGCTCCTGGGAACAGACCCCTGGCTCCTCATTATATTCACGCTTCTCGGTGTGGCCTCCGGTTTTCTCAGCCTCTTCCGCGGCCTCAAAAAGCTCGGCCTGGACAAAGACGATGAACTATGAAGAGCGGGTTCTCCGCCGGATTCCTCTGGAAGTCCCCATCATCGCGTTTGTCCTGGCTATTATCGCCCTCCTCTTCTTCACCCCCCTGACCGGCGTTTTTATCCTGGCCGGAGGCATTTTCTCCGCCCTGAGCTTTATCTGGCTGAAGAAGGCGCTCCTCCGCTTTCTCTCCCAGGACAGACGCCGGGCCGTCCGTTCGGGCCTCGCCCTCTACCTCCTCCGCCTCGTCTTGCTATTGGCTGTTTTTTCCATTATAATCCTCGTATTTCCGAGGATGATCCTGGGTTTCGTGGCCGGGTTTTCGAGCCTCGTCCTGGCCATATTAGCTGAGGCCGCGATCGCCGTCTCGCAGATGAAACAATGGAAGGGCTAGAGCACAGCGTTTACGTCGCCGACCTCTTCAACAAGCTCTTCGGCAAGCCCATTTTGGCCCTGCTCGGCCTCCTGGGCATTGAGCCCAAGAACCCCCACAGCCCGGTCCCCGATTACCTCGTCATGGTCATCATCGTGGCCCTCCTCCTCATCATCCTGCTCGGCCTGGCCTCCCGGAAGCTCTCCCTCATCCCTTCCAGCCGGCAAAGCTTCCTCGAGACGATCCTCCAGACTTTCGAGGGCATCCTCACCGACATCATCGGCGAGACCGGGAAGAAATACCTGCCCATGATCGGCACGATTGGGCTTTTCATCTTCTGCTCCAACATGATCGGCCTGGTCCCCGGGTTTATGTCTCCAACCAGCAAGCTGAACGTCACCGCCGGCTGCGCCCTGGCCGTTTTCGTCTATTACCATTGGCAGGGGATAAAGGCCCAGGGCCCCCTGAGATACCTCAAGCATTTCACCGGCCCCATCCCGGCGTTGGCGCCCCTCCTCCTGCCGATCGAGATCATCAGCCATTTCTCCCGACCGGTGTCGCTGTCGCTGCGGCTTTTCGGCAACATCTTCGCCGAGGAACTGCTCATCGTCATTATCGCTTCCATCGTCCCCTTCGTTCTTCCTCTCCCCTTCATGGCCGTGGCCATTTTCACGGCCGTCATCCAGTCGTTCGTCTTCGTGCTCCTCGCCTGCATCTACATCGCGGGCGCGGTGATCCAAGAGGAAGAGCACTAAATACAGAAAAGAATAGAAAGGAGTTGAGACCATGAAGAAAACCCACGCTTTCGGCCTCCTGCTCTTTTTCGTCCTCCTCGCCGGATCTCCCCTCCTCGCCCAGGAAGCGGGCGCGGTCGCCGACAAGGCCCCCCTCTACAAGCTCTCCCTCATCGTCGGCGGAGCGGTCATCACCCTGGCCGCCGCGGCCGGGGCGTTCTGCCAGGCCAAGGCCATCTCCAGCGCCTGCGAGGGTATCTCCCGCAACCCGGGCTCCGCCCCGACCATCCGCTTCATCATGATCTTCGGCCTGGTCCTGATCGAGACGCTGGTCATCTATGCTCTCCTCATCGCCATAGTCATCCTGATGATCCAATGGGGAAACTACAAATAAGGAAGGCCGTGCCTCTATAGGACGGACGGATGAGCCTGGCCGTATTTACGATCCTCCGGGACGCGTTCAAAAGGTTCAACGACGACAAGTGCTGGAACTCCGCTATCATCATTTCCTACTTCGCCTTCATCTGCTCCGTTCCCGTGGTCTCCCTGTTCATCTACGTCACCACCAAGATCATCGGCAGCTCTGAATTCGCCCTGCGCAGCCTGAACCTTTTCTCGGACGAGTTCTTCGCCAAGCTCGACCCGAGCTTCTTCGGGAGGCTCCAGGATGTCTCCCGGAACATCAACAACCTCGGGTGGTTCGGCCTGATCGGGTCATTCGTCTCCGCCAGCTTCCTGTTCTCCAACCTCATATACACCATCAACATGATCTTCCGGGCCAAGTACGAGCGGTCCTTCGTCTACAACCGGCTGATCGAATACAGTATTATGTTCGCCATGGGCATCATCATGCTCATTTCCTTGGCCATCACCGCCTTTTGGACAGCCCTGCACCGAGCTCTCCAGACGAGCAATTTCGTCGCCACCCACCTCAACCCCCGCGCCGTCGGGCTCGTCGATAACTTCCTCCTCCAGTACATCGTCCCCCTGGCCCTGACCTTTCTCGTCTTTTTCACCCTTTACAAGTTCATACCGGAGGTCAAGGTTTTCACCCGGAGCGCGGCCGTGGCGGCCGTCGTCAGCGCTGTCCTATGGGAGGTCTTTAAAAGAATATTCGCCTTCTATGTAGCGAACTTCTCGGCCATCGGCATCGTCCTCTCCAAGCTCGTCCAGGGGACACTCACTTCGATCATCTTTTTCCTGCTCTGGATCTCTTTTTCACTGGTTATCCTGCTCTGGGGAGCCGAGCTGGCGGCCGTCCTGAACGAGAGACGACATGCCAAAAACGCCTGAGTCCGCTGCGGCCGGCCCCGCGGGCCTGACCGTCGAGCAATTGGCCCGCCTCCTCGCCTGCCGTTTCGAGGGAGACGGGGGGACGGTCGTCTCGGGTGTCGCCGGCCTGGAGAACGCCCGCAAGGGAGACCTCGTCTTCCTGGCTTCTCCCAAGTTCCGGAAGCTGCTCGAAGGGTCACCGGCAGCGGCCGCCATCATCCCGTCGGAGGAGCCTTTCCGCGGGATTCCGGTCATCCTTTCAGAAACCCCTCATCTGACCTTTATCCGGGCGGTGGAGTTTTTTTTCCAGCCTTACCGTCCCGAGCCGGGGATACACCCCACGGCTGTCGTCTCGCCCTCTGCCAGGATCGGACAGCGCGTCGCCGTGGGCGCCCTGACCGTTATCGGGGACGAGGTCGAGATCGGGGACGGGACGGTCATCTTTCCGTTGGCCTCGATCTACCCGCGGGTGAAAATCGGAGAGGGATGCGTCATCCATTCCCACGTCTCCGTCCGTGAAGACGTCCGGATCGGAACCCGGGTCATCCTCCACAGCGGAGCCGTTATCGGTTCAGACGGTTTCGGCTATCTCAAGCTTGAGGATGGAACTCATAAAAAAATCCCCCAGAGAGGCACTGTGGTCATCGAGGACGACGTAGAGATCGGCGCCAACAGCGCCATCGACCGGGCGGCCCTCGGCGAGACCGTCATCCGCCGCGGAACTAAGATCGACAACCTCGTCCAGGTCGCCCACAACGTCGAGATCGGAGAAAACACCATCCTGGCGGGCCAGGTTGGAATCGCCGGAAGCTCCAGGATCGGGAAGAATGTTGTCCTGGCCGGCCAGGTCGGGGTGGCCGACCACGTCAGCGTCGGTGACAACGTCATCGCCATCGCTCAGACCGGGATCGCCCGGGACGTCCCGGCCGGTTCCGTGGTGGCCGGGACTCCTGAGCTGGATGTCCGCGATTGGAGGAAGGCGTCGGTGCTGCTGCCGCAGCTCTACGACTTGGTCAAGGACCTCAAGAAGATTAAAGCCCGCGTCGAAGAGCTCGAAAGGCTTGTCAGAAAAGACTAGCCGAGCGACTCTAGGTATTCGTTAACCGAGAGCGCGGCGCTGACTCCGGCCCCCACCGCCGTGGCCACCTGCTTGGGGCAGGCGTCGGCCACATCCCCCGCGGCGTAGATTCCGGGCTGCGATGTCGCCATCCGGAAATCCACCTTGATCTCGCCCCACTCGTTGAGCTCCACCACTCCCTTGACAAACTCGGTGTGCGGGTCCATGCCGATGGAGACAAACAGCCCGTCGAGGGGGAGCGGAAAAGTCCTGTCCTCTTTTAGGTTCCGGACGATAGCCCGCTCGAGATTGTTTTCGCCCTCGGCCGCGTCCACGACGCAATTCCAGAGGACCTCGATCTTGGGGTTGGCGAACACCCGCTCCTGGAGGATCTTGATGGCCCGGAACTGGTCGCGCCGGTGGATAACATACAGCTTTCGGCAGAACTTCGTCAGCATAACGGCCTCGGTCAGAGCGTTGTCCCCGCCGCCTACGACCGCCACCACGGCGTCCCGGAAGAAGGGGCCGTCGCAGGTGGCGCAGTAGGAGATCCCTTTCCCGGTCAGCCGCGTCTCGTTGGGGACCCCCAGCTTCCGGTAGGCGGCGCCGCTGGCGATGATCACCGCCCTCGCTTTGTACTCTTTGCTCTGGCCGGCGACCACCCAGAAATTTTCTTCGCGCCGGATGCCCTTGGCTTCGTCGGTCTCGATCACCGCCCCGAATTTTTCGGCCTGTTTCCGGAAATTTTCCATGAGATCAAAGGGCGCGATGCCATCAGGGAAGCCGGGGTAGTTCTCCACCCAGTCGGTGAGCAGGATCTGCCCGCCCGGGATCGCCTTCTCTAAAACGACGGTCCGGAGGCGTCCCCGGCCGGTGTAGACGGCGGCGGCCAGGCCGGCCGGCCCGGCCCCGATGATCACGACATCATAGGCGGCGCCGGCGCTCATAGATGCTTGGAAACGATCTCGATGATCTTGTCTTTCGACTGCACGCCCACCATCGTCTCTTTGAGCTCGCCCCCTTTGAAGAGGAGGAGCGTCGGGATACCGCGGATGCCGTACTTGCCGGGGGTTTTCATGTTCTCGTCGACGTTCATCTTGGCCACCTTGAGCTTCTCTTTATGGCTCTCGGCGATTTGCTCAACAGTGGGTGCGATCATCCGGCAGGGAACGCACCAGGCGGCCCAGAAATCGATCAACACAGGAAGCGGAGACTTCAGCACTTCCTCGTCGAAATTGGCGTCCGTAACGCTCGGAATATCCATGGGCAATTCAGCCTCCTCTCTTGAATTCCAGTGCCCTTTGATAGAGCTCCGCATATCCGCGGGCCGTGTCTTCCCAGGAGAATTTCTGGCGCATTCCCTCCTCCATCAGCTTCCGCCAGTGGACCGGATTCCCGGTGTAGCAGTCGGCGGCCTGCCTAACAGCACGGGACAGGGCCTCGGTCGAATAATCGCGGAAAACA
Organism: Candidatus Aminicenantota bacterium; assembly: GCA_017886205.1. Lineage (GTDB taxonomy): Bacteria > Acidobacteriota > Aminicenantia > Aminicenantales > UBA8522 > UBA8522. The sequence continues at coordinate 120,326 of JAFNEO010000009.1, read as the reverse complement.
AAGCCGTTGCCGGACCCCGTTCTGGGGTTGTAGGCGCGGACCGCTTCCTTTAAACCGCCGGTGGCCCGGACGACCGGGACCGCCCCGTACCGGAAAGCCGCAAACTGATTGAGCCCGCTGGGCTCGGTAAGCGAGGGGATGAGCAGGATATCGGCGCCGGCCATGATCTTGTGCATCAGCACCGGGTTCGACTCGAAGCGGAGGACGACCCGTCCTGGAAAACGACGGGCGGCGGCCTGAAACTCCTTCTGATACCGCTCCTCTCCCTGGCCGCAGATCACGACTCCGGCCCCAAGATTGACGATCGCCTCCAGGGACTGGGCCAGGATAGCGGCGCCTTTATGGCGGGACAGATGGGAGACGAAAGCGACGAGAGGCATCTCCGCAGACGTGGCGAGCCCGATTACGGAGATCAAGTCCTGCTTGCATTTCGCCTTGCCATCGGTCCGGCCCGGGCCGAAGTTGGCGGCGATGTAGGGGTCCTTCTCCGGGTCCCAGGCATTCCGGTCGATGCCGTTGCGCACGCTCATGAAGGCCTTCCTTCGCTTTCTCAGGACTCCACTCAGCCCGGTCCTGTTTTTCTTGGACAGAAGCTCCTTCTCGTAGGTCGAACTCACGGTGTTGACCAGGTCGGCATAAAGGGCGCCGGCCTGAAGGAAATTGAATTTGCCGTTCAGGGAAAGGTGCCGCGGGCTGAAGAAGTCCCAGTTCAATTCTGTCAGGGCCAGGCTCTCGGCCGGGAACTCGCCCTGATAAGCGGTGTTATGAAGCGTCAGGACGGTGGCCACGGACTTAAGGCCGGGGTCCTCCCGGTAATGGGACTGCAGAAACACGGGGATAAGGGCGGTCGGCCAGTTGTGGCAATGGATCACGTCGAGGGACAGGCCGGACTGCCGCAGGAACTCCAGGACGGCCCGGCTGAAGAAGACGAAGCGCTCGTCGTTATCCAGGTAGTTCCCGGTGGAAGGGCCGTAGATGTTCTCTCGTAAAAAGTACTTGGGGCTGTCGATGAAGTAGACGTTATAGCCCCTCTGTTCCGCCCGGAGGACGGAGGCCTTGGCCCGCTCACCGTTCAGCGGGATGGAGATCTCGGGAAAAACGACGGCTGCATCCAGCGAGGCGATCTGGGGGGTGCTGTACCTGGGCATGATCAGCGAAATTTTCAGCCCGAGGGAGGTCAGATAACGGGGAAGAGCCGCGCAGAATTCCGCCAGCTCACCGGACTTGGCGAGGGGAGCGGCTTCCGGCGTGACCAGGGCAACGCGAAGCTCGTTTCTCATCGGAGGAAATTATCTTAATGGCGGGGCGGTGAATTGTCAAACGAACTAGGGGAAGGTGGCCCAGCCGAGCTTCTCTTTGAGCAGGTCAAAGTAGTTTCTCTTCGGCGAGGAGAGGAGCTTGAGCGCGAACGCGGCCTTTTTGATCTCGATAACGTCGTTCTTCCCCAAGGTGATGCCCCTCTGACCGTCCAGTGTGAGGTAGACCTCCTCGCCGGCCGTCAGGAGCTGGAGCCTGATCCTTGAACTGGAGGCGACGACCATCGGCCGGAAGGAAAGGGTGTGAGGGCAGATGGGCGACAGCACAAGAGCGGGGACAAAGGGCTGGACGATGGGCCCGCCCGCGGAAAGAGAGTAGGCGGTCGATCCGGTCGGGGTCGAGACGATCAGCCCGTCGCCCTTCAGGGCGGCGATCTCCCTGTCGTCGATCCAGATCCCGATCTGGATCATCCGGGCCACGGCCCCTTTGTTGATGACGACGTCATTCAGGCAATAGTAGCTCTTGCCGCGGCATCCGGCCTCGAGGAGCAGACGGTGACTGATGGTCTCCTCATGGCCGGCGAGAAAGGAATCGAGCGTGACATAGATCTCGTTGGTCGGCACTTCGGTCAGGAAACCGAGACGCCCCAGGTTGACGCCCAGCACCGGGACGTCCCTCTGGGCGGCCAAGTGGGCGACACTGAGAAGGGTGCCGTCCCCCCCGAGGACGATCATCAGGTCCACCCGGGCCGGTAGCTCCTCGCGCGGCACCCCGTCCTTCAGGAGCAGCTTGCGCGCGGCCACGTCCTCTAGAAGGCAGGCGATCTTTCTCTCCTCCAGGCCCCGCATCAGGTCGCGCAGGATCTCTTCGATATTGGGCGCGTGAGGTTTGATAACGACGCCGGCGGTTTCAATTTTTCTCCCCATAGACCACCTCCCTAACCAATTCTCGGACTTTCTCCGGAGACAGGGACGGTCCCGTCAACGTCCAGTGAACGAAGAACTCTCTGTTCCCCCTCTGTCCGCGGACCTTGCATCCGTGAAGACCACGGACGCCGAAGCCCAGTTCCCGCGCTCCTTGCAGCAGCTGGTCCAGAACCAATTCATGTTGCACCGGGTTCCGGACGACACCCCGTTTTCCCACCTTTCCCTTCGCCACCTCGAACTGGGGTTTGAGCAAGCCGAGTACGTCACCGTCAGCCAGGAATTGGCGGACTGCCGGAAGCACCTTGAGCACGGAGATGAAAGACAGATCCATGGTCACGATGTCCGGCCGTTCCGGGAAGTCCTCGGCGGTCAGATAACGGGCGTTCTTCTTCAGAGGAACCACGCGCGGGTCGCGCCGCAGCCACCAGTCGAGCTGGCTGGTGGAGACGTCGACGGCATAGACCACCCTGGCCCCTCTCTGAAGGAGGCAGTCCGTGAACCCGCCGGTCGATGCGCCAAGGTCGGCCGCAACCTTCCCCTCAACCCGGACGGCGAACGCCTCCAGCGCCTCGGCGAGCTTCAGCCCGCCGCGGCTTGCATAGGGGATTCCCTTCTCGACGGCGAGCGGAACCTCGGTGTCGAGGAGTTCTCCTGGTTTCTCCACCTTCCGGACGCCGGCGGTGACGAGCCCGGCCATGATGAGCGCCTGGGCCTTCTTGCGGCTCTCGGCCAGGCCTCGGCTCAGGACAACCTGATCGGCCCTCTCCTTTTTAACCATACTATTATTATGGGAAAAGTAGAGATTATTCACCCAAAAAACGCCGGATCCGGCCGGCCAGGCCGGCGGCGTCCAGCCCGTAGGTCTTCCGGATCTGCTCGGCCTTCCCTAGAGGGTAAACCTCCGGCGGCAGGCCGATGGCAAGGAACCGGAGGTCGAACCGGCGCTCCCGGTCAAGGAACTCCCGGACCGCGCTCCCGAACCCTCCGCTGACCACGCCTTCCTCGACCGTGATCACCGCATTCCCCTTTTGAGCGTATGAAAGGATGGCCTCCTCGTCCAGGGGCTTGGTGAACCGGGCGTTGATGACGGCCAGGGAGAGGCCCTCTTTCTCCAGTTCGGCTGCGGCCTCGAGGGCCGGATAGACCATGCTGCCGTAGGCCAGCAGCAGGCTCTTCCCTTCCTTGAGCAACTCGCTCTGTCCCGGCGCGATTTCCTGGGGATCGTCCTCGAGCGCCGCCCCGCGCCCTTTGCCTTTGGGGAAGCGAATGGCCGTCGGATGACCATAAGTGAGCGCCGATTTCAGCATCCGCTGCAGCTCATTCTCGTCCTTGGGCGCCATGACGATCATGTGGGGCATATGACGCAGGTAGATGATATCGTTAACCCCTTGGTGGGTGGGCCCATCATCCGAGACGACCCCGGCGCGGTCCAGGGCGAAGACGATGGGCAGATCCTGGAGCGAGACATCGTGGTAGAGCTGGTCATAGGCCCGCTGCAGGAAGGTGGAATAGATGGCCACGACCGGCTTGAGGCCGCGCAGGGCCAAGCCGGCCGCGAAATTCACGGCGTGCTGCTCGGCGATGCCGACATCGTAGAATCGGCCGGGCAACTCCCTGGCGAAGTGGCTCAGTCCCGTGCCTTCCGGCATGGCGGCCGTGATGGCGATGATCCTCTCGTCCCGGCGAGCCAGCTTGAGCATGGTCTGGCCAAACACCTGCGAGTATGTGGGCGCGGTGGCATTGCTGAGCGGCTCGCCCGTCGCCCGGTTGAAGGGTGCCGTGCCGTGGAACCTCTCCGGGTTGCTCCGGGCCGGGGCATAGCCGCGCCCCTTCTGCGTCACGCAGTGGATCAGGACGGGGCCGTCATAGGTTTTGGCGTCCTCAAAGACCTCGATCAGGGAGGTCAGGCTGTGGCCTTGGACCGGCCCGACATACCGAATGCCCAGCTCCTCGAATACCAGGCCGGGGAAGAAAACCTTCTTGATGGCGTCCTCCATCGCCCGGCCGACCTTGATTATGGGCTGGCCGACGGCCGGAATGGACTTGAGGATGGACTTGGCGTGGTCCTTGATCCGGAGATAGTGCTGGCCGGAGACTAGGTAACTGAGGTACTTGGACAGGGCGCCCACGTTCGGCGAGATCGACATCTCGTTGAAATTGAGGACAATGACCATCGGCTCGCGCAGCTGGCCGATCTGGTTGAGCGCCTCCCAAGCGACGCCGCCGGTCAGGCCGCCGTCGCCGACCACGGCAATGACCTTGTGGTCGTCCTTGCGCCTGTCCCTCGCTACAGCGATGCCCAAGGCGGCCGAGAGGGCGGTCGAAGCGTGGCCCGTGTTATAGATATCGTGCTCACTCTCCTCCCGGTCGGGGAAACCCAGGATCCCCTGGTGCTGCCGTAGAGTACAGAACCGCTCCCGGCGTCCGGTCAGGATCTTGTGGGAGTAGCACTGGTGGCCGACGTCCCAGATGATCGTATCGCGGGGAGAATCAAAGACGTAGTGGAGGGCGATCGTTAACTCCACGGCCCCCAGGTTGGAGGCCAGGTGGCCGCCGTTCTTGGAAACGACATCCAGGATCAGCGCCCGGATCTCGTCCGCGACCTGGGGCAAATTTTCCGGCGGGAGCTTCTTCAGGTCACGCGGGCTGTGGATGTCGTCGAGGATCTTAGGCACGGGCGACCTCCCGCTCCGGCTCGAGAAGAGACAGAGCGAGCCAGCGGAGTTCTTCGGCCCGGGGCGAGAATGCCCCCAGAGAGCCGACGGCCTTGCGGACCAGTCCCTCCAGCCTTTTGCCGGCCTTTTCCTCTCCAGCGAAAACGACGTAGCCGGGGCGGTTCGGGACGCCCGTTTTCTTTTTCCGGCGTGAATCCAGGATGTCGTCCCGGACCTGAAAGGCCAGCCCGATATTCTTCCCGTAGTCCAAGACGGCGCATCTCTCGGCGGGGCGGGCCCGGCCGAGGATGGCCCCCACCTCGACCGCGGCGGCGATCAGCGCACCCGTCTTTTTGCGGATGAGCTCATCGATTTTCGGCCGGGTCAATCTCTTCGGCTTCAAGGTGATGTCCAGCACCTGGCCGCCGATCAGTCCGTCAACCCCTGCGCTCCGGCTGATCGTCCGGATGGCCTCGTGCTTACGCACCAGCGCGTCCGCGGGAAAGGCGGCCCCGGCCATCACCTCGAAGGCCAGGGTCAGCAGTGCGTCCCCCGCGAGGATGGCCAGGTCCTCTCCGAAGGCCCGGTGGCAGGTCGGCTTGCCGCGCCGGAAGTCATCGTTGTCCATGGACGGCAGATCGTCGTGGACGAGAGAATAGTTATGGATGAGCTCGATGGCGCAGGCGAAGGGAAGGAGGAGGCGCGGGGCGGCGTTGAAACAGGCCCCTGAGGAGAGCAGCAGAAGCGGCCGGAACCGCTTGCCTCCCGGAAGGACAGCGTAGCGCATTACCGGGAAGAGGAGGGAATCGTCCCGCGAAAGGAGGCGCTCGAGGGCCCTCTCGATCAAGCGTTTTTTCGCCGCCAGGCTGTCTTGGATTCGCATGGCCTCAGAAGGGTGTCTCCTCCTCTTCGTCCTCCTCATCCTCCTTGTCTTCCTCTTTGTCTTTCTCCGAGGAAAAGCCCACTTCCCGGTCGAGGTCGAAGGGCTCTTTCCGGACTTCTCCTTTGTCGTCCTTGAGGAGGATCTCGACCTTCTTCTCGGCCTTCCCCAGCTCTTCCCGGAGGTACTTGGCCAGCTTGACCCCCTTCTCAAAAAGGGCCAGCGATTCGTTCAGGGATAGCCCCCCCTTTTCCAGCTTCTGGACGATGCCCTCCAGGTCGGACAGAGCCTTTTCGAAACTCAGGCTGGTCATTTTTTCTCCTTTGTCAGGCGCTCTTCGAACGGCGTCTCACGGTCGATCTCCTTCACCCGGCAGGTGAACGCGCCCTTGTAGAAGGATACGGTGATCTCCTTGTCCGGGTCGACGTCTTCAACCCTCCGGATAAGCCGGAGGTCGTCCTCCCAGCAGATGGTGTAGCCTTTTTTCAATATATTCAGCGGGCTGAGGTTGTGCAACCCGAGGGAGAGCATGTCCCAGCGAGCCATCAGATTCTGGAGAAGCCTCCGGACGGTCGAGGCCATCTTCTCTTCAAAAATCGCCACTGAGGCCCGATTTTCAGCGAGCTGCATCTTCTTCTGCCGGAAGACGTCTCTCGCTCTCTGCTCGAGCTCATCCACCCTCTGTTCTAGGTTGTAGAGCGCGATCCGGAAATTCTGGAAGATGCGGTCGTGGCTGAGGTTAGAGACAATCTGCTTCCGGCCCTGCAGGAAATAGAGCACGTTCTGGGCCAGCCGTCTGTGCAGGCCGTCGATCCGGTCGATGAGCGTCTGCTCCTCCTTGATCACAATCTCCGCCGCCACCGACGGCGTCGAAGCCCGGATGTCAGCGACGAAATCGGCAATGGTATAGTCGATTTCGTGGCCGACCGCGGAGATGACCGGGATGGGCGAGCGGAAGATGGCCCGGGCCACTTTCTCTTCGTTGAAGGCCCAGAGGTCCTCGATGGACCCGCCGCCGCGGCCGACGATGAGGACATCGATGTCCGGCTGGCGTCCCAGGTAGTCGATGCCCTCGACGATCTCGTCGGCAGCGCCTTCTCCCTGGACTTTGGCGGGGTAGATGAGGATGTGGAGCCGGGCGAACCGTCTCTCCAGAGTCCTCAGGATGTCGATGATGGCCGCCCCGCGCGGCGAGGTGACGATCCCGACCTTCTTGGGAAGGAGCGGCAGGGGCTTCTTGTGCTTGGGGTCGAAGAGGCCTTCGGCCCGGAGCTTTTCCTTGAGCTGTTCGAAAGCGAGCTGGAGCGCGCCCTTCCCTTTGGGTTCTATGAGATCCACCATGAGCTGGTATTGCCCGCGGGCCTCATAAACACTCACTTTACCCCGGCAAACCACCTTCAAGCCGTCCTTGAGGTCGAACTTTAACAGCCGGACGTTGCTCCGCCACATCACGGCCTGAAGTTGGCACTGTTCATCCTTCAAGGTGAAATAGATGTGCCCGGAGGGGTAGCTCCGAAAATTGGAAATCTCACCCTCGACCCAGAGGAGGGGAAAGACGTTCTCGACCTCCAGCTTGACCAGCCTGGTGATCTCCGAAACAGTATAGACCCGGTCGGGCTTTACCAGGCTATCGTTAGTCAACGCTCTCCTCGATGATCGTCTCCCGCCGGACCGAGAGGGCCCGGCCGGTCGCGGTGTCCACCTCGATATAGACGGAGGAGAAGACCAATCCTTCTTTCTCCGGCTCGAATCGCTGCGGCCGCGCCGTGAGAAAGCGGGCCACGGCCTGCTCCGGCCGGATTCCGATGACGGAGTGGTACCCTCCCACCATGCCGACGTCCGTTATGTAGGCGGTCCCGCGAGGCAGGATGCGTTCGTCGGCCGTGGGGACATGGGTGTGCGTCCCGATGACCGCCGAGACCTTGCCGTCGAGGTGCCAGCCCAGAGCCTGCTTCTCCGAGGTGGCTTCCGCGTGAAAATCGACGACGATGATGGGAGTCACAGCACGGAGCTTGGCCACCTCTCCGTCCGCTACCCGGAACGGGCAGTCAAGCGGCTCCATGAAGACCCTTCCCTGAAGGTTCAGGACTCCCGCCTTCCAGCCTCGTGTGCTCTCCAGGATATAGGAACCCTTGCCGGGATTCGGTGAAGGATAGTTGGCCGGCCGGAGGAGGCGCGGCTCGCGGTCGAGGTAAGGAAGCGCTTCTTTCTTGTCCCAGACATGATTGCCCGAGGTGAGGATATCGACCAGCCCGAGGAGCTCTGTCCCCACCTCCTCGGTAATCCCCACTCCGCCGGCCGCGTTCTCGGCATTGGCCACGATAAAATCCGGAGAATACTTTTCTCTGAGCCGGGGCAGGCATCTGCGGAGCGCCCGGCGGCCAGGATGGCCGATGATATCGCCGATGAAGAGGAAACCCAGCTTATCTGGCATATTCCACGGCCCTCATCTCGCGGATGACAGTGACCTTAATCTGACCCGGATAATCGAGCTCGTTCTTGATCTTCTGGGCGATGTCCTTGGCCACCAGGGCCGCGCGGTCGTCGGAGATCTTCTGGCTCTCGACGATGATACGGATTTCCCGGCCAGCTTGGAGCGCGAAAGCCTTGGATACGCCGTCGAAGGTATGGGCGATCTCCTCGAGCTTCTCCAGCCGCTTGATGTAGGTCTCAAGAAGTTCCCGCCGTGCCCCCGGCCTCGCCGCCGATAGGGTGTCTGCCGCCTGGACGAGGACGGCCTCGACCGACGGGAAATCGACATCCCGGTGATGGGAGGCGATGGCCTGGGCCACTTTGTCCGATTCGCCGTACTTCTTAACCAGCTCGACGCTCAGCTCGGTGTGGGTCCCTTCCACGTCTCTGTCCACGGCCTTGCCGATATCATGGAGCAGCCCCGCCCGCAGCGCCACCTGGGTATCCAGGCCCAGCTCTCTCGCCATCAGCGCGCACAGCATGGCGACTTCCTTGGAGTGCTGGAGCACATTCTGGCCGTAGCTCGTGCGGTATTTCAGCTTGCCCAGGAGCTTGACCAGCTCGGGATGGATGTTCTGAACGCGAAGCTCGAGCATGACCGTTTCGCCTTCCTGCTTGATCTTGTTCTCGAGCTCCACCTTGATGTTCTCGACGATCTCCTCGATCCGGGCCGGGTGGATCCGGCCGTCGATGACGAGCTTCTCGATGGCCAGCCGGGCGAGCTCGCGGCGAATGGGGTCGAAGCTCGAGAGGATCACGGCCTCGGGGGTGTCGTCAACGATGATGTCGACACCGGTGGCCAGCTCCAGGGCCCGGATGTTCCGGCCTTCCCGGCCGATGATCCGGCCTTTCATGTCTTCCGAGGGAAGGTCCACGACCGATACGGTCGTCTCGACGACATGCTCGGCCGCCGACCTCTGGATAGCCTGGGTGATGATCTCCTTGGCCAGGCCCTGGCTCTTCTCCCGGGTCTCTTCCTCGATCCGGCGGACCACCTGGACGGCCTCGAGCCGGGCCTCGTCCTCGATCTTCTTGATGACCTGGCCCTTGGCCTCTTCCTGGGTGAACCCGGAGATCCGTTCGAGCTCCTCCATCTGCTTCTTAACCAGTCCAGTTACTTTCTCTTCCTGGACGTTGAGGTCCTTCTCCCGCTGGAAGACCCGGCGCTCCCGGCCAGAGAATTCCCCTTCTCTTCTCTCCATGGCCTGGAACCTCCGGTCGAGGTTCTCCTCCTTGTTGACCAGCCGCCGTTCCATCTCGTTGATCTTCTTCCGCCGGTCCCTGGTCTGCCGGTCAAACTCCTCTTCGAAGTTCCGGGACCTCTCCTTGACCTCGGCCGACGCCTTCTGGGTGAGCTGGTTCGCTTCCGCCGTGGCCTTTTCTAGGACGGCCTTAGCTTCTTCCTGAGCCCGGAACAGGTCCTGCGTGATCTGCCGCTTCCGGAGAAAGTAATAGACGACGGCGACCGCCCATAAGACCAGGGCTGAAACGCCGATAATGAGTGCGAGTTTCACGTTCTACCTCCTTCGAGGAGGGGCGGAAGAGAGGAGACGGGAAAAGCCTATGAGACTACATGGAAAAGACGGGCGTAAGAGACAGCTGTCGCGACCGGCGTCCTGTGGTCGGTTGTTTTATGGAGTTTTCTCCAGATCATCGTATTCCTTGTCCTCTTTCGAAAGGTGGGCGTCCAGGCTCCCGATTTCACTCTCCATCTGCCCGATGACTTCATTCAGTTGATCCAGCTTCTTCTGGCTGAGGAAAAATTCGTCGGCGATGTTCATGGCCGCGAGCACGGCGATCTTCAACATATCCGCCGACTTCGATTTGACTGCAACTTCGTGCATCTTTTGATCAACATAAGAAGTCAGATGATTTATATATTTCTCATCCTCTTCTCCTCTGACTCTAATACGGTACTTCTGACCGTAAATCTCGACTTCGATGATGCGGTCGATCATAACCCAAGCTTATCGATCTGGCCGATGATGGCCTCGATCTTGGTTTTAATGACTTCCCTCTCGCTTTCGCAGCGTTTCAGGTCCTCCTCAAACTTGACCGTCTTTCTGGACTGCTCTTCGTAGTCCTTGACCCCGGCCTTGAACTCTTTGACCTGCTGCTTGAGCTTGTCGTTTTCGGCGGTCAGCTTGTTGACGTAATCAATAACCTGGGAGATCTTTCCTTCTAGTATCTTAATTCTTTCCAGTTCTGTTGTCAATTTTGCCTCCTTCCCTGAGTTGAGCCCCAAAGGCCCGTTTTAGTTGAACGAGAACCTGCTGCTCCGCCCTATCCACCTCTTCGGCCAGGAGTGTCCTCTGGAGATGACGGTAGACAAAGCGGAACGATAGGGAAATCTTGTCCTTGGGGACCGATTCCCCGGAATACAGATCGATGAGCCGGGACTCTTCCAGGATAGGAAGAGGGAGCTTCTCGATCGCTTTGCAGATATCTTGGTAGGACACATCCCGCGGCACGAGCAGGGACACATCCCGGACGATGGCCGGGTACTTGGCTACCGCTTCGTAGGTGAACGGCTTGGGCTGCTTTCCGAACAGGAGCTCGAGGTCGATCTCGGCCGCGCAGACCGGCTGCTTCAAGTCGAAAACTTCCCTGATCCGGCCCACTACTAGGCCGAGATAGCCGATTTTCTCCTCTTTGTAGGCCATGGCCAGGCCGGACCCGGGTTCAAAGCAGGGATGCTCGGCTTTTTCAAAGGAGAACGGTTCGTAGCGCAGCTGCTGGAGGAGGGCTTCACAGACGCCCTTGAGGTGGAAGAAATCCGCCTCCCGGCTTTTCTGCCTCCAGTGCGGCTCTTCCCGCATCCCCGTGCTCAGGAGCCCCAGGGTCAGGCGCTCCCGGCAGCCGCGCTCATCGCGAAAATAGACATTGCCGGTCTCGAAGATTTGGATGGCGTCCAGGCCTCGATTCTTGTTCCAGGCCGCCGTTTCCAAAAGGCCGCCGAGGATGTTCGTCCTCAGGAGCGAGGCCTTGGCAGAGATGGGATTCCGGATCTGTATGGCTTCGAATCCGGTCGCCAACAATCGCTCCCTGTCGGCATCGGAAAAGCTGAAATTGATGACCTCGTTGAATCCATAATGAAACAGGAGCGGACGGACCCGGTCCAGCTTCTCTCGGCTCTTGTCCGGGATCGGGTCGACGACCTGGAGGGACGGAACGACGGAGGGGACCTTCTCGTACCCGTAAAAGCGCGCCACCTCTTCGATCAGGTCGGCCTCACGGTCAAGGTCCACTCGCCAGCTGGGCGCCTTGACTCGCCAGACGCCGGGCTGCTGCTGCTCGACGCCCAGTTCCAGGTCGGTGAGAGTTTTTTGGACAAAGGTTTCGTCGACTTGGACCCCGAGGAGTTCGGTGATACGGCGATGGCGCAGGATGATCTCTTTCTTCTTGGGGGGAAGCGGGAAGACATCAGCCGGCTCCCGGCTCGACCGGCCGCCGAACGGGGTGAGAAGCGAAGCCGCCATCAAGGCCGCTTGAGGGGGAAAGGATATGTCCGCGCCCCTCTCGAACCGGTAGGACGCATCGGTCTGGAGGCCGGCCGCTTTGCGGGTCAGCCGGACCGAGACCGGGTTGAAATAGGCGCTCTCGATAAATATGTCCTTGGTCTCTTCGGTCACGGCCGAGGCCTGCCCGCCGATAACTCCGGCCAGGGCGATCGGTTTCACCTCGTCGGCGATGACCAGCATGTCCGGAGCGAGGCTCAGGTCCGTGCCGTCGAGACAGAGGAGCCTTTCCCCCTTCTTGGCCCGCCGGATGATCACCCGGGCCCCGGCGATCTTGTCCAGGTCGAAGGCATGGATGGGATGGGAGGTCGAGAAGAGGACATAGTTGCTGACGTCGACGACATTGTTGATGGGGTTGAGCCCCATGGACTCAATCCTCTTCTGCAGCCAGGCCGGCGAAGGCCCGACTTTGATTCCCTTGACTACGACCCCGCAGTACCGCGGGCAGAGGTCTGCGTCCAGGATCTGGACGTCCGCCAGGTCGGCGGTCCGGACAGCGAGCTCCGAGAGCGGCCAGTTCCTCTCTTTCAGGCGCAGACCCAGCGCAACGGCCAGCTCCCGGGCCATGCCCAAGTGGCCCAGAGTGTCGGGGCGGTTCGAGTAGGTTTCGACCTCGAGGACGATGTCTCCGTCTTTTTCCTCCCGGCCTTCCACCATCAGGCCGATGCGCTCCAGGGCCTCGACGGCGGTTTGGACAGAGATATCCCCGTCCAGATATTCCTTCAGCCAGTTCAGACTGATCTTCATTTCAAGCTAAACTGCCGGGTGAAGCGCAGGTCGTTCTCGTAGAATATGCGCATGTCCGCGATCTGATAGCGGAACATGGCCGTCCTCTCAATGCCCAGGCCGAACGCCCAGCCGGAATACCTCTCGGGATCGATGTTGACGTTCTTGAGGACTTGGGGGTCGACCATCCCCGCTCCCAAGAGCTCTTTCCAGCCGGTGCCTCCGCAGATGGGACAGGCCGGGTCCTTCCCGCGGCAGAGGATGCAGCTGATGTCCACTTCGGCCGAAGGCTCGGTAAACGGGAAGAAGCTCGGCCGGAACCGGATCTCGATCTTGTCGCCGAGAAGGGTCTTGAGAAAATGCTCCAGAGTCCCTTTGAGGTGGGCCAGGGTCACTCCTTCGTCCACCAGGAGCCCTTCCACCTGGCAGAACATGGGCAGGTGGGTGGGGTCGATGGCCTCGCGTCTGTAGACCTTGCCGGGGATGATGATGCGGATGGGAGGCTTGAATTTCTCCATCACCCGGATCTGCATCGGCGATGTATGGGTCCGGAGCAAGAGGTCATCGCCGAGGTAAAGAGTGTCCCAGCTGTCCCTTGCGGGATGATGGGGCGGAAAGTTCAGGGCCTCAAAATTATAGTAGTCCGTCTCGATCTCCGGGCCTTCGGCGATGGAGAAGCCCATGGCCAGGAAGATATTCTCGATCTCCTCCTGGAAGAGCATCAATGGATGGGGGGCTCCCCAGGGGAGCTTCTCCCCGGGGAGCGTCAGGTCCGCTTTGTCCGGGGTAACGACCCGGGTCGCGAGCTTCCCCTGCCGTGTGGTCAGGGCCTCCTGGACTTGGATTTTCAACTCGTTGACGAGCTTGCCGGCGACCGGCCTTTCCTCGGGGGTGAGGGCCTTGAGGTCATCAAAAAAGAGGGTGAGATGTCCCCTCTTCCGGCTCAGAAACTCGTTGCGCAGGTCCTCGAGCGCTCTGTCGTCATTAACTCCGGCTAAGGCCCCTTCGAATTTCTTCCTGAGCTCGTCAACACGGCTCTCGAAATTCTTCATCTCAGGTCACGGCTTCTCTGACCTTCTGGACGAGAGCGGTGAACGACTGGGGAGCATTGACGGCCAGGTCGGCCAGGACCTTGCGGTCGAGCTCGACGTGGTGTCGCTTCAAACCGTTGATGAAACGGCTATAGCTCAACCCGTTCTGCTCTGATGCGGCCTTGATCCGGATGATCCAGAGGCGCCGGAAATCCCGTTTCTTGTTGCGCCGATCGCGGTAAGCGTAGAGAAGAGATTTCTCCACGGCTTCCTTGGCTGTCCGGTAGTTGTGGCTCTTCGCTCCCCAGTAGCCCTTGGCCAGCTTCAAATATTTTGCCCGGCGGGCTCTTCGCTTTGTTCCTCTCTTGACTCGCGGCATCTTGAACTCCTTCTGTTTCTCTAGAACTCGTAGGGCAGCATCTTTTTGACGGCCCCCCGGTCGGCCCGGCTGACCACGACTTTCTGGCCCAGCCGCCTCTTCCTCTTGGCGTCCTTCGTGGCCAGCAGGTGGCTCCTGAACGCCCGGCTATGAACGATCTTCTTCTTGGCTGTGACCTTAAACCTCTTTTGGGCTCCCTTGTGTGTCTTTAGCTTTGGCATCTTTTCCTCCTGATTTGGCGGGGACCAGCAGGGCGGATACGGCCCAATCCTGTTTCCTCATATCTCCGTCCTGGCGCCCGAACTCCTGGGCGTCGGCCTGGATCCGGTTCATGAGCTGATGAGCCAGCTCCGGCTTGGAGCGTTCCCGGCCCCGGATCATGATCGTGATCTTGACCTTGTTGCCTTCTCCCAAGAACTCCTTCACGTGTTTCATCTTGAAAGCGTAGTCGTGGATGCTGATCTTCGGCCGGAACTTGATCTCCTTGATCTGGACCTGCTTCTGGTGCTTCTTGGCCTCATGCTCCCTCTTGTGTTCCTCGTACAGGAATTTTCCATAGTCCATGATCCGGCAGACGGGAGGGTTGGCCGTGGGGGCGATCTCGACGAGGTCGAACCCCTTTTGCCTGGCCAGAGACAGAGCGTCGGGCACGGGAAGGATCCCGAGCTGCTTTTTGTCTTGGTCGATCACTCTGATCTCTTTGGCGTGAATCATTTCATTGATCCGATGCAGTCTGGCTTTCCTGGGTCCTGGATAGAATGGCTGTCTTCTAAAAATGCTTGGCCTCCTTAAAAACTCAGCGTCAAAGACTTATTTTTATTCAAATCAACGATTTTTTCAAGGAATTCGGCGACCTGGACCTGGCCTTTGTCCCCCTGGGTGTGGACTCTCAGCGAGGCGGTCCCGGCGGCCACTTCTTTGTCGCCGACGACCAGGATGAGGGGGATTTTCTGGTTCTCGGCGTCCCGGATCTTGTAGCCGATCTTCTCCCGGCGGGTGTCGGCCTGGGAACGGATGCCGTGCTCCTGGAGCCGTTTATCGAGGACGACGGCATACTCTTCGTGGCGCTCGGAAATGGGCAAGATGACGACCTGGACCGGGGCTAGCCAGAGCGGAAAATTCCCTTTGTAGTGCTCGATCAGGATGCCGAAGAAGCGTTCCAGGGAGCCGAGCAGGGCCCGGTGGACCATGTAGGGCCGATGGGGCTGATTGTCCTCGCCCACGTAGGTCATGTCGAACCGCTCCGGCATGTTGAAGTCGAATTGTATGGTGGTGCACTGCCAGAGCCGGCCGAGGGCGTCTTTGACCTTGATGTCGATCTTCGGGCCATAGAACACGGCCTCGCCCTCCATCCGCTTATAGGACAGCTTCCGGGCCTCCAGGGCCCGTACAAGGGAGGCCTCGGCCTGCTGCCACATCTCTTCGCTCCCGGCGTATTTCGCCGGGTTCTTGGGGTCACGGACCGAGAGCTCGATCTTGTTGTCGCGAAACCCGAAGTCGGCCAGGATGCTGATCGAAAAGTCCAGGACCCGCAGGATTTCGTCATAGATCTGCTGGGGAGTGCAGATGATGTGAGCGTCGTCCTGGGTGAACCCGCGGACCCGGAGCAGTCCGTGGAGAACCCCCGACCTCTCGTACCGGTAAACGGTGCCCAGCTCGGCCCAGCGGAGGGGCAGGTCGCGGTAGGAGCGGAGCCTGGTCTTATAGATCTGGATGTGGAACGGGCAGTTCATCGGTTTGAGGTAGTAGTCCTGCTTATCGATGTCCATCGGCGAGTACATGCTCTCTTTGTAAAAATCAAGATGGCCCGAGGTCTGCCAGAGGCTGGCCCGTCCGATGTGGGGGGTGTAGAGGATGTCGTAGCCTCCGGCCCAGTGCCGCTCGCGCCAGTGCTGCTCGATGGCAGCCCGGATTCGGGCTCCTTTGGGGTGCCAGAGGATCAGGCCGCCTCCGAGGTCTTCGCAGGAGCTGAAAAGATCGAGCTCGAGGCCCAGCTTGCGGTGGTCCCTCTCCTTGGCTTCCTCGAGGAGGTGGAGATAATCGGCCAGCTGCTTTTTATCGAAAAAGACGGTCCCGTAGATGCGCTGGAGCTGCCGGCCCCTCTCGTCCCCTTTCCAGTAGGCGCCGGACACGGAAAGCAGCTTGAAGTGCTTGATATAGCCAGTGGAGGGAAGGTGGGGGCCGAGACAGAAATCGACGAACCCCCCCTGAGCATAACAGGAGACTCTTTCGCCGCCCTTCTCTTCGATTAGCTCCACTTTGAGCGATTGGCCCATCTTTTTAAACCGCTCGACGGCCTCCGGCTTTTCGTGGATGATTTTTTGGATAGGGAGGTTGCGGTCGGCCAGTTCGTGCATCTTCTTCTCGATCGTCTCCAGGTCCTGGGGTGTGAACGGGGTCTCGCGCAGGAAATCGTAGTAGAACCCGTTCTCGACGGCGGGGCCGATCCCGACCTGGGTCCCCGGGAATAGCTCGAGCACGGCATGAGCCATCAGGTGCGAGGCGCTGTGCCTGAGGATGTCGAAGCCTTCGTCCGAGTCGGGGTAGATCAGGTGGATATCAGCGTCTTTCTCCATGCGAAAATCGAGCCCGACGACCTCGCCATCTACGCCGGCCAGGACAGGGGTCTTGGGCGGCTTGAGCTGCGGGAGGATGTCCCGGAGCCGGGTTCCTTTCTCCACAGAGAAAACAACCCCATCGACCTTGATGTTCATCTCATCAGTCCTTATGGTTGAGAGGTATTCAACAGGGGGGATGACGAAATATGCAATCTTCTATATGACCTCTTGAATACTCAATTGTTCGATGGTAGGCGCGGAGGGAATCGAACCCACGGCCTCTTCCGCGTCAAGGAAGCGCTCTACCACTGAGCCACGCGCCTGTTTCTTCGGCGAACGGCTAGTATAATAGAGAATTTAGCCTGGAAGTGTCAAGGACTGCGCGGCCAGACCGCCTTTTCTGGCTGGTTGTCCGGGTCGGGCGCCGCAGCTTGACCCTTTTCAGCCAAGGGCAAAAGTCGCTATAATTGATAAGAGGAGAAATACCATGATCGGGGTGATGTCGGATTCGCACGACAACGTACCACAGATCCGCAAGGCGGTGGCGCTTTTTAAGAATGCCGGGTGTGAACTGGTTCTTCACGCGGGCGATGTAGTGGCGCCGTTTGCCGCCAAGGAACTGGCGGCTCTCGGTTGCCCCGTCAAAGCGGTCTTCGGGAACTGCGACGGGGAAAAACAAGGTTTGGAAATGGCCCTGGAAAAAATCGG
This sequence comes from Candidatus Aminicenantota bacterium, assembly GCA_017886205.1. GTDB lineage: Bacteria > Acidobacteriota > Aminicenantia > Aminicenantales > UBA8522 > UBA8522. The sequence goes on along the minus strand of JAFNEO010000009.1, from coordinate 103,217 downwards.
GGAGATTCAGGACGCGCCGCTCCTCTTTGCCCACGGCGGCCGCGAGATCCTCCTCGTCCATTATCATTTCTCGGTCGCGACTTACGCTTCGTCGGGGAGATACGACGTCATCATCTTCGGCCATACTCATAAGCCGGACATCCGGAAAGAAGGCAAAATCCTGCTCCTCAACCCGGGTGAGGCCGGCGGCTGGCTCACCGGAAAAAGCACGGTGGCGCTGCTCGATTCGGATAAGCTCGAAGCGGAGATCGTTGCCCTTTGACCGCAGATGACAGTGTATAAAAAAGGGACGGTCCTAATTTTTCAGAAAATGGAACCGTCCCCAATTTTTCGGGTAAAGACGATAGGATGAGATTGCTTCGCTCGTGCTCGTAATGGCAAAATAAAAGAAGGACAGATGCCTCATCAGGTTAACCGGCGCCAGAAACCGGCCTGGAAGCAGGTCCGGCGGCCGCTTCCTCCTCCCAGCAAGCCCCACTCCACGAAAAAGGGAGGGAAGGGCTACGATCGGAAGGACCAGGCCTGGAAGAAGCAGACCGAAGGTCAGTAGCCCGGACCCTTATTTTTTGATTGCATAGGGCCGGGAATCTGACTATCATAACTCATTCTTCCATGAGTTTTTTCAGTCTCTTCTCCGGAGGTCGCCGTGAACATTTGGGTCACCAAGACACCCGCGCAAATCAACGAAGCGTCCGACCACACCCTGCTTAAAAAGAACCTGAGGGCCGTCGACCTGGCCGCCCTCGGGATCGGATCGGTCGTCGGCACCGGGATATTCGTGGCCACCGGCCAGGGGTCCCAGCTGGCCGGGCCCGGCATCCTCATGTCCTTCATCATCGCCGCGATCACCTGCGCATTCTGCGCTCTCACCTACTCCGAGCTGGCCTGCATGTTTCCGGTCGCCGGAAGCACTTACTCCTACTCCTATGTGGCCTTCGGCGAGCTCGTCGCCTGGATCATCGGCTGGGATTTGATGCTCGAATACCTGGTCGCGGCCAGCGCCGTCGCCTCCGGCTGGTCGACCACATTCATCCCACTGCTCACCCAAATGGGGCTCAAGCTGCCGAAGGCTCTGATCACGCCGCCCGTGACTACGTCCGCCGCGGGCAAGGTTATTTTTTCCGGCGGAGTCGTCGACCTCCCCGCGATCCTTATCACCATGGGCATAAGCTGGATCCTCTACATCGGGATCCGGGAGAGCGCCAAGATCAACAATATCATCGTCGCCATCAAGATCGCCGTGATCCTGCTCTTCGTCTTCCTGGGCGTCTCCCACGTCGATTTCACCAATTTCAACCCCTTCGCCCCCTTCGGCTGGAAGGGGATCATGGCCGGAGCAGCCATCATCTTTTTTGCCTACATCGGGTTCGACGCCGTCTCCACGGCCGCAGAGGAGACCCGAAATCCCAAGCGCGATGTCCCCCTGGGCCTCATGATCTGCCTGGGTGTCATCATCATTCTCTACATCTCGGTGGCCTTCGTCCTGACCGGCATGGTCCCGTTCAAGGAGATCGACGTCGGCAACGCGCTCCCCGCCGCCCTCGCCAGGATCGGGATCCGCTGGGGAGGAGCCCTCGTCGCCACTGGCGCCGTCATCGGGATGATCTCGACCTTGCTCGTCACCCTCTATGGGCAGGTCCGGATCTTCATGGTCATGGCTAGGGACGGCCTCCTCCCCGCCTCCTTCGCACGGGTCCACCGCGTCCACAAAACCCCTCACATCTGCACCTGGATAACAGGGACAGTAACCGCCCTGATCGCCGGCCTTTTCCCGCTGACCATGATTATCGACCTTTGCAACATCGGCACCCTGTTCGCCTTCGTCCTCGTCTCCATCGGCGTCATCGTCCTGAGAAAGACCCGGCCCGAGGTGGAGAGGAAGTTCAAGACGCCGGGAGTGCCCTTCACGCCGCTGATCACGGTCGGCTTCTGTTTCTACCTCATGTACAGCCTGCCCAAGGTGACCTGGTTCCGGTTCGGCGCCTGGCTCCTGGCCGGCCTGCTCATTTACTTCCTCTACAGCGTCAAGCACAGCAAGCTCCAGCACGGGCTGAATGCCCACAAGAGCTGACCGCCCCAACGTGGGGCAAGCCGTTTGATTTAACCCGAGCGCCTGTATTATACTAATCGTTCATTTTTTTGACGGGGCAGTCTGTCCCATAAAATAGGCCGCCCGGTCTGATAAGGAGCAATTATCATGAAGAAAGTCATCATCATGGGCGCCGCCGGAAGGGACTTCCACAATTTCAACGTCTACTTCCGCAACAACCCGGCCTACAAGGTCGTCGCCTTCACCGCCACCCAGATCCCGGACATCGAGGGCCGCAAGTACCCGGCCGAGCTCGCGGGGAAGCTTTACCCCAAGGGCATCCCGATCCACTCCGAGGCGGACCTCAATTCACTCATCAACGAGCACAAGGTGGATGATGTCCATTTCGCCTACAGCGACGTCTCCCACGAGTATGTGATGCACAAGGCCTCCCAGGTCATGGCTGCCGGAGCCAACTTCGTCCTCCTCGGCCCCGACGACACCATGATCAAGAGTCGGAAGCCCGTGGTCTCGGTGTGCGCCGTGCGCACGGGGTCCGGCAAGAGCCAGACCAGCCGCAAGGTCGCCCTCCTCCTCAAGGCCAAGGGCCGGAGGGTCGCCGTCATCCGCCATCCCATGCCCTACGGCGACCTAGTGAAGCAGAAGGTTCAGCGTTTCGCCGCCTACTCCGACCTGGACAAGCACGAGTGCACGATCGAGGAGCGCGAAGAGTACGAGCCCCATATCGACAACGGGATCATCGTCTATGCGGGCGTCGACTATGGGGCCATCCTGAGGCAGGCCGAGAAAGAAGCCGACGTCATCCTCTGGGACGGCGGCAACAACGACTTCTCTTTTTACAGGTCCAACCTCGAGATCGTCGTCGCCGACCCCCATCGGGCGGGCCACGAACTCCGTTACCATCCCGGCGAGACCAACTTCCGCCGGGCCAAGGTCATCGTCATCAACAAGATGGACACAGCCCAGAAGGACCAGGTCGATATCGTCATGGCGAATATCAAGAGCCTCAACCCCGGGGCCGTGATCATCCGCGCCAACTCCAAGATCACAGTCGACGACGGCGGGGCCATCGCGGGCAAGCGTGTCCTGGTCATCGAGGACGGCCCGACCCTGACCCACGGCGGCATGAAGTTCGGCGCCGGGATCGTCGCCGCCCAGAAATACGGCGCCGCCGAGATCATCGATCCGCGTCCCTTTGCGGTCGGGAGCATCAAGAAGACATTCGAGAAATACAACCACCTGGACAGGGTCCTCCCCGCCATGGGCTACGGCGACAAGCAGACCAGTGAGCTGGCCGCGACCATCGACCGGATCGACTGCGACCTGGTCGTGAGCGCCACCCCTATCGACCTCAACCGAGTCCTCACCACCAACAAGAAGCTGCTCCGCGTCCGCTACGAACTCGAGGAGATCGGCTCGCCCAACCTAAAGGACGTGCTCAAAGGGTTCTGATGAAGCAGAAGATCGCCCTCATCGCCTTCGGCGGAAATGCCCTGCTCCCCGAGAACGAACGGGGACTCCAGGAAGAGCAGATGCGAAACGCCCAGCACGCCGCCCGGCTGATGGTCCACATCCTCCGCAAAGGCTACGAACTCATCATCGTCCACGGCAACGGGCCCCAGGTCGGGAACCTGCTCATTCAGATGGAGGAGGCCGTCACCAAGATTCCTCCATTCAGCCTCGACGTCTGCGACGCCATGACCGAAGGCAGCATGGGATTCATGCTGGAGAAGGCGGTCATCAATGAGCTCCGGACCCGTTCGATCGACAAAGAAGTGGCCACCCTGGTTACCCAGGTCGTCGTGGACAGGGAGGACCCGGCCTTCTTCAACCCCACCAAGCCGGTGGGCCCCTTCTACACCAAATACCGGGCCCAGGCGCTGGCCAAGGAAAAGAAATGGACCATGGTCGAGGACGCCGGCCGGGGGTACCGGAAGGTCGTGCCGTCCCCCAAGCCCATCGACGTCGTTTCCAAGTGGATCATCCGGGACCTCGTCTGCGCCGGCCGGATCGTCATCGCCGCAGGCGGGGGAGGGATCCCGATCATCATCAGCGGCCGCGGCCTCTTCGAGGGAGTCGAAGCCGTCATCGACAAGGACTACGTGGCCAGCCTGATCGCCCGGGAGGTCAAGGTCGACCTTTTCATCATCCTGACCGGCATTGAACGCGTCTTCCTGGATTTCGGGACGCCGCAAGAAAGGCCGATCGAAGCCATGACCATCGCGCAGGCGCAAGAATACCTGGCCCAGGGCCAGTTCCCGCGGGGGTCGATGGGCCCGAAGATCGAGGCCGCCATCGGATACATCCAGGCGGGCGGGAAAGAAGTCCTGATCACCTCGGCCAGCCATCTCAAGGCCGCCCTGCTCAACCGGTCGGGGACGCGGATCACGGCCGCCTAGGAGGAAATGGGTGAACAAAGACTTTATCTCCATCCACGACATCAGCCTTTACGAGTTCCATGAGATCCTGGACATGGCGGTCCGGATGAAGGCCGACCCCCATCACTACCACAAGGCGCTTAAGAGAAAGGTGCTGGCCATGATCTTCCAGAAGCCGTCTCTCCGCACCCGGATGACTTTCGAGGTCGGGATGCTCGAGCTCGGCGGTCACGCCATCTACCTGAGTCCTTCGGACGGCCAGGTCGGCGCCCGCGAGAGCTTCTACGATGTCGGCAAGAACCTGGAGCGCTGGGTCCACGGGATCATGATCCGGACCTTTGCCCACAAGAACATCATCGACCTGGCGGCAGCGGTAAAGATCCCGGTCATCAACGCCCTGTCCGACCTCCTCCATCCCTGCCAGGCCATGGCCGACTTCTTTACTTTGAAAGAGAAGGTGGGTGACCTTTCGAAACTCAAGCTCGCCTATGTCGGCGACGGGAACAACGTTTGCCACAGCTTGATGTTCGCGGCCGCCAAAGCCGGATGCGCGATGGCCGTGGCGACACCCGCCGGCTACGAGCCGAGCTTGGATATAGTTAAGCTGGCCAGGGAAGACGGCAAAGACACGGGTTTCTCCTTGACCTTGACCGGCGATCCCCGCCAGGCCGTGACTGGGGCCGGCGCCGTCTACACCGATACCTGGACGTCCATGGGCCAGGAGGCCGAGAAAGACGCCCGAGCCCGGACTTTCGCGCCCTTCCAGGTCAACCGTGGACTGATGGCCCAGGCCAAGAAAAACGTGTTCTTTATGCACTGCCTGCCCGCTCACCGGGGCGATGAGGTCACCGATGAGGTAATAGACTTCCCGAGTTCCCTCGTCTTCGACCAGGCCGAAAACCGGCTTCATGTCCAGAAGGTGATTATGGTATTATTAATGGGAAAAACCGAAAAAAATGGATAAAGAGAACAACCTCACCCAGGTCAGCGCGGACAATCTCAGCTTCGTCGAGCGGGAATTCGAACAGACCCCCCGGCCTCTTTCTCTCAAGGAGATCAGCGAGAAACTGGCCTTCCACAAGACCGCCAGCCAAAGGGTCGCCGACGTCCTCAAGTACGACCCCAACTGCAAATACCAAGTCGGCGACCTCATCTACAAGGAATACGATGAAGCCCTGACGGTCAGCAGCAAGACGGTCGAACACTTCAAGGGGACAGTGGTCTTCAAAATCATAAACAAAATCTTCTACAAGAGCTTCGAGTGCGAGATGCTCGAGGTGGATTACACGGGGGGCGGCCTTTTCCGGAAGTACATCGACTACATGAAAAAGACCAGGACCCAGGTCCTCCTGCCCTCCGACTGCGAGGGAAAAGCCCTGACCCCCGAGACGATGGAAAAGGCCGAGGACCCCCGCCTCAACGAGCTCCCGATGACCGACCGGGACATGAAAGCCCTGGAGAAGAACCTGCGGACAGCCCTCTCCAAGTCCGTGCCATTCTTCAGCTGGAACGACCATTGGCAATTGACCAAGAACCAAGTCGCCATCCCCGAGGAGAAGGTCAAGGAGGCGGAAAAGCACATCCAGGAAACGCGCAGCTCGGCGGCGACCGAGGAACTCGTCAACAGGTTCTTCGGCCTCGAGCCTTCCCACAACCTTTTCGACATCACCTGCGTCTCGTTCAACGCGGCCCTGGAGAAGAAGTATAAGAAAGAGTTCGTCTTCGTCTCGCCCCTCGGCTGGGGCCGCTGGCACCTCAAAACCATCCTCAACTCCTTCCTGGAGGAGCTCCCGTTGGCGGCTTCTCCGGCCAGGCTGCCGGAGACTGAGGTAACGGAAAAGCCTCAGCTCAGCACCTTCCACGAATTCCCTCTCAAGATCTATCTCACCTGGCGGGAAGTCCTGTCGGGAGGGGTGCGGGTACCCAAGAGCCTGAACAAGGAGCTCTCCCATGCCCGGGAGTACATCTTCCTGGACGCCGAGGAGAACAAGAGCTACACCGTCTTTTATTATCCCACCGGCTGCTTCTTCCTGGGGTTGAAGGAATTCTTCCTGACCAATAACATCCCCCAGGGGACGAGCCTGACCCTGGAGAAAAAGAGCCCCGGTCAGTTCAACTTCTGGCTGAAGAAATCCAAAAAAAAGATCTCCGTGCCGCAGCTGAACTACAACCCGGCAGAGGATCGGTTCACCAGCCCGGGAGCCGAAACCTTCACCTTCGCCCTGCCGAACAAGATCATCTTCCTGGAGAAAGAAACCCTGGCCCAGCTCCTTACCCTGAATGAGCAGAGGGAAGACAAGGACCTCCACGACCTTTTGGTCCTCATCTTCCAGAATTTCGGCCTGGAGTCCGACGGCCACTCGCTCCATTTTCTCAGAGCCTACCACCTGGTGGATATGCTCAAGCAGACCACCCAGGAGGACGTCGAGACCACCCTCCTCAACTCCCCGGAATTCAGCACCTCGGAAAAGAAAAAAGGCATTTTCTTCTACCAGGAGCCCCGCAAGGCCGTCGAAGAAGTCAGGCCAGAGTTGCCCATTGAGGCCGAGGGAGCGCAGGTCCTCGAGGCGCCTGAGGAGGCCGTCCCGGAAGAGGCCATTCCCGAAGAGGAAATCGAAAGGGAAGAGGTTTCTCCTCCCGTCCCGGTCCAGGTCGCTCCGGCCGTCGAAAAGGTCAAAGTCGAAATGCCCCCGGCCAAGGAAAAGCCGGTCAGGAAGAAGAAACCCAAGATCGAGGGAGAGAGAGGGCCGCGGCCCCGAAAGAGCGAGCGCCGGGTGATCGAGGAGCGGATCGAGCTGGCCGAAGGCGAACAGGAAGCTCTCGCCGCCGTCAAGCAAAAAGAGGAAGCGGAAGAAGAGACCGCCGCCCGGGAGAAGAAGGAAGAGCCCAAGCCCGCGGCGGCGAAAGAAATCACTTTTGGCGGGCTGTTCGCCGAGAAGCTCAAGACCGCGCTGAACAAGAAGAAAAAAGAAAAAGAAGAAGACCAGACCAAATAGGCGTTGGCAAATCTTCTTAAGACCGGTGGCTCTTGCCGCCGACGATGACGACCTCGAGTTTGCCGAGGACGTCGAAGGACTCGGGCCGCTCGCCGCCACGATCGTCTCCATCGGGCTCACCCCCATTTCGACGATGTACTTCAGCTCGGTGAAGGAGATCCCGGGATGGAGCCTCATGATTACCGCTCAAAAAAAGACCCTGACTATTTTATTGACGCCTGAGGATTTACGGTGATATACATAGAATTGGAAGCGTTCTATAAGTAAGGGGAAGGGCATGAAAGATATGATCCGCTTCGAAATCAACGGCCGGCCCGTCAGCCTGGACGTAGACCCTGAGCGAATGCTCCTCTGGATCTTGCGCACTGAACTCGGGCTGACTGGGACGAAGTACGGCTGCGGGGAGGGGATCTGCGGCGCCTGCACGGTCCTCGTCGACGGCGAGGCCGTAAGGTCTTGCCAGTATCCCATGAAAGACGTGCACGCCAAGAAACTCACCACCATAGAGGGCCTGGCCGCGGACGGTAGACTCCACCCCCTCCAGGAGGCGTTCGTCCGTCACAACGTCATGCAGTGCGGGTTCTGCACTTCGGGGATGATCCTCACGGCTTATAGTCTGCTCCGGAAAAATCCGCAGCCGACGCGGGAGGGAATCATCCTGGCCATGGACGATAATTTTTGCCGGTGTGGCGGCTACATGCGGATCATCGAGGCCATTGAGACGGCCGCTCAGGAAATGAAGAAGGGAGCACGGAGATGAAACGCCGCGAGTTCATGAAGCTGGCCGGTGGCGGCGTGTTTGTGTTCTTTACGATCGGCGAGCCCCGGGACTGGCTCGAGGGTCAACAGCGGGCCGGGGGCCGGGATTATCCCACCGACTTCAACGCCTACCTCCGGATCGCGGAGGACGGGAAGGTGACTGGGTTCTCAGGCAAAGCCGAGCTCGGCCAGGGCACCCAAACAGCGCTGGCCCAGATCGCCGCCGAAGAGCTCGACGTCGCGCTCGACAGGGTAGATATAATCATGGGAGACACGGCGCTCTGTCCGTGGGACATGGGGACTTTCGGCTCGCGGTCGATCAAGTATTTCGGCCCGGCACTCCGGCAGGCGGCCGCCGAGGCCAGGGCGGTCCTCATCGAGCTCGCTTCCGAGCACTTGAAGCTCCCGGTCGCTCAACTGGCGACCAAGGACGGCCTTGTCCAGGAAAAGGCGAACCCGCAAAACCGCGTTTCCTACGGAGCCCTGGCCAAGGGGAAGATGATCGAACGGCACATTGACCCGAAGCCGCCCGTCAAGCCGCCTTCAGAGTATGCCATCGTCGGAAACCCGGCCGACCGCAAGGACTCGGTGCTCAAAGCGACCGGGAAAGCCCAGTACGCCGGCGACATCCGCCTGCCCGGGATGCTCTACGCCCGGATTCTAAGGCCGCCCGCCCACGGAGCGAAGCTCAAGACGATCGATCTCTCCGGAGCGGAAAGGACCGAGGGGGTCAGGATCATCCAGGACGGCGACATGGTCGCTGTCCTCCACAGATCTTCCGACCTAGCTGAGAGAGCTCTTTCCAAGATCAAGGCGGAGTGGGATGTGCCCGAAGCAACCGTTGACGACGAGACCATCTATGAGCATCTGGTCAAGGTGGCCCCCGCGGGAGACGTAATCGAAGAAAAAGGCAACCTCGAGGAAGGGAGGAAGCTGGCAACGTCGGTTTTCGAAGAAACCTATTTCACTCCCTATGTCGCCCATGCACCGGTCGAGCCTCACACCGCCGCTGTCAAAATCGAGGGCGGCTCGGCCACGGTCTGGGCGTCGACCCAGCGGCCTTTCGGCCTTCAGGAGGAAGTCGCCCAGGCTCTCGGCCTGGCGGTGGAAAAGGTCCGCGTCATAACACCGTTCGTCGGCGGCGGTTTCGGCGGCAAGAACAGGAACAGGCAGACCGTCGAGGCTGCCCTCTTGGCCAAACTCGCCGGAGCGCCCGTCCAGGTCGCCTGGAACCGCAGCGAGGAATTTTTTTACGACACCTTCCAGCCGGCGGCAGTCGTTAAGATCGTCTCCGGCCTGGACGCGGTAAACAAGCTTGTCCTCTGGGACTATGTCATCTTTTTCGGTGGCGAGCGGACATCCCAGCCTTTCTACGATATCCCCCACTACCGGATCCTTTCGCGGGGCAGTTGGGGCCGGGGAGGCGCCGGTGCCCATCCCTTCGAGGTCGGAGCCTGGAGAGCGCCGGGAAGCAACACAAATACGTTCGCCCGCGAGTCGCACATGGATGCGATGGCGGCGAAGGCCGGCCTGGACGCCCTGGAGTTCCGGTTGCTCAACCTGAAGGACGAAAGGATGAAGAAAGTGCTCCAGGCTGCTGCCGAGAAGTTCGGCTGGAAGCCGGGTAAGGCGCCCAGCGGCCGCGGTGTGGGATTGGCCTGCGTGAATTATCTCAACACCTATGTCGCCACCATGGCCGAGGTCGCGGTCGAAAAAAGCGGCACGATAAAAGTGAAACGCGTTGTCTGCGCCCAGGACATGGGCCGGGTGATCAACCCCGACGGCGCCCGGGCCCAGATTGAGGGGTGCATCACCATGGGACTGGGATACTGTCTGTCCGAAGAGATCCATTTCCGCGGCGGCGCCATCCAGGACCGGAATTTCGACACCTACGAGATCCCGCGCTTCTCCTGGCTGCCGAAGATCGAGACCATCCTGGTGGATAATCCCGGGCTGGAACCACAGGGAGGAGGTGAGCCGCCCATCGTCAACATGGGAGCGGTTGTGGCCGACGCGGTCTTCGACGCGACGGGCGCCCGGCTTTACCGGCTCCCGATCACGGCCGCCCGCCTCAAAGCGGCCCTGGCCCCGCGCTGATTTTCTCGGTAGCGTGCAGGGCCCTGTCTAATTTTATTCTCTCCCTCTGAGAAGTGAGGAATGGGAGGCACAATTCATATATCCTCCTCCCCTGGTGGGAGGAGGTAGGGAGGAGGGGGAAGGCGGAGCCCTTCTGGTCAGCCCGCTTTTCATCATAGAGCCCCCGCGGTATTGACAGCGCCGCGAGGGGATGTTATGTATTAGGGCAAGACCTAAGGACCCCTTGCGCAAACGGTAAGGGAAAAGTATCATTCGGGACAAGTAACCGAAGGAAGGCGCTTCGTGTCGAAATGCCCCAAGTGTCACTCTGAAAACCCTTCCGGCACCCGGTTCTGCGGGAATTGCGCCTCTCCCCTGCCGCCGGACAAAGAATTCGTGCTCACGGAGACGATCCAGGTGCCGATCAAGGAATTGACGGCCGGGACGACATTTGCCCGGAGATATCAGATCATCGAGGACCTGGGCCGGGGCGGAATGGGCCGGGTTTACAAAGTCTTCGACACGGAAGTCCAGGAAAAGATGGCCCTGAAGCTTCTCCATCCCGATATCGCCGCGGACGAGAGGACCATCGAGCGCTTCCGGAATGAATTGAAGCTCGCCCGGGCCATCTCGCACCGGAATGTCTGCCGGATGTTCGACCTCGGCCGGGAAGAAGGGACATATTACATCACCATGGAATATGTCTCCGGGGAGGACCTCAAGAGCCTGATCCACAGGATCGGCGCTCTGCCTGTCGGCAAGGCGGTCAGCATCGGCAAGCAGGTCTGCGAAGGCCTGTCCGAGGCTCACCGCCTCGGCGTCGTCCATCGCGACCTCAAACCTCAGAACGTTATGATCGACCGCGAGGGAAACGCCCGGATCATGGATTTCGGGATCGCCCGTTCGCTGACGGCCAGAGGAATGACCGGCGCCGGTGTCATGATCGGGACTCCGGAGTACATGTCGCCGGAGCAGGTGGATGGAAAAGAGGCCGACCCGCGCTCCGACATTTATTCCCTGGGGATAATCCTATTTGAAATGCTGACCGGGCATCTCCCGTTCGAGGGCGACACTCCTCTGAGTGTTGCCGTTAAGCAGAAAAGTGAACGGCCGCCCGACCCCAGAAGCATCAACGCCCAGATTCCGGACGAGCTGGGCCGAATCATTCTCAAATGCCTGGAAAAACCGAAAGAGAAAAGGTATCAGAGCTCGGACGAGATTCTGACGGAACTTGCCAGGATCGAGAAAGAACTCCCGACCACGTCGCAGCCGCTGCCGATCCGGAAGACTCTCACCTCGAAGCAGATCACAGTCCAGTTCACCCTGAAAAAAGCCCTGTGGCCGATCGCTGCTTTGATCGCAGTGGTTATCGTCGGGTTGGCTGTCTGGAAGTTGATTCCTCAAAAGGCAGGGCCCAAACGCGCTATTGCCGTCATCGGTTTCAAGAATCGGACCGGCGACCAAAGCCTCGACTATCTCCAGGAAGCCATCCCCAACCTCCTCATCACCAGCCTCGAGCAGTCGGGGCACTTCCAGGTGACCTCATGGGAGCGCCTGAATGACCTTCTCCGCCAATCGGGTAAGGACGCCGCTGCGGTTGGCGACGAGGAGGCCGGGTTCGACGTCTGCCGCAAGGAAGGCATCGCCTCCCTTGTCCTCGGAAGCTACATCAAAGCGGGCGAGACATTTGCCACGGACGTCAAGGTCTTAGATGTGGCCAGCAAAGAGATTCTCCGAACCGCATCTTCCAAGGGCGACGGCGTCTCGAGCGTCCTGAAGACACAGATCGACGAGATCAGCCGCACCATTTCCCGCGGACTCGGCCCCGTTGCCGCCAAACTCGAAATCGCCCAACCTAAGATCGCCGAAATCACCACGAGCTCGATGGAAGCCTATAACTATTTCCTGCGAGGCCGGGACGACTACGAGAAGTTCTACTACGCGGACGCGCGCAAATTCCTGGAGAAGGCCGTTGCGCTCGACCCGACGTTCGCGGTCGCCTACCTCTATCTGGGCAAGGTTGCAAGCGCTCTCTACGACACCAAGGCCATGACCGAGGCCTATGAGATGGCTAAAAAATATTCCGAGAAGGCGACCGAGAAGGAAAGGCTCTACATTGATGCCGGATACGCCAGTGCAGTCGAACGGAATCCGGAGAAAAGACTGCGCCTCTTACTGGAGTTGACCAAGAAATTCCCGCAAGAAAAGCAGTTCCATCATGAACTCGGAAACTATTACCAAGCCGACAACAAATACCCGGAAGCCATTGCTTCCCACGAGAGGGCCCTGGCCCTGGACCCGAATTTTGGGCTGGCCCTGAACCAGGCCGGTTATGCGTATGCGGATATCGGGGATTTTGAAAAAGCGATTCGGTCTTTCGAGCGCTACGCGGCCGCAAACCCGGGGCAGGCCAATCCCATAGACTCCATCGCCGAGCTCTATTTTCGCCAGGGGAAATTCGACCAGGCCAAAGCAAAATACCGGGAGGCATTGGAGATCAGGCCTGATTTTTCCGGCTCCTGCCGCGGCCTGGCCTACGTTTTCGCGCTGGAGGAGAATTACGCGGAGACCTGGCATTGGCTGGAAGAGTATATCGCCAGGGCGCCGACGCGCATGGAAAAAACCGAGGCGCGCTGGCTTAAGGCCTACTTCGAATATTTTCTCGGCCGCTGGGATGAAAGCCTGGCCGAATATAAAACCATAAGAGCACAGTTAGAAGGCGCCGGCGCTGACACCCCCGCGGCCGGCACCAATTCGATCATGGGATACCTGTACGCCGACCGGGGCGAATACGATCTGGCCAGACAGGCATATCAAGCCTACATTGATTGGGGTATGAAGCGGAACCCCTCCTATCAGACTTCCTGGGCGGCGTGGAATAATATTCTTCTCGTCACAGTAGACCTGAAGCAGGGGCGCCTGGATGCCGCCAAGGACAGACTCAAGGAAATTGAGCTGCTTCTTCCCCAATTGGATCAGGCAAGCCAAGAAGGCATGTCCATGGAGTACCGGCTCTTGCAGGCAGAAGTCATTCTCGCGGAGAATCTGCCCGAGAAAGCGATAGAGGTCGGGGAAAAAATTGTCCCGGAGAATTTTGGGAACATGAATACATCGAGCATGCCCGGCTACAATACCCCCTTCCTCAAGGACGTCCTGGCCCGGGCTTACTGGAAAAAGGGGGACCTCGATAAGGCCATCGCTGAATATAATCGCCTCATGACCATCGACCCGAAAAACCAGGTCCGCTACCTCATCCATCCGCTCTATCATTATCGGCTGGGCCGCGTCTATGAAGAAAAGGGGGAAAAAGCGAGCGCCTCCGCCGAGTACAAGAAATTCCTCGAATACTGGAAGGACGCGGACCCGAACCATCCGGAATTGGCCGATGCCAGGAAACGTCTAGAATCCCTTCAATCGCCGGGCCAAGGCGCCTGATACCGGCTCAATCCGTCTCCAGAATCTCTTTATGCCTTCATAGAGATCACGCTGGAGAAAGGGGGCCAGTCTATTTCAACTGGGATCAACGAAGAGTCCCTATCCAATCGACCGGAATCACCGGGGCAAATAGAGGCCGGACGCCCTTGGAGATTTCGTCGATTTAAAACTAAAGTTATATAGCTTAACTAAAATAAACTAAATATTGACAAAGTTAAATATTTATTCTATCATGGGAGCGCCATGAAAGAGGGAAAAACCACTCTGGCCGTGAAAGTGAATTATGCCGTCGCCGAGCGGGTCAAGCATTTCTGCCGGGAGAGAGGGCTGAAGTATGGATTTTTCGTCGAAAAAGCCATCCTCGAACAGCTCGCCCGGGAGGAGCTCAAAGAAGACCTCGTGGATTTGAAGAACCTGCGCGAGTTGGAACAACAAGCTATTTCTCTCGACGAGTACCTCAAGAAGCGCCGTGTATGAACTCCTCGTCCTCCCTGCGGCGCAAAAAGACCTCGATAAGCTGGAGGCGCCGGTCTTTGCTCGTATCCTCAAGAAAATCCGCGCCCTGTCAAAGGACGCACGTCCGCCCGGCTGTCTTAAGTTGACGGATGATGACGGATATCGCATCCGAACCGGGGACTATCGCATTCTCTATCGGATCGACGATGCTTTAAAGCGAATATATATTTACCGGATCAAACACCGAAAAGACGTTTATTCTTGAATGTGTCACCATTGTCGTCAAATATCATGACAAATGATGACTATTGTGCCATGTGGTTTTTAGATATCAGGTACGGCTCCAGCCAAAAGAGGAAGAAATTGCCCTGAGCGGTGGGTCAGTCAGCGGGTGCCTCTCCCCTTTTTCCAAGGCCGAGGCATAGGCAAAGCTGTAGAAATAGCTTCGCCACCTTTTCTCCGTCGAGGGCATGGTTAGGAAGCGGTAATCGAGGCGTTGGTCTAAGAGCTCGAGGCTTTCGTTTTCAGGAACTCTATTCTTTCTCCAGCAGGATCAGGGTGTTCTTGGTGGTGCCGAAGGAATCGATGATCTTTTTGAATTCGTCATACTGATCCAAGGAAATGTCCCTCTTCTTGAACAGCATCGCTTTCTTGATGATCACCATCGACTTCGCCGGGTCATAGGACGCCGCAAACGAGAACTCGCCGTAATCTTTCTGATGGCTGAAACCCTCCGGCAGATAGAGGGGCTTGAACCCGGCGGGAATCTTGAAGGAGACCGTCGAATAGATTTCATTCTCGCCGGTCATCCGGAACGGGTACCGTCTCTTGGCCAGGCTGGGAGCCGAGGGGAGATCTGCGAATCCATATGGAACCGCGGGGATCGGAACCAGCATGATCGCCCCCTGGAAGAGGCCATAGTTCCGGCCGCTGAATTCCTGCGAAATCCTGACGGGCTCCGCCAGGTTTCTGGCGTCACTCAGGTCGTTCTTCGATGCTTTACCGTCCTCGCAGAGCCGGTTGATCGACTCGGCGAAGAAAACGGCTCGCTCTATCGAGGTCATATCCTTAAGGGCTTGCCGCGCCCGGAGGTCGAAGAGCCCGGAAAGGTCGGCCGAGATTTTTCCCTTGATGGCGCCAGCCCCGTCGAGCTCGGCCGAGATCTCGCACCTCTCGACGCTCTCGGCCTCGGGAAGACAGAGCACGTCCACGAATTCCGCGCCGTCGGGCCTCACAAGCAACCCCCTCGAGCCTCTCCCTTCCTGGAAATACCCGAAGAGCGAATCGTCGGCGAACGGGTCGAGAAAAAGATATCCGCCGTCTCCGGCTTGCAGCACCCCAACGAGGAGCGCGTCGAACTGCTTGAGAGTCGGCACATCCTCCTCGGGAGGCACGGCCCGCGCGTTGACGAGGACCGGATGAGCCGTCACGCCCGCTGCCCTGAGCATGGCGACGAGCAGCGCTCCCTTGTCCTTCCAATCGCCGTAACGGTTTTTCAGGACCGCGCCGGCGGCATGAACGTCATAACCTCCCTCGCCGAAGGCAAACCGGACACTCCGGATGTCTTTGGCGACGAAGAACGATACGGCCTTGATCTTATCGAGCTCGGTCTTCGCGCCGTTCGTCAGGTTCTGGACAAACTCCTCGATGTCCGGGCCGGGATTGGCCGCTGCGTAGAAAGAGCCCGCGAAGGCGCCCGAGGCAACTTTCCAGTCCGGAAAGGTGCTGAAGACGATCCGGGAGGCCACCTCCTGAAGGGGCGGCATGTATTCCTCGGGCTTGATCTGTGGCGAGTCGGCAGCCTGGAGATGATAGGTCTTCTGATCTCCCTCGGCCTCCTCCTTGAGCTCGGCCGTCAACCCCCTGATCTTGTACCGGAGGGCCCGGTTTTCGGGAATGACGATTTTCAGGTCTTTCCGGACAATCGGCTCATCGAGTTGAAAGAGCACCACGCCCTCAACCTGGTCGGCCTTCTCGTTATTTTTCTTGAAATGGACGGCGAGCATCGATCCAGGATCGACCGAGGAAAACGAGAGCACCCTGTGGATGATATTCGCATAAAGGTCGGCTTCGGCGAGCTCCGGCGGGGTCACGTCATTGATGGCCTTGGGCTCGACGTCGACGACCGTGCCGTCACCCTTGATCGTCTTGGCCAGGATGACCTCGACTTTTTCGTCGTTTTTGTCGAAGGGTATACGGAAGTCGCTGAATTTTTCCCGGCCGGTCAGGTTGAAGACCTCGAGGGCCCGGAAATACTCGTGCGTCGAGCCACCGGTCTTCGTTAGAGTGAACACTTCACCCGCCCGGACAACGACCGCGCTCGAATCCGGGTACTTGGCGCGCGACGGCGCGCTTTTGGCGAGATCCTCGACCTTCTCCTGCGCCCCCGCCGAGGCGAGAAGAAGGACGACGAGAAACAGACCGACTGCGATCTTCTTCATCGGCCACCTCCCGGAACGCCTGCTTCAACCTTTTCCAGGATAACCATGCTCTTCTGGAAACGCCTCAGCCCCCTGACCACCTTCCTTAAACCCTGGTATCCCTGGGGGTCGAGGCTCGAGGCCTCGATCCGAAAATCGCTCGTGAAGGCGACCTCGTTCCCCTTCAATGCCGTGGTCAGCGTCAGCGACACGGGCCCCTCCCTGATCGACACCGGGTCGGGCACGGCCTTCACTCTGTAACCCGGGGGGATGATGATCGTCTCTTCCTCGCGGCAGCCGCGGGGGGCGAACAGGAAGATTGGATACTTCCTTTCTTCCCGGTCGGCCAGCACCTGGAAAATGCCGACCGAGATGATATCAAAAGCCTGGGTAGAGAACGGGATCTTGAACATCACGAGCTTTCCGATGTCGACGACATAGTCCTTGGCCTTGTACTCAAAATTGATTTCATACGGTTTGGCCAGGTCTGCGAACTCTCCAGGTTTCACGTTCTCGATCTTGATCGTGGTCGCGAGATTCTGGCCGAGCTGCTGAAAGACCATCGGAAACTGAAAAGCCGGGACCTGCTTGGCCACCGAGCGCAGGACGAAATCATAAAAGCCCTTGCCCGAGATTTTGACCTTCCCCTGAATACTTCCGTCGGGCAGGACCTGGGTTTCGCCCCGGATCGTGCCGAGGCCCTCCTCGGCGGGAATGGGCGGGACCTTGATCAGGTCTTTTCCCTGTTCGTCCAAGAGAAGAACGTACCGGCCGCCGACATAGGTCTCGCCGAAGGAGGAACTGAGCTCGAGCGTCGGGTCCATGTAGACGATATGTCCGTCGTCCATGACCACGCCGCAGATGGCGTGCTCGAAGAAAATGATCGGTATCTCCGGGTCGGTCGACCGCGACACGTTGATCAAGGCGTCATACGCCCTCACGCCGATTTCCTTGAGCATGGCCATCATCAGGATGGACTTGTCACGGCAGACCCCGTACTGCTTCTCGAAGGTATAAGTGGCCTGGTGAGGTTCGATAAAAGCGCCCAGGTCCATGGACGAGCCCATGTACCGGATCTTCTGGGAGACGTACCGGAAAATGGCCAGAATCTTGTCCTCTTGGGCGGCACAATCCTTGGTCAGTTCGGCGACCTTCGCCTTCATCGCCTCGTTCGAATCGACCTTGCCGGCATTCAGGCTGTCTCCATACTTGGAGAGCTCTTTCCAGTCCCTAAAAGTGCCGGTGACGACTCGGGTGGCCACGTCGGCGAGCGAGGCCATGGCCAGCTCCTGCTCGATCTTGGGCAGGTTCACCGCCCTCCAGCGATAGACAACCCGGCCGCCCTTCTTCTGCTCGGAAAACTCGAGCTTCCCGTTCTTCACGACATTCCGGAGCGGCTTGGAGGCCGGGCCATCGATCGACACGTCCTTCCTCAGCACGGGCTCGATGCTCTGAAACAGGGTGAGGTCGTTGTAGTGGCCTTGGATGAGCGGCTTGGAGTGCGTCTCGACGGTCATCTCGATCGAATCTCCGACCTCGACGCCGGGAAACGTAACGCTGAGCCGGCGAAAATTCTCTTCGAAGATGTTCATGGCCTGGGTCTCTTCCATCGTCCCGTCCTTCATGAACTCGGCGGTGACGGGTAGCGCGCGGCCGTCTTTCTTGATGACCCGGGCCAGGATCACCTTGACGGTCGAATATCGGCGGTGATAGGGCAGCTTCCTCGTCGCGAACGTCTGCTTGCCCTTATCGGTCAGGATCTTGACGAGGGCGTGCTCGGTCGAGGTGAACTCGCCGCTCTCATCGAAGACGGTCCGAGTTTCCTCGAAGACGACGAGGGCATTGGCGTCGGGGTGTTCCTTCAAACCGCCGGCGCGTTCGATCTCGGCCAGGACCGGCTTGAGGTCTTCAGCCTGCTGGGAAACCGCCAGCTGTTGGGCGGCCAAGGTGAAGATCAAAACCGACAGAAGCAACGTCAACAGAGCGAATTTTTTACGATTCATGGTTGTTCCTCAAAATATTACGACACTACCGGCCTTCTATTATGCCGCTTTGCCCGAAAAAAGGAAAATTCCATCCCGGCGGGAATGCATCCCCAGGCCAAAAACCACTTGACTTCAGCGGGGATGAAGCGCTCTTCGAGAATAGAAGTCGAGGCTCGACCCGACAGATCGCCCCTCTCGAACTCCTTCCCCATCCGGTGCGGGTCATTGCGTTCGTCCTTCCGTTCCGCTGGATAATCGGGTTTCCGACCGAGCTCCTGCTCGGACGGCTGACTCCGGCCCAGGGTCAGGGGAAATCTCCTGGTGGGCAAAAAGGCTTTCCAAATAAATGCCGGGGGAGTCGTTGAGTAGTATTCCACCGCCTCGAGTTTCATCCAGGCTGATTTTTCATCCTGTCTGATTTTGCCGATTTGTTTCAAGCGGATGGTGCGAGGCATCTGTTTTCCCAAGACCCCTGAATAAGCTAAATACCTCTGAACCGGTTCAGGCAGAGTCCGAATCATTTCCCCGATAACGACGGTTCCGGCACCGGATTTTGCCCCTGAAAGCAGACCTCTGACTTCCCGGTTTATTCGACCGTTGAAGTTCAAGTAGGCAATGCCCGCAACAAAAACAAGGAGCATAAGGATAGCCAAGAGGATCATCGTTATCATTTTTGCCTTCTTTCTCATATCTTGAGTTTATCCCTCACCAGCCTAGGCCCGCAAGCTGAGAGCGTCTCTGGAGGTGTTCAAACCTCCGGAGACACTTCTAAGACTTCGCTTTTAGATATTAAACCCCCCTTCCCCCCTTGGGGAATCAAGTGGGGCCTCGAAACAAGTAAGTGTCTCCGATAAGGTCGGCGGTGAGTGCGACGGTTGCCTTTTCGGACAAATCCGAAGATAATTCTGGCGAAAAGGAGTTCAAATGCCCAAAAGGCTTCCTCTCTCAATCTTCATATCTATCCTTATTGGACTTACCGCCTTGACCGTTGCACCGACCGTCTTATCTGCCCCCCTCTCCGATCAGGATGTTCCCGCCGTCCTGAGCATCCGGGAGAGGGCGGCGCTCACCCTCCAGATCACCCAGAAGCGGCTCGATGGGCTCCTGCCCAAGATGATGCGGGAGACCGGGTTCGACATGTGGATTATCAGCTGTAACGAGGACAATCCCGACCCCATCTTTGAGACCATGATGCCGTATGAAAATTGGAATCCGATCACTCAGATTCTCGTCCTTTTTGACCAGGGCGCTGAAAAAGGTGTCGAGCGGCTCAACGTCTCCCGCACGGACACACAAGGGCTCTTCAAGAACGTCTGGGACGCCTCGGCTTGGGATGCGCAGAAGAAAGAAAGCCAGTGGGACTGCCTGGGGCGGATCGTCCGGGAGCGCGACCCGAAAAGGATCGGCATCAATGAGGGCGAAGTTCAGTGGGCGGCTGGCGGCCTGACCGCCGTCCTCAAGAAAAGGCTCGTCGAGGCGATCGGACCGAAAATGGCGGCGCGCCTCCAATCGGCCGAGCCCTTGGCCACGCTATGGTCGGAGACCCTGCTGGACGAGGAGATCGAGCTCATGGAGCGGGCCCAGGTCGTCTCCCATTCGATCATCGCCGATATGTTTTCCAACAAGGTCACAACGCCAGGCCATACCACAACCGACGACCTCCGCTGGTATTACTGGCAGCGCGTCGCCGACTTGGGGCTCAAGGTTTCCTTCAGCCCGTTTGTCAGCATCCGCGGCCGCCATCCCAAGGATATCGAGAAGTACGGCAAAGACGACAAGGTCATCCGGCCGGGCGACCTCGTCCATTGCGATGTCGGTCTCAAGTACATGCGGTGCAATTCCGATGCCCAGGAAATGGCCTACGTGCTCAGGGCCGGCGAAACCGATGTTCCCGAGATTTTTCGCAAGATCATGGCCGAGGAGAACTGGCTCCAGGACATCTTCTGCGGCGCGTTCAAGGCCGGCCTCACCGGAAACGAACTGCTGGGTAACATCCTGAGGAAGGCTAAAGAGTCGGGAATCCCCGGGCCCCGGGTGTACTCGCATTCGCTCGGCTATTTTCTTCACGAGCCGGGACCGCTCATCGGACTGCCGTGGGAACAGGTGAACAACCCGGGGCGGGGCGACGTTAAGCTTGTCCCGAACAGCTGCTTCACGGCCGAGATGAGCGTGACGGCGCCCGTTCCGGAATGGGGCGAAGGCAAGGAATTCCGTCTGCCTCTGGAACAGGCCGTGGCCTTTACGGAAAAGGGAGTCTTCTTTCTCGACGGCCGCCAGACGAAGTTCCACATCATCAAATGATCACCGTCGAGTCGAGTCAAGCGGTTCTTTCCTTTCATCGTTCGCTGAGTTCAATTCGTATAAACGAGGACGTCTGAGGCTCACTAAAGCCCCATCTCCCTAAGGAGGAATTCCGCTCCGGCGAACTTCTGCGTGACCCACAGGACATACCGGATGTCCACGGCGATCGACCGGCTGTATTCCTCGCTCCAGGCGTAGTCATTGATAGTCGCCTCGTAAGTCCGGTCGAAATTGACCCCCACCAACTCACCCCGGGCGTTGATCACCGGGCTTCCCGAGTTACCGCCGGTCGTATCAGTATCGTAAAGAATGCAGACGGGCACGTCGTGGAGCTGAGGGTGCTCGAAGGCGCCGAAGTCGCGGGCCTTAGAGAGGTCAAACAGGGTGGCCGGCGTATCGAAGGGCTCCCGGCCCGTCGTCTTTTCCAGGACGCCCCGGAGTGTCGTGAAAGGCTCGTAATAAACCGCATCCGCTGGCTCATACCCTTTGATCCGCCCGTAGGTCAGCCGCAGCGTGTTGTTAGCATCCGGGATGAAGCTCTTTCCCAAGTAGGCCTCCTTGACGTCGCTCAGGCGGGCGTAGAGCGGGTCGAGCGCGCCCCGGCGGGCCTTCTGTTTTTCGCGCCCCTCCAGGACCGCAGGGTAAAGAGCCCTGGCCAGGTCGAGGAAGGGGTCCTGGACCGCGGCCATCTGCTCCGGAGTTTTAGCGAGCAGTTCCTCAACGAACTTGGCGTCATTCATCCTCGAGGCTCCATAGGATTTGTTTAAATAGGCATCGATGACCGGCTCACCGAAGTCTTCCTGAAACAGCTCGTCGACCGCCTTGATTCGGTTCGGCCCCTTGAGCCTGGAGGCCCGGAGAAGCAGCTCCTTGAAAATGGCCTTGTCCGTGGGCTCATAGTAGTTGCGGAGGGAGAGCAGAAGCCTCTGTTTCGTTTGGGGAAAGTTCCGGTCCATGTATGCCGGCTCGCGCTCGAGGTCCGCCTTCTGCCGCTCGAGCGCCGCCTCGTAAACCGTAAAGGCGGACCCGACCAGGTTCACCGACCCGCGCAGATAGTCCAGGACCGTCTCATAATCGAAGGCCGCCCGCATCTCCTCATAAACCCCGGTGATATCATTCAGGATCGTCCCGTTCTGGGACCGCCGTTTCTCATCCGCTGCGATGAAGCTCTGGAGCGCTTTCTCTTCTTCTCGCCGGCGCTCGACCAGCCCGAGCCTTTTCATCCCCTTGAGCTTGCCGCGGAAATTCTTCATCGTGTTGGCCAGCCCCTTGATGCGCGCGGCATGGAGGAGCGCGACTCCGCGGTCCTCTGCGCCCATTTTTTCCATGAGGTCGATCTGCCAGGCATACCAGTCGGCGACATAGGGCATCCGGACTTCTTCCTCGAAAGCCAGGTAGCCGGCCGTGCTGTGCCGGAAGGTCCGACCGGGATAGCCCAGGAGAAAAACGAAGTCGCCCTCATTGACACCCCGGGCTGCAACCCGCAAAAAGCGCCTGGGTTTGAAGGGGACGTTCTGGGCTGCGTAGTCCGCCGGCGACCCGTCCGGAGCGACATAGGCCCTCAGGAAGGAGAAGTCTCCGGTGTGGCGCGGCCACATCCAGTTGTCTTCTTCGCCGCCGAATTCACCGATGGAGCGGGGCGGGACATAAACCAGGCGGATATCTTTTAAATATGTGTAAATAAACAGGATATAGGTCTTTCCCGTAAACATCTCGGCCACTTCGGCCCGTTTGCCCGGGTTTTCTTTTTCCGTGCGCGCCACGATCTCCTTGGTCCTCCTCTCTATGGCCCTGGTGCGGGCCGCATAGTCCATGTCCGGCTTCACGGCGCTCAGGACATCTGCCGATACATCCCTGTATGACTCTGTAATGCGGGCCGTCATCCCTTTGGCCTGGATCTCCTCGGCCCTTGTCCGGGCCAAAAACCCGTTGCGGAGGTAATCGTTTTCTTTGGTACTCGCCGCCTGGACGGCGCCGAAGGCGACGTGGTGGTTCGTTATAAACAAGCCATCGGCCGAAAGGAATGAGCCAGTCGCGCCCACGCTGACGATGGCGAAGATCAGGCTCTTGTCCGTCGCGAAAATCTCGGCCGGGTCGATCTCCAGCCCCTTGGACCGGAGGTCGAGCTTCATGATCTCGCTGATCGGATACATCCCTTCGTCCGCGGAGATAAACATCGCGAAAAACAGGCCGGTCAGGATCAAAGCGGTTACCGTTTTCTTCATCGTGATCCGCTCCTCTTTCAAAGAATTTCCCGCACTGGGCCGTGGCGGCGGGTAACACCCATCTGGTCGAGAAGCTCAAGAAGCGGGATGGCGTATTTCCGGCTCAGGCCCGAGAGCTCCTTGAACTTGGCCACCGTCATCTCCTTCTTACCCAATGCCCTCACCCGGACGATGATATCATCCAGCCAGAGGGAATGGATGAACAGCCCCTCCGGCCCCTGGATGACCTTTTTCCGTTCGGTCAGGAGCGAGAGCAGCTTCTCCAGCCGCTCTTGGGAGAGGTGGAACTGCCGCCGGATTTCCTCCAGGGAGACGGACTGGAATTCGCCCCGGTAGCACATCTCCTCGAGCCTCTGGAGGATCTTCTCCTCCTGGGCCGACAGCGCCATCTCATGAGAGGGGAGCATCAGACGGGGTCCGGCCTGGCGCGCCCTCCCGGCCTTTTCCAGCGTCTTGACAGCGAGGTGCAGGACCTTCTCGGAGACGCCGAACCTCTTCTTGACCTTCTCGAGGAGCACACCCTTCTGGGCGGGCTGCTTTTCGTGGAACTGGTCGAGGTAGGCCAGGATTTTTTCGCCGAGGTGGTCAAAGCTCTCGCGGGATATTAGGTGGAGTGGCGAAAAGGACAGGATCTTGACCTTACCCTCCTCCTCCATTTTTTCTCCCCATTGGAGGAGCCGCTCTTCGCTTAGGTCACAGAACTCCGTGATTTCCCTTTCGTGGAGGCCGCTCGTTCCCTTTTTCCGGCAGAGGGCATCGAGCATGTCCATCTCGTCTCCGGAGAGAGCCAGGAGAAAATCCCAATCAACTTCCTCGTTCCTCTTGGCCTCTTCCTGCACGCCGGGGTTGAGGACCGTCCCCCGCCCGATCCTCTCCCGTTTCTGGGTATCCAGAACGGCGAAGGTGTTATTCCACTTGAGCGTAAGGGGACGGCGAGCCACCGCCCGCAAGAAAAGGCGCCCGCGCTTGGGCTCCGGCCCGGGGCCATAGGAGCGGACCGCGGCGATCACTTTTTGTTCACCGATGAGAAGCGTCGCCTGGGCGGGGAGAGTCCCTTCTCTGTCCTCCAGCACCAATGATGCCTCGAACTGTTGGGTCCTCATCGCGATCCTCTCTTGCCCTCGCGGCTCAACACCAGAGTCATCCGGCGAAGCAGCGGGTCGACCGCCGCCAGGATGACATTTACCCGCTGGCCCATAGTGAACCGCCTGCCCGAACGCCGGCCGACGAGGAGCTGCTTCGACCGGCGATAGTAATAGTCACCCCCGAGGTCGGCAAAGGGGATGAGGCCCCGAACAAAGTAATCCTCGAGCTCCACCACGACTCCGGCATTGATGATGTCGACGATGATGCCCTTGACCTCCTCTCCGAGCTTGGCCTTGAGGAAGCGGAAGATGCGCCATTCCACCAGCTCTTTTTCAGCCCCGTCCGCCTTCCTCTCCCGCTCGGAGCAATGAAGAGCCAGAGAGGGCAGACCGGGGATGTCTTCTCTTTCGCCCCGCAGCGCTGCCTTGAGAGCCCGGTGGACGATGAGGTCGGGATAGCGCCGGATCGGGGAAGTGAAATGAGTGTAGTCCTTTTTCGCCAGGCCGTAGTGGCCGGTATTCTCCGGCTCGTAGGCCGCCATCCGGAGGGCCCGGAGGACATGGAACTGGATGATCTTTTCCTCCGGCTTTCCCTCCACCAGCTTCAAGACCCGCTGCAGGTCTCGGGAGGTCGTTTTCTCGGGCTTAGGCAGCATCAGCCCGAAACATTCAAGGAGACCCCTCAGTTCCTCGAGGTCGGCCCGGCCGGGCGGAGGATGGACGCGATAGAGAGACGGCCGCTCTTCCTCGCTGAGAAACCGGGCCACCGCCTCGTTGGCCGCCACCATGAATTCCTCGATAAGATGATGGGCCTCGTTCGACTCGAACGCGGCGATCCCCTGGAGCCGGCCTTCCTGGTAGACGAGCTCGGGCTCGAGGAGGTCGAAATTCAAGCTCCCCTGCTCTTCTCTCCTCGCCCTGAGAACGGCCGCCAGCTCCCGCATCAGCAAGAAGTCCGGGACCAAGGCCGCGTATTTCCGCCGCTCTTTCTCATCGCCCTCAAGGATCTTGAACACCGACGTATAGGTCATCCGCTCGACCGTCTTGATAATCGAAGGATGAAATTTGGCCTTGACGACTCGGCCTTTAAGGTCGACCTCGAGAACCGCGGTCACGGTCAGCCGCAGCTTCCGCGGCCGCAGGCTGCAGAGGTCATTGGAGAGCTCTTCCGGGAGCATGGGCAGGGTGAGGCCGGGAAAATAGACGCTCGTCGCCCGGCCTCGGGCCTCCTCGTCCAGGGCGGAACCCGGCCGGACATAGTGGGAGACGTCGGCGATGTGGACGGCGAGCCGATAGTGACCCGAGGGGAGCCTCCTGATGCTGACCGCGTCGTCGAAGTCCTGGGCCGTCTCTCCGTCGATCGTCACCGTCGCCCAGTCCCGGTAGTCGACCCTTCCCTCTGTGTCCTGGGCCGAAATCCGGCGCGGAACCTTCTTGGCCTCGGCAGCAGCCTGGGTCGGGAATTCCGATCTGAGGCCGAAGCGTTTGATGATCACCCGGGTGTCGACGCCGGGATCGTCGGGCATTCCGAGCACATCCCTAACGGCCAGCGTATCCCGATCCGCTTCGACGATGACCCCGTCCGAAGGGGAAAATCGGCCGGTTGAGGAGAGCGGGATTTCTTCCGCCGAGGAATCAAAAGGCGCCAGATACGGCTGCCCGAACCGCTCCTTATAAACCCCAAGCAGCGTTTCCCGCCCTTTTTTCAGCAGGCGGACGACCTGCCCTTCGGGCTTTCCCTTCTTCCCCTTTTCCTTGACCGAGATTTCAACAAGGTCGCCGCCGAGCGCTCCTAGAGTATACCGGGCCGGGATGAAAACGTCCTCCCGGCCGCCGCCCTCGGGCCGGACAAACCCGAATCCCCGGTTCGAAGAAAGAAACTCGCCGCGCACGACCGTCCTGTCCGGGGGTACGATATAGTTGTCTCTTTTCCTATAGATCGCTCCCCGCTTCTCCAGGACCTTGAGCGCCGCCCGGAGTTTCGTCTGCGCACGTCCGCGGACATGGAGGAGTCCGGCCAGTTGAGGGAAGGACAGCCCTCCCTTTTTTTGTTTCAGCAAGGCCAGTACGTCGTCTTCCATCGTCTTAATAATAATAAAAACTGAGGTAGGGAATCCGGTATCTCTTGCGCCACCGCTTGACCAGCTCTAAAAGGCATATTCCCTGAAGCTCTTCCGCCGAACGGCCGGGGAAATCCGCTCGGACGCGCCTCTCCACTTCCGTCCGGTCGGCGGCATCGGCCTGCTTGGCGATCAACACCTCGGTCCTAGCGTCCAGCCGTTCGAGGGTCTCTTCAGAGACCTCTTTCCGGCTGAGGACGGCCAGCGCCTCTCGATAGACCTCGCCCAGAAAGCCCGCCTCGGCAGGCAGGAGCTTCAGGAACCGTTCGACCTCGACCTTAATCCTTTTTCTCTTGTCCTCCCGGGATTCCCCTTTTTCGGCCCGGCCGACCCCACGGTCCCTGAATTCGGCGAAAGCTCTCAAGATCTCGGCCTGACAGAAAGACAGAGAGGACATCTTCCGTCCCCGGGCCGCCCTCTTCCTGTAGTTCTCGAAGGCCCGCTCCATCCCCTCCAGGACGATCCGCAGCGGAATGCCTCTCTCCTCCCAGGAAGAGATTGTCACCATGTCCGTGGAGGAGAGGACGAACGGCGCTCCGCGGAGGCCGAAGAACGCCCTGGCGATTTCCTGGAAATAGAAACTCTTATTTTCCTTTCGCGGCATGAGCGTCCTCGTCCCGGCCGTGTTTTGACCGTCAGGCGGCTGGTCTCTCCTCCTTGTTCCTTTCGAAGACGATCCGCAGGCCTTCGAGGACCAGGTGCGGCTCGTGGTGATGGGGGGCCCTGATCTCCGGCCCGAACTGGGAAGCGAACCCTCCGGTGACGACGATCTTGGGCTCCACCCCGATCTCTTTGCTGATCTCGGCGATGATGTTGTTGACCAGGCCGATATAGCCAAGATAGATCCCCGACTGCATGCTGGCGACAGTGGTCTTGCCGATGGGCTTTTTCGGCTTGATGACCTCGATCCGCGGTAGCTTGGCCGTCCGCAAGTAGAGGGCCTCGGCCGAAATCTGGATTCCGGGGGCGATGGCGCCGCCCAGATATTCGCCCTTGGCCGTGACGGCATCAAAGGTAGTGGCCGTTCCGAAATCCACGACGATGCAGGGACCGCCGTATTTCTCGAAGGCCCCGACCGAGGCGACCACCCGGTCCGCTCCCACTTCGCCGGGGTTCTCGTAGAGGATGGGCATCCCGGTCCGCAGGCCGGGACCGACGACCAGGGCTTTTACTCCTAAAAGACTCTGGCTTAAGACCTGGAAAGCCGGCGTCAGCGGAGGAACGACGCTCGAGATGATGACACCCTTGATGGCCGAAGGGTCGAGGCCGGAGGTGCGCAGCAGCTCGAGCAGCGTGATGCCGTACTCATCGGCCGTCTTTTCCCGCACAGACCGGATCCTCCAGTCCTTGAGCAGCCTCTTCCCCTCAAAAACGCCCAGGTCGACCGTGGTGTTCCCGATGTCTATGGCCAGAAGCATGGTTCATGTCTCCTTTTTCGGGGCGCGCCCTAATTATAATCAATAGCCAAAATTTCTGCCGGGGATAATAAGATTTCCTTTCCGTCTTTTTCCAGCTTAAGTCTCGCCCGGAGGTCGATCCCGCGGTAGACTCCGCGCAGAGTTCCTTCCTCCCTCCGGACTTCGACGTCCGCTCCGGCCGGGATAACGAGTCGAGACTCATACGTCCGGACGATCTCTTCTTTGCGGCCGCGAACCCACGTCGTGTACCAGCGGTCGAGCACCGGCCAGAGGGCCGTTTCGACCGCAGCCCTGTCCACCTCCCGGCCCAGGGCGAGCCGTAGGGAGGTCGCCGTCCTCCGGAGCGCGGCGGGGAAGTCGTCCCTTATCTGGCCTATGTTCAGGCCGATGCCCAGGACAGCGAAGCTCACCGCGCTTCCCAGGAATTCGCCCTCGCAAAGGATGCCCCCGAGCTTGCGGTGTTTCCAGACGATGTCGTTGGGCCACTCGAGAGCGGCCTCGAGCCCGGTCGCTTCCCGGATGGCCTCCAGGCAGGCGACTCCGGCCGCAAGAGGAAGCAAGGAGAGGTCGGCGCGCAGCGGCCTCAGGATGATGGACGCGTACAGGCCCTGGCCGCGGGGTGAATGCCAGCTCCGCCCCTTGGTCCCCCGGCCCTCGGTCTGCTCTTCGGCGAGAACCACAGTCCCCTCGGCCGAGCCCTCCCGGGCCAGCCGTTTGGCCAGGTCGTTGGTCGAGGGACACGTGGAGAAGCTGTGAATGGTCGTTCCGATGGTCATGGGAGGACCGCAAGACGCGGCTATGCCTTTATATTGTCCAGGCTCTTCTGGAGCTTGGCCTTTTTATCTCGACATCCGAGGAGGCTCTGCTTGGCCTCCTCGATAATCGGCCCGGGCGCCCGCTCGAGGAAGGCCTTCTTCTGGAGCCGGCCCTCGAGCTTTTCGATCTCGGCCTCCACCTTCTTGATCTCCTTCTCCAGCCTGGCCCGCTCAGCCTCCAGGTCGCCCTCTCCTTCCAGGGGGATCGCCACTTCCCAGGACCCCGCCACGCCCTTGAGAAGCCGGGCCTCGGGCGGGAACCGGTCCTCGACCCTGACCTCGGAGCCGTTGGCCAGGGCCAGGATGTATGCCCGGATCTCGGGGATAAACCCTTTCTCCTTCTCTCCCGGCGCCTTCAACAGGATGGCGGTCTTCTTTTGGGGCGAAATCTTGTTTTCCGCCCGGATAGTCCGAACCTCGACCACGAGTGCCTGGAGGAGGCTCATCTCCTCCTCGGCGTGCGGGTTTACGTCCGCCGCCTCGCTCTTGGGGAAAGCAGCCGTGACCAGGGATCTGCCGTGACCCGGTAGGTGGCTCCAGATCTCCTCGGTGACAAACGGCATGAACGGGTTGAGGAGCTTCAGGATATGGTCCAAAGCACCGGCCAGCACGGCTTGTGTCGTCCTATTCCCCGCTTGGAGGCTGGGCTTGGCCATCTCGATGTACCAGTCGCAGAACTCGTGCCAAACGAAATGATAGATTTTCTCCGCGGCCTCATAGAACTTGTACTGGTCGAGCGCCGCCTCGAGCTCGGCCGTAATCCGCGCCAGGCGGCTGCGGATCCAGCGGTCGGCCAAAGTCAACTCGCTCTCCGCGATCGATGCCGGCTCTTCATCCAGGTTCATCAGGACGAACCGCGAGGCGTTCCAGATCTTGTTGACGAAGGCCCTGTAGCCCAGCATGCGTTCTTCGGAAAGCGACAGGTCCATGCCCGGTATGGCCAGCGCCGCCACGGTGAAGCGCAGCGCGTCCGTTCCGTATTTCTCGATCATCTCCAGTGGATCAATAATGTTACCCTCGGACTTGCTCATCTTGCGGCGCCGGAAGTCGCGGACCAGGCCGTTTATAAAAACCTGGCGGAAGGGGATCTCTCCCATGAACTTGAGCCCCATCATGATCATCCGGGCCACCCAGAAAAAGATGATGTCGAACGCCGTGCCCATTAGGTCGGTGGGATAGAACATCTCCAGGTCGACGGTCTTCTCCGGCCAGCCCATGGTACCAAACGGCCAGAGCGCCGAGCTGAACCAGGTGTCGAGCACGTCTTCGTCCTGCACGAGCTCTCCGCCTCCGCACTTCGGGCATCTCGCCGGCGTTTCCATGGCCACGATGATCTCGCCGCAGGGCCGGCAGAACCAGGCCGGAATCCGGTGTCCCCACCAGAGCTGCCGGGAGATGCACCAGTCGTGGATGTTGTACATCCACTCGAAATAGCTCTTGGCCCAGTTGGCCGGGATGAACTGGATCGTCCCGTCCTCGACGACCCGAATGGCCTCCTTGGCCAGGGGAGCCATTTTCACGAACCACTGCCAGCTCAGATGCGGCTCGATGACCGTTTTGCAGCGGTCATGATGCCCCACCATGTGCGGATAGTCCTCGACCTTAATCAATAAGCCCTGCTCCCGGAGACGCTCGACGACCCTGCGGCGGCACTCGAACCGGTCGAGTCCCTGGAACTCCGCTCCGGCCGCCTCGGTCATCTTCCCCGATCCGTCGATGACGATGACCTGCTCGAGGCCGTGCAGCTTTCCCAGCTCGAAGTCCACGGGGTCGTGGGCCGGTGTGACCTTGACGGCGCCGGTCCCAAAGTCTTTTTCAACCCGGCTGTCCGTGATGACCGGGATCTTGCGGTTCACCAAGGGAAGGACTAGCGTCTTCCCGTGGAAGGACTTATAGCGCTCGTCATCGGGGTGAACGGCGACGGCGGTATCGCCCAGCATGGTCTCTGGCCGGGTGGTGGCGACGACGATCGTACTCTCCCCCTCCAGCACAGGGTACTTGATGTAGTGGAGCTTACCCTGTAGCTCTTTGTGCTCAATCTCGATATCGGAGAGCACCGTATTGCAGCGGGGGCAGCGGTTGACCAGATAGTAATCCCGGTAAATCAGGCCTTCTTTATACAGGCTGACGAACACTAGGCGCACGGCCCGGGAAAAGCCCTCGTCCATGGTGAAGCGCTCTCGCGTCCAGTCCAGCGAGCAGCCGAGCTTCTTGAGCTGGCCGGTGATGATGCCGCCGTACTTCCGCTTCCATTCCCAGGCGACCTTGAGGAACTCCTCCCGGCCGAGCGTCTCCCGGCTCAGCCCTTTTTCTTTGAGACTCTGCTCGATCACGTTGTGGACGGCGATCGAGGCGTGGTCGGTGCCGGGGAGCCAGAGGACGTTGTACCCCTTCATCCGCTTCCAGCGGGAGATGATATCGGGGAGGGTGAAACAGAGGGCATGGCCCATGTGGAGCGACCCGGTGACATTGGGGGGAGGCAGGACCAGGGAGAACTTCGGCTTGGCCGAGGGGACTTCGGGTGTGAAGAGGCCTGCCTCGATCCAAAAGCGGGACCACCGCTCTTCCACCGGCTTGGGGTCGTAAGATTTATCCAGGATTTTCATCTCTACTTCTTCTCCCTGTCCAGCCACTCCTTGAACTCCGCCCGGAGGGACGCTTTGATCCTCTTCTCGAGTTCCCTCTCTACCGACAGAATTTCGTCCCGGAGCATCTTCCTGACCTTTTCCTCGACTTCGTCCCCCGGCTGTTGGGATGAGGGCGGCGGGATGAACTCTTCCTCCTTAAACAAAGGGAGGACGCCGGCTGCGGAGGATTCCTCGATCAACGCCTCCTCGGGGAAGGAGTGCGGGGTTTTCTTGCGGTCGACGATCTCCCGGACCAACCGGGCCAGCCTCTCAGAATCAAAGGGTTTCTGGACGATCTCGTCGTAGTCGAGTCCGCGCAGCCTTTCCGCGTCAACCGGATCGAAGGCGTTCTTGAGCAGGACGAGGCCGGCCTTCCGGAACTCCTCCCGGCTCCGCAGGTAACGGCCGACCTCGTAGCCGTCGCGGGACGGGAGCGCCAGGCTGAGGAGGACGGCGTCGGGGTTGATCCGGGCCAGCGACTCGATCGCCTGGAGCCCGTCCTCGATTGTATGGACCTCGAAATCCGGCTCCGAGAAGGCCATCTGGACGACCTTCTGGACGGACGGGCTCGAGTCGGCCAGGATCACTTTATAAGGCATGTTGAGTCCAAATAGATACAAAGAAACCGCTTCTCATTATCTTCATTCCTCAACTTCTGTCAAACGGACTCCGCTCAAGGATTACGCTTGGACATCAATATTTTTCTGAATAGTTGCTCAAGGTGAGGGGGAGTCCCTACGAAAGCCCTCCGCAGCGAAGCGGGCACGGTTCCTCTCGGCTTGCCGAGAGGAGAGCGGAGCGAGGACAGGGAGCGGATTTTTCACGCTGGGAAAAATTCGCGTCTTTCGGAGGGACTCCCCTGAACCTAATATTCTATGAAGACGGAATTCTCCCCCAGCAGCTGCTCGACGCTGCGGGTGAGCTCCTCCGACGGGAAGACACCTTGCACTTCGAGGGACTGGGCGAGGACGCGATAGGAATGGGGGGTCTCCAGCTCGAAGAAGACGGGGCATTCGCCGGAGTTTTTTTCCAGAAGTTCCTTAAGCTCCTTGATGACCGACTCCTCGAGGCCGGGAAGGAAGATCCGCACGATGACCTTCTTGGCCTGCTTCTGGAAGGCCTCGGTGAGCGGCATGGCCTCGTTCAGGCTGATGCGGCGGTTATCGCCCTCCCCCATGAACCGCCCCTTAACCCAGACCAGGTTCCCCTCACGCAGGTATTCGAAGAATCTTCTGAAGCTGTCGGGGAAGGCCACAACGTCGATCCGGCCGCTCAGGTCCTCCAGGATGAAGGTGGCCATGCGCTCGTCCTTCTTGGTCTTGACGAACTTGATGGCGCTGATGACCCCGGCCACCCGGATCTCGCTGTTGAAGTCCTTCTCCTCGTCGAGCTGGCTGAGCGAATGGGAGGTCAGTTTCCGGAGCCTCTTCTCGAACTGGGCCAGGGGATGACCGGTGATGTAAAACCCCAGCGCGTCCTTCTCATAGGAAAGGAACAGGGACTCGTCCCATTCCCGCATCTCCCTGACCTCGACCGGGATCTCCGGCGGCGCGAGCTGGCTTCCCCCAAAGAGCAAGGTCTGCGGGGTCTGTTTCATCCGTTGGAGCCCGTGGCCGTAATCGATCATGCTATCGATGAGGTGGAACGATTGGGAGCGGCGCCAGCCCAGCGAGTCGAAGGCCCCGGCCTTGATCAGGCTCTCCAGCACTCGCTTGTTGACCGTCCGCGGGTCCGTTCCGGCCGCCATCTCAAAGGGCGATTGGAAGCGGCCGCGCTTCCCCCTCTCCCTCAGGACCTCGCGGGCCGCCGTCTCGCCCACGTTCTTGACGGCCGCCAGGCCGAACCGGACCTCGCCGTTCTTTACCGTGAAGGTGAAATCACTCTCGTTGATGTCGGGCGGCAGGACCTTGATTCCCATGTTCTGGCATTCGTTGATGTACTTGATGACCTGGCTGGTCGCCCCCCGCTCGGCCTCCGAAGTCAGCAGGGCGGCCATGAAGTGGGCCGGATAGTGGGCCTTGAGGTAGGCGGTCTGGTAGGCGAGATAAGCGTAAGCGGCGCTGTGCGACTTGTTGAACCCGTATTCGGCGAAATGCCGGATCTGGTCGAAGATCTTGTTCGCCTTGGCGGGGCTGATGTCCTTTTTGCGGGCGCCCTGGACAAACCTCTGCTTCTGCGCCTTCATGATGCTGGTCACCTTTTTTCCCATGGCTTTGCGCAGGATGTCCGCCTCGGCCAAAGTGAACCCGGCCAGCTCGGTGGCGATCTTCATGACCTGCTCTTGATAGACGATGATCCCGCGCGTTTCCTCCAGGATGGGCTTGAGTTCGGGGAGCTCATAGGCGATCTGGTCGGGATGGTTCTTCCGCTTGACGAACTCGGCCGTCATGCCGCTGTTGAGCGGGCCGGGACGGTAAAGGGCGTTGAGGGCGATGAGGTCGCGGAAGCTCTCCGGCTTGTGGTTGCGCAGGAGATCCTTCATGCCCGAGCTCTCGAACTGGAAGACGCCGTCGGTGTTCCCGGCCTGGAAAAGGGTGAACGTGGCCGCGTCGTCGAGCGGGACCGTCTTGAGGTCCACTTTCTCGCCCAGGTTTTTCTCGACGAGCTCGACCGTATCCCGGATGACCGTCAGGTTGCGGAGGCCGAGGAGGTCCATCTTGAGCAGGCCGATGGTTTCGATGTCCCCCATCGCAAACTGGCTCGTGATCTCGCCCTTGACCGACTGATAGAGCGGCATGAACTCGACGAGGGGCCGGGGAGTGATGACGATGCCGGCGGCGTGTATGGAAGGATGGCGCACCTGGCCTTCGAGGTTCCGGGCCACGGCCAGCAGGTGGGCGATCTTGGCGTTCTTGTCCCGGAGCTCCCGGAGCTGGGGGATCTTTTCCAGGGCGCCGTCGATAGTCGCGTCCGGGCCGACGGGCGGGATCATCTTGGCGATCCGGTCCACTTCCGGCAGGGGGACTTCGAGCACGCGGCCGACGTCCCGGATGGCGGCCCGGGCGGCCATCGTCCCGAAGGTGATGATCTGGGAGACGTTCTCCCGGCCGTATTTGTTCGTCACATAGTCGATGACTTCGCCGCGGCGCCGGGCGCAGAAATCGATGTCGATATCGGGCAGGCTGATGCGTTCGGGGTTGAGGAACCGCTCGAACAGGAGGTCGTACTCCAGGGGGTCGACCTCAGTGATGCCAAGGCAGTAGGCCAGGAAACTCCCGGCGGCCGACCCGCGGCCGGGGCCGACGGGGATGTCCCTCGACCGGGCCGTCTGGACGAGGTCCCAGACGATCAGGAAATAGCCTTCAAACCCCATCTGGTTGACCAGCCTGAGCTCGCGCTCCAGCCGGTCCTGGTAGTCTTCGATGGGATAGGCCAGCTCACCTTTCTCCCACTTCGGCTTGAGCTCTTCCAGGCGGAGCTTGAACCCTTCCTTGGCCACAAAGGCCAGGTATTCGTCCAGCGGCATCTCTCCGGGCGGCTTGAACTGGGGCAGAAAGTGGCCGCCCACGGGAAAACTGAAATGGCACTGTGAGGCGATATGGGTTGTGTTCCGGATGGCCTCGGGCACCTCCTTGAACAGCTCGGCCATCTCGGCGCCTGACTTGAAATAGAACTCCTGGGACCCGAAGCGGATGCGGTCCTGGTCACTCAGCTTCTTGTTGGTCTGGATGCAGAGGAGGATATCGTGGCTCTCAGAATCTTCCTTGCGGAGATAATGGATATCGTTGGTCGCCACGAGGGGCAGGCCGAGCCTTCCCGCCAGCCGGACAAGCTTGGGGTTGACGTCCTTCTGCGGCGGGAGGCCGTGGTCCTGGAGCTCGAGATAGAAGTCTCCCTTGCCGAAAAACGACGAGTACTCGCTCGCAGCCTTCTCCGCGGCTGCCTCGTTCTCCCTCTCCAGGTAATAAGAAACTTCGCCCTTGAGACAGCTGGACAGGCCGATCAGCCCTTCAGCATGGTTGGAGAGGAGCTCCTTGTCGATCCGGGGGCGATAGTAGAACCCTTCGATATAGGCCTTGCTCAGCAGGTGACAGAGGTTGCGATACCCCTGGTCATTCTTGACCAAGAGGACCAGGTGAAAATGATGGGGGTCGCGGCTGTCGCCCGTCTTGTCGAACCGGCTGCGGGGCGCCACGTAGACTTCGCAGCCCAGGATGGGCTTGATGTCGCGGGCCTTGGCCTCCTTGAAGAAGGTCACCGCCCCGAAGATGTTGCCGTGATCGGTCAGGGCCACGGCCGGCATCTTGTTCTGGTAGGCCGCCTCCACGAGGGCGGAGGTCTTCGCCACGCCGTCCAGGATGCTGTACTCGGAGTGATTATGAAGATGGATAAAAGAATGTTCCATTGTTAGCTACAGACGCTTATTCCCATTCGATCGTCGCCGGCGGTTTCGTCGTGATGTCGTAAACCACCCGGTTGACACCCTGGACCTCGTTGACGATACGCGTTGAGATCCGCGAGAGGACCCGCGATTCGACCGGAAACCAGTTGGCCGTCATCCCGTCGACACTCTGGACGAGGCGCAGGACGACGACCTGGTGGTAGGTCCGCTGATCGCCCATCACCCCGACCGAGCGGACCGGAAGCAGGACGGCAAAGGCTTGCCAGAGCCTGTGGTAAAGCCTGGCCTTGCGGACCTCCTCGAGCAGGATCCGGTCGGCTTCGCGGAGGATGGCGATGCGCTCCAGGGTGACCTCGCCCAGGATGCGGACCGCCAGTCCGGGCCCAGGGAAGGGATGCTGGGCGATGAACTCGCGGTCGACACCGAGCTCGGCGGCCAGCGCCCGGACCTCGTCCTTGAAGAGCTCCCGGAGCGGTTCGACGAGCCTGAAGCGGAGTCCCTTGGGGAGGCCGCCGACGTTGTGGTGCGATTTGATGGTTGCGGACGGGCCTTTGACGGGCGCGCTCTCGATGACGTCGGGGTAGATCGTTCCCTGGGCAAGGAATTCGGCCCGGCCGATCTTGTGCGCTTCGGCCTCGAAGATCTCGATGAAGGCGCGGCCGATGATCTTGCGCTTGCGCTCGGGAGAGATGACCCCGGCGAGGCGGCGCAGGAAGAGGTCGGAAGCGTCGATGCCGATAACCTTAATGTGGAGCTTCCGCCGGAACTCCTCCATGAGCCCCTCGTACTGCCCTTTCCGGAGAAGACCGTTATCTACGAAGACGCAAGTCAGGTTTTTCCCGATGGCGCGGTGGACGAGGAGCGAAGTGACGAGCGAATCCACCCCGCCGCTCAGACCGGAGATGACCTTTCCGCGACCGACGGACCGGCGGATCTCGGCGACCTTGCGCTCGATGAAGGACTTCATACTCCAATCAGGCTTCAGGCCCGCGAGCGAGAAGAGAAAATTGGCCAGGACGGCCTTACCCTGGCGGGTGTGGATGACCTCGGGGTGGAATTGGACGCCGAAGAGCCTTTGGCCCGGAGATTCAATGACCGCGACTTTGGTGTTGGCGGTCCGGCCGGTGACGGCGAATTGCGGCGGCGGCTTCTCCACGAGGTCGCCGTGGCTCATCCAAACTTGGCCGCGGTCCTTGATGCCTTTGAGGAGCCCGCCGCGGGCGAGGATATCGAGATGAGCGAACCCATATTCCCGATGGGACGAGGGCACAACCTTGCCGCCGAGGAGATGGGCCATGAGCTGGACGCCATAGCAGATGCCCAGGACGGGGACGCCGAGGCGGAAGATGGCGTCGGAGGCGAGCGGAGCGCCTTTCTCGTAGACACTCCGCGGTCCGCCCGAGAGGATGAGGGCCTGCGGGTTCTCTTTTTTGAGCCGGGAGACCGGCGTGTCAAACGGGAAGATTTCGGAATAAACGCCGAGCTCGCGGACCTTGCGGGCGATGAGCTGGGTGTACTGCGACCCGAAATCGAGGACGAGGACTTTGTTCACTCACCGATTTTAGCAGAACTATTTTAAGGAAACAACATGGCAGAGGCTCGGGTATGGGATTCGTCANNCATCCTCCTTCGCTCTTCTCTCCTTTCAGTCGAGAAACCGTGCCCGCTCAGTCGTCCACGGACCTCCTCACCCACACCCTTCGCCCCTATCCTAGAAAGAGCGGCTACGGGCGTTGAACGTCCCCGGAAAATGCAATACAATATTCTTCCTCGAGCGCACCCGATGATGACCCTCAAAAAACGGCTGCTCCTTTGGCTCCTTTTGCCGGTTCTCCTGGCCGGCTGCCAGAAGGAGAAGCGGTCCGATTTCCGGCTCTACCGTTTTATCGACGAACTCCGCTTAGAAAATATCCTGGAAAGCCCTTTTCTGGAGAGAGGCGAGCCCGGCGAGGTGGTCCCGCTCGCTCCGCCCAAGTCCTCGCCTTTGCTTGACCTGGGCAGCGGAGAAAACTCTTTCAGCCTGAAGAAAAAAATAAAACTGGAAGGGGCGGAAATCAATATCCTTTTCGCACCTCCGCCAAGTGTATATCGGTATGAACCGACCGTCGCCGCGGGAGGCACAATCGAATTCGGGATCGGCATTATCCAGGACAAGAATTCGGAGAGGCTGCCTGTTCAGAATTCGCCGGCAGAAAGGGGCGTGTGTTTCAAAGTCAGCCTCGAACGGAAAGGCCGGCGGGAAGTCGTCTTCCAAGAATTTATGGCCCTCCCTCCGCCAAACGAATATCAGCTCTCTTTTCACTCCATCGAAGCGTCGGCTTTCAGGAGGGGCACTCGTGTCGTCTTCGAGACAGAAGGAGACGAGGGGCTCTCTGCCTTCTGGTATAATCCCATTTTATATACCCGCGCCAGGAAGACGCGCGCCGTCGTGCTCGTCTCCGTGGACACCCTGCGGGCTGACCATCTGGGCTGTTATGGCTACAAGCGGGAAACCAGCCCGGCGGCCGACTCTCTCGCCAAGGATAGCGCGCTTTTCCTCAACACCTACGCCTCTTCTCCCTGGACTCTGCCCTCTCACGTCTCTATGATGACGTCTCTCCATGGCGTTCACCATCAGGTCTACCACGAAGATGAAAAAATGGCGCCCGACCTGATTACTCTGGCCGACACCCTAAGGTCCCAAGGTTTTATGACCTCGGCTTTCACCGACGGAGGGTTCGTCAGCCGCGTCTACGGATTTTCCAGGGGGTTTGACTCTTACCAGGAAAGAGGAGACGGGGTCTTAATCCACAATTCCGCAGAGCTCATCTGGCGGGAGGCCTCGGAATGGCTGGATGCAAATAGGGAAAAGGATTTTTTCCTTTTCCTCCACACCTACCAGCCGCATAACCCCTATGTCTGTCCTCATCCTTATGGGACGATGTTCCTGGAAGAGAATGCGGTCTGGCGTTCGATCGACCTGATGGGCCACCTGGGCGGCTATGCCGGAATCTACAGTGAGCTGGCTGAGGAGGAACGGCGGAACATCATCGGACTTTATGACGGCGAGATCCGCTACACGGATGAGGCCTTGGTTAAGCCACTCATCGGCAAGCTCAAAGAGCTCGGTCTCTACGATTCCACTCTCATCGTACTTACCAGCGACCACGGCGAGGAATTCTTCGACCACAGCAGCTGGGCCCATGGGCATCATCTCTACGATGAGGCGCTCAAGGTTCCTCTAATCATCAAGTTCCCCAAAGCCCGGTTTAAAGGCCAAAAATTCGGACCGATCGTCCGGCTCATCGATATGATGCCCACCATACTTGAGGACTTGCGAGTTTCCTCTGTCAAACTGGCGATAGACGGAAAGAGCCTTTTCCCCATTCTCCGGGGAAAAGAGCGGGGAGACCGGACCTTCCTGGCCGACGTCGGGGACAATATCTTAAGTTCCCATGTCGGGAGAAAGATAGCCATGAATACCGGGGAGAATAAGATTATCCTCAACAAGCCCTTCAGCCCTGAGGACGCGCGGTTCTTCACGCCCCCTCCCCGCCTAGTCCCTCCGGTTGAGTTATTTAGCCTCGGGGAAGATCCTCAAGAAAAGCGGAATCTTGTTGACGAAAAGCCCACCGTGGCCAGAAAGCTAAGTAACCGTGTCGTCGAGATATACAAACATGCCAGCAAGCAAAAATCCGTCAAGGCCCAGCTCGATGAACAGCTCAAAGAACGGCTGCGCGCCCTTGGATATATCCGATAAACGGAACGGGCGATATTTTTATTCGACCCACCTTTTATTATCTTAACTCTTCACCGGGCGAACGCATTATTCTAAAATGGGGGCCGAGGAATAAAATGAGTGATGCCGATCCGGTCCGGGTCCCGATCGACGGGGTGCTCGACCTCCATGCCTTTCGGGCCGAGGAGGTCAAGAACCTCGTCCCCGAGTACCTCGAAGAATGCCGGAGCCGGGGCATCCATCAAGTCCGGATCATCCACGGAAAAGGAACCGGCGCGCTCCGTCGTACCGTCCAGAGCCTGCTCAGAAAGAATCCACATGTCCTGAGCTTCAAGACCGCCGACCTCGGAGGAGGGGGCTGGGGCGCGACCGAAGTCATCCTCAAAAAGTAGGGAAATTGATATTGTGTCCCGAATTCCGAATAATGCTAACGATGAAGATGGAGGTCACATGAAGGAAAAACGACAGATCGCCCGCAGGCATTTTTTGAAGAGCGCAGCCCTCGGGATCGCCGGTGCCGCTGTCCCGGGGCGGGCCGCGGGCGCTCGGTCGAGCGCTCAGGCGTCACAACCCACACAAAAGACGCCCCCCAAAATCAAGGAATACCGCGTCCTCGGCCGGACCGGTTTCGAGGTCTCGGACCTGGCCACCGGCTATATCCAGGACTTCGGCGTGTTCAGCGCCATGCTGGACGCCGGCGTCAATTACATCGACACCGGCGAAAGCTATCCGGGGTCTCACAAGCTGATCGGCCGGGTGCTCAAGGGACGGGACCGGAAGAAAATTTTCCTCACCTCCAAGATGCTGCCCGAGGACGACATCACTAAAGAAGGCTTTCTCAAACGGGCCCGGAAATGCCTCGAGGACCTGGAGACCGACTATTTCGACTGCATGATGCTCCACATGCCGGAGCGAGTGGATGTCCTCAAGACCGAAGGGTTTCACGCCGCCATGCAGGAGCTCAAGGCCGAGGGCCGCGTCCGGTTCCTCGGCGTGTCCCACCACGGGTCATTCTGGTTCCGCGACCCCGAAGAAAGCATGGACAAGGTGCTGCTTGCGGCGATCGAAGACGGTCGGTTTGATGTCTTCCTCATGGCCTACAACTTCCTTCAGATGGACAGAGGCGAGCGGGTCATCCAGACGGCCAAGGAGAAGAAGCTCGGCATCACGCTGATGAAGACCAAACCCGTGGGGACCTACTATTTGCTGAAGTCGAGGATAGAGCAGATGGAGAAGGAGGGGAAGGAGGTCGATCCCCTGTACAGGGAGGGTCTGAACCGGTACAAAGACAAGGTGGACAGGGCGGAGGAGTTCATCAAGAAATACGACCTCCAAAACCCCGAAGAAATCAAGGAGGCCGCCCTCCGGTTCGCCCTCAGCAACCCCGATATCCACACCGTCTGCTGCTCTGCCAAGACCTATGCCGAGGCCGAACAATTCCTCCGTCAGTCGGGGTCGCGCCTGAGCGAAAAGGACGCCGCGACTCTCGCCCGATACAGAGAGGCCTGCGGCGAGCTCTACTGCCGGCATGCCTGCGGGCTGTGCGAGCCCGAATGTCCGCGCGGCGTGCCCGTCAACACCATCATGCGCTACCACCACTATTTCGCAGTCCAGGGCCGTGAGAAAGAGGCCATGCTCAAGTACGCCCGGATCCCGGGCGCGCGGGCGGATGGGTGCGGGAATTGCTCGGGCCATTGCGAAAAGGCCTGTCCCTACGGGGTCCCGATCCAGGGAATGCTCCTACTAGCCCATGACCAGCTGACGCTGGCTTAGAAGAAGGAGCAGGAGATGGAAAAGAAGGTCCTCCTTACTGCGCTGTTTTTGTCATTCTTTGGCACGATTGGACTTGCGGGCATGTCGGGGGAAGCGGCCGTCATCCTCACCCCGGCGCCCGGACCGGCGCCCCGCATCAACGGAGCTCGGGTGTTGGGTGTGCGGCCGGGCTCTCCTTTCCTCTTCCGCATCCCGGCCACGGGCGGCCGCCCGATGGCCTTCGCCGTCGAGAACCTCCCGGCCGGGCTGACGGTCGATCCAGGGACAGGAATCATCACGGGCACGGTCCAGGAGCGGGGTTCATATTCCGTCATGCTCAAGGTATCTAATTCGCAGGGGACCGCCTCGCGGGAGCTCAAGATCGTCTGCGGCGACACCCTGGCCCTCACCCCGCATATGGGCTGGAACAGCTGGTACGTCTGGGAGAACCACGTCACGGACGAGATCATGCGGGCCGCGGCCGACGCCATGGTCTCGAGCGGCTTGGCCGACCACGGCTTCATGTACGTCAACATCGATGACTGCTGGCCGGTTAAGCCCGCAGCCACCGATCCCACGCTCCAGGGCGAGCCGCGCGACAAGTCTGGGAAGGTCAATTCTAACCCCCGCTTTCCCGACATGAGAGCGCTCACCGATTACATCCACGCCAAGGGACTCAAGGCCGGCATCTACACTTCGCCCGGACCGCTAACTTGCGCCGACCACACAGCGGCCTGGCAGCACGAGGTGGCGGATGTTGAACGTTTCGTCGAGTGGGGTTTTGACTTCCTCAAGTACGACTGGTGCTCCTACGGCCAGATCGCCAAGGACAAGAGCCGGGAAGAGCTCCAGAAGCCTTACCGTCTGATCAGCGAGATCCTTAAAAAGCAACCGCGGGACATCGTCCTCAACCTTTGCCAGTACGGCATGGGAGATGTTTGGGAGTGGGGAAATGAGGTCGGCGGCAACAGCTGGCGCACCGCCGGCGACCTCGGCGGGTCGTTCGAAAAAATCGGCGTGGCCCTGTTCCGTGACGGGTTCGACCTGTATGCCGAAAAAGAACTCCACCGATTTGGAGGGCCGGGCGGTTGGAACGACCCGGACTACCTCCTTCTCGGCTACCTGAGCAACTGGAAGAGCCGGACAGTGCCCACGCCGCTCACTCCGAACGAGCAGTACTCCCATGTCTCTCTCTGGTGTTTGCTAGCGGCGCCTCTTATCTTCAGCGGCGACATCACGAGGCTGGACGACTTCACTCTGAACCTCCTCACCAACGACGAGGTCATCGAGGTGGACCAGGACCCGCTGGGCCGGCCGGGGAGGCGCGTGGCCAAGGACGGAGACCTCGAAGTCTGGGCCAGACCGATGGAGGATGGGTCGCTGGCGGTCGGACTTTTCAACCGGGGCGAGGGGCTAAAGGTCATCGAGGCCAAGTGGGAAGACATGGGGATCTCCGGTCCACAGAAAGTCAGGGATTTGTGGCGGCACCACGATATCGGGGTCTTCGAGGGCAGGTTTGGGGCGTACGTCGCTCGCCACGGCGTCGTCCTCGTCCGGCTCTGGCCCGTCGGGTGAAATAGGGAAATTGATATTGTGTCCCCATTTTTGTATAGTGGAAAATCATGGACTGGGAAACACTGGCTAGAGAACTTTCGATTTCCACGCCCTCGAAAATCGTGCTGCTCGTGCTCGATGGCCTGGGGGATCTCCCCGTCGAAGGAAAGACGGCGCTGGAGAAGGCCCGGACGCCCAACCTTAACCGCCTGGCCGCCAAGGGTGCCTGCGGCCTGACCGACCCTGTCTTCCGCGGCATAACACCCGGGAGCGGCCCCTCGCATCTCGCCCTCTTCGGCTATGACCCGCTGCGCTACCGGCTCGGCCGCGGCATCCTGGAGGCGCTAGGGTCGGCAGTTGAGGTGGGCCCGAACGACCTGGTGGCCCGCGGCAACTACGCCACCCTCGAGGACGGCCTTGTCGTCGACCGCCGTGCCGGCCGGATCCCGACCTCCGAGAACGAGAAGCTCTGCCAGAGGGTCAATGCCGCGCTCCGTCCTCCCGAGGGAATCGCCATCCGCCTGTTTCCGGGAAAAGAACACCGCTTCGTTGTGAGATTCAGCGGCGAGGGGCTGAGCGACGCCCTGTCCGATGCCGACCCGCAAAAAGACCACAAACCGCGAGCCTATGCCAAACCGCTCTCCCCCGAGGCCAAGAATGCGGCCGAGATCGTCAACCGCTTCCTGGACGACGTGACCAAGATCCTTAGCGACCTCGCCGTCGCCAACACCGTCCTGCTTCGCGGCTTCTCCAAGTTCCCGGCCATGCCGAGCATGCCCGATCTCTATAAGCTCAAACCGGCGGCCGTAGCCAATTACCCGATGTACAAAGGGCTGGCCAGGCTCTTAGGCATGGATGTCATGGACGTCGGAGCCGACACCAAAAACCTCTTCGACGCCCTCGAGGACGGCTACAAAGCCCACGATTTCTTCTACGTCCATTACAAGAAGACCGATGCCGCCGGCGAGGACGGCAATTTCCCGGCCAAGGTCAAGGCCATCGAGGAGGTCGATTCTTTCCTTC
The DNA here is from genome assembly GCA_017886205.1 of Candidatus Aminicenantota bacterium. GTDB lineage: Bacteria > Acidobacteriota > Aminicenantia > Aminicenantales > UBA8522 > UBA8522. The sequence continues at coordinate 59,682 of JAFNEO010000009.1, read as the reverse complement.
CACGGATCGAAGCCCTCGGGCCCGAGGTGCTCGCCGTCACAGCCGACCATTCCACGCCCTGCCTCCTCAAGTCCCATTCCTGGCATCCCAACCCCTTCCTGCTGGTCGCCAAGTCGGCCCTGCCCGACAATGCGACCGAATTCTCGGAGAGGGCCTGCAGCCGCGGCTTCCTCGGCCGGTTCCCCGCCCTCCAAGCGATGCCCCTGCTGCTGGCCCACGCCGGCAAGCTCCAGAAATACGGGGCCTGAGCCAGAAGGATGCATTACCATCCGTCTGATAAGGAATTTGGGAACGGAAAAAGAGACCTCGGAGGCTCGCCCTTCACAAAACGTTTTTCGGGGGAGGCCGCCTTTTTTGATGAAGGCGAAGGGTGTGGGTGAGGAAGTCCGTGGACGACTGAGCGGGCATGGTTTTCTTCTGTTACCCAAGGCGAGGGGGAGTCCCTCAGAAAGCCCTCCGCAGCGCAGCGGGCACGGTTCCTCTCGGCTTGCCGAGAGGAGAGCGGAGCGAGGACAGGGAGCGGATTTTTCTCGCGGGGAAAAATCCGCGTCTTTCGGAGGGATTCTCCCGAGCCTTATTGCGCATATCTTATTGATCTTATATTATAAGTAGGAATTGGCCAGACCGAACCGGATCGCGAATCGACTGGGCGCTCCCCTCATCCTCGCCTCATCCCTGCTCCTTCTGACCCCCTCCTCCGCAGCGCAGCCCTCGACCGTCGAGGTCTATAACCTCCGCTCTTATACGCATCCGACCCACACCCGGGTCGTCGTCGACATCGGGAAGCTCAGGGAGTTCTCTTCGGCCGAGCTCAAGGACCCCGATCGCATCTACGTCGATATCTACCAGGCCCGCCTGAATCCCATCCTGCTGGGCAAGACGTACGTCGCCCGGTGCGATTACATCAAAGAGGTCCGGATCGCCCAGAAGAACGCCGCGACCGTCCGGGTAGTCGTCGAGCTCGACCTGGCCAAGGTTGAACGCTACCAGGTCTTCCCCCTCTTCGACCCCTTCCGGGTCGTCATCGACATCTTCCCCAAGGAAACGGCGGCGCCGCCCACCACGCCACCCGGCCAGCAGACGCCGGCCGTGCCGGCGGAAAAGCCGCCCAAGCTTCCGGAGCCGACCGCCGACGGCTACAGCATGGTCCGGCAGCTCGGCCTCGGAATCCAGAGAGTCGTCCTTGACCCCGGGCACGGCGGCGAGGACCCGGGCGCGATCGGCAAGAAGGGCCAGAAGGAGAAGGACGTCGTCCTGGCCGTCGCTACGGAGCTGCGGACCCTCCTGGCCGCCAAGGGGCTGGAGGTGATCATGACGCGGGAATCGGACATCTTCATCCCGCTCGAGAACCGGCCGGTCATCGCCAACCAGCAGAAGGCCGACCTGTTCATCTCCATCCACGCCAACGCCAACCGCAACCGGAAACGCCGGGGAGTTCAGGCGTTCTACCTCAATTTCAGCCCCGACCCCCAGGTCAACGAGATCGCCGCCCTGGAGAACGCCACTTCCACCAAAAGGATCGGCGAGATGCAGGACACCCTCAAAAAGATCGTCCAGAACAGTAAGATCCTGGAATCCCGCGACCTGGCTTATAAGATCCACGGGAATCTGGTAAAATTGTTATCTCAACATTACTCCGCGGTGGAAAGCCTGGGCGTGCGGGGCGGACCCTTTTGGGTGCTTATCGGCGGCGAGATGCCCTCGGTCCTGGTCGAGATCTCGCACTTAAGCAACGCCCAGGAAGAGGAAAGGCTCAAGAGCCCCGCCTACCGGAGGCAGGTGGCCCTGGGCATCTACGAAGGCATATTGGAATACATGCGCTCGTTGGGCAAAGGATAGAAAGATGAACAGACGCGATTTCATAAAAGACCTGGCACTCGGGAGCGTCGCCCTGCGGTGCGGCCCCTCGCTCCTGGCCCAAGCTAAACCCAACCCGGATATGGCCATGATCACAGGCGAATCCCCGGCCGCCATCACCAAGGAGGCGCTGGCGGCGCTCGGCGGGATGAAGCGCTTCATCGCCAAGGGCGACAAGGTCATTATCAAGCCGAACATCGGCTGGGACCGGACGCCGGAACTCGCGGCCACGACCAATCCCGAGGTCATCAAGACTCTCGTCGAGCTCTCGTTCGAGGCCGGGGCCAAAGAAGTCACGGTTATGGACAACACCACCAACCAGGCCCAGCGCTGCTACGCCCGCTCCGGGATCGCCGAAGCGGCCAAGGCGGCCGGGGCCAAAGTCCCGTTCGTCAACGAGTACCGCTTGAAGAAAATGGCCCTCAAGGGCGAGTGGCTGAAGGAATGGGAGGTGTTCACCGATTTCGTCGAGGCGGACAAGCTCATCAACGTCCCCATCGCCAAGCACCACAGCCTGTGCCGGCTGACGATCGGCATGAAAAACTGGCTGGGGGCCATCGGCGGCGCCCGCAACCAGCTCCACCAGAAGCTCGACGAGGGCATGGTGGACCTGGCTGCTTTTTTCAAGCCCCAGCTCACCGTTCTCGACGCCTACCGGATCCTGACCAGAAATGGTCCCCAGGGCGGACGGACCTCCGATGTCAGACTCCAGAAGACGGTGGTGGCCAGCATCGACCCGGTGGCCGCAGATACGGTCGGCGCGGGCTTTTTCGAGATCCGGCCCGAAGAGCTGGCCTACCTCGGGATCGCCCAGAAGCGCGGGCTGGGACAGACCAACCTGGAGAAGCTGACCATTGAAAAAAGAGCGGTCTAAGAAATACCGGGCCATTCAATCCTTCCGGGTCTTCAGTCAAGCCGTTTTCTTCGGCCTCTTCCTCTATCTCCTGTTCAAGACCCATTTCACCGGCCAGGACTACATCAGCCGGGTGGAGGTCTTCTTCCACTTTGATCCCCTCCTGGCCATCGCCACCGCTATCGCCTCGAGAGTCCTGTTCGCCTCGTTTATCCTGGCCGGAGTCACGCTCGTGGTCACTCTGGTCGCCGGAAGGTATGTCTGCGGCTGGGTCTGTCCGCTGGGCTCGGTCCACCAGTCCTTCTCATTCGTCTTCAAGAAAGCCAAGCTGTTGAAGCCGCGGAAAGAAGAGAAGAGCGCAGGACGGCTGGCCTGGAAATATTACGTCCTGATCGTCGTGCTCGTCGGCAGCCTCTTTACCGTCGACCTCGTGGGGATCGCCGACCCCCTATCGTTCCTCTATCGCTCCTTTGCCACTGGCATCATCCCCTGGTTTGCCCGTGCCGGGGCAGCCTTCATCGGCCTCCTCTACGGTCTTAAGCTCTCCTCGGTGGGAGATGCTGCCGCCCAATTTTTCGGCACGCTCTCCCTCAACCAGACGTTCCAGCAAGGGTTCTTCCTCAGCCTGCTCTTCCTCGGCGCCGTCCTCCTCAATATCTCCAAAGAGAGGTTCTGGTGCCGCTATCTCTGCCCCGCTGGAGCGCTGCTCGGCCTCGTTTCCCGCTGGAACGTAGCCAAGGTCCGGGTCGACATGGACAAGTGCATCAAGTGCAACCTATGCACACTCCACTGCCAAACCCAGGCCAATCCCTACCCGAATGAGCAGTGGCGGAGCTCGGAGTGTATCTACTGCTACACTTGTGCGTCCATTTGTCCGACCAAGGCGGTCTATTTCCCGGTGAAGGGGACCCCCGAGAGAATCGAGTCTGTCAACCTCTCGCGGCGCCGCCTGATCTTCACCTCGGCGCTCGCGGTCGTCGCCGCTCCGTTCTTCAAAATAACACCAGCCGGAAAGCGGGCTGCGGCCAAGCTCATCCGGCCGCCGGGCGCGCTCCCCGAGCCGAAGTTTCTCCAGAAGTGCGTTAAATGCAGCGAGTGCATGAAGGCCTGCCCGACTAACGGCCTGCAGCCGGCCCTTGACGAGGCCGGCCCGGAGGGGATCTGGACGCCCGTGCTCAAGCCGCGGATCGGCTATTGTGAGTACTACTGCTCGCTCTGCACCCAGGTTTGTCCGACCGGAGCCATCAAGGAGCTGACCATCGAGGAGAAGATTAAGGTCAAAATTGGGTCGGCCTGGATCAACAAAGACCGCTGCATTCCCTATGTTATCGGGAAGCCGTGCATCGTCTGCGAGGAGCACTGCCCGACCTCGCCCAAGGCGATTAAGTTCGTCATGGTCGAAGCGAAACTCCCGGACGGCACGGTCGCGACCCAGAAGGCGCCGGTCATCGACCTCGACCTCTGCATCGGCTGCGGAATCTGTGAAACCAAGTGCCCGGTCATGGACGACCCGGCGATCTACTGCACGAGCGTGGGCGAAGACCGCTCCGAAAAGAACCGCCTCCTCCTCAAAACCATCCAGCCGGTCGCTATTACCGAAGAGCCAAAAGACCCCTATCGCTGACAGCAAACTCCTTGATTGTGTTTCGTATTAGTGCTATTATTAGCATGAATACGAAATGAATTATCTCACTTTCCGCAACTTTATGAAAGACTTCACCGTCTTCTCGCTCAGGGACATCCTGAGGATCGAGCCGGGGTTCCACCGGCGCCGCTTGAATGAATGGCAGGCCAAGGGATACATCCGCAAGGTGATCAAGGGATTTTACATTTTCTCCGATCTAACGCTCGATGAACTCATCCTCTTCGAGATCGCCAACCGGATCTACAAGCCCTCTTATGTCTCCCTAGAATCGGCCTTGGCCTATTACCAGCTTATCCCGGAAAGCGTTTTCGGGGTGACTTCCGTCTCGACCCGGCGGACCTATCGATTCGCGACCGGATTGGCCGAATTCCGCTTCCGGACGATAAAGCCGGGGCTTTTTTTCGGCTACGAGCTCATGCCCGCCCGCGGCAAACGCGTCAAGATCGCCCGCCCGGATAAGGCCGTCCTGGATTTCCTCTACCTCAACCCCGGTCTGCGGAGCGGCCCGGATTTCGAAAGTCTGCGTATCGATACGGACCGGTTCTTTCGGACGGTATCCGTCCGTGCCCTTCAGGCCGCGGCGGCGCGCTTCGGCCGGAAGCCGTTCATCGCTCGAGTCCATCTTTTTCTGGAGCACCTAAGGACCCTGATGTCCGAGGCAAGCCATGCTTGATATGGATCAGATCCTATCCTACTTTCCGGAACCCCTGCGGTCCTTCAAGCGGAATCTGCTCAGGGAATACGTCCAACATAAGATCCTGGAGATCATCTATGATTCGCCGTTCGGGGACAGGCTGGCCTTCATGGGCGGGACGGCTATACATATCGTCCACGGCGGCCCGCGATTTTCAGAGGATCTCGATTTCGACAACCGCGGTCTCGACCTGGCGGCCTTCGAGTCTCTGGGAAATCTCATCCGTTCGAAAATGGAGCTCCAGGGATTCAGATTAGAGATGAAGACTATAGCGAGGAGAGCCTTCCGTCTTTCTCTCCGCTTCACCGGCCTGCTTCGACATATGAACCTCTCTCGGGATCCCCGCGAGAAGCTCGACCTGCGGGTCGATGCCGAGCCCCAGCGCTTTGAATATGATGCGGCGGTTTTTCTAATCGATAAATTCGATGTCTTCGGCCGGATATTAGTCGCCCCGGCGGACCTTCTGCTGGCCCAGAAAATCTTTTGCCTATTTTCACGGCCAAGGCCCATGGGCCGTGATTTCTTCGATGCGCTCTTTTTGTGGGGCAAGACCGAGCCGCGCCCAGCCTATCTCAAGGAAAAACTCAAGGTCGAAAGCACTACGGACTTGAAGGACCGCCTGATCCGGAGCTGCCGGGAGTTGGATTTCGATCGCCTGGCCGAAGATGTAGCGCCGTTTCTCTACAGGCCGGAGGACGCAGAGAAGGTCCGGATGTTCCCCGAGTTCGTTGAGGGCTACGAATTCAAGTTCTAATGTTCTAACGTCGTTTCCATTCTTCAAGCCGGGCGTCAACCCGGGTTGACGTTTTTCGGAGTTATCCGGCCTCCCGAGCTGGATCCCTTCCCTCTTTTCCAGGGTGAGGTGCTCATTTCCTTGGCCTTGGCCCGTTTTTTTCCTCTACCGGGTGTTGTTTCATTACTTCGATCGGTTCCTGGCCGAGTATGAGAGCCGTTTTGAGAAAGAATACGGGTTCTTCCGGCCCATTATCAAGGAGGTGGTCGAGCGCTACCTCGACTGCGGCAACCCGCGCTGCGGGTTTGCCCGCATCCGCTGTCCGGACTGCCAGGCGGAACATCTGCTGATGTTCTCCTGCCGCACCCGCGGCTTCTGTCCCTCTTGCCATTCGAAGAGGTTGGAGGAATGGGGCGAGTGGGTGCGGGAGACTCTCCTCCTCAATGTCCCTCACCGCCAGGTCGTCTTCACCATCCCCAGGATGCTGCGGATCTTCTTCAAGTACAACCGCCGGCTGCTGGGGGAGCTATGCCGCTCGGGAGGTTCTTAGGTTTCTGGTCCACAAGGAGCTTTTGAGTCCCGAATGGGCGGACCGCCTTCTCTCCTGGCGGCACACGGGATTCTTAGTCTATAGCCACATATTCATCGCCCGGGTCACTTCCCATATTCCCGATAAAGGCCAGGTCACTGTCCGGTACTACGGCCTCTACGCCAACGCTCATAGGGGGAAGATAAAGAAGGCAAGCCTTGGTTCTTTTCCTCTCCGGATTGGGGAGGAGGAACTCCGGCGTCTCCCCGCCAAAGGCTGGGCCGAGATGATCCGTAAGGTCTATGAGGTGGACCCGATGCTCTGCCCTCAATGCGGCGGCAAGATGAAGGTCGTCGCTTTCCTCACAGACTATGCGGTTGTGGACAGGATCATCAATCACCTCAAGCTGACCTTTATTGCCGAGAGGCCCCCTCCGTCTCAAGTTGCCTTCCAGGAATATCTCGTGGCCGCTGAGGCCTCCACTGAATATTCTTCGTGATTCTCTCTTTTGTCGGCAGGAGAGGTCCGGCTGATTTCCGACACTTTTTTGGCTTGACCGCAGCTTGTTGCCCCCTTTCGCCCGGTCTCAGCACAATTTGACTTGCCGTGATGCCCAGATATATCATTCCCTCGGATGGGGTGAGCCAAAATTGGCGCTTGGACACTCATTTAGCCAGCGCAGCAGAAAACGAACTTCTTATTCTTATGGAAACGGAGGGAGATGGATCCTCAACCTGGACGATCACCGGCCCGCCCGGCTGTCTATCTTCGACTTGCAGCGAGCCCAGATCTTCTGATAAGAGGCAAGTGAAGGGGATTCTATGAACAGGGATGGTCCTTGAGAATGGATCTAGAGAGAGGACGTCTAAGGGATTGGCCCCTCGGACTTGACTTGGTCAAGGCGTAAAATGTGCTCCGTATATGGGGGGGAAGGCCAAAGCCGCGCTGATCAAGAGGAAGAACGCGCTCAGGATTCTTCTTCTCATAATACCTACTATGGGCAGGCTAAGGCAGTTCGCGACGAAAGAGGGAACGCTGTGATCATCCGCGCTCGCAGGGTCCGAAAGGACCCGGTGGACAGGGAATCAACTCAGGGAAGGGGGAAATCATGATCGCTGTAAAGAGAAAGAGGAATCCGTTCATCGCCGGCCTCTTGTCCTTGTTCGCTTCCGGGCTCGGACAGATCTATAACGGGGCAGGCGCTCTGGGACTCGTATTTTTATTCATTACCATTGCTCTGCCTTTCCTTTGGGCGGTATTAGGCTGGCCGCGCAGTTTTATCGGGCTTGCAGCGCTGGCCATCGTGACGACCGTTTTCTGGTTGTTCGTTATCGTCCACGCTTTCTTCCAAGCGCGTCGGATCAGGGAGACCGAGCTTAAGAAATACCAAAAACTCGGCGTCTATGCGTTCTTTGTCATTCTTTCTATCGGCTTGACGATTTTCGTTCCGATAAAGACATGGATAAGCTTTCTAGGCATCGCTCCATTCAAGTTTGCTACGACCTCCATGATGCCGACGGTTCATAAGGACGATTTCCTGATGATAGAGCCGAGAGCTTATGACAATCGGGCGCCTCAGCGCGGGGATCTGATCGTTTTTATTTATCCTCGAGATGCCTCAAAGCGATTTCTCATGCGTGTCATCGCCATCGAGGGCGAAACGGTCGAAATCAAGAACAAACAGGTCTTTATCGACGGCCAACCTCTCCAGGAATCCTACAAGATCAACGAAGATAGCGCCGTGGACAACAGCCGGGACAACTTCGGCCCGCTAAGAATCCCCGCCCGCCATTGTTTCGTCCTCGGAGACAATCGCGACAACAGTAATGACAGCCGGTTCTGGGGAGCTCTTCCTCTCACCGACGTCAAAGGCCAAGCGCTCTATGTTTACTGGGCGAAAGATAAAACGAGGATCGGCCTGACACTAAAATAAGCAAGGGGAACGTCAGAGCCAAAATTGACCTGATTAAGGATGGGCTCAATCTGGCGGAGACCCAGCTACGAGACGGGTGAGGGACTGGACGAAAGGGAGGATTAGATATGTTTTCATTCATACTTGACAACTTGGATAGCCTTCTCTATCTCTTGCCCAGTATCCAGCGAAAAATGGAACGCCACAAGGAGTGGACGGGGACCGTCGAGGCGAAAAAGACCTGGACCCTCTCCAAGCACGCGTATCTTGTGATCTTCCGGACGGACGATGGGCAGAGGAAAAAATTACGATTGGACAGGAAAGAAGATTTTGACCTCCACGAGGAAGGCAGGAGATACGCCAAGAAAGCGGGTGATGACCTGCCAGACACTAAGCCGAAGCCGTGAACCCCGTCGTTGAAAAACAGTCCATCGATTATGTGAGTGTTCTGACAGTTGAGGTGCTCCCCCGATTTGGACTCCGGATCCAAAGGTCGGAGGTTCGAATCCTCTCAGGCACGCCATTTCTTTCTCAGCTCTCTTTGTTTTCTCTTTGAGCACTTTGGCTTGAAAATCGTACTACACGGGTGATACATTGACGAAGGGGAAGATTATGCGGAGAAGACCGTGACGCTCACCAAGGGAACGCTGCTTGGACCTTGTGAGATCCTGTCCTCCCTTGGCGTGGGTGTTATTTGTGTCATCTTTCTCTGTGCGTGTTCTCCTTCGAAAGATGCTCAGATCAAGGATCAAAGTCACGGCTACGCGGCTTACCCCGAACGCGGTACCACGTGTGCTGCGAACTTAGAATTGCTCCCGCGGTTGGATCCGCTCACGGTCCAGACCGGCCGTCTCGACACTGGCAAGGTGAAGTGTTTCGCAATGTTCGCGCGGAAGGGCGAGTTCGTTCGTGCTTCGCTCGACATCGGTGTCGGATACGCGCGAACGCGAGTGTTGGAGCCACACCACAACAAGCCGATCCTGGAAAACTGGACCTATGCGTTCGAGGGCGCCTCGTATCCCGGCCTTCCGCTTACATTCGAGGTTCCTACGTCGGGGTGGTACATCATTGAACTTACTGGCTGGGCGGACGGTGGCTCTCCATTCATGATGCAGGTAGACGAAGTGGTCCCGGCGAAGACACAGGCGGCTCGCCGGCAGTCTCCGAGCAACGACCCACGGACGGCATGGCTCCGGAAGAATGCGGCTACGATTCGCTCAATCGAACCTGAGGATGAGGATTTCTCCGACCTCGCGTTCCTGCGCGAGCAACTGCGTGGTGTCCGAGTCGTGCTGCTCGGCGAGTCGGATCACGGCAACGGGGCCGATCTTAAAGCGAAGACGAGATTGGTGAAATTTCTGCACCGCGAGATGGGCTTTGATGTGCTCGCTTTCGAGTCCGGACTCTTTGGGACCGCTGCGGCTTGGCGCGCCTTGCCGACGCAGGCTGAGCCTCGCGATGCTTTTCTCCAGGGCGTGTTCCGTGTGTGGGGATGGTCTGAGCAGATGCAGCCGCTGATCCGATATCTCGCCGCGTCGGCGCATACCGATCATCCATTGGAATTGACGGGCTTCGACAGCCAGTTCTATGATCCGGCGTCGCAAGATTCCATGCTTCCCAGCCTTCGGGAGTTCCTCACCCGAGCGAGAATCGACAGTCCGCTCGCCCATGCGGACAGCCGACTATCCAGGTTTCTGGCCGCAGTGGTCGAGGGGCGCTTCGCGCCTGATCGCGAACACCTTCCGGAGCCAGCCGAGGAAGCAGAGTTCGTCCAGAACCTGCGGGCCACCGCGGCGGCCGTGGAAAGATCGGTCCAGACTCGCGAGGGCCAATTCTGGGCGCAAGTGCTCCGCAGTGCCGCGTTACAGACAGGATTGGACCTCCGACAGCGACGGAACGCTCCGGGCACGGCCGGCGACGGCGCAACCCGGGATCGCCAGATGGCCGAGAACCTCGTGTGGCTCGCCAATACCTATTATCGGGGGCAAAAGATTATCGCGTGGGCGCACACAGCACACACGATGCGGACCCCACGCGTCGCGGTTTTTGGCGGGAACCCCAGCTTCAGCATGGGACAGGGCGTGTGGGAAGTTCTTGGCGACGAGAGCTTCGTGATCGGAATGACGTCGTACACCGGCGCGTCCGGGTGCATCACTTGCACGGGCGACATGGAAGGCCTCGTACAGACCGTCGTGGCCGACCAGGATCCCTCGTTTGAGTTCGAGGAGCTGATGGATGCGGCGGGCTACAAGTTCGGCTTCGTTAACCTCCGAAAAGCCCGCGAGGCCGGCCAATGGCTTGGAGGAACGTTCGCAGCGCGTCCCCTCTTTCAGACATATCGCGCACGGTGGAGCGAGGTGGTGGATGCGCTCTTCTTCATTCGCACGCAGGAACCAAGCCGGAGAGTCGCCGGAGTCAAGTAGCAAAACGTGACCTGCCCCCCCCTAAATCGGTCCAGGTATAATGGAAATAACCTGGGCGAAGGACCTTGTCCTGGGTGTTTTATGCGTTCTTGACTATAGCCGCCGGCCGGCCATATGATTCTGTTTCTGCTGGAGGGCTGGAGGTCCGATGAGGACAAGAATTCTTATCTTTTTGATGGCATGTATTTTCCTGCTGGCCGTCGGTGCGATCCTCCTGAGGCATCGCCTCGTGCGCCCGGGCGAAAATATCCCCACACTTGAACAGGGCATGACAGTCGACCGTGAGATCTCGGGGGCCCACGTTCATTCCTATCGTGTCATCCTTGCCGAGGGCGGATTCCTGCGTGCAGTCATCGAACAGAGCGACCTCTATGTGACCGCGAGGGTCTTCAGCCCGGGTGGACGGGAGGTTGTCGAAATCGAGTATCTCGGGGGGATAGAGGGACATGAATACATATCCCTAGAAGCGAAGGAGTCCGGCTCTTTCCGAATTGACATTCGGGCGCTTGAACAGACGGCCGGGCCCGGCCGCTACCGATTGAGGATCTTGGAGTTGCTGACGGCTGAGCAATACCTTTCGCGCCTCACCGCACAGCGAGAGAAAATTGAGTCTGTCGAGAATTGGCTGAGAAGCTGCGCGATTCCTCTTCGAAGCGTCGAAGCCGGCCATGGCTTTGAGGACATGCAGCCGCTCAAGAGGCTCATCGGCTCTGCGCGTCTCGTCGCGCTAGGAGAAGCGACCCACGGGACGCGGGAATTCTTCCAGCTCAAGCACCGGATGCTCGAATTCTTGGTGAGCGAGATGGGATTCACGGTTTTCGGCCTCGAAGCGACAATGCCCGAGGCGTTCGACGTCAACACATATGTGCTAACCGGCAAGGGTGATCCCCTGAAGGCGCTCGCCGGACTCTATTCCTGGTTCTGGGATACTGAAGAGATGCTGGAAATGATCCAATGGATGAGGCGCTACAATGCGGACCCCCTTCACACAAAAAAGGTGAAGTTCTATGGTTTCGATATGCTATACGCTCCGCGGGCCATGAAAGTTATGCTGGAATATCTGAACAAGGTCGATCGCGTCCAAGCGAAAAGCTTTGCGAAAACTCTCGGCGTGCTGGCCGATCCTTTCACATCAGCACCGTCCACTCACTTCAGCTCGGGCATCAAATCGACCAGTACCGGGCGGCAGCCAGAAGAGTGGAAAGAAGCCGCGGCGGCATCAGTCCGCAGGATCCTCGGGCTGCTCGATGAGCACGTGCCCGGCGATGTTCATCAGGGAAGCTCGGTTGAACGGTCCATCGTCCGCCAGCACGCGCGAATCCTTGGTCAGGTCATCGAAGGCGCACGGATGATAGACTCAGAAAATTACAATGGATACGAATCCTTTCGGGACAGCTCCATGGCCGAGAACGTCCGTTGGATCCTTGATCATGAGGGACCGGACGCCAAAATGGTCATCTGGGCCCATAACGGCCACGTCGCTGATGAAACGGATCTCGGCGTCGAATCGATGGGCCATCATCTCCGAAGAATGTTCGGCCGCAACATGGTCGTGTTCGGGTTCGCCTTCAATCAAGGATCATTTCAGGCCCTGGGGTTGCCATGGCCGTCGGAAAAGGGGGCCCAGGCGTTCAGTGTCGGTCCGGCCCCCGCGGGAACTCTGGACGCGACGCTCGCTGCATCCGGCTTCAAGGTTGCCGCGATCGACCTCCACGCCCTGCCCGAAGAGGGGCCTGTGGCGGATTGGTTCAACGAAGGCCAATTGTTGCGCAGCATCGGCGTTCCTTATAGCGAGGAAATTGCGGATAAACGCTACCTTAAACAAAAGGTTGCCCAAATATACGACGCCCTATTTTTCGTCGAGCATACCTCCGCGGCTCGACTGAATCCAGGAGGCCGGCGCCCGGGAGAGCAAAGACTGAAAACCCCGGCCAACCTTGATTTCGAGAAAAGCAGACCAGGAGAGGCGCCGGCGGATTGGATGGTACCGAATTACTTGCAGGATTTTGACTTTGCTGTTGCGACAAGCAAAGTCAACCCGCGGACGGGCAGGCGATGCGCGGTGATCAGCCGAACACCCGGGCGGCACTACGGCGAGATGTACGGCAGCTTCAGCCAGCGGATCGACGCGGCTGCTTATCGTGGTAGCCGGATCAGGCTCCGTGCAGCGGTGCGGGCAGACGTCACGGGTCCGGGCAACCAGGCCTATCTCTGGCTTCGGGTCACGAAGAAGGGGCAGAACGTGGCGTTCTATGACAATATGGCCGACAGGCCGATCACAGCCCGCGAATGGCGTGAGGTCGAGATCGTCGGGGATGTCCCCTTGGAGGCGGAAACGATCGACTACGGGTATGCGCTGGTGGGCGATGGGCGAGCCTGGCTTGATGCCGTGTCCCTTCAGGCCATCCGTTGATTGTCTTTTGTCCTGAGCTGCTCCTTGGATCCTGGTCCAAAAGGGATGCTAGATTTTTATGTAAGAATCGGCGTCCGGGAAGGAGCAGAGGATGAAGAAAAGTCTGTTCACGGAGTGTCAAATCGGCTCTGATCTACGAGATACAGACTACCCCGCCATGTCACAGTCGTGTCAGAGAAATGCGTAAACCCGCCTAATTCTGACTAAAGGTGCGCAAGAGGAAAACGTCGTTCATATGGGGGAAACCCGCTTTTCCCCTGTGCGATCAGTAGTGTCCCAACGTTTCTTTTTGAAATTCTTCTAACCAATTTAATATTAATAAGTTATGTGTAATTTCCGCCGTAATCGATTTGAACTGAGATCTGTAATATGGTCATCCTTCTGGCAATTGTCGGGAAGGAGTGACCATGAACAGTGGAAAAACGGTTTTTTCCCAGATAATGGATTATCTGCCTCTGCATGAATTCCGCAATTGTGTCAAGCGCTACCAGGGAGATTATAAGGTCAAGACGTTCTCTTGTCACGACCAGTTTCTTTGTATGGCTTTTGCCCAACTGACCCATCGCGAAAGCCTTCGAGATATCGAAGCTTGTCTTCGTTCGATGCAAAACAAGCTCTACCATATGGGGATTCGCGGCGGAGTATCTCGCAACACGTTAGCTCATGCCAATGAACGTCGCGATTGGCGAATTTTCGCTGACTTTGCTCAAGTCCTGATCCAGCAAGCCAGGACCTTATACGCCGACGAAGAATTTGGAGTCGAGTTAGAACAGACCGTTTATGCCCTTGATACGACAACGATAGATCTCTGTCTTGCGCTTTTCCCCTGGGCCAAATTCCAGCGGTGGAAAGCAGCCATTAAGTTGCACACTGCGATGGATTTACGAGGGTCCATTCCGACTGTCATCAAAATTACGGATGCCAAAAAGTATGATCTGTGTCTTCTCGACGAGCTTCTGCCTGAGGCCGGTTCCTTCTATATCATGGATCGAGGATATCTTGATTTTTTCCGACTTTATACTCTCAATTTGTTTAGATCGTATTTTGTTATCAGAGCGAAATCCAATCTTCAATTTCGCCGGATCTATTCCCGTCCCATTGATTGGGATTGTGGACTGCGATGTGATCAGACGATCGTTTTAACGGGAATCAATTCCTCCCGCTACTATCCGGATCATCTGCGCCGAGTGCGATTCTTTGATGCTGATAACGATCGTCACTTGACCTTCCTAACCAACAATTTTATCCTGCCCCCAGCTCTGATTGCCGAGCTATATAAATGCCGCTGGCAGATCGAGCTTTTTTTCCGTTGGATCAAGCAACATTTGCGTATCAAATCCTTTTACGGGACCTCAGAAAATGCGGTGAAAACTCAGATCACATCCGGAGCGGACGGTCCTCTACCGGGTGTTGTTTCATTACTTCGATCGGTTCCTGGCCGAGTATGAGAGCCGTTTTGAGAAAGAATACGGGTTCTTCCGGCCCATTATCAAGGAGGTGGTCGAGCGCTACATCGACTGCGGCAACCCGCGCTGCGGGTTTGCCCGCATCCGCTGTCCGGACTGCCAGGCGGAACACCTGCTGATGTTCTCCTGCCGCACCCGCGGCTTCTGTCCCTCTTGCCATTCGAAGAGGTTGGAGGAATGGGGCGAGTGGATGAGGCGGGGGAGTTCCACAAGGTCCCCCGGATCGACGACCCGCGGCTGGCTGAGATCTTCGCTCGGGAGGTTCTTAGGTTTCTGGTCCACAAGGAGCTTTTGAGTCCCGAATGGGCGGACCGCCTTCTCTCCTGGCGGCACACGGGATTCTTAGTCTATAGCCACATATTCATCGCCCGGGTCACTTCCCATATTCCCGATAAAGGCCAGGTCACTGTCCGGTACTACGGCCTCTACGCCAACGCCCATAGGGGGATGATAAAGAAGGCAAGCCTTGGTTCTTTTCCTCTCCGGATTGGCGAGGACGAGCTCCGGCGTCTCCCCGCCAAAGGCTGGGCTGAGATGATCCGTAAGGTCTATGAGGTGGACCCGATGCTCTGCCCTCGGTGCGGCGGACAGACGAAGGTTATCGCTTTCCTCACAGACTATGCGGTTGTGGACAGGATCATCAATCACCTCAAGCTGAGCTTTGTTGCCGAGAGGCCCCCGCCGCCTCAAGTTGCCTTCCAGGAATATCTCGTGGCCGCTGAGGCCCCGGCTGAGTATTTTTCGTGATTCTCTCTTGACATGGGAGAAGAGGTCTGTCCGAGTTCCGACGCTTTTTTGGCTTGACCGCAGCTTGTTGCCCCCTTTCGTCCGGTCTCAGCACAATTTGACATCCGACAACGCCCCGATTTATCATCCCCAACGATGGGATGAGGAAAAACTTGCGAGCAAACGTTCGGCCAGCCAGCCCAGCAGAAAAGGAGCTTCTTATAAATCCCTCGACTCCCTGGTCTTTGTACATCTTTATCAGTCCACTGAGAAGCTTGACCCTTGTTTGCTTTCCTCTAAGCATCCCACTTATGACAACGAGATTAATCACTATCGCAAAAGCTACAAAGATGAACATCACGAGTAAGGATGTCGGCGCCGGCGAACGAGACAACACCAAAAACCGAAAAAAATGAGATGAAGAGCCGGGCGATCATCGAACGTGTCATCAATGTGTATTCCTTTCCCGACCTTCCGGCATCATGATAATTTAATCGTCCAAAAAGTCAACGCGGGATCCGGACACGCGGGAGATCACGGTTTTCCAGTCCAAGTTCTCTCTCGAGGAAAGGGAGATCTTCTTCATCATACACTTAACTCCTTTCTTACGGCCTGTATTAAGCTTTGTGAATATTCTCCATGCTCCTTGAGGAATTATCAAGAAATTTCACTGCCAGCAGAGCGGAGTTGCTGGATCTAAACCTGACAGAGATCGTTTACACCTTGGGGATTACGAGCATCTTGAAGCAAGGATGAAAAAAGCTGTTCCGGAGATCGCCCCCCGTTTTCAACGCTCTTGCTCAAAGAGCCAATCCGCCAGTGTTTCGAAAAGTCGTCCGAACTCCTCCTAATCGACGGGCTTCAGAATTCGAGGGTAAGGGATCAGAGCGTGGCGCCGGCCATTTTTGATATTTACAATCCTTCCTTCAGACGTGCGGCCGCCGTCATGGGATCATCGAAAACGGCGCCTTTCCTTATGGCCGAGGAGGACTTGGCCTTCAGAAGCTACGTCTCCTGTCGCCCTTTCTTCTCGCCTATCGTTTAGGCAATGGTTTGCGCGGCAGCAACTCCCCCCGCATCGCCGCATGATAAACGAATGAGGCCATGATCAGGGCAGCCTGTTTCAAGTCTTCGGCCTGAAGGCGGTCATAGACGTCCATATTGGAGTGATACACGGTATCGTAATCCAGGGGATCCTGAATGAACTGGAATCCAGGAAGGCCCGCTTGATCGAAACTCCTATTATCCGTTCCATACGGCTCTCCGGCTATGGCGACCGTCGTGGCTCCGAGATCCTTAAGCGGCGCTAGCCAAGCTTCAAAGATGGGTTTGACCTTGTCGTTGTTCTCAAGGTAGATTCCTCGGATCTTTCCCGCTCCATTATCCAGGTTAAAGTAGCAGGAAAGCTTGGCATGTTCAGGTTTCAGCGTCATCGTTTCGATGTCGGCGAAATGGTCCCGGATATAAGTCTTAGAGCCCAGGCCTGCGCCCTCTTCCCCTCCCCACAGAGCGATCCGGACGGTGCGGTCCATCTTCAGATCCAAGGCTTTCAAGATTCGCATCGCTTCCATCACGACCGCGCATCCCGCGGCGTTATCCGCGGCGCCGGTTCCGGCCGTCCACGAATCCAGATGAGCGCCGAGCATGACGACTTCATCTTTTTTGCTGCCGCCCGGTATTTCGGCGATGACGTTGAAAGCATCCGGGGTGTCTTCCCGGATCATCGCTTGAAGTTCGACTTCGAGGCGGACCGGGATTTTTTTCTCTAGAAGCCGCGCGAGGCGATTGTAATGTTCCGGGGCGAGGCAGATCAAGGGAAGCGGCAAAGTTACATTCGATTCCCGGTAGGCGGGAGGGGTGAAGAGGACGACCGTCCCGTAACTGTGGCCGCTTCCCCAAATCAAGGCCAGGGTGCCTTCGTCGCGAAGGAACTGAATCACTTTTAGAATCGATGTGTAGGGGTTAAAAATTTTTGCCGCGGGTTTCTGCTCCGACGCTACAGGCGGCGCCGCGAGCTCGGCCAACTCCTCGGCGGAAAATCTTTTTATCGATGGGGTCATCTGAGGGCTGATCTCCCGCGGCTGCTGGATCAACACCATTTTACCCTTGACCTTTCCCCTGTTGTCTTCAAAGAACTTATCAAAATCCGATTCAGAAAGACAGGCGCGATCATAAAAATTGCGGATCGGGGCAAGGATAACCTCTCCAACGGCGGGTCCGTTTGTGCCGGGAGACCAAGGCATAGGGACGGCGATCAGCGGAGCATACTGAGGCTCTAAGAGGTGGGCCGTAAACCGTGTGCAGGACCAGTCGCGTCCCCACGACAATTTCTCCTTTCTGGCGTCTTCCAGGCCGTATTCCTTAAAGCGCTGGATGGCCCATTCACAGGCCGCCCGGAAACCCGGAGAACCCGTCATACGCGGGCCAAAGACATCGGTCAGCCAAAAAGCATGCTCCATGGCTTTCGAGTTCTGGAAGGCTTCGTTCTTGATCCTGCCGATAACGCCAGGATCGGTTTTTTCTTGCGGGAACAAAGCGACCGCGGACAATTCCGCCGCCAATAGAAGGAGGAGGATTTTTCTCATGGATAATCAACCCCTTTTCTCATTTTTGAAGGATAAGAGTTTGGTTTTTGGCTGTTATAGCTGAGAGTGCCTTTTCTCTGCTATTTTCCCCTCCAACCATCGTGGGGAAGTATAAATCACGACTCAAAAAGATGTCAAGGACAGTTTGAGGGCACCAGGTATGTCCGCAAAGCCGCCCGCGGTGCCACAAGAGCCGCAAGTTACCTAGACCTCTCCTCCCGCTTGAGAGAAGGTCATGAAAAATATTCGGCCGAAGCCTCGGCGGCCATCAAGAGCTCTTGATAAACGACCCGCGGCGGGGGAGGCATTTCGAGGTTCTAACCGGGAGCGAGCTGATGCCCGGGGTTATCGCGGCCATTCAGACCTTTGGAAACCGGATCAATCTTCACCCCCATCTCCATTTCCTGGTGACCGAGGGTGGAGTGGACGAGGCCGGCCTCTTCCATAAGGTCCCCCGGATCGACGACCCGCGGCTGGCTGAGATCTTCGCTCGGGAGGTTCTTAGGTTTCTGGTCCACAAGGAGCTTTTGAGTCCCGAATGGGCGGACCGCCTTCTCTCCTGGCGGCACACGGGTTTCAATGTCCACAGCCGGGTCCGGGCCAAGACTAGAAATGAGGCCGAGCGGGTGGGCAAATATATGATCCGGCCTCTTTTGTCCCTGGAACGCCTCTCCCTCGATGAACGGGAAGGCAAGGTCTGCTACCGGTATGGAAAAGAGGCCAAAGAGCTCGAGCGGATGGACTACCTGGAGTTCATCGCCCGGGTCACTTCCCATATTCCCGATAAAGGCCAGGTCACTGTCCGGTACTACGGCCTCTACGCCAACGCCCATAGGGGGAAGATAAAGAAGGCAAGCCTTGGTTCTTTTCCTCTCCGGATTGGGGAGGAGGAACTCCGGCGTCTCCCTGCCAAGGGCTGGGCTGAGATGATCCGCAAAGTCTATGAAGTTGACCCGATGGTTTGCCCTCAATGCGGCGGACAGACGAAGGTTATCGCTTTCCTCACAGACTATGCGGTTGTGGACAGGATCATCAATCACCTCAAGCTGACCTTCGTCGCGGAGAGACCGCCCCCACCGCATATCGCCTACCAGGAACTCTTGATGGCCGCCGAGAACTCGACTGAATATTTTTCATGATCCAGCCTTTAACCGGGAGGAGAAATCCGGCTGATTTTCGGCTCTCTTGGTGACGGAAGCGGCTTTGTCGACATCACCCGCAAGCCCAACCTGTCCTTGACATCTTTTTTTGTCATGATTTATACTTCCCAGCGATGGTTGGAGGGGATAAGAGAGGCAAAAATGCGGCCGCAGCCGGCGGACCCGAAAAACCAAGTTCTTATATTTTGGCCGCGATGACTCCGGGCGTAAGCTCGCTTCCGATAATTGTCAATTTTCGGCGCAACCTCGATCGGAAAAGAACGACTAAAATATTTGCTGCAGGGGAATAAACCGGAATCACCTCCGGTTTCATCCTAAAAGGGGATTGACACTTTTTTCCCGGACAGGTATAAAGGCAACGAGAATAGAGGGAGAAAAATGATTGATTTGAAAAAAATCGGTTCGGGATCGATCCTGACGGCCCTGGCGGTCTTTTCGGTCATTGCAATCCCGGCTGCGGCCCAATACGACATCTACGACCTCGGCTACAACGTCACGACCCAGGATATCCAGGCGGACAATACGAACGCCGTTCATCTTGTCTGGACCAACGGCAATGTTCTCAATTATGGGCGCATCGTCAACAACGCCTTGACCGGAAAGGTGCAGGTTGCTACGGGCATCAGTACGCTCTTCTGGCGTCCCTATGTCTCGGTCCGGCCCGACGGGCGCTCGGTCCATATCACCTGGTGCCAGGGAGGAGGGAAGGGGAATAAGTTGATGCATTCCTGGCGAGACAGCGCCGGAGAATGGCGCACCGAGACCGTCTATCAGGTCCCTTTGACCCAGAGCATAAGCCAGCCGGCCTGCGCAGTAGACGGGACCGGCCAGGTCCATGTCCTGTTCCTCATCTTCAACGACGTCAGCACCAACATGTGGACCACGATCTTCTACATGCGAAGCCTGGCCGGCGGGGAATGGGGACCCTGTGAGTCCTTCGCACCCGAACTTCCGGAACACAAGTATCCGATGATGTTCACGGACTCCACGGGCGACGTCCATGCCACCTGGTGCATCATCGGATCCGGGATGGGGGACGCTTACGACGCTTATTACTGCACCGCCCAGAGCGGGCGCAAGCTGAGCTTCGCTTCCACGATCAAGATCCCTAAGGGCTCCGGAACCGACGTCAATGGTTACGGCGATCTCTATGTCGATCGCAATGGGGTCGTCCACAGGGCGATCGGAGGATGGAGCAAAACTCAGCAAAAGATGTGCATCGACCACTCGAAGAAACTTCCCGGAGGGTCGTTCTCCGTGCCCACCCGTCCCAGCATCGGCTTCCTTGCGCTGGCTAATTGTGATCCCGTCCCCTGCGTCGCGGCGGCGGAAGACGGAACGACGATCGTAGCCTGGGGACAGGTCGGAGCGGACGGATCCAACCAAGTCAAAGCCTCCTTCTATGATCCCGATGGGAACGCGTGGACTCTGACGACCGTTGATCCGGCCGCGGGTGTTCCCTTGAAACCGAATGCTTATCGGGTCGCTGTGACTCGCACGGATACGCATATGTTCGGCGTATGGCGGGGCAGCAATGGCCATCTCAAGCTCTTTGTCTTGCCGATCGACGGGTCTGGCCCTCCGCCCCCGCCTCCGGAGGGCGGAGACCCTGTGGCCAGTTTCACCGCTACCCCGACTTCTGGGGCTTCGCCCCTGGTTGTCACGTTTGACGGGTCGGCTTCCTACGACACGGACGGGAGCATCGTCTCCTATGACTGGAATTTCGGTGACGGAGGGACGGCCGCCGGGGCGATCGTGACCCATACTTACACGACCAGCGGGACTTTCAGTGCGAGCTTGACAGTTACCGACAACGACGGAAAGACAGGCAACGCATCCGGGGACATCCAGGTCAGCAATCCGAACCAGCCCCCGGTGGCCGATTTTAACTTTACGCCCAGTACGGGAATCTACCCTTGCGAGATCGCCTTTGATGGAGGGCCCTCTCGCGATCCAGATGGGACCATCGTCGACTACAGCTGGAATTTTGGGGACGGCGGCCGGGGATCCGGACGGGTGCCCAGACATACCTACACCCGCTGGGGAACGTTCTCGGTCAGCCTGACTGTTTGGGATGATTCAGGCGCCTCAGCAAACAAGGTCCGCAGTATCGAGATCCGCCGGATCTTTCAGCCTCTGAGCATCCGCTGGGAATCTCACAAGGACGAGAGCCTCTTCCAGACACGCTATGTCAACGAGGTGAGTTGGGAGCGGAACCCGGCCAACGACTCCCTGGGAGTCCAGATCGTCCTCCACCGGATTTGGCGCAAGAAAACCGGGGAAAGCGACCTGGCCTTTAAGCCCGTCGGAGAGGTGACGGGAGATGTCTACAGCTACATAGACAAGGGTGCCGGCTCGGACAATACTTGCGTCTACACCGTCACGGCGCGCGACAGCCAGGGCCATGAGAGCCCGATTGTCGGCGGCGGAGGAAACTCGAGCCTCCTCCAGCCCCGTAAGGATTCCCAGCCCCTTTTCAGGAGGGACAAGCTCGGGGAAAAATAGGGCTCTAAAATCTTGACTTCTCCCTTGCCTTGGGCCTTGCCGTAATCGCTTCGTTACCCTTGAGCACACGGGAAGGCCAGGGAAGCGGTCCTAAAAGCTCTGGAGCTCGAGCCTGGAAATGAGTATATGTGGGTTATTTATGAAATGTTTTTATGCACCCTTGGGAGAGGGGATGAGGCCCTCTTTTTGTACAAACGCTGGATTGCACAACAGGAAATAGCTCGTATGGGAAAGACGCCCAAGAGATGGAGCGCATGGACTACCTGGAGTTCATCGCCCGGGTCACTTCCCATATTCCCGATAAAGGCCAGGTCACTGTCCGGTACTACGGCCTCTACGCCAACGCCCATAGGGGGATGATAAAGAAGGCAAGCCTTGGTTCTTTTCCTCTCCGGATTGGCGAGGACGAGCTCCGGCGTCTCCCCGCCAAAGGCTGGGCTGAGATGATCCGTAAAGTCTATGAAGTTGACCCGATGGTTTGCCCTCAATGCGGCGGCACGATGAAGATCATTGCTTTCCTCACCGACTATGCCATGGTGGACAAAATCATCAATTACCTCAAGCTGACCTTCGTCGCGGAGAGACCGCCCCCACCGCATATCGCCTACCAGGAACTCTTGATGGCCGCTGAGGCCCCCACTGAATATTCTTCGTGATTCTCTCTTTTGTCGACAGGAAAGGTCCGGCTGATTTCCGAGACTTTTTGGCTTGTCCGCGGCTTGTCGGCCCCTTTCGCCTGGTTTCAGCTCAATTTGACATCCGACAACGCCCCGATTTATCATCCCCAACGATGGGATGAGGAAAAACTTGCGAGCAAACGTTCGGTCAGCCAGCCCAGCAGAAAAGGAACTTCCTATAATTTCAAACCGACACTCGAAGCCAATATCTCACGCCCGGCGACGACTTACTACTAGTCGTCGGGGCGAGTGCCCCGTGTTCGATGCCCTGAACAACAGGGTGAACCACTTCCGAGGGAAACACCAGTTATGAAGTACCGGTCTCTGCTGATGGTGCTCGTCGTGTGCTGTCTCGCGCCCAGGCCCGTTGTTGCGGCCGACGACGTGTTCGACTCGAACGGCGTGAAGATTCGGTATGTCACGGCAGGGAAGGGCGAACCCGTCGTCCTCATCCACGGTTGGATGGGCGATTCCAGCATGTGGGGCCGGGATCGGTTTGGTAACACCAAACTCGACACCACTGGCGCGAAAGGGTTCCAGTTGATCGCCCTGGATTGCCGGGGGCACGGCAAGAGCGATAAGCCGCACGACCCGGAGAAGTACGGCCCTGAAATGGCGGCCGACGTGGTGCGCCTGCTCGACCACCTCAAGCTCGAGAAGGCACACTTGATCGGCTACTCGTCGGGGGCGTTCATCGTCGGCAAGGTGGCCGCGACCCACCCCGAGCGCGTCCTCAGCGTCGTCTACGCCGGGCAAGCACCCCTCGTCGCGGGGGAGAAATCGTCCGATTCCTCCGAAGTCGAGGTCTTTGCCAAGGCGGTGGACGAGGGCAAAGACCTGGGGTCATACATCATCGCGGTGACACCGCCCGGCAAGCCGAAGCCGACCGAGGACCAGGCGAAGGCGATTGCGAAGTTTATGTATGACGGCAAGGATGTTAAAGCGTTTGCGGCGGCCGGCCGCAGCTTCAAGAACCTGGAAGTGACCAGGGAGCAACTGAGGAAGTGCAAGGCTCCGATCCTGTTCATCCACGGAGGGAACGAATCCGATTATGTGAAGGACCGGGTTGCGACTGTCCAAAAGCTGCTCGGCCGTGGCGAGGTCAAAATCGTCGAGGGCGCGGACCACATTACCACGCTCACCAAACCGGAGTTCGCGTCCGCGATCATCGAGTTCCTGCGCTCCGTCAAGCCAAAATAGGCCGGCGGCCAAACCAGACGCTGCACCGGATGCCGGCCCAGCGGTGGCCGCAATGCATACACTGTACCCCGGTGGGGCCGGCCCCGGTGAGCTTGGTCGTTCGGCAGCTCTAACAGGAGACGGTCCGCGAGGAGTAGCAGCCGGCCGCTACGGCGTCACGATGTTGAACCAGAACGGGAAGCTGTCAAGCAGGCCCAGGAACTCTCCGAGCGCTTCCTTGCGGCCTATGATCTTGATGTCGCCGGAGGCGATCTTCTCTTCCATCGTCGCCTCCTTGAGCTGTACCGCGTTCAAGGTTGCCTTGGAGAGCGGGGAGCCGGATTTCTTTTGATTCCACCGTTGGCGATGGTAAATCAAGGAGCCGCCCTAGTCAAATTGCCGACGCTATGCTGCTGACGACGCGCGCCTGCGCTTATGCCTCGCTATTATGGCCAGAATTCCGGCGATCAAATCAACTCCGAGACATACCAACATCAGGGTCGCCACGGTTTGAAGTCCACTGTACATCTCCGAGTAAAAGGTAACTTCATCAATGACAGAGAAATCATTCAGGAAGATCGGGATTATGGCGAAATAAAGAAGCACCTTGATAAACCTGCCAGCGTTTCGTCTGAGAATGAGATAGGCGATCAGGCAAATAACGCCCGCAAGCCGGAGGGCGAAAAAAAACTTGGAAGATCTGTCAACACCGTCGGCAATTGCCTGCGGATGTGCTACCAACCGGGGCAAGAACCAAAAGGCCCATAGGGCAGTTACTGCAACAACCAGACCGGTTGCCATATAAACCAAACGACGTTAAGCAGCTTCCTTTTCCATGTTATGTTCCTCCTCTTTTGACTCAAACGCCTCTTAAATATAAAAAGCGATGTCAAAGATGTCAAAGGGCCTCCCTTTGGGACATGCTGTGTATTGTCGGCATTCTTGGATGCAGACAGGGGCCAGACTGGGGTGCCTTAGTGGCAGAATCGGGTGGTCCGGGCCTGCTTGACTGGCAGTCAAGAGGTCGCCGGTTCGATCCCGGTCAGCTCCACCAGATTACTTCCCAGCCTATCAGCCTGATTCTCAGGCCATTTTCACCCTGATATTCTATCGGAGTGGCCCATGGCCTTTTGCCGCCTTCAATGGCCGCTTATGGGCAGCGTTTTGGCATCTTGGACGACGGCAGGACGACAGAAGCAGCCTTCTTGTGTAGGTGGTCAGACCAATACTTGATCAGACAGCGAGTGTCAATTCAACTCTAGGCTATTTCGCAGGTTGAGGTGGGGTG
>JAFNEO010000009.1:0-34927 GCA_017886205.1 Candidatus Aminicenantota bacterium | reverse complement strand
CCTTGTCCACAAGAACCTTTGCATCTTCTTCGGTTGTCCCTTGTTTAGCCTGTACTTTGTAGCTTAAGCCAAAACAAAGAAGAACGACCAACGAAATGACCAAAAGTGAGTTTTTCATTTACCCCTCCTTGATTTGGGTTGAGATTATTAGACCTCGATTGACAATGGATGTCAAGCTGAGTTTTGGTCAGACCAGTTTAGGACAAGCCGGTCATCATCAAGTCGGTTGACAGCTTACCATACCAGCAGAAAATAAAAAAAATAGTTGGCTTCCGACAATTGACAAGGTTCATTCCTGTTTCGTATCATTGACCTGTCCAAGCTAATGGCGGCATGAGCCGCCTCGGAGGTGTTCCGGGCTGAAATGCCCGGACGCGGCGCTTAGGCAACGTCGCTGTAAATTTAGCCTTCGAGGAGCATTATGCCGCAAAGACAACCTCCCCCAAAAGAGCCGGATCAGCAAGTCATCCGTCTCATCAACAACCTGAAGCGGCTCGGCCTGAGCCAGACTCGAGCCTTCCGACTCCCTTTGCTTTCCGACATCCCACTCAATACGTTTCAAAACTGGCTTCTTCTTTATCGAAACATCTCTCCGAAGTGGAGAGCGCGGCTTGAAGAAATCAACAACTTCCTTGACCTCCAACCCAGCCCGCCGGCGCTCACGATGATACGAACTGACCGGGAAATTTATCGTCCCAAGATGCTGCGGATATTCTTCAAGTACAATCGCCGGCTTCTGGGGGAGCTCTGCCGCTCGGGATGTTCTTGGGTTTCTGGTCCACCAGGAGCTTTTGAGTCCCGAATGGGCGGACCGCCTTCTCTCCTGGCGGCACACGGGTTTCAATGTCCACAGCCGGGTCCGGGCCAGGACAAAAAGAGAGGCCGAGCGGGTGGGCAAATACATGATCCGGCCTCTTTTGCCCCTGGAGCGGCTCTCTTTCTCGGAGAAAGAGGCCAAGATCTGCTATCGGTATGGGAAAGACGCCCAAGAGATGGAGCGCATGGACTACCTGGAGTTCATCGCCCGGGTGACCTCCCATATTCCCGATAAAGGCCAGGTCACTGTCCGGTACTACGGCCTCTACGCCAACGCCCATAGGGGGATGATAAAGAAGGCAAGCCTTGGTTCTTTTCCTCTCCGGATTGGCGAGGACGAGCTCCGGCGTCTCCCCGCCAAAGGCTGGGCTGAGATGATCCGTAAAGTCTATGAAGTTGACCCGATGGTTTGCCCTCAATGCGGCGGCACGATGAAGATCATTGCTTTCCTCACCGACTATGCCGTGGTGGACAAAATCATCAATTACCTCAAGCTGACCTTCGTCGCGGAGAGACCGCCCCCACCGCATATCGCCTACCAGGAACTCTTGATGGCCGCTGAGGCCCCCACTGAATATTCTTCGTGATTCTCTCTTTTGTCGACAGGAGAGGTCCGGCTGATTTCCGAGACTTTTTGGCTTGTCCGCGGCTTGTCGGCCCCTTTCGCCTGGTTTCAGCTCAATTTGACATCCGACAACGCCCCGATTTATCATCCCCAACGATGGGATGAGGAAAAACTTGCGAGCAAACGTTCGGTCAGCCAGCCCAGCAGAAAAGGAGCTTCTTATAAATATTATTTAAGAGGTGCAGCAAGAAGCGACGCCTGCCTCGCTCAGCCCCCACCTTTTTACGGCTACTTGACGACTTTCGTCGCGGGCAGGAAGTTCTCCATCATCCACAGCTCGCTCTTGGACCCCTCATCGACGCTGAACACGACGCGGCGGTTGTCCGGGTGAACCGTGACGAACATCATCTTGGGAACCGCAAGGTCCAGCTTCAATGGCGTCCCGCCTTGAGCCGGAACCAGCCAGGTGCTGCCACTTGCCTGGACAATGATTCTTCGGCCGTCCCCCGTCCACCGGGCGTATTTCGCCGGACCGCGATAGACTTCCCGCGGCTCCCCTCCGTTGAGGGATGCGATCTTGACGGCGTCTTCCATCCAGAAGACGACGTCCTTGCCGTCGGGCGAGAGGTCGTAGTTGATGCCCCTGATTTTGACGACATCCGACTCCGCGCCGGTATCGAGGTTGCGTTTTACGACGATGGGCCCTTCCTTCACGTAAACCAGGGTCTTCCCATCCGGGCAGAGCCTGGGAGCCACGCCATTATCCGCCAGCTTCGTGACCTCACTGGTTTCGGCATCGATGCGGAAGATTCCAAATCCCGTTAACGTACCCCCGATGGCTATGATGGAACGGTTGTCCGGCCCCCAGGAGATCTGGTTTACGAAAAGAAGATGCGGCTTCAGAAAGCGCTCTTCTCCCATTTCGGCGGACCGGATGGTGAGGATAAAGCTTCCAAGCATGCCGCTGCCCCAACACGAAATGTAGGCCAGGTTCCTGCCGTCGGGCGACCATGCTGGCTGGAGCGGGGGGCCGGTATACCGAGTCGCAACCGGTGCGGGAGGCACAAGGACTTTTCCGGTTTCAAGGTCGATTGCACCGCTGAAGAGGCCTCCCAACCGGGTGACGGACTTGTAATAAAGGGACCCGTCGGGGGCGAAGCCAAGAAGCTTTGAATCACTGCCGAAGTCCCTTTTCAGGAGTTCCGGTTCTCCTTGTTGCTTTCCCCCGGTGACGCGGGCTGTCCAGACGTCCCAGGTCCCCGTCCGATCGCTGAGGAAGATCAGGCTTTTTCCGTCCGGCGTCCACCCCAACAGCTTTTCATCCGCGGGATGGCCGGCGATGACAACTTCATCCCGGCCGTCGGCGATCATCAGGAAGACGTCGCCATGGGGGGTAGGGCCTTCGCGCTGAAGACCGAACGCGATATACCGCCCATCGGGGGAGAAGCTGGCCCGATTAAGTGCGACAAAGCCCGCGGGAGTGTTCCTCAGGGCTCGCACCGAGCCGTCCCCGGTCGAGATCAGAACAAGATCAGCCGCCGCCCTCTCATTTTCTCTATATCGGCTCGTGAGGATGGCCCTTCCGTCAGGCGACCAGTCCAAAGGTTCAATATAATCTCTTTCGCTATAGAGCGTCCGAAGGCCCGAGCCGTCCAGGTTTCGAATCCGCAGGAGAGTGTCCCATTGCTTCGCACCCGAACGGACTTCGGCGATGTATGCGATTTGTTTTCCGTCGCGCGAGAAGGCATGGTCCACGTTAACTTGGTCATCGTTGCCCCAGGGCCCCCCATTCTTGATTCGCCTTGGCTGTCCGCTGGCAACGTCGAACTGGACTACGTCACCCGTTTTCCAGTCTATCTGGTTGATGTATTTACCGTCCGCGGTCAGGAAATCACCGACGCCGGAAGCGTCCGCGAGGATCCGGCGTGTGACGAGTCCCCCGGCAATGCCGGGACCGCCCAGCGCCGCCAGCCTCACCCGCGCCTGCGCCACAATCTCAGCCTGGTCGGCGAAGTCGCGGAGAATACGCTGGTAGGCCGCCTGAGCCTCCTTTTGACCCAGCTTTTCATAGCAGATTCCCATGCGCAAAAGCGCTTGGGCGGCGATCGTCCGGACATTGACGAACTCTTTGAGCAATTTCTCATAAACGGCGATCGCCTCTTTCAGTTCGCCTTTGACTTCTTCGAGCTGAACTCCCCGGTGGTAAAGGACTTCGGCGTCTTTGGCGCGCTGGGCGAAGGCCGTGATGGACAAGGCGGCCAAGGTGATGACCGCCAAAAGGATGAAAAAGCGTTTCATGGGATGACCTCCTTCGTTGAATTTTTGCTCATCTCACTGACTCTCGGTCACCTTAACGATAGCGCGCCGGACGTGAAAAGATGTCAACAATATGTAAAAAAACGTAAAACCGCTTCCCTTCCGGAAGAAGCCGTCAGCCGATAAATTTGTAACCGAGGCCGTGGGCGGTGACGATATAGCGGGGGTGCTCGGGGTCTTCTTCGAGTTTCTGGCGGAGGCTGACGATATGGGCGTCCACCGTGCGGGTCGTTGGATACCGGTCGTAGCCCCAAATCTCGTTCAGGAAGCGGTTCCGGGAAATGACCTTATCCCGATTCTTGACGAACAGCCTCATCATCTCGAACTCCCGCTGGGTCAGGTTGACAGGGACGCCGTCCTTGCTCGCCCGGTAATTTTTGAAATCGACCTCGACCGTCCCGAAACGGCAGTTTTCCAGTTGAACGTCTTTGCCGGATCCTCTCCGCAGGAGCGCCCTGACGCGGGCCAGGAATTCCGAGAGGCCGAAGGGCTTGGTGAGATAGTCGTCGGCGCCGATTTCGAGGCCCAGGACCTTATCTGCCTCCTCCCTGCGGGCGGTCAGCATGAGGATGGGGACGTCATGGCCTTTGCGTCTCAGCTCGCGGCAGACCTCGAAGCCGTCTTTCTTCGGAAGCATGATGTCGAGAATAATGAGATCCGGTTTATCCCGCTCGGCCGAGGCCAGGCCTTCCTGGCCGTCATAGGCCGCGCTGACTTTGTGGCCCTGAGCTTCGAGGTTGAAGACAAGCCCCGTGACCATGTCCTTTTGGTCTTCAACGATCAGAATTTTCGCCATTTTCACCCTCGGCTGAGCCGTGGAGCGAATCTTCTTTTCTCCCCAATGGGAGGGTGATGATGAACCGGCTGCCCCGGCCGAGTTCACTCTCCACGCTGATGTGTCCGCCGTGGCCTTCGACCGTGCTTTTCACGATCGTCAGGCCCAGGCCGCAGCCCTGAACCTCCCGGGCGGGCCCGCTCCCCCCGCGATAGAACTTCTCGAAGATGTGCTTCAGGTCGGACGGCGGAATTCCGGGACCCCTATCTTCCACGGTGATCAAGACCTGGTCTCCATGCAGGGCCATCTTCACTCCGATATACTTCCGCTCTCCGGAATACTTCTCGGCGTTGTTCAAGAGATTTAACAGGGCCTGCCCGATCGCGTCCTCGTCCATAGACATGAAGATCGGACCCGGGGGAAGAGAAATGTCGAACTCAAAGCCCCGGTCCCTGAGATAGAATCGATACGCCTCGAGCGTATCGGATATCACTTTGACAAGATCCCCCCTTTCCAAAACATATTCCTTCCGGCCCGAATCGATTTTGGAGAAATCGAGGACATTGTCGATGAGATAGGTGAGGCGGCGGCTTTCCCGGGCGATGATGCGCGAGAACTCCCTCCGCTTTCCGTCATCCGTCCATTGGTCCGATTCCATGGTTTCCCCGAACAACCGGATCAGGGACAGGGGAGTTTTTAGCTCATGAGAGACGTTCGAAACAAAGTCGGACCTGAGTCGCACGGTCTCCGCCTCATGGGTCGCCGCCTGGAGGGTCATGACGATCCCTGAGAGGATCAGGACGGCTATACCGAGGAGGACGGCGCCGTACAATCTCATTTCTCTCCGAACAAGCTGATCGATCGTTTTTCCCCGGGTGTCGAAAAGGGCCAGACTCCACCAGGGGAAATATTCGGACAGGTTCTCGACGGCCAGGGCCTGCGCGGGCGGCGGGGCGTCCGGAAGGGACGTCAGCGGCCCCGCTTCACTGTAAAGGCCGGCCCGGACGCTTTCCCCGGCCTCCCCCCTGCCGAGCAGACGTGGAAAGAGCTCGGTCAGGACATAAGTCTTATCGATCTCAAAGGCGAGGACGCGCCTCCCGGGGACCGCCGTCTTAGAAGGCAGGAACAGATAGCCGAGCCGGTGCGGCGTTCCATCCTCGTCGCGGGTCGTCAAGTGCGAGGCCGGCGCCGAATCCGGTCCCGGACTTCCGTTGTTCTTACCGTTCGGGGAAGCGTCCAAGTCCAATTGGGAGTGAAGAGCTTGTCGGGCCCCCTCCAAGCGGCGAATTCTCTCCGTCCGGGCTTTGTCTTCCAGTTTGAGCCCGTCCCAGCGGTCCTGTTCGTTTCTTCCGAGAACACGCCCTTGAGAGATGCGGTCGAGGCTGGCTCTGACGGACTCGAGATAGAATTCCCGGCTTTCGAATCCGCCGGGGCCGAGGCTCAACTCTTCAAACAAGGCCAGGAGTGTTTTGACTTCGTTGTCTTCCTCTCCAAGAGAGGCGTACGTTTCGGCCAAGCGGAAGAGCCCGATGATTTTGAGCGGAGTGCCGTCGGAACTTCGGGCCTCTTGGTTTTGCTCGGACAGGATCCGGTATTGTTCTCCGGCTTTGGAGTAATTCTTCAACTTGAAATAACAGCGGCCCAGCAGCAGGCGGGCATACAACCGGTGCTCGGGGGAAGCGGCTCGTCTCACGGCCTCCTCGTAGGAGCGCGCGGCCATCGGGTAATCGAGCTCGGCGAATTCGTAGCGTTCGCCCCGCTCGATGAGGCTGTTTCGAAGAGCACCCATGCTGTCCGGTTCCGCCCGACGCGGGATTCCCGTCTCGAGGTAGAATTGGGGGTGAATGAGCGAACCGTCGGAATTGATGATGAAGGTTTCGCCGATGGACGGGTGCCGCTTCTGGATCCGGCCGAGGAGGAGCCGGGCGGCCTGAATGTCTTGCGTCCATTCCTGGTCGAGAATCTCCCGAACGAAGCGGCCTTCAAGGCCCGAGAGCTCGCCCTCGAGCTCGTCCCGCATCAGCCGGGCCATGCTCCGGTAGTTTTCCTTGAGGCTCAGGCCCCGGTTCCCGATGGACCTCAACCCGAGATAGCCGAGGATTCCGCTCGGCAGGATGATGAAAAGGAAGGCGAACAGAAGGATTTTGGTCCTGGCCGAAACGTATTTAAAGCGCAGGATCATGACCTTTCGGCTCCCCCCGAAATGCTCTTGTGTTTCTCCGCACTCGCCGCTCTTCTATTCACATATTCACGTATAGCATAGCCGGGAAAAGCCGGTCAAACAAAAGCCCCCTATTTTACATTTTTTTACAAGCCGGCAACTGAGTATTTTCAGCCTCGAAAAGCGTCTTCTGAGATGGGACAATTTTTCGAAGAGCAGGAATTCGCATCGCATAAAGAATTATTCTTCCGGCCCATTATCAAGGAGGTGGTCGAGCGCTACCTCGACTGCGGCAACCCGCGCTGCGGGTTTGCCCGCATCCGCTGTCCGGACTGCCAGGCGGAACACCTGCTGATGTTCTCCTGCCGCACCCGCGGCTTCTGTCCCTCTTGCCATTCGAAGAGGTTGGAGGAATGGGGCGAGTGGGTGCGGGAGACTCTCCTCCTCGATGTCCCCCACCGCCAGGTCGTCTTTGTCATCCCCAAGATGCTGCGGATATTCTTCAAGTACAATCGCCGGCTTCTGGGGGAGCTCTGCCGCTCGGGATGTTCTTGGATTTCTGGTCCACAAGGAGCTTTTGAGTCCCGAATGGGCGGACCGCCTTCTCTCCTGGCGGCACACGGGATTCTTAGTCTATAGCCACATATTCATCGCCCGGGTCACTTCCCATATTCCCGATAAAGGCCAGGTCACTGTCCGGTACTACGGCCTCTACGCCAACGCCCATAGGGGGATGATAAAGAAGGCAAGCCTTGGTTCTTTTCCTCTCCGGATTGGCGAGGACGAGCTCCGGCGTCTCCCCGCCAAAGGCTGGGCCGAGATGATCCGTAAGGTCTATGAGGTGGACCCGATGCTCTGCCCTCGGTGCGGCGGCAAGATGAAGGTCGTCGCCTTTATCACCGATTTCGCCGTGGTCGACAAGATCATCGATCACTTGAAGCTGAGCTTTATTGCCGAGAGGCCCCCTCCGTCTCATATCGCCTATCAGGAAGTCTTGATGGCCGCTGAGGCCTCCACTGAATATTCTTCGTGATTCTCTCTTTTGTCGGCAGGAGAGGTCCGGCTGATTTCCGAGACTTTTTGGCTTGTCCGCGGCTTGTCGGCCCCTTTCGCCTGGTTTCAGCTCAATTTGACATCCGACAACGCCCCGATTTATCATCCCCAACGATGGGATGAGGAAAAACTTGCGAGCAAACGTTCGGTCAGCCAGCCCAGCAGAAAAGGAGCTTCTTATAAATTTATTGAGATTGTCTGGGGAGGAGGCGTTATGGCCATGTCACGAAAGAATTTCCTGAAAATGCTGGGTCTGGGATTCCTGTCCACGGGCACGGGGAAAGGGCTCTCGCAGCCTTCCTCGCCTCTCCAAAAAGCCAGGGCCGAAGCCTCGAATCTCAAGATCACCGGAGTCGATATCTATGCCTTCGATATCCCGCTCAAGGAGCCGTTCAAGATCTCGATCGGGACGGTCTACGCAGCCAACGACGTCCTCGTCATGATCCAGACCGACTCCGGCATCGTCGGGCTCGGAGAGGCCTGCCCGTTCGCTCCGATCACGGGTGAGACCCAGGAGACGAACCTCGCCGCCGCCAAGGGGCTGCGTGATACCGTCCTCGGCAAGAGCCCTTTGGCCATCGAGAGTCTCGTTCACGGGTTCGGTCCCTTCCTCCACTCCAACCCGAGTGCGGTGGCTGCCTTCGACACGGCCCTCTACGACATCCTGGGGAAGGTCGCCGGGCTGCCGCTCTTCCGGCTCTTCGGCGGCGATAAAGCTTCCTTCGGCACGGACATTACCACCGATCTCGACGAGCCCGAAAAGATGGCCGCTAAGGCCGCGGAGTTTGTCGGCCGCGGGTTCGACACGATCAAGATCAAGGTCGGCCAGGGCCAGGAGATCGACCTCCGGCGCCTCGAGGCCATCCGGGACGCCATCGGCTACGAGCGCCACATCCGGATCGACGCCAACCAGGGCTGGACGCCGCCCCTGGCCATCGACACGCTGAAGAAGATGGAGAAATTCCAGGTCCAGTTCGTCGAGCAGCCCGTCCTGGCTTCGGATGTGGCCGGCCTGAAGGCGGTGCATGCCGTGAGCCCTATCCCGGTGATGGCAGATGAAGCCCTCTTCTACCCGGCCGACGCCCTCAAGCTCATTAAGGCCGAAGCCTGCGCCTACTTCAACATCAAGCTGATGAAGGCGGGGGGCCTTCTCAACATGATGAAGATCGCCCACATCGCCGACGCCGCAAACATGCTCTGCATGGTCGGGTGCATGATCGACTCGCGGCTCGGCCTGACGGCCGCCGCTCACGTGGTCGCCTCCAACCGCAATATCGTCTTCGCGGATTTGGACGGGCACAATTCGCACACTATCGACCCGGTCGTCGGCGGTATGCTTTTCGAGAAAGGGCAAATCACGGTCCCCGAGCTCCCGGGCATCGGGGCGGATGTGGACCCGGCGTTCTTGAAGAAACTCAAGAAAATGTAGGCGCCTCAGACCAGCTTCTTCAGCTCCTCGAGCAGCCGGTCGATGTGGGCGTCGGTGTGGGTGGAAAAAATCGAGGCCCGCAGCACCCCGCCGCTCGGCGCCCCGACATACTTGAGGTAGGCGACGGCAATCCCCCGATCCAAGAGCTCCTTCTGGACCTTTTTCATCTCGTCGGCCGACTTGAGAGTCCAAGTGACGATCGGCATCGGAGAATCGCCGACGTCGAACCCGAGCTTGCGCATCCCCTTCTTGATACGGGCGACGTTGTGGCGCAGCTTTTCCCTCCACTCGGGGTGACTCTGGACGAGCTCGATCCCCTTGGCCGAGGCGGCGGCGATCGGCGTCGGAGTCGGGCTTGCCCCGCTATAGGCGCCGACGGTCTGCTTGATCTTCTGGATGAAAGCCGCTGAGGCCGGGATAAACCCACCGTGGCCTCCGAAGGCCTTGCTCAGCGTCCCGCTCATGATGAGCTTATCGCTCAGCTTCAGCCCGAAATGCTCGCAGGTGCCGCGGCCGTTCGCGCCAAGCACGCCGACAGCGTGGGCGTCATCCAGACACAAGATACCGTTATACGGTTCGAGCTCCTCGATAATCTCCGGCACGGGCGCGATGACGCCGAAGGTCGGAAAAACGCCGTCGGTAATGACGAGGGGCCGCTGACCCGCCTTGAGTTCCGACTTGAGCTTCGACCTCAGATCAGAGGGGTCCCGATGTTTGTAGAAGACGATGGGCTTCCGGGTCGAGTTTATCCCGTCCTTAATGCTGAAGTGGGCGGTTTCATCGACAAGGGCCAGGTCAAACTGATCGGCCAGGCCCTGGGCCATCATCAACCCGTTTAGGTATCCGCTTACGTAGTAGAGCGCTTCCTCGGTCTCGAAGTAGCCCGCGAGCCTCTTCTCGGCGTCGAGGAGCACGGGGTTGTTGCCGAAGCCGGAGCGGGTCGTGGCGCTGTGCATGCCGTACTTGCCGAAAGCATCGATTCCCGTCCGGATCATCTCGGCGTTGCCGTGAAGGGCGAAGTAGCCGGTGCCGCCGAAATAGACATACTTACGGCCGTTGATGACCGTCTCGGCCCCCGGAGCGCTGTCCATGACGAAGGGCACGGTCTGGCCGGCCGGAAGCTGGCCGGGCTCCAGCCCCAGCTCCTCGGCATAAGCGCGCAGGCCATACGGGGCGAACAAAAGGCCAAGGGTTGAGTTCCTCAAGAAGGCTCTTCTCGTCGTCATTTTTTCTCCTGTATTTGCGGAACCGGCTACAGGCTAGCCCGATCGTCCGCGGTTGTCAAACCCGAACGTCCCCACCCGTTTTTTGCGTTCGCGCCGGATTTCACATATATTGCGCTTTTGCACCCAAGCCCACATAGGAAGGAGTCGTCATGAAAAAAACAGCTCTCATCGCCTTGGTCGCCTTGGCCTTCGCCTTCACCATTCAAGGATGCGCGCCCAAACCCAAGCCCCTGGCCGTGCCGCGGACGCAGCCTCTCTGGTTCGGCCTTCATGTCTTGATCGAAAACAAGCCGGCCGCGGAGGCGCTCCTCACCGAGCTCCCGGCGCTTGCCAAGACCGGCCTCAACCTGCTCATCTTCGAAGCCGACTATAACTATGAATACGTTTCCCATCCCGAGCTCCGGGGCGATGACCCGATCTCCCGGGAGACGGTTAAGAAAGTCGTCACCGTGTGCCGCGACCTCAAGATCCGGCTGATCCCCGAGTTCCAATCCCTGGGTCATCAGTCCTGGGCGGAGAAAACCTACGCGCTGCTGATAAAATACCCCGAATTCGATGAGACGCCCGGTCAGTTTCCCGGCAATAAGGACATCTACTGCCGAAGCTGGTGCCCGCTCCATCCGGATCTCAACCCCATCATCTTCGCGCTCTATGATGAGCTGATCGAGGTCTTCGAGGCCGATGCCCTGCATGTCGGCATGGACGAGGTCTTCCTCATCGGCAGCGAATTCTGCTCCCGCTGTAAAGGCAAGGACCCGGCCGAGCTCTTTGCCAAGTCGGTGAACGATTGTTACCAGCACCTGGTCAAGGAGCGCGGGGTGGAGATGCTGATCTGGGGAGACCGTTTTCTCGACGGCGCCGCCACCGGCTACGGCGAATGGGAAGGTTCGATGAATAAAACCCACCCGGCCATCGACCTCGTCCCCAAGGACATCATTATCTGCGACTGGCACTATGAGCGGATGAAGTCCTATCCCTCTATCCCGCTCTTCCTGAGCAAGGGGTTCCGCGTCCTGCCGACGAGCTTCCGCGATGC
Organism: Candidatus Aminicenantota bacterium; assembly: GCA_017886205.1. Lineage (GTDB taxonomy): Bacteria > Acidobacteriota > Aminicenantia > Aminicenantales > UBA8522 > UBA8522. The sequence goes on along the minus strand of JAFNEO010000009.1, from coordinate 23,550 downwards.
CAAGCAGACCAAGAAGCTGATCGATTTTTCACTGGCCTTCCCCTCCGAACGGATGCTCGGCCACCTCTGCACGATCTGGCATGCCCCGGAAGCCGGAAAAACGGCCAAATGGCCCGCGCTTCTCGCCGCCGCCAAGAAGCTCCGGAAGATTAAGCCCTAACCGCCTCAAGCTGTTCTTTGTCGCGGACAAGCCTCTCCCACCACACATCGCCTATCAAGGAGTTCTGATGGCCGCCGAGACCTCGGCCGAATATTTTCCCTGATCTTCTCCTGGCTTGGGAGGAGAGGTCCGGCCGATTTCCCGTGCTCTTATGCTTTCCTTGCCCCTCTGAGCCCGCCTGCTGCAATTTTTTGTTCGATTTGACAACCGACGACACTGCGATTTATCATCCCCAACGATGGGATGGAGCAAAATCGGTGCCGTCAACGCTCATTCAGCACGCATACCAGAAAACAAAATTCCTTTTTCAAGTGAATTTACACAAAATGCTTGACTTTACCTTCCCTTTGTGATTAAAGTCAAAGAATCAAAACTTGGGGACACTAACTCCAACAATGCGGGAAGAAATTCTGCTTATATCAAAAAAGGCAGATTTCAATCCCCATATCTATAAAATAAAAAAAGGAGGGAATTATGAAAAGTAAAGTTTCAGTCTTTTTAATGGTATGCCTTATGGTTAGTCTTTGTGTTATTGCTACCCTGGCAAAAAACGAGGGTAAACCTGCGTTTGCACGTCTAACCATAACCCAGTCGAAAATCGAAAGTTACGATGAAATGGTGAAGCTCTATAGTGAGAGTGTTGTCCCTGCGGCAAAATCACAGAAGGGCTATCTTGGGATCTTGCTTCTTAGCGACCGAAAAACTGGCAAAGGTATTTCTATCGCCCTTTGGGAAAGTGAAGAAGACGCCATTGCCAATGAAAAGACCGGCTATTATCAAGAACAAGTAGCCAAGTTCAAAAATTTCTTCACAGCACCGCCTATACGCGAGGGATATGAGGTTAGTGTCAAAGACTTAGTGTCAAAGACTAAGTGAATCCGCTTCAATTCATCCGTTTAACTATCATTCTCCATAGTTAAGCAAGTTTAGGCAATTTCTGACACATCACAGACATATAGGGAGAGGTCTAGTTAAAGATAGAGCAGCGGATGCTCGGCCACCTCTGCACGCTCTGGAATGCCCCGGAAGCCGGGAAGACCGCCAAATGGCCTCCGCTCCTCGCCGCCGCCAAGAAGCTCCGGAAGATCCAGCCCTAGCCGCGCAGCTTCTTGAGCTCTTCCTTGAGCGGCGGGATGACCTGAAAAAGGTCGCCCACGACGCCGAAGTCCGCCACTTTGAAGATCGGCGCGTCCGGATCCTTGTTCACGGCCACGACCACCTTGGAAGAGGACATCCCGGCGAGGTGCTGGATGGCGCCCGAGATGCCGAAGGCCAGGTAGAGGTTGGGGGAAACAGTCTTCCCCGTTTGGCCGACCTGGTGCTGGTGGCCGATCCAGCCGGAGTCCACGGCCGACCGGGATGCGCCCACGGCCGAGCGCGGGATGAGCGCCGAGATTTCCCGCAGGAGCTCGAAATTCTCCGGCCCCTTCATGCCCCGGCCTCCGGAAATGACGATGTCGGCCTCGGTCACATCGATCTCTCCGCCGCTCTCCTGTAGGATCTCCGTGACCTCGGCCCTGGCCGTAGTCGCCGGGATCTCGACAGTTTCCCTGATGACTTCGCCGGCGGCGGCCGCTGGGGCAAGGGGAAAGACATTGGGCCGGAGGGAAACGACCTGGGGGGAAGATGTCAGCCGGAAAGTCAGGAGGGCCTTGCCGGCGAATATCGGCCGCGTGAACTCGAGCCCTCCGTCCCCGGCAGAAACCTGGGTGCAGTCGGAGGCCAGCCCTACACCCAAACGGGCGGCCAGCCGAGGAGCCAAGTCCTTGCCCATCGCCGTGGCGGAAAAGAAAACCGCCGCCGGACAGAGCTTCTTCACAAGGCCCGCCAGGGCGGCTGCGTAGTCCTGGGTCGAATACCGGTCCAGCGAACCACTCTCCAGAACGTAGACTTTCGAGGCGCCGTAGGAAGACAGCTCAGCGGCCAAGCCTTCTATCCCCGTCCCGACAAGAACGGCGGCCGCCTCGGTCCCAAGCTCGGCGGCTTTTCGCCGGGCCTCGGACAGCGCCTCGAGCGAGGACTTCTTGATCTTTTTCTCTCTGGTCTCGATGTAGGTCAGGATCATGGTCGGCCTCCTCAGATGATCTTGGCTTCGGTGTGGAGGTACTCGACGAGCTGCCGGGCGGTCTCCTCCGCTACTCCCGTCACCACCCGCCCCGCCTGCCTGGCCGGCGGCTGGTCCATCTTGATGATCGCCAACTGGGGTGCCAGTTCGTCGGGCTTAAACCCGAGTTCTTCGATCGAAACAATCGGGATTTCCTTCTTTTTGGCCATCATGATGCCCTTGAGCGTCTCGTAGCGCGGCTCGTTGAGTCCTTTCTGGGCGCTGACCACCGCCGGGAGCGTCAGGAACACTTTTTCCTGGGCCCCCTCTATCTCGCGAAGAGCAGTGGCCGTCTCGCCCTCGACCTCGAGCTTCACTACGACGTTGGCCTGGCCGATCCCCAGGAGTTCGGCGACCATCGCGGGCACTTGGGAATTGTCGGCCCCGACCGACTGCTTGCCGAAGAGCAGGAGCCGGGCGTCGGGGTATTTGGCCTGGACGAAGCGAGCGATGATCCGCGCCGTCCTCAGGCCGTCATAGGTCTCGGGCAGCGGGTCCTTTATCAGGACGGCCTCGTCCGCTCCCATGGCCAGGCATTTCCTAAGAATGACCAGCGACTCGTCCCGGCCCACGGTCACGGCCACGACCTTCCCTCCCTTGGCCCCTTTGATCCGGAGGGCTTCTTCCATGGCGTATTCATCATAAGGGCTGAGGATGAAGTTCAGCCCCTCTTCGACTACGGAATTGGTTTCCCGGTTGATCCTGATCTTCGATTCCGTGTCGGGAACCCGCTTGACTAGAACGAGGATGTCCATTATCCCCTCCACTGGGAACTATTGGGGAACCTAGATCTTTTCCCCATACTGCTTCAGGATGAGACAGCCGTTGGTGCCGCCGAACCCGAAGGAGTTGCTCATAGCGTAGCGGATCTCCGCCGGCCGGGCCGCGTTCGGAACATAATCCAGGTCGCACTCCGGGTCCGGATGCTCGTAGTTGATGGTTGGGGTCATGATCTTGTTGGCCAGGCAGAGCGCGCTGATGCCGGCCTCCAGGGCGCCCGCCGCGCCCAGAAGGTGCCCGGTCATCGACTTGGTTGAGCTCACGCCGATGCGGCTGGCGTGCTCGCCAAAGACCTGCTTGATGGCCAGCGTTTCGATCTTGTCGTTATAGGGAGTGCTCGTTCCGTGGGCGTTGATGTAGCCGACCTCTGTCGGGTCGATTCTCGCGTCCGCCAGGGCGCGCCGCATCACGGCCTTGGCGCCTTCGCCGTCCCCGGCCGGCGCGGTGACATGATAAGCGTCTCCGCTCATGCCGTAGCCAACGATCTCGGCATAGATCCTGGCTCCCCGCCGGCGAGCGGACCCGAGTTCCTCGAGGAGCAGGATGCCCGCCCCCTCGCTCATCACGAACCCGTCGCGCTGGGCATCGAACGGACGGGAGGCCCTCTGCGGCTCGTCATTCCGCGTCGACAGGGCGCGCAGGGCGCAGAACCCGGCTACTCCCAGCGGTGTTATCGGCGCCTCAGCCCCTCCCGCGAGCATGCGGTCGGCGTCGCCGCGGGAGATCATTCGGCAGGAGTCTCCGATGGAATGGGTACTCGTCGCGCAGGCCGTTGCCGTGGCCGAGTTTGGTCCCCGGCTGCGGTACTTGATTGACACATATCCGGCCGCTTCGTTGATGATGATCGAAACGAGGAAGAAAGGCGAGACCCGGTCCGGACCTCTCTCCATCAGAGTTTTGTGGCTCTCCTCGATAGTGGCTAACCCGCCGATCCCGGAGCCGATATAGACGCCGGTCCGGTCCCCCTCCAGCAAAGCCGGGTCAATCCTTGCGTCCTCGACCGCCAGGGCCGCTGCAGCCAGGGCCAACTGGATGAAGAGGTCCATCTTTCGAACATCCTTCCTGTCGATGAAGGCCAGGGGGTCGAAATTCTTGACCTCGCCGGCGATCCGCGTGGAGTGCTTGGAAGCATCGAACCGGGTGATGGGGCCGATCCCGCTCTGTCCCCGCAGCAGGGCCTCCCAGTTCTTCTGAACTCCGATTCCCAAGGGGGAGACGACGCCGATGCCGGTGATCACGACCCTCCGGGCGGAAGAGGGCCCGGGCGATGAACCTATCAAGTCCATGCCGGAAGCGCTTTATTTGGAGAGACGCGTCGTGATGTAGTCGAGGGCCTTGCCGACAGTCGTCAGCTTCTCGGCTTCCTCATCGGGGATGTCCAGGCCAAACTCGTCCTCGAGGGCCATGACGAGTTCCACCGTATCCAGCGAATCGGCGCCCAGGTCATCGATGAAGGATGCGGTCTCCGTCACTTGGTCTTCGCTGATGCTCAGCTTGTCGGACACGATCGTCCTGACTTTCTTTAAAAGTTCTTCTCTTTCCATGTTGACCTCCTCAATTTATCTCAAGCCGTTAGGTGTACATCCCGCCGTTGACGTGGATGACCTGGCCTGTGATGTACGCTGCCTGGTCGGACAGCAGAAACTTGACCGCCTGGGCCACATCCTCCGGGGTCCCCATCCGCTTCATCGGGATCATCTCCAGGAGGGCTTTCTTGACGGCCTCGGGAAGGCCCTCCGTCATGGCGGTCATGATGTATCCCGGGGCCACGCAGTTAACCGTGACCTCGCGGCCGGCCACTTCCCGGGCCAGGGACTTGGTCAGCCCGATGACTCCCGCCTTGGAGGCGGCATAATTGGCCTGCCCGGCGTTCCCCATGACGCCGACGACCGAGGAGATGTTGACGATCCGGCCGAAGCGATTGCTGATCATCGGCCGGATGGCCGCCCGGGAAAAATTGAACACGCCCTTCAGGTTCACCGCCAGGACGGCGTCCCATTCCTCTTCCCGCATCCTCATCAGAAGATTGTCCCGGGTGATGCCGGCGTTGTTGACCAGGTAGTCGAGCCGCTGATGTTCCCTGACGACGCCTTCGACGACGGCCGCGGCCTGGTCGAAGCGGGAGACATCCGCCGTCTGGACAGAGGCTCGTCCGCCGCTCCGCGCGATTCTTTCGGCCACGGCCTCAAGTTTCTCACGCTGGATATCGACCAGGACAACCAAGGGGCCTTCCTTGGCCAGTTCGAAGGCGATTGTCTCCCCGATCCCCTGGGACGCACCGGTGACCAAAGCGATCCGGCCCGAAAACGTCGGGTTAGGCTTGGCTTCCATGGCTTTCCTCGGAGAGCCGGGGGAGATCCGGCAGGGGATGATGGTTCACCCTCGCGCCCGCGGCGATCCTCATGGATTTCCCCTTACTCGGTTTCGGCTTCTTCAATCACCTGCCGCCCGCGGTAGTAGCCGCATTCGGGACAGGCCCGATGAGGCAATTTGGGAGTGCCGCAGTTCGAGCAGACAGAAAAGGCGGGAAGGGTCAGGGCGTCATGGGCCCTGCGCATTCCCTTGCGCGAAGGCGAGTGACGGCGTTTTGGGTTGGGCATTTAACTCTTATCTCTCACGAAATTTTTTAACTTGAACAGCCGGGGGTCTTCCTCCTTGACCTCGCAGCTGCAGTCGCCGTTGCGCCGGATCTTGCCGCAGACCGCGCAGATCCCCTCGCAGCTCTCCGCACAGAGGGGCTTGAGGGGGAAGGTCAGGTTGAGCTGTTCGAGGATGACCTCCCGGAGGTCGATCTGGTTATCGCGGTAAAAGACCTGGCCCAGGTCGTCCTCTTCCAGCTCGTCCTTCATGAGGTCCAGCTCCTCCGGCAGGTAGACGAGGTCGAAGGTGGAATCGACGGGGAAGTCGTAGGGGCTGAGGCAGCGGCTGCAGACGAAACTCAGCCGGGCGGTCAGCCTCCCTTTGATCCAGATCTCATCGCCGAATTTGCGGACGATGACCTCGGTGTGGGCCGGGGAGAGGAAGACGGTATTCTCCTCGACCAGGTCGACGTTGAAAAACTCGAAGTCGCGGGAGACGGATAGCCCGTCTTTAGGAATTCTATCGACATCAATGACCATGGATTTTCTCTCAAAAATTCACTCTATTATACCATCTGCCCTTTGAATGTCAACGAGAGGCTCGGGTATGGATTCGTCAGCCCGCTCGTTTCCCCAGCGAGGAAACTCGCTCCGCATCCTCCTTCGCTCTTCTCTCCTTTTAGTCGAGAAACCGTGCCCGCTCAGTCGTCCACGGACTTCCTCATCCATACCCTTCGCCTTGGGTAATAGAAGAGAACCGTGTCCGCGCCGCTGCGGAGGGCTTTCTGAGGGACTCCCCCTCGCCTTCTCAATAAAACGGAAAAAAAGGAAGGCGGTTTGACAGCATCTAAGGGCGATGCTAATAATGGGAACGGAAAAGCGGCATGGCGCCTTCCAGCGCACCGCCGGGAGCGAGTGAGGCCGGGATGAGCAACCCCAAGCGGCTCCGCTTCTAGGCCAACTCGATCGCCCACCGGCTGGCTTGATATCCTCGATTGGGCGAGTATAATAGGAAGCAAATGGCCGGATTCAACACCGAAATCAAGCGCCTGGCCGCCGTCTTTCACGTCCAGACCCAGGACGTGGGTCCGAGCGCTCGCCACGTCGAGTCGCTCATCTATAAATCGGGAAAGCTCCTCTCCTCGCGGAAGACCGACTACACTTCCTCCCTGGCCAACCCTCAGCTCCAGGCTAGGGTCCAGCAGATCATGGAAGAGCAGCACAACGCTATTCTCAGAGAGATCGCAGACGGGAGGCTCGACCATTACCTGACCCCGGAAGAAAGACATCCCGTGCCTGACAAGGGCTGATGGCCTCGGAGAAAAAGCTCTTCCTGATCGACGGCAACTCTCTCCTCTATCGTTCCTATTACGCTATCCAAAGACTATCCACATCCCAGGGATTCCCGACCAACGCCATCTACGGTTTCATCAACACTCTCCGCAAGATCGTCGAGCAGGAGAAACCGCATTACCTGGGGATCGTCTTCGACACCGGGAAACCCACCATCCGCCACCGGATGTTCAAGGCTTACAAGGCCCACCGCAAACCGATGCCCGAGGATCTCATCCCTCAAGTTCCCGTCCTGAAGAAGGTCATCAAGGCCATGAACATCCCCCTTTTCCAGCATGAGAATTACGAGGCCGATGACGTCCTGGGCAGCCTGGCCCAAAAGGCGGGGGAGAAGAGGATTCCGGCCGTCCTGGTCAGCACGGACAAGGACCTTCTCCAGCTCGTGGATGAGGGCACGGTGGTTTTCAACCCGGCCAAAGAGATTTATCTCGATGAAGCCAAGGTCAAGGAAACTTTCGGAGTCGCACCCTCGCAAGTGGTCGATGTCCTTTCCCTCTGGGGAGACCCTTCGGACAACGTCCCGGGTGTCCCGGGGATCGGAGAAAAAACCTCAAAGCAACTCATCAACCAGTTCGGGTCGTTGGAGAACCTGCTCCGCCGCCTGTCCGAGGTCAAGAACCCCCGCCTGCGCGAGAAGATTGAACAGAACCGGGATCAGCTCGAAGTCAGCCGCCAGTTGGTGACGATAGAGAGGAACCTGGACGTCCAGTTCAACCTCGACGACTTCACCCTTTCCCCCCCGAACACCGGAGAGCTGGCCGCCCTCTTCCAAGAACTGGAATTCACCTCGCTTCTGGCCGAGCTGGTCAAAAAGCCCGGAGAGGCCGAAAAAGATTACCGGGCGATCCTGGACGAGCCGGAGCTCCGAGGACTGGTCGACCGGATCCGCCAGGCCGGGTTCGTCTCTCTGGATACCGAGACCGATAGCGTCTCGCCCACCCGGGCTCATCTCGTCGGCATGTCTTTCGCCCTCAAGACGGGGGAGGCCTTTTACCTGCCCCTCGGCCACGACTACGCGGGAGCGCCCGCCCAGATCCCCAAGAGCACGGCGTACGACATCCTAAAAGAGGCGCTGGCGGATCCAGGAATCAGGAAAATCGGGCAGAACATCAAGTACGATTATATCGTGCTCAAGCGGGAGGGCCTGGAGCTTCGCGGCATTGACCAGGACACCATGGTTCTCTCCTATCTCCTGGAGCCGAACTGGGGCAAGCACAACCTGGAGAAGCTGGCCCTGGCCTATCTCCAGACCCAGGCCACCCCCTACGAGGAGGTCGCGGGCAAGGGCAAGAACGCGGTCACCATGAACGAGGTCCCCTTGGAGAAGGTTATGCCCTATGCTTGCCAGGACGCCGACTTCGCCCTCGAGCTGAGTGAAAGGCTCTGGCCGAAAGTCACGGAGCAGAAGCTCGATCGCCTCTACCGCGAGCTCGAGCAGCCGCTCATCGAGCTCCTGGCCGAGATGGAGATCTGGGGGGTCAAGGTCGAACGGCGGGCGCTCGAGGAGCTTTCGGCCGAGCTCGGCTCCGAGCTTCAAACCCTGGAGAAGAAAATCTTTGCCCTGAGCGGCGGAGAGTTCAACCTCAACTCACCCCAGCAGCTGGCCGACGTCCTTTTTCACAAGATCCAGCTGCAGCCGTCGCGCAAGACCAAGATCACCAAGCGCTACTCGACCTCGCTGGACATCCTGCAGGAGTTGGCGCCCCTTCATCCGCTGGCCCAATACGCCCTGGAATTCCGCCAGATGGCCAAGCTGAAGTCGACCTACGCCGATGCGCTTCCGCTCCTCATCAACCCGGAGACCGGACGCCTCCACACCTCGTATAACCAGACGGTCACGTCAACCGGCCGGCTCTCGAGCTCCGACCCCAACCTCCAGAATATCCCGATGCGCGGCCAGATGGGGCAGCGCTTCCGCCGGGCCTTTGTCCCCGAGGCAGGGCATCTCCTGCTGGCCGCCGACTACTCCCAGATCGAGCTCCGCGTGCTGGCCCATCTCTCCCAGGACCCGGCGCTCATCGAGACATTTGTCGCCGACCGGGACATCCATGAGGAAACCGCCCGCCGGGTCTTCGGGGAAGGCCTGCCCCAGCTCAAAGACGAGCTGCGGCGCAAAGCGAAGATCATCAATTTCAGCATCATCTACGGGACGTCGGCATTCTCCCTCGCCAAGGAGCTGGGCACAACCCAGCACGACGCCCAGGATTTCATCGACCGCTATTTTTCCCAGCATCCAAAGGTCGGGGAGTTCCTGGAGGCCACGGTCCAGAGGGCCGGAGAAAGAGGCTTCACCGAAACCCTCTACGGCCGGGTCCGCCAGGTCCCCGAGCTCAAGCAGAAGGACCGGATGACCCAGCAGGCCGGCCGTCGCATCGCCCTCAACGCGCCCATCCAGGGCTCGGCCGCCGACCTGATGAAAAAGGCGATGATCGACATCTGGCGGGAGTTCCGGGACCGCCGCTTGCACACAAAGATCATCCTCCAGGTCCACGACGAACTGGTATTCGAAGTGCCCGCAGAGGAGACCCGGCTGGTCGAAGGACTGGTCCGGGATAAGATGGAGCACGTCTATCCTCTGAGCATCCCGCTCAAGGCCCACCTCGGCTGGGGCAAGAGCTGGGCCGACGCCAAGTAGGGGTCGAGGCCCCGGATTATTCTGAGTTGATCAAAGGTTCTTCTGGAACACGCGGAAGCGTTTGTAGACCTTACCCCCCATCCTCTCCATCTCCGCCCGTACCTTGACGTTGGATTCCATCTCATGGTGCGAATCCAGGTACTCGAAACCCGCTTCCCGAGCCGACGTGAGTATCTTGAAGCCCATCAAGACATCGAGCCCCATGCCGCGGAATTTTTCCTTGACCGCGCCGAGCAGGAGGTCGAGTTGCCTGGTCTTTTTAGCCGCCCTCAAGATATGAATGAACCCGAACGGGAGAAGACGCCCTCTGGCTTTCTGGATTCCGGCGGTCATATCGGGGATCCCAACAACGAAGGCCGCCGGCTCGCCGTCCTTGGTCACCACCTTGATGAACCGCGGGTCGAGGATGGGCATGTACCGCTTGGCCAGGTCATCCATTTCCTTCTCTTCAAGGGGGGCAAACCCGTAGATATTGCTACCCGTGTAACACTCATTCATAAGCGCGAGGATCGGCCGGATCCAGGGCTTGAGCTCCTTGCGCTTGCGGAATTCAAGCAGGGTGAAATTCCCCCGCTTCTGGGCCCGCTCGAAAATCTTCTTAAAGAATTCCGGAAACTCCTGGGGCACATCGAGCTTGTAGACGTAATAGTCGATGTCCTTTGCGTACCCTTCGTTCTCGACCAAGCGGGGCAGCCAATCGAAATTATGATAAGTCGCGATGGTGGCCCGGTGCTCAAAGCCTTCAATCAGATATCCCTCGGGGTCCTGGTCTGAAAACCCGTACGGCCCGACGATCCGGGTCATCCCCAGGCCGCGGGCCCATTCTTCCACTCGACCGAGCAGCGCGTGGACAACTTCCTGGTCCTCGATCGTTTCCAGATAACCGAAGCGGGCGAGTTGCTCCTTCCGGTGTTCGTTGAACCGCGTGTTGATGATGCCCATGGCCCGGCCGACAACCCGCTCGCCCCGATAGGCCAGGAGAAGGATGGTCCGGCAGTAGCCGAAGGCCTTGTTTTTCTTGGGGTTGAAGTACTTCCACTCGTCCATGTAGATCGGAGGAACCCAAGTGCGGTGATCCCGGTGGATTTTTCCCGGAAGATGGACAAACGCCCTTAGATCCCGGCGTGTCTTGACCTCACGGACCTCGATGGCCATGCCGTTCTCCCTTCTGGAAAAATGCTCTCGGTCCCGCCTAGATCTTCATCGGCATAAGGACATAGGTGTACCTGATGTCCTCGTCAAGATCCGGCTTCATGATGGCGGCGCTGTTCTCGTCCTTGAGGTCCAGCCGAATCCTCTCCGCCCTTATGGACAGGAGAAAATCCAGGAGATACTGGGAGTTGAACCCGACTTCGAGTTCCGCCCCTTTGTACTCGACGTCCAGATCGTCTCGCGCCTCGCCGATCTCCGGGTTGGAGGAGAAGAGCTTGAGGCTTCCCTTGGCGATCGAGAATTTCACCCCTTTGGACCGTTCGCTCGAGAGCAGCGAAACCCGGCGGATGGCCTGGGTGAATTCCTCTTTGGCCACTCGGAGGATATGAGGATTCTCCTTAGGGATAACGGCCTCGAAATTGGGGAATTTGCTCTCGATGATCCGCGAGATCAGGGTTCGGTTTCCGACCCGGAAGAAGAGGTTGTTTTCATCATGATCAAATTCAACGGCGTCATCCGTCATCTTGCGCAGCTCACCCAGCGATTTCTTGGCCACGATGACCCGGACCTCTTCCCCGGGATCCAGGCCCTCCACAAGGCTCGACGTGTAGGAGAGCCGGTGCCCGTCCGTACTCACCAACTCAATGGCCTCCTTTTTCAGGATAAGAAGCGCGCCGTTCAGGTAGTACCTCTGCTCCTGGGCGATGGCAAAGTAGACCCGGTCTATCATCTCTTGAAACCGGCTCAAAGGCAGGACGATCTTTTTCTCAAACTTGGCCTCCGGCACAAGCGGGTAGTCTTCCTTCGGCAAGCAAAGCACCTTGAATTCGCTCTTGCCGGAGCTGATCTCCATCATCAGATCATCGTTTTCCTCAAAGGTGATCATTTTCTCATCGGGCAGCGATTTGACGATTTCAAAAATCTTTTTTCCTGATACCGTGATCGAACCCGCCTCTTCTGTCTTCACTGGAAAATGGGTTCTCAAGCCGACTTCGAGATCGGTCCCGGTCATCTCGACCTTGTCCTCAGCCGCGCTGATCAGGATATTGGCTAGAATGGGCATAGTGTTCCGTTTCTCGACAATGCCCTGGAGAAGCTGGAGTTCATCGAGAATGACTTCTTTGACAATTGAGAATCTCATTTTTCCACCTTCCTCGGAGATATTATTATTCTTTATTATCTTATTATAAAATTACTCTATTGAAGAAGAAGAATAAAAGCAATTGGAAATGTGTAAATCATCGCTAAATCATTGACAGTTTTATTGGATCAGGCCGATCAGGTTGTTGATTTCTTTGTTGAATTCGGAATTCTTACGGCGCATTTTCTCGATTTTCCGCACGCTATACAGCACCGTCGTGTGGTGTTTTCCACCAAACTTTTTTCCGATCTCGGGCAGGCTCACCTTGGCCATCTCTTTGGAGAGGTACATGGCGACCTGTCTGGGGAAAGCAACCTTGGGCGAGTTGTTTTTGGACTTGAGCTGGGCGAGCTTGATCTTGAACTGATGGCAGACCAGTTTCTGGATCTTTTCCACAGTGATGACCGAGATCATTGAATCGAGGAGACTTTTCAACGCTTCCTTGGCGATGTCGAGGTCCACCTTCTCACCCTTGAGCGATGAATAGGCGATGACCCGGCGCAAGTAGCCTTCGAGTTCACGGATGTTGGAATGGACCTTGTCGGCGATGAACAGGGCCACGCTCTCGGGGAGGACGACGCCCTCGACCTCTGCCTTTTTCTTGAGGATGGCGATGCGGGTTTCGATATCGGGCGGCTTAAGGTCGGCGATCAGGCCCCATTCGAAGCGCGAACTGAACCGCTCCTCGAGCTGTGGAATTTCCTTGGGCGGGCAATCGCTGGAGATGACGATCTGCTTCTGGTTCTCGTAGAGATGGTTGAAGGTATGGAAAAATTCCTCCTTGGTCCGTTCCCGGCCGGATAGGTAGTGGATGTCATCCATCAGCAGCAGGTCGATGCTGCGGTACTTCTGACGGAACTCGAGGATCTTGCCGTACTGGATATGGTTGATCAGCTCGTTCATGAACTTTTCGGTGGTGACGTAGAGGATCTTCAGTCGGTGCTGTTTGCCCAGGGCGGAATGGCCGATGGCGTTCATCAGATGGGTTTTGCCGAGCCCGGCGCCGCCGTAGATATAGAGTGGGTTGTACGATTTAGCCGGGTTCTTAGCCACCGCCAGGGCAGCCGCGTGAGCGAACTGGTTACAGGCCCCGACGACGAAGGTTTCGAAGGTGTAGTGGGGATTGAGGTTGGGGCTGAGCAGGGGGCCGTGCTGGGCGCGCCTCTCCTCCGGCGAGCGCCGCATGAACGGACCGGGAGTCTCGTCGAAGATGTACTTGATCTCATAGGCCTTGCCGAAAAGACCCTGGGCCGTCTCGCCGATCAGGGCTGAATAATGGAAGGAAAGCCAATCGCGGAAGTAGGAATTGGGGACCTTGATGTAGAGGATGTCCTTCTCGTGGCCGATGTAAAGCGTAGGCTCAAACCAGGTCTCGTAGCTATTCTGGTCGACCTTTTTTTTAACGTCTTGGAGAATCTCCTGCCAAGAGTTAAGCTTTTCTTTATCTTGCATAGCGGCTCATTAAATTTCCACAGAAATATCCACAACTGTGGAAAACCTTGCAGCCTTGCTGAAGGGGAGTCTACGAAGGCGAGGGAAATCATAGCATTCCGAAAAACCGATTTCAAGAGGGTAAAAAAAAGAAGCAGGAATGGTGGGGTTAGAAGTCGAGGCCGATCCAGAACTTGGTCTCGAACTGGCCGTAGGTTTGGAGAGAGAAAGGGTCCGAGATGTCGGGCCAGCCCAGTTTTTTAACCCATTCGATATGAATCGGGAGTCCCAGCAGGAAGAGCTGGACACCCCAGCCGTAGGAGCCGATGGCGTCCAGGACAACCGGCGGGCGGAGGGGTTCGGGGGACAGGTAGAATTTCCCCGGATAGCCGTTGAACTTGGCCCGGGTGATGTCGAAGAAGAGGACGGCGCGGATGGGCCCGATGGTGCCGATGATGGTTGAAGCGACGTTGATCAGGGGCAGGCGCAGCTCGGCGTTGGCGAACCAGCCCTCGGTGCAGACGATGTTGTAGAAATAAGCGGACCGGACCTGGTTGTTGCCTCCATAGTAGGAAACATAGGGGTCCCTGCCCCGGCTGGCCCAGCCCTCGAGGCGCAGGGCGACGAGTGCGTCGCCTCCCAGGTAGAGGTACTTGCGGAGGTCGGCTCGCACCGTGGTGTTGCTGAAGAAACCCTGGGCGACCGGGAAGGCCTGGGCCAGGGAGAAGCGGAAGGTGTGTCCGGCGCGCGGTCCGTAGTACGGGCTGAAATGGGTCGTCTCGCCGACGAAGGCCAGGGAGAAAGAGAGGACATTGCCGTTCCAGAAGTAATTATAGCCGGCCGGGCGGCTGCTTTGCTGGTTGAGGCTATAGGGGTCGAAGAAATTCTCCTCGTAACGGTAGAACCCGAGGTTTCCTTCCAGGCGGTAATATCGGTTGAGCGGATAATAGGCCTCGATGTTGGCGCTGGTGATCTTGCGGTAGGCGATGGCGTCCTGGTAGGTCAGGCGATCGTAGAGAAGAGGGTCGATATAGGCGTAAGGAGGGTAATAGAACATCGTGAACTCAAAGACGGTGGGCATGAACTGGAGGCGCCGTTTCTGGTTGAGATAGGATAGATAATAAGACCGCAACCCCCGGGCCTGATAGATCATGACCAGGAAATTGTGGTCGCCCAGAAGGTCGCCGAAGGCGAGGGCGGCGCCGCCGTAGAGCGAGCCGTCCGAGGAGACGACGACATCGATCGGCGGCCGCCTGGCGACATAGAGCTTATTAATGCCCGGATAGGGCTCGATCTTCTTGTCTTCGATGTCCAGGGTGAGGGCCGGCCGGAACCGGCGCGGCGGCTGGGCGCTCCCGAGTCCGGCGAAGGTGACCCGGTCCTCGACGGTCCCCTCGAGCCGGGCCGTAAAAACCTGATAGGACCCCTTGTTGAATGATGAGAAGAAGAGCGTCCCGGGGTCGGACGGATGGGCCGAGGGGAAGAAATTCCCGGTCCAGACGTCGGTATACCGTTTGATCTCTCCGCTGGCGAGCTCGACGGAGTAGATGTTGAAGGCTTCCCGGACGTCGCCGACGTAATACACCCGGCGCGAGTCAGTCGAGAAGGACGGGCAGGTGGTGTTTCCCGGTCCGAAGGTGAGCTGGGTTTTCTGGCTGAGGTCGGCGAGCGGCGAGAGAAAGAGCTTGTCGGTGTTGTCCAGACGGATCGAATAGACGACAGACAGCCCGTCGGGAGAGATGGCCGGCGCCTTTTCGAAATAGTCATCGCGGGTCAGGTTGACGATCTCTCCGCTTTGGAGGTCGAGCTCGAAGATGTCGTGCGTCCCCTGGGTAAAGGCGGTGAACATGACCGCCCGGCCGTCCGGAAAAAAACGAGGGGCGGAGGGCCGGTCATGGCCGATTTTATACTTCCCTACGATGCCGCCGCGCACCGGGTCGATGAGATAGAGGGAATATTTTCGGCCGTCCCGGGCGATGAAGGCGATGGTGTCTCCGTCCGGGGACCAGGCGATGTCGCTCCCCAGAGAGGGGTCGTACTCATAGACGATGTATTCGTATTCGGTGGTAAACCCCGGGGTGATGTTCTTGATGATCGAGCCGTCCTCGGTCGAGACGAGGACGAGGTCGACGTCGAAGTCGGTGACGTTGTAAGTCAGGGCCGCCACCAAGTCTCCGCTGGGCGAGACGGCGTGGGAAAAAGTGAAATAATAGGGGTTGAGCGGGAATTTCGGGCCGAGGGCGATGCTGTAGTCTGCCGGGTTTTCGCGCAGGAGGAATTTCCGGTTCTTCTCCCTGAGGTATTTCTGGAACTCGTGGTTGAAATCATGAGGCTTGATGTTGAAGGCTTTCTTGACAGGGGTTATCCTCCTGATGAGGGGTGAGCCCTTGATCGACTGCCAGAGGTCCTTCACCGCGTTCTTGCCGTAGCGGGCCTCGATAAAATCATAGATGGCATGGCCGAAGTCGTAAGAGGGATCGCGCGGCATGGGGAAGCGGGTTGTGAGGTCCCCGGATTCCGTCATCTCGGGGATGCGGTCGTTGAGCACGGCGTCGCGGACGATCATCGTCGACCAGGCAGACCAATCCTGAGTAGCGTACTCGGACAGCCCCTCGAACAGCCAGAGGGGCGGGATATTCAGGGCGTAGAGAGCGGCGCTCTGGCTTCCCCAGAGGATATCGAACTCGAAGACGTGGGCCAGCTCGTGCTCGACAAGGCGTTGGAGTTCATCGAGGGGCATATCGCCGTGGATGCCGATCCGGTGGAGGAGGGGCTCGCTCACTCCGAGCACTCCTTCCGAGATATCGAACACGTTGGAAAGCTCGAAATCGGTATAGGTGGTGTAGAAAATAAGCGGCACCGGGTCGGCGAGCTGGTGCTTGAGGGCCTCGCTCAGTTTCTGGTAGGCGCTCTCGGCCACCTCGGCGACGTTCTTGAGGGTCCGCGGCTCCTCGGTGTAAAAATAAATACGGAAGTGCTCGGTCGGATAGCTCTTCCAGCGGAAGGTTTCATAGATGACCTTGTTCTTGCCGTAATAGGGATAGAACATAAACTCTTGGGCCGCGGTCGCAGAGACGAGAATCAGGAGCAGGGCGAGCCGGGCGGAGGATCGGGCGCGAAGCGTCATCAGGGCTCCCTTATTTCAATAACAGGTACCTTTCCTGCATCCTTTCCTCGCTCAATATCGGGCGGAAGAGCTTGGTCCTAACCCTCTGCGCGAGGTCGTAGAAGGCGAAGTCGGCCCGCTGCTTGGGATTGGTATAGGCCTTGGTTTCCTTGAAATCCCGGTCCAGTACGACCTCACCGCTGTCGCCCCGGATGAGATACAGATGGAGGCTGAGCGAGAAGAGCGTTCGCTCGGCGACACCCCCCCTTTGTTGCGCCAGGGGATCGTCGGCGTCGCTCTTAGCCTTGCCCAGGATCGACTTGCGCATCTCCCGGGTCAGCTCGGCCTTTCCCGTGACATAGAGTACGCGGCTGGGCCCCGGCGCCAGGGATCTCCAGAAATCCGGCTTCCGGAAGAGCTCCTCGCTTTCTAAGGCGACTCGCTGCACGGTGACCCGAAAATGCAGCTTCTTTTCGAAGTCCGGGCCGAAGTATTCGGCAATCTCCTTGTTCAGGTCGAGCCCATCGGGCTCCTTGGCGACCAGGAAGCCGCTGAAGATCGCTTGCTCGAACTGCTCCGGATGGAGCGTTGAATAAGCGGGGAGCTCCACCCGGATTTTGCGGTAGGTGTCTCCGCCTCTGCAGGCCGCCAGGAGAACCAGTAGACAGAGGAGGATCGGGCTATTTTTTCTCATCCGGCGCGGCCTTGTCCTTCTTGTCGGATTTTCCGGGTTCGAGGTTGTCCTTGAAGTTCTTGAAGTTGAGCTTGATCCAGGGATTGTCCGGGGCCAGCTTCAGGGCGGCCTCATATTCTTTCCGGGCTTCTTCCCAAAGTCCCTTTTTTTCGTAGGCCACGGCGAGGTTGTTATGGGCCGCCACCGACAGGGGATCTTGGCCGAGGACTTTCTTCCAACGGAAAATGGCCTCGTCCCAGAGATCATTGTCCGCCGCCCAGATGCCGAACCCGACTTGATCCTTAAGGTGCGGCCCGGCGCAGCCGGAGACCAGGGATATTCCCAGAAAGGCCAGGGCGATCACCGCGAGGGTTGTCTTGGACATGGCCGGACTTTTGAAAGTACCCTTTTTCCGGACCTCCGTCAAGGCTCGGGTATGGGATTCGTCAGCCCGCTCNNCTCTTCTCTCCTTTCAGTCGAGAAACCGTGCCCGCTCAGTCGTCCACGGACTTCCTCACCCACACCCTTCGCCTTTGCTAAATATGATTTCTGGAATGGGCGCCGGGTACCAAAGAGTCCAGTTGTCATAGGTTCATGGTGAAGTTATAATGGCGGCCGGAGCACGAAAGGAGGTCCCATGGGGATCTGGCTCGAAGGCAAGCCGCTGGCCGATAAAATCAAGGAAGACGTCAAGCGACAGGCCGCCCATTTTCAACAGACGATGGGCAAGGTCCCCGGCCTGGCGGCCGTCCTAGTGGGGGACAACAGAGCTTCCCAGGTCTATGTCCGGTCCAAGGAAAAAGCCTGTCAAGCGCTCGGGCTGTTCTCCGAGGTCCAGGCCTATCCGGGCGATATCAGCCAAGCATTTCTCGAGGAAAAGATCGACGAGCTCAACCGCCGGGACGAGGTCGACGGCATTCTGGTCCAGCTCCCTCTGCCCGCCCACATCGATTCCTACGCCATCATCTGCAGGTTATCGCCGGACAAGGATGTCGACGGTCTCCATCCGTTCAGCCTGGGCACGATCCTGGCGAACAGGGTCGGTTTTAGGCCGTGCACGCCTCTGGGCGTGATCGAGATACTCAAAGAACACAAGATTCCCATCGAGGGCAGGGACGTGGTGGTCATCGGCCGCAGCCTCCTGGTCGGAAAGTCGCTGGCGGCCATGCTGACCAACGAGAACGGGACGGTCACCGTCTGCCACTCCAAGACCAAAGACCTGAGCGAGGTCTGCAGCCGTGCGGATATCCTCGTTGCCGCCATGGGCAAAGAGGTCTTCGTCAAGCCTGAGTTCGTTAAGCCCGGGGCGACGGTCATCGACGTGGGCATCAACTCGGTGAGCGACCCGGCCCGAGTGAAGGCGTATTTCGGGGAGGACGAGAGACGGCAGAAGGATCTGCAGTCCAAAGGCTATACCCTGGTTGGCGATGTCCATCCCGCAGCCTTCGAGCGGGCCGGGGCCATGACGCCGGTGCCCGGGGGGATCGGACCCTTGACCATTGCTATGCTGATGAAGAACACCCTCGATGCCTTCAAGCGGCGCCGTGGGATCAAAACCCCGCCATCGTAATAATAGCCTCCTTAAGTTCTGAAGGCGGGCGGCGCAAGTCCCCGCCCGCAAAGTCTCGGAGACACTCACCAAGACTTTGACTTTAACATATTAACCTCTCCTACCTCCCCTGTGGAATCAGGGGAGGCTTTAGAGCAGGCTAGTGTCTCCGGGAAGGTCGGCGGCGAAGGTTTGACCGGGACCGTCCTTTATGGTATAAATCCTCACTCCGTCAAACAAGAGAGAAACGATTATGCCGAAAGTATGCGACGTCTGCGGAAAAGGCCCGGTCTTCGGGCACAGCGTGAGCCATTCCCACAAGGCCTCCCCCAAGAAGTGGAAGCCCAACCTGCAGCAGGTCAGGGCTCAGACCGCGGGGGGAGCGCGGAAGATCTGGGTGTGCACGCGCTGCCTGCGCTCGGGCAAAGTGGCCAAGGCCGCCTGACCGCCGGATCAGACTCTCTCCACAGATAAGATTTCTTTAATCCCCGAGATTTTCTTAATGATGGCCTCGAGGTGCTTCATCTCTCTGATGATAAGGTTGAGTTTGATCTGGGCCTTCTTGTCCGCTGTAGTGACGACTTCGGCTTTGGTGATCTTTCCTCCGAGCTCGGCGATACTGGTGGCAACCCTGCCCAGGACGCCCGGTGAATCTCCGGCCAGAATTAAGATCCGGCTGCGGTAGGACCCGGCCGAGGCGGAGTCCCAGGAGACATCCACCATCCTCTCGCTGCTCAGGATCTCTTTGCTGACCAACGCGCAGCGGGTGGCGTGAATAGTGATCCCCCGGCCGGAAGTCATGTAGCCGATGATCGGCTCACCCTTGATGGGCGCACAGCAGCGGGCCAGGTGGAAGGCCTCCCCGGCCGCTCCCCCGACGGAGATTCCGGCGTCGGACCGCCCGCTGACCCTGTCCACGAATTTTCGGAGCAGGCGCTGTTTGCGCTCGGCCGGCTCCCCCTCCGGACTGAGCTTGGCCATGAATTTCTTGTTAATGACGATACGGCCCCTTCCGACAAGGCCGAAAAAATCCTCCCTGTTCTGGATATTGAAGGGCAAGACTTCGGCCAGCCGGGGGAGCAGGTTCTCCTCCTTGAGGAGCCCGGCGGGGAGGGCGTAGCGCCGGGATTCCCGCTCCCAGATCTTCCGACCCAGGGCGCTGCTCCTGGACTTCTCCTGCTGGTTGAGCCAGCGCTTGATCTGGTGGCGCGCGCCCGAGGTGAAGACGATGTTCAGCCAGCCGCGGCGCGGCGCCTTCTCCGGTGAAGTGATGACCTCGACGATATCGCCCGTCTTGAGAATGGCTTTGAGAGGAACGATGCGGCCGTTGATGACCGCGCCCGAGGCGTGGAGCCCGATCTCGGAATGGACCTTGAAGGCGAAGTCGAGCGCCGACCCGCCGAGGGGGAGAGTGATGACCTTGCCCTTCGGGGTGAAGGCGTAGACTTCCTCGGGAATCAGGTCGGTTTTGAGGTTCTTCAGGAACTCGCGCGGGCTCTTCTGCTCTTTGTAGAGATCGACCATCTCCCGGAGCCATTCCAGGCGCTTGTCCTCGCGGACCAGGCTCGAGGCGTCCTGGTCCTTGTACTTCCAGTGGGCGGCGATCCCATTCTCGGCCAGGTTGTGCATGTCCTGCGTCCGGATCTGGATCTCGATGGTCTGCTTGTCATCGGTGATGATGGTCGTGTGCAAGGCTTGGTAGAGGTTGGGTTTCGGCATGGCGATGAAATCCCGGAATCGCTGGGGCAGAGGCGGCCATTTCTGATGGATAATCCCCAGGGCCGCGTAGCAGTTCTTGACCGTATCGGTGATGATCCGCAACGCCTTAAAATCGAAGACCTGGTCGAAGTCGATCTCCCGGCGCTTCATCTTGTCATAGATGCTGTAGTGGCGTTTGATCCGGGAGTGGATCTCCGCCGGGATGCTGTTGTCTTTCATCAGTTTTTCCAGGACGTTCTTGAACCGAGCGAGGTCATCCTCTGCCTTCTGGCGCTGCGGGGCGACGAGGGAGGCGATGCGGAAATAGGCATCGGGGCTGACGTACCGGAACGAGAGGTCCTCCAGCTCGGCCTTGATCCGGCCCATCCCCAGGCGGTTGGCGATCGGTGCATAGATGTCCAGGGTTTCCTTGGCGATCTGCTTTTGCTTATCTTCGGGCAGGAACTTGAGAGTTTTGAGGTTGTGGGTGCGGTCGGCCAGCTTGATGAAAATAACCCGCAGGTCGTTGATCATGGTCAGGATGATCTTGCGGATCGTCTCCGCCTGGCGCACTTCGGGGGAGGATTCCTGGACCCGGCTCATCTTGGTGACGCCTTCCACCAGGTCAGCCACTTCCTGACCGAAGTTCTCCCGGAGGTCGACGGCGGTGATGTCGGTATCTTCCAGGACGTCATGGAGGAGGCCAGCGAGGAGGGTGGTGCTGTCCAGTTTCATGTCGGCCAGCATGCTGGCGACTTCCAGGGGGTGACTGAGGTAGGGCTCGCCGGAGCGCCGGGTCTGGCCTTTGTGCGCCCTGGCCGCATAGACGTAAGCCTTCTTGAGCTGGTTGACCTCTTTCTCGCTGTAGGAGGCCGAGACCTTGTCGAGGATGTCGTCAAAGCGGATCATGGGCTTGCCGTTTCTCCCTATCCAGGATCCAGTCCGCGGCTGGGAGGATACTTTCGGCCACATGGGCCGGTTCGAGACCCTGCTCCCGGAGTTTCGCCAGCGACTCCCGGCCGGACCCCGTCAGGACGAGCACCGGGACGGCCCGGATGTTCATCCCGAAGATGATGTCCTCGGTCTTGTCGCCGATCATGTAGGAGCTGCCGAGGTCAATCCCGAGTTCGGCCGCCGCTCGCAGGGCGAGGCCGGGATTCGGCTTCCGGCAGTCGCACTCCTTGCGGTACCGAGGATCAGCGGATAGGGTGTAGTGAGGGCAGAAGTAGATGGCGTCGAGGCGGGCGTCATGACTGGCGAACGAGGCGCTCAGCCGGGCGTGGATCTCGTCTAGGTCGTCCTCGGTCATAAGCCCCCGGCCGACCGCCGACTGGTTGGTGACGACCACAGCCAGCAGTCCCGCCCGGTTGAGCCTCTTCACGGCTTCGTAGCTTTCCGGGTAGATGTCCATCTGTTCGTACCGAGATGGATAGGCTGAATCGACGTTCAGCGTTCCATCGCGGTCGAGGAAAACGGCTTTTCTCCTCATCTCCACAGCGCCTCGCCCGTCCGGTACACTTCTTCCGGATCGATTCGCATCATGCAGCGATGGTCATAGGGGCACTTCCGGTAAGAGCAGGGCCAGCAGGGAACGTCCTTCTTGACGACGGCCGCCGGCTGCTCGAAGGGACCGGTCACCGCCGGGTCCGTGGGGCCGAAGATCCCCACGACCGGGGCCCGGAGGGCGTTGGCCAGATGCATCGGGCCGGAATCGTTGGAGACGAAGAGACGAGCCAGGCTGATAAGGCTCTTGAGTTGGGGCAAGGTCGTCTTTCCCGTCAGGACAAAGGGCTTTTTTTTCAGAGAAGAGGAGATGGTGGCGGCGATATCGGATTCCGCGGCCGAGCCGATGATCAACACCGCGGCGTCTTTTCGTTCCTGGAACAGGGAGGCCAGCGCCGCAAACCGGGAGGCCGGCCATCTTTTCGCCGGGCCGTAGCCGGCACCCGGGCTGAGGATGACGAGCGGCCGCCGCGAATCAACCCCCAGCTCCTCTAGAAATCGCCTCGTCCGTTCCTTTTCTTCCTCCGGCACGGTCAGCAGCAGCCCGGGCGGACGGGCCTTGAGTCCGAGCCCTGTGACCAGGTCAAGGTAATAATGGACCTGATGGCGGGGGGCGTTCCGGTCTGTGCTCCGGACGGCTCTGTTCAGAAGCAGTCGTCGGCCGTCGCCGGCATATCCCCATCTCTGGGGGATCCCGGCGAGCAAGAAGAGCAGGGCCGACCCGAAGGAATTGGTAAGCAGTATCCCGATGTCGAAGCGCTGTGCTCTGAGCTTCCGGGCAGCCGCCCGGACGGTTTTGATGTCGTTCGCGGAGAGAAGAGGAACGACTCCCGCGATCTTCCCATCTGAGGAAAACAGGTCCTTGACCCATTCCGCGGCGCTCAGCCACAGCTCGGCTTCGGGGAAGCTATCCGCGATGCTTTCGATCGCCGGCTGGGCGAGGACGGAATCGCCGATCCAGTTGGGGACGCGGATGAGGATCTTCATCGTCCTCATTGTATGCTCCGTCTCAGCATCGTGTCAAAATAGGCTCGGGGCAATTGGCTCCAAACCACGCCGCTTTTGTCCCCGCGAGCCAAAAGCGGCTCGCTTTCGGGCTGCGCTCTCTCCTCCTCCGGAGGAGATCCCTGCCCGCTCCGCCCTCAAACGGGTTTGTCGCCAACAGCCCCTCGCCTCGGAAACCGACGAGAAACAAAGACTGAGGATAGGAGCCTCTGAGAACGGCTAGTCTTTTGCCGTAACCGTGGCCTTTTTTTCGATCTTAGGCTTGGAATCAGAGGGGGTGTCAGGAGTGCAGGGCTCTTTGGCCGGCGCCGTGTCTTTTTCCTTGGCTTCTTCTTGGGGCGATGATTTGCGGGGGTAATCGGTGATGTACCAGCCGCTGCCTTTGAACTGGATAGCGGACGAGGAGATCAGTTTCTTGAGGGCGCCGCCGCATTTCTTGCATTTGCGGAGGGGCGGGTCGTTGACCTTTTGGACGACCTCGCTGCGGCATCCGCATTGGGTGCATTTATATTCGTAGATAGGCATGTTCGATGTCCCTAAAAATAATTAACCATTATAGCAGAGAGCAGGGGTTAGTGGAAGATGATGGCCTCGAAGACGGAGATTTCGGTGCCCTTCTCTTTTCTGCAATAGAAGCCTCCTCTCCCCTGGTGGGAGAGGATTGTATAGACCGGAGACATC
>JAFNEO010000008.1 GCA_017886205.1 Candidatus Aminicenantota bacterium | reverse complement strand
TCCTCCCCCACCAGGGGGGAGGAATCGGACGGACAGATCAATTATCCTCCTCCCCTGGTGGGAGGAGGTAGGGAGGAGGGGGATGCGCTGAGAAACGATGTTAGATGAGTCCGGCTAGAAAGTACGGAAGATGTTGAAGCCGATCCGGAAATCCCCGTCGCCGAATCTCAAATCGCCGCCCGGCAGGTACTGAGAAGCGATAAGTCCGATCGAATCCGTGACGAAGACCTGGAAAACGTGGCCCCCGATTTTCTTTTCGACTCCCAAACCCCAACCGCTGTAATAATCTTTATATCCGGCCAGCCGGGGCACCCATTCGGCGATGAGGGAGATGTCGTCGAAGATCCTGAACCGCCCCCCGATCCCCAGGGCGAATGTGCCCTCCGAAGACGGCTCCCAGAAATTGGCGTTTGAGGTAAAGGCCGGAACGAGGAGGAACGAGAGCCTGTCGTTGAGTTGGTAGGCAAGGCTCAGCAGTGCGGCGAACCTAAACCGTCCCGACCATTCCGCGCCCCTGGGCTCATCCTGGCTCACCAGATTCCCTCCGACATGGAGAGTGGCTGAAAATGGTAGAGAGCTTTCTTCTCCCTGTTCAAAGACCGCCCAATCCGCGTTTAACTCCCATTCTTGGTAGAGCTTGCTCCGTCCTACGGTCACCATCAGATTGTCCGTGATCCCATAGCCGAAGCTGAAGAGGATGAAGGCCGGACCGTCGAAACCGTAGAAAGAATCCCAGCCGCTCGAGACAGGAGGCTGGAACCGGTGGGAGATCCGGAACAAGATGTCGCCTTTAGCCAACGTCGTCGTTGTCGGCAGGTTGACAAGCCTCGTTCCCCAGAAAGCGGGCTTGGAAAATCCTTTGGGCTTGGAGGCCTGACCGGCGCCTTCTCCCGGGACAGGTGGGGAGTTCAGCGCGGGGCCGCGATCCGGACGGGTCGGCTTGGCGAGGACGTCCGTTCCGGACGGGCCTGTTGCCAGGCTCTTGATCCAGTCTTCGATTTGGCGGATCTGTTCTTCGCTCAGAGGATCGCGGTTGGCGGGCATGCGCTTTCCTACAATCCCTGCCTCGCCCTTGATCTTCGCCAGAAGGTAGCTTTTTTCGGGCATGGCCGCATCCACGATCTTGAGACCGGGCATTTCCTGGCTTGGCGCATCGACGACCGTTGCAGCGAACTTATCCGGCTCGAAATTATGGCCGGACGCCGGGTACTTTCCCGAGTGGCAACCCGAGACGCTGCAGTTCTGCTTGATGATGCTCTTGATGTTGGCCGGCACCTGGGCCGGAGAATTCTCTGATCCCCGGCCGAAGATAAAAGAGCTCAGGCCGAGAACCGTCGAAACGATGATGACTAAAACGACTTTGGATTTCATTGGGGTCCTCCTGCCATTTATTATAAGCGCATTTACTTGTTTTGCGCTGTCGTTGCGAGCGACCTTTGTGAGCGAAGCGATCTCTGCCTGTCGGGTGGAGATTGTTTTGTCACTGCGTTCCTCGCAATGGGCATAATTGCCAAAAAATGTTGGCTTTCTCTTGATCGATCATTCAGTCGCAATAATGCTAATATCTAATGTTATTATGAAGATAGACAAACCAATAAGCTCTGTTTTTAAGCATTTAATACCCATTTCCATGAACCAGTTCAATGAATTTGCTGAAAAGCGTGCCTATCTTGTTAAATACAAAATGGTTACACATATAGCGACCAACATTTTTTGGCAATTATGCCCGCAATGACGCAATACTGAGTGGGTTCATATCAGTTGTTCTTGGCGCCCTTATTGATCCAGTTCTTGATGTTCTGGATGGTATTGACGTGCAGAGCAGTGCCGCCGAGCGGCATCCGGCCGCCGTTCGTCTGCCGGCCCTCGAGCTTGATGACGACATAGCTATTGGTGGCGTCATTGGGGATGACCCGCGTCTTCCCTGGCTCCTGGGTCGAGGCCACATTGACGAGGTTGTCATAGGCCTGGCCTTGCAAGAGCACCATCCCCCCGGATGCGCCGGCATTGTGACAGCCCGAAGAAATACAGTTGTTGCTGAAGATCGACTGGATGTCTGACGAGAAGGAGGGATCCTCTTTGACCGTGGGCGGCGGCTCGGTGTTGGTGGAGGAGTTGCTGCCGCAGTAATATAGAACGCCCATCGTCAGGGCCACCAAGATCACTCCGATAAACCGCGTATTTTTTTTCATCAGGGATCTCCTTACAAAACCTAGTAAGATTATAGATATACTAGGAGAAAAAAGAAAGTCCCTTCGGTGACAAAATCACATCGAGGGCGGTTCCGGTCCGTCTATCGTGACGTATCGGAGTACCTGAGCTCCGACCCCAGCAGGCTATGCGGGATCAGGAAGACGATCAACGTCACGACGGAGGCGGCCAGCACCCAGCCCCGGTTCTTGCGGCCGCCCCGGCCGGCAACGAGCGCGGCCACCCAGGCCAGCATGGCGAATAGAGTCTTGCTATCCGTCAGGTCCCGGCCGAGAGGAAACCCGGTCCACCAGGCGTCGAAGACGAATTTCTGCATCAACGGCCCGAGGATTAACCCGCCGATGAAGAACAGTACAGCCGTCCAGACGACCAGCCGCCGCGGGTCGCTCCCGCGGTCCAGGGCGGCGATCCCCGCCCGGGTCGAAAAGAGCATGGCGGCGAAGATGACAAGGATATGAGCGAGCAAGAGGGCGGTAGGGACGTGACCTTTGAAACGGATGACGATGGCCTCGTCGCCGCCGAGAGAGATGTCTTTTCCCCGGTCGGTCAAGACGGCTTTATAGGCCAGCTTGCCGGCCATGGGCTGCTTGGGAAGATAGCCCACCAGTCTCTTTTCCTGCCGGGCCATGGCCACTTCCGTCCAGGGGTCGTCGGTCTTAAACCTCCGGTAGAGCAGACGGCCGGCGACCTCCGCATCGGGCACTTCGAGGCCGACTTCGCGATCGGAGGTGATCTCAGCGCTGCGGGGAAGCCTGTAATTGACCTCCCCGCTCGAAAGCACGGCCTTTCCCCGTACAGGATAGGTCGGTCCGGTCATCCGCTGATAGACGGCGCTCGCGGCCGTGATGATGAACGCCAGGAACCAGAATAGAACCCTCTTCATGTTAGTCCTTGATGTCGATCCCGCCCAAGATCGCGGTGGCCTTGATGGAGAGCGTCTGCTCGGCTCCCGTGCCGGGGGTGTAGGTGTGCTTGTTCTCGACCCCCCCCAGGACCGGATTCCCGTCCAGCTCGACGCGGATGTGTTTGGGAACCTTGATGTCGATCCCGCCCATGATGGCCGTGAGCTCCAGGCCGGCCCTGGCCTCGGCCAGCCGGACAGGCGTAAGGTCAAGCTCGATCCCACCCATGATGGCCGTGGCCTTTCCGCCACGGAAGTTCTGAGACTCGATGCGACGGTTCAGTCCGGCGAAAATCGCGAAGGCGTCCAAGTCGTCTTCCTTTCCGCCCGCGAGTCGGGCCGTTGAAGGCCGCCGAAAAGCGCCGATCAGGACCCATAGCCCGAGCCCGATGATCAAGGCCGGCCAGATATAGTGCCAGACGCTCCGGCCGAGGATCTCGAGCTTGGCCAGCTGGAACAGCGCTCCGAGGGCGATCAGGAAAAGACCGCCTGCCAGCTCCTGGAAATTGCTGGAGATGAGCTGCCAAAGCCCGGCGGCGACCAGGATGAGCGGCCACCACCTGCCGATGAGATCGCCGAAGTCCGCCCTCCCCATTTGGTCGAGCAGAAAGAGCACGCCGAGCAGGATGAGGACGAGTCCCCAGAAAATGCGTCCCGAAGAGTGTCTTTGTGAGGTCATGATCGATTCTCCCAAGCGAAGTTTTCCATTTATACCACACTTTCGCTTTCAAGAAAATGTTCGGGGTCAGGTCTCAACGATCAACAAATATCGCTCTGCCAGATACGGATGAAATCAGCAGGTGAGACACAACATCTAATGCGTCGTTTGTTGAATGTTGAGACCTGACCCCCGGTTGCCCGGTTACAACCGGCGGATGTTCATCCCGCCGCTGACCTCGAGGACTAGCCCGGTAGAAAAGGGGAAGTACCCCTTGGCCAGGGCGACGACCGCCTTGCCGACGTCCTCCGGGAATCCCCACCGCTTTTGCGGGACCAACCCCTCGGCGATCAACTTGTCGTATTTGTCGCGGACGGGCACGGTCATATCGGTCTGGACGATACCCGGCCGGATCTCGTAGACGTTGATCCCGAACTCGGCCAGCCGGTCGGCGAAAAGAGTAGCCGTCATGCTCAGGGCCGCTTTGGAAACGCAGTATTCGGCCCGGATCGGTGACGAAACGGACGCAGAGATCGAAGTGATGAAGACGATCGCCGGCCTGGGATCGGGAGATTTTTTGACCTGCAGGACCATCTGTCGGGCCGCCCTCTGGGTGAAGAAGAAGGGACCACGGGCATTGGTGCCGAACACCCGGTCGAAACTCTCCGGCGTCGTTTCCAGGAGGTCGAGGCGGACAAGGGGGGCGACCCCGGCGTTATTGACCAGGAGGTCGATCCGGCCGAACTGGCCGATGACTTCGCCCAGGATCTTCTCGTGGGAGGCGAGGTCGGAAACGTCACCCTGGAAGGGGTGGAAACCCGCGCCCAAAGCGCCGAGGACTTCCTTGACCTCGAAGAGGCCTATTTTCTTGTTCTCGGGCTCAAACACGATATCCAGGCCGGCGATGTCGAACCCGCTGTTGGCCAATTCTAACGCTATACCCCGGCCGATTCCCCGTCCCGCCCCCGTGATCAACGCCACCGGCTTTTTGTTCATCGCTTACTCCTCCTCACCCCGGATGATCCGGCCCTCACGGAAGTCCTCCCAGACGTTCTCGAACCAGCTGTCCTCTTGGGGGATGGGCCGGATATCCACCCATTCCTTGACCACCCGCCCTCGGCTATCCAGTGAGACCTCCAGGATTTTATGATCCACGAACGAGGGCCGAGGGTTCAAAGAAAAGCGCCATTCCTCGCCCAGTTCGGGGCACGGCCTTGTCCCGGCCGGGTCCAGGACAAGATACGAGCCGCGGCTTTTCCCCCCCCGGCTCAGGTATTCGTGGATGGCCTCGAGGTAGAGGGCATGGGTCAGGCAGAGGTCGAGATTCCTGAAGGCGGCCGGAAGTTCCTTCACCGAGCGCACCTTCAACTCCGACTTCAGCCTGGAATAAAGGGACCACGCTTCGCCGACGGCCGGTTTGACTTTTTCGGGATCACGGATGGCTGCCCCGCAGGTCGACATCCTCTCCTGGATCTCCAGACGGGTCCGGGCGATGTGGTCGGAATCCCGGCATTTCGCATCAAGCATTTTCCGGGCTGAGTCCAGCGTCTCTCCGGCTTCAGCTTGGGCCTGCGCGAGGAAAGCTTTCACCGTCGGCGGCTTGGCTCCGTATCTCCGGGCGATATAAAAGGCTGCCCTCATGCTCCCCACCTGGCCGGAATTGAGGGCGGACCCGCCGGGGCGGCGCACGCCGTGGGTGCCGTTCACTTCTCCCACAGGAAAGAGATGCCGGATGTTGGATTCCCACCAGAGGTTCCCCCGGAAACCGCCGTTGTTATGCTGGGCGCAGAGGCCGATCTCAAGAGGCTCGCCGGCTAAGTCGATGCCATGGGCTTTAAAGACTTCTATGGCCGGAGGGTTCATCTTGGCGAGGCG
This sequence comes from Candidatus Aminicenantota bacterium, assembly GCA_017886205.1. Taxonomy (GTDB): domain Bacteria; phylum Acidobacteriota; class Aminicenantia; order Aminicenantales; family UBA8522; genus UBA8522. Next base: position 83,753 of record JAFNEO010000008.1, on the reverse strand, counting down.
CTCAAGGGGTGTCGGCAGGAGGGCGCCCGACCTCTCCAGGTAGGTCAGGGCCTCCGGGCTGAGGAGCCTGAAGTCGAACTCCTTGAGCTTTCCGCCGCCGCTCGGATTCCGCCGGAAATCGAGGAACACTCTTCGGCCCCTGAAGACGGTCTCCTGATAGACGAGGATATCGATCAGTGAGGAGCCGTAATCCTCGACCTTGGTCGGGTCAAAGGGCCACTGATAGCCTTTCAGGAAAATGGCGGTGGCCAGGCGGCCCATGTCGGGAAAGTAGTCGTTCAGGAACTCGCGCTCGTCCCCGCCCCGGGCATCGGTTGAGATATACCGGGGGATGACCTGCTGGTAGGTGCCGGAGAGGTTCCAGCGGAACTTGAGGGAGGCCAGCCCATACTGCGATTCCGTCAGGTTCTGGGTTACGGCGCCGGCGGCGAAGGCCAGCCCATGCGACCCGAGCTGGCTTTCGGGATAAACCGAGGCCTTGTAGATCCCGGCCGGCCCGCCCGTGCCGAGCACGATGTTCACGGCATTGAAAAGGACAAACCCGCAGCCGTCCTCCCGGATGTTCTTTTGGTCGATGGCCACGGCGCCGATGACCTTCCTGGCCTCTTTCCGGGCGTGGGTGAGAAGAGTGATGACCATATGCCGGTCGAGGACCGGAATACCCCGCTTCTTAACCTCCCGGCCCAACGCCTCGACCATCAGCCGCGAGGTCAGCGGCCCTGCGGACGTGGCCCGCTGCCGGGAGTCGTGGTCGGTCTTGTATCCGACGTAGGCGCCGTAGCGGTTGTGGGGGAAGGGCACGCCGAGCTCGACGAGGTGGAAAAACGCCCGCGCCGAATTCTGGGCCTCGGTATAGGCGATGTCGCCGTGCATCGAGCCGCCGGCGAAAAGGTCTACGGCCATACGCAGCGCCGAGTCGGGGAGCTCACCGGCCAGCGAGAGCTTGTAATAGGTCTGCTTGTCCGAGCCGGCGTTTCTGGAGGTCCCTGCTTCCCAGTCCTCCGTGGCGATGGCGATGTCCTCGACTCCCTGTTCGTGAAGGCAGACGGCCGCATTGAGTGCCGCTGCCCCGCTCCCGATGACGAGAGTGTTGAGCGAGATGACGGGGAGGCGGGCCCCGCCGATTGTGGTCAGGCTTTTTTTCATCTCAGACCTTCCGTTTTCTCCCCTTTCCGGCAGCCCTGGCGGTCTTCCTCTCGGTGCGGCGGATCTCCTTGGCCCTCTTCCGGGCTTCCCGGTATTCGACCTGGTAGGTCTCGGCATCGTGGACGGCGCAACCCACGGGACGTCCGGCCCGCAGCATCTGGGAGCACTTGGAGCAGCAGACGCAGACTTTGCGTTGGTCGAGGAATCCATTGGCCGCCAGGGCGTTCACCCAACCCGGGTAGGCGAGGCTCTCCCTTCCCAGTCCGATGAGCGAAACCTTCTCTCTTTCCACCATGGCCGCCGCGACGTGAGGGAAGAGATGGCGGAGCCAGGAATACCCGGCGCCGACGACCGGCAGCGTAGGAAAGGCCTTCTGTATCTCGGAGGTCAGCCGGAGCCAACGCGCAACGCCGACCAACGGATGTTCATCGGGGAGCTCCTGCCCGATGAGGGGCTTGTCGTAGGGACGTCCATAATGCGACTGAGAGGCCGGTATCCCGAGAGATATGCCCAGGATCGGGAAATCGATGTTCCTGAGTTTTCTAATCAGCCTTACGGGTTCACCGAGGTCCGGATTCCCGGGATCGTCCCGATTCACGCCAAAGCCGTAGGGATAGGGGAGGGAGTCATAGACACTCAACCGACTGGTCACGAACAGCCCGCGGACTCCCACCTTGATTTTTTCGGATGTGTCCACCAGGAAGCGGATGCGGTTCTCGAAGCTGCCGCCGTACCGGCTGTCGGGCCGGGTAAAGGCGGCCAGCAGCTCTGAGACGAGATACCCGTGGCAGGCCTTGATGTCCACTCCGTCAAACCCGGCCTCGCGGGCCAGCCCGGACGCAGCAACATAATCACCCTGCAATGCGTCCAGGGCCGAGTCGGAGATGAGGGGATGATCGGGAGATAGTCCCAGCTTGGCGTCGAGGAGGGGATTGTGCTGGGCGATGAGGGGAGCCGGCCGGCCTTCCGGCTTGGCGAATCGTCCGGAATGGGTGAGCTGGAGTATGAGAAGGAGGTTGTGATCAGGCCCGAATTTCCGGTGGGCGGCCAGGCGCGTTTCCTTGACCAGCCTTTTAAACCCGTCTCTGGTTTTCGGGTTGATCCAAAGCTGGCGCGGGTGGGAGCGGCCGTCGGCCGTCACCGCCGTGGCCTCGAACCAGATCAGGCTGGCTCCCCCCTCGGCGAAACGCTTGTACCGGCGCCGAGTGAGCTCGGAAGGGCGGCCGTCGGGGTCGCCGTCGGCGCCTTCCAGCGGCAGGACGATGAACCGGTTCGGCAAGACTCTTCGGGCGACGACGACGTGACTGAAAAGAATAGAGATATCGTCGGACAGCGGAATTTCCAGGTCGAGGTCGGCGATTTTCCGCTCCAGGGCCGCGCGGTCTTTGAAATGAAAGCGCTCGTGGGGCATCAGAATTCTCTCCGGCCGGCGATTCTTTTGATATTCCGAAGGCCTTTCCTCACTCTGTCCTCACAGACCTCCGGCCAGCGGTTTCTTTCGACGACGGCTATATCCTCCCGTTCGACAAGCCTCCGGCTTTCCAGCGCCAGAGAGAGAAGACGGGAGAGTTCGACAACGTTGAGGTCGGGAAACTTGAGAAGGAAGGATGGGTTGAATATCGGGATTAAGAATTCTCCGCCGTGGTCCTCCAGGGACAGATGGAGGCGATGGCCGAGGGCCGCGAGCAGGCGGATGATCTCATCGAGGTCGACGATTCCTTTTCCCGCTTCCACCGGAAAGGAAACAAGCCCGTTTTCAGTCAGCAGGACTCCGCCGTCTTTGATATGAGTCATGACGATCCAAGGTAGGACCCTCTTGGTCGCCATGACCGGATCTTCGAGCATGGTCAGGAGGTTCATAGTGTCGAGACAGATGCCGAGATACTCGCCCGGCCGAGCTCCGCAGGCGGTGAAGAGTCGCAGCAGTTCGAAAGTCGTGAACTCGAAGTGCGTTTCGATCGCCAGGGTGACGCCGAGGTCGCCGAGCATCCGCTTCTGAGCCCGGAGGCTTCGCGCCATGGCTTGAAGGAGGACACCGGTCGGCGGCGCCTCGTCTGTCCATCTCATCAGGCCGCCCGAACAGGAGCGCACGGCGGTGAGACCGAGGGTCTGAGCCTGCTCGGCCGCCCGGCGGTTGACCTTGAAAATATCGACCGGTCGGCCCGTCCGAAGGTCGAAGGGGATATGTTGGCCGCCCCCCCATTCGAGATAGAGGCGCTGCTCTTTGGCATACTGAGAGAGTTCGCGGAGGAAGGTCTTGTCAAGTCGGCGGCCAGGAGGCAGGTTGACTTCGGAGAACTGCACGCCATCGCCGCCGTTTCTCTTCATCCAGTCCAGCAATTCGAAAGGATCGAGGTTCAGGGGCCGGAGCGAATAGCTGTCCACCCCAACCCGGAAAACTTTTCTGTTTTTCCTTCTGAGCATCGTTCTATCTTGTCATCGCGAGCCTCCGGAGGAGGCGTGGCGATCTCCGGCATATTGCTGCGTCGTTTTGCTCCTCATATGACCTGCAGGACTCAGTCAAGATCCCATCCATCAGTTTAGCGCTTTTTCTTAAAGATGCCGAGCACCAACTGTAGCTCTCTGACCTTCAGTGCTACAGCCAATCCGAGATAGCTTCCGGCGGCAAGGGAAAAGAGGATGAGGAGATAAACAGCCTTGGGAAGAAGCGCCGACGTTTCCAGGTTTATAGGATACCATTTCTGGGCGACGAACAGGACAACCCCCATCACGGCCGATCCGCTCAGGATCTTCAGGAAACTCGCAGTCAGCCCGGCGATATCCAGGGGGCCGACCCGCCGGCGGAGAAGACTCATCAGAACGAACATGTTGATCATGGCCGAGAGGGACGTGGCCAGGGCGAGCCCGCGAAAGCTCAATGGCCGCATGAAGGCCAGGTTGAGGGCGATGTTGACGGTGACGGCGAGGACGCTCACTTTCACCGGAGTCTTGGTATCGCCCAGCGAATAGAAGACCGGGGCGATGACGCGAACAGAGGCGTAAGCGAAGAGCCCGAAGGCGTAGAAAATGAGCGCCTGGGACGTGAACACGGTATCCTGGTAGGTGAAGAGACCATGCTGGTAAAGGGTGGAAATGATCGGTTTCGAGGCGATCGTCAAGAAGAAGATCGAAGGCAGGGTTAGAAAGAAAACCAATCGCAGTGAGGACGCACAGGTGGAAAGAACGTTAGGGATGTCCTTCCGGGCGGCGAAGGTGGCCACGATGGGCAAGGTGACGGTGGCCACGGCAACGCCGAATACACCGAGCGGAAAGTGCATCAATCGGAAACTGTAGTTCAGGTAAGAGGGGCTCCCTTGGGGGAGGAAAGAGGCGATCACCGTGTTGACAAAGATGTTGATCTGGGTCGAAGCGAGGCCCAGGATCGCGGGCGTCATCAGGATGATAATGCGCCGCACGCCGGGGTCACTGAACGAAACGTTTGGCCGGTAGCGGTATCCTTCTTTGCGCAGGGAGGGGAGTTGGAAGGCCCATTGCCCCAGCCCGCCCAGGAGGACTCCCAGGGCCATGCCGATTATGGGCGGGTCGAAGAGCGGGCAGAGGAGGAAACCCGAAAGGATCATGCCTACGTTCAGGAACACCGGGGCGAAGGCGGGGACGCCGAAATGCTTGAGCGAGTTCAGCATCCCCATGGCCACGGCCGCCAGGGAGACAAGGAGAAGGAAGGGGAACATGATCCGCGCCAGGAGGACGGTAAGCTCGGACTTGCCGGGGATGGACTTGAATCCCGGGGCGATCAGGTCGACGATCCAGGGGGTGGCCACGATTCCGATGACGACGATGACGAAAAGGACGACAAGCAGGGAGTTGACGACCAGGTTTCCCAGCCGAAAGGCTTCTTTCTTGTCCTTGTTGACGAGGTAATCGGTGAAGACGGGGACGAAGGCGGCCGACAGGGCCCCTTCGGCGAAGAGGTCCCGCAGCAGGTTGGGGATGCGGAAGGCGGCGACGAAGGCGTCGGTGGCGAACCCGGCGCCGAAGAGGAAGGCGAAGATCTGCTCGCGGACGAGACCGAAGAGGCGGGAAACGAAGGTGGCGCCGCTGACCAGCGTCGTGGACCTGGCGACATGCTCCTTCTGGTCCGTCATCATGATCTTGAGTGACGAAATATCCAGAACGAGCTTATACCACAGGTCGGGCCGAAGTCAAAACCGCCCGGGCTTTTCTACTTCTTGACCTCGCCTTGTTCTTTCTTGATCCGGTCGATCTTGGCCTGGATCCCCTTCTTGGCGTAGTCTTCGGCCAGCTCGTAGGCTTTCTCCGCGGCCTTGAGGGCTTCCGGATAATTCTTGAGCTTCAGCTGGACGTCGCTCAGCGTGGACCAGGTGAAAAAGACGCCGGGCTTCAGCTCGACCGACTTCTTGGCCGCTTCCAACGCGCTGTCCAGGTTCTTGCCTTGCCCAGCCCAGAAGCGCGCGTAGCCGTACAGGCTGTTGGTGTCATCGGAATTGGACTTGATGTATTCCGGCCCGAAAATGGCCAAGGCCTTATCATCCTGGCCCGTCTTGACATAAGCCGCGGCGACCTGCTGCAGAATGTAGGCGTTCTCAGGCTGGAGCTTCAAAGCAGTCTCGGCCATGGCCACGGCGCTCTCCTGATTGGCGTTGTTGCCCAGCCAGAAGTTGGCGTAGCCCACCAGGTCAAAAGCGAAACGGGATACCTTTCCCTCCATAAAGTCCTTGCCGTAGATATTATCAGCCTTCGCCTTATCCCCCTTAAGAATGTAGAAATCCGCGATATTTGCATTGATGTCGGGGAGTGGATTGTCCCGGGTCAACTCTTCAATCCTGGCCACGAGTTCGGCGCCCTTGTCGAGGAGTTCCTTGTCCTTGACGATCCGGGTCAGCCAGGCATCGAGGACACGGGCATCGTTCGGGAACTTGGCGACATACTCCGGGAAGAACTGGGCGGCCTCTTCTTTGGGCGCCTCGTAGCCGTAGTAGCGGGCCATCTGGTCATAGGTTTCTTTGATCAGCTTGCTCTCCGGGTATTTCTGAATGAAGGCCTTGGCCGGCCCGAGATCGGGCTTCTCACTGTATAAGCTGGAGGTGGCGATGGCAAACTCAGCGTACTGAGTGTATGGAACCGTGACTTTGGAATATTCTGTCGTGTATGTCCCGACTTTGCCTTCCGGATCGAGGGCGATGACCTCTTTGTATTTTTCGGTTGCTTTCACTTGGTCAAATCGGTCGTTATACTTTCGCGCCAGTTTGAAGACGACGTCGATGTTCTTGGGGTCTTTGGCGTAGGCGGCGGAGATCGACTTATACGTGTCTTCGCCCCTTAGGGCCTTCTCCAGGCGGGCCTGGAAATTGTCCGGCGGCGGGTCGTAGCCCAAAAACCAATCGTACTCCGAGCCGTCGGAGTCGATGATCATCGTCGTGGGCGTCCCGCGGATGCCGAACTTCTTGAAGAGTTCATCGCCCCCTTTTTCATCCCGGTCGGCGCGGAAGAGGACAAAATTCTTGTTCAGGAAATCTTGGAATTTCGGATTTTGGTAAAACTGCTGACCCAGCAGTCGGCAGCCCCCTCAACCACCCGAGAAGAAATCAAGGAGGACCCGTTTGTTCTCGCTCTTGGCCTTGGCCACGGCCTGGTCGAGTGAGCCCTTGAACCAGTTTTGGGCCGCAGCGAAGGAGGCGATGAGGAGAACGATTGCGAGGAAGGCGAGTGCTTTCTTCATGGGCACCTCCGATTATCACTATAGAGACGCCGCCAGGAATTGTCAATACGAACGCTGGAACGTTGATCGAACCCAAGCCCCAGGTTCGGCATTCCCCGCTGATCCGATGAACGGGTCGGCAGGCTTTACATTTATGCGGGTTCGGTTCAGAATAAATGCAGAGGGGATGTGCAATGAAAAGCACCATTTTCAAGGGGCTGACTGTCTTGGCTGCTTTAGGGCTGATCGGCTGCGCCGCTGATCGGGTCAAACCCGCATTGACCTACTATCATGGGCAGACGCCGCAAGATGCCTACTTTGAAGTCGTCCGCTATACCCCGCAGGAGATCGAATTCAAGATCAAGGTCAAGTTCGCGTCGAAGCACATGTACCACCTTATTCTGGAGGGCGAGGAGCCGCTGGCGGAAGGCTGGTACATAACGATTCTGGGCGCAGAAGACTCGTATAGGCTTATCATGAAGGCGAAGAAAGGCGTTGTTTTCGAGGCGGGAAAGAACTACCGGCTCTGCATCGGGAGTGAAAGCCCCGAGTATGTGGCCAGGTATCGGAGTTCCTACCATTGCTCCGTCGACTACGAATTCGTCCTTCCGCCGAAATAGGCATCTTGTCGATAATCTCGTGACAGAGATGTACGAGCATGGAAAAATGGAAAGATGATCTAAAGAGTTGCTTCGAGGCCCAGAAAGTCGATAAAAGCCGGGAGCAAAAGGGAGAGCAAGTCAAATCTCATGTCAAGAAATTTTTTTCTAGGAAGGTGAGGCCGGTATTCAAGAAACTGAAAAAAGAACTGGAAAGATATGGCCGGGAAGTCAGCATAGCGATCGGTGATCATTCCGGCGGCATCGAGGTGAACAATCAGGGACGATTGGAATTGGGCTATAAAGTTAAGGTCAACGGCATATTTCCGTATTTGGAAACGCAATATCAGGATGGGTCCGGCAACCGGATTTGGGCGGAGGGATCTTTCCGGGAAGGGATTCAGAAGTACAGCATTTATGATATTCCGAAAGATGCAATCCTTGAAAACTTCTTGAGGGAATACAAGTCGAGGCTGTGGACGCTGTCAAAGTAGGGACCATTTAGTCGTGCGGAACTCAGGTTCTTTGTTGCCCCCTTTGGGGAATCGAGGGCTAGAGACGCTCTCAAAGATTTGTTTTTATGATATTAATCTCGCCTTCCCCTCTTATGGAATTAAGTGGGGCCACGAAAACGGTAAGCGTCTCTGGCAAGGTCAACGGGAGGATGTGGGAATCGAACCCACCCGGCCCCTTCATCAGAAGCCGTGCCGGATTTTGATTTAAAGCTATTTACTGCGAATAAGTAAGTCCCTCTACCACCTCCATTAGTACAATGAGCGTAACAATGAATCCGACGATTGTGGCCAATATTACAAGGCCTGACCGTTCCCTAAATTTAATTATGCTTACTGCCCCGGTAAAGAAAGCAGCGATTCCAGAAATTCCCGCACATATTCCTGGTATCGCAAGATACAGGTTTATAGGGTCCCTGGGTTTTTGTCCCGAAAGAACCAAAAGTATGACTATTAGAAAAAATAAAAGGCAGGCGGCTATCAATCCACCTGCCCATTTTCCGAGTTTTGTTTTCGGCATAATTTACCTCCTTATAATATAGATAAGAACCTCTTTTTCTGCTCTGCTGGCTGAATGAGTGTTTATGTTCCGCTTTTGCCTCGCCCCATCATCCGCGATGATAAAGCGTAATGTGAAGGGATGTCAAGTTGAGTTAAAAAATGCGGAAGTTAGGCCAGGGAGCCGCGGACAAGCTTAAAAGCGCCGGAAATCGCCAGACCTCGGCTACGGCTCTTGACAATACTCTTGGCGTATATTACTATTGTCTTGTGATAGTATCCTTTAGGGATAAAGATACAGAAAAGATATGGGATGGATTTTACTCCAGGCGTTTTCCTCCCGAGTTTCAAAGAACGGCCAAACGGAAGTTGATCATGCTTCATGCCGCCATCAGCCTGATGGATCTGCAAATACCACCCGGAAACCGCCTCCATGCCCTAAGCGGCAAACGGAAGGGCCAGCATAGTATTTCCATTAACGACCAATGGAGAATTGGCTTCGAATGGAAGGATGGAAATGCGCATAACTTGGAAATCACGGATTATCATTCATGAGAAGGAGCGGAAAATGACCAAAATTCCTAATATTCACCCCGGGGAAATTCTGGTCGAGGAGTTCCTAAAGCCGATGAAGATCACAGCCTATCGGCTTTCCAAGGGAACCAATATTGACCAGACTCGGATCAGCGAAATTATCAGGATGAAGCGGAGTATTTCTGTGGACACGGCGCTGCGGTTTGCCAAATTCTTCGGCAACTCTCCCGAATTCTGGATCAACATCCAGAACCACCACGATATTGAAGAGAAAAAGAGGGAGATGGAGAAGGACCTGAAGAAAATCAAACAGTTTGTTCCTCAACTGCAGAATGTTTAAGATAAAGCTCACGCCCTAGAATCCTTCTTAGCCTTTAAGGCTCTTCTCTTATCGTATTAATCCCCCTTATCCCCCTTGACCAATCGAGAGGGATCCATAATCAGGTCGGCGTTTCGCGCTCAGTTTCTTTTCCGAGAGGAATTCTCGCGGAGTTCTATAGCTCTTAAGGCCTTTCCTTTCTTCCGGTTTTCTCTAGTTATTTAATCCCATTTTTTTTAGCACTTGTTCGGCCTTATTAGTCTGTGGAACATCTTCTGGCAAGTAAAGCATTACTCCGCCCTTTACCGGCCTTATCACGATTTTTTTCTCCTGAGCGAGTTGAGTAGTTATCTCAATCGGGTTAGCTCCATCAAAATACTTTCTAAACGCTTCGTTAAAACCGCTGTATACCGTGTGAATCCCTTTGTAATCGCCTGTTCTTAGCTTCAGAATCGCTTGCTTTACAAATTCTTCATAAGATAATTTTTCAGTCATATTCTCTCCTCCTTTGAGAATATATTACCCCTTTTCTCGTCTTTTATCTATGAGGTCATAATTCGCTTAGCATCCCGCTTGTGCCCAGCAATCCTGGCCCTCGTGCCTCAAGTATCCACTCGCCTCAATCCTTCAGCCCAGCCAGCCTCTTCCTGGCATCCTCGACTTCGGGCTGACCAGGGTCGGCGTCCTTCCATAGGTCGAGGAATTTCTGATAATTTACTGAGGCCTTGTCTTTTATCCCCTTCTTTTCGTAGAGTTTTGCCAGACGATAGTAATATATAGGATGCGTTAGAAAGCGTTCTTCCTGTTTAGGATCGAATGTAATCAAGCGTTCGTATTCAGCGATGGCCCCGTCTAAATCTCCCTTTTGTTCATAAGCTCGGGCTCGTCCATCCTTAAGAGGGGGGAGGTTGTAATCTGCGATCGCGAAAGCCTTAGAGCCAATCTCATAGCCAAGCATTGATATCGACGTTTTTTTATCGTAAACAGCAATCACCTTTTCAGTCAGCCCCTCCTGAAGGAGAATCTCTGCAGAAAGAAAGTCATAATAATAGGCAATATAATCTTTAAAGGTTGAGACCTCGGGCAAGAGTGATTTCATCTCGGCCGATCTGGACTTAGCGGAATCAACGCGGCCTTGTCTTAGGTCGACCAAGCCAAGATTGAAGCTCAACAGTGCTTTATTGTATGTGACATTTTGAGGCCGATTTGCTATGCAGACATCTTGCCAGTTCTTAAAACATTTCCGGCTGAGCTCAAAATCGCCCTTTTCGAGATAGACCCAAGCCCTGAGATAGTCAATAAAGCCCTTCTGGACTTCATTTTGTGTCTCTTGAGTTATCTCTTCTGCCTTCTGGAGTTCACCTAAACAAGAGTTAAAGCTTCCCAGCCAATAGTCATAGAACGCTTTGCAGCAATGCCCTTCCCATTTAATACCGGGCATTTCTGCCGTTGAAATAAATCGATCAAGATATTTCCTGGCCTCAATGTAATCTTGATTAAAGGCATAGTAGTATTGAATAGTAATCTGACTCCAATAAAAATTTGGATCCAATTCCAACGCTTCTTTCTCCCTTGCGATAGCTTTATCAATATTCCCCTTTAGGAAATCCAGCAACGATAGGTTATCAAGCGCATTAGGTTTGGCTGGTGATAGAGTGGCATACCTTTCGAGGAGCTCGCTGGCCTTGTCATAATTCTTTACCTCGGTGTAGAGCAAGCCAAGAGAATTCAAGGCACTGACATAATCGGGATCGAGCTGCAATGCTTTGTCGTATTGCTCGATAGCCTTTCCATAATTTTTAACCACGTAATGGAAATAATTACCCAGGCGATAGTGGATTGTTTTTTCTTTTGGGTATTTCCTTTCTATGTCGCTAAGTATACGAAAATACTCCCCGGGGTTCTTTTCGATCCAGTACGCATAAAAGGCTTCAATCCAAAGGCTTTCTTTTTCGGTTGCCTTTGCTGAAACTGCCTTGGCCTTTTCAGCCGCTTCGTCCCTGGCTTTTATATTTCCCCATGTCCAGTGGTAAAAAGCGAGGCTAAAGTAGGCCGAGGCAAATTCCGGATCGAGCTGGACTGCCTTCTCAAGATAGCGTCGGCCCTCATCTAAATGAAATCGCCCCCTCTCCTCAAGACTTCTTATATAATAATTATACGCCTCCATGGAATTGGTCGTAACTTCCATGACTTTCTTCTGGGAAGCTTCTACCGTCTTTGAAAAGATGCCTTTGCCCTGGCAAATCTCTTGGGTCAGTTGGTCAATTTGATTTTCCAGGATGCTGTTTACCCCGCTTCCTTTGGAACTCGCGCTCTTAAGCAGTTTCTTCGTCTCGACATCTAGGACTTTGACGTCGGTGGCGAATATATCGCCCGCTTTAACGAAACTTCCCATAACTATTGATGCTATACCCTCCTTGCGGCAGACTTCGAAGCCCAGGTCTCCGTCGATTGTCTCGACATCCCCTCGTCCCATCTGTTTGAGGAGATCATGCAACCTTTCCCAGGTGGAGATATAGCCGATTCCGGACTGCTCAAGGCTGGTAATGAGCAGATTGGGGATAGCCTTTTGCAGATAGTCGTAGCTTTTGTCGCCGGTCTGATTTTCAAAACTGATCACGGCGACGGAATTCTCGATTTTTGGGGCTCCTGCTGCCTGCTTTCTAGGGATAACCCTCCATACAACCAAGGCAATCACGGCAAGAGCCATAATGGATAGGGCCGGTACAAGGGCCTTTCTCAAGCTGAACTTAACGGTAATTTCCCGCGAAGTGAAGGTCTTTCTTTCGGGAACAATCCGCTCGGTGGTCGGAATTCCCTTTTCAATCTTTTCCAGCTCTGAATGGACTTCAGACGCAGTCTGGTATCTTTTACCCCTTCCCTTTTCCAGGCATTTAAGAATTACCCCGCTGAGGTCGTCAGGGATGTTGGGATTAAACTGCTTAGGGTTCTTGGGGATCTCTCCTTTATGCTTCATGGCAATGCTTAGTGCTGTATCGCCCTCAAACGGTACTTTCCCAGTCGCCATTTCGTACAGGATGATGCCCAGCGAGTAGATGTCCGACCGCTGATCAACCTCTTTTGCCTCTGCCTGCTCGGGAGACATATATTCCGGCGTCCCGATCATTACCCCCGCCCCGGTGATGCCTTTCCCCTTGAGAGACCGGGCGATGCCGAAATCCATGATCCGGGCATTCCCGTCTTTATCGATCATGATGTTTCCGGGCTTAAGGTCCCGGTGAATAACGCCCAGCCTATGAGCCTCCTCCAATCCCTCGCACACCTGCTTGGCTAGGAATATGGCTTTTGGGATGTCCAATTTCCCTGACCTTCTAATAAAGCTCTTGAGGTCCTCGCCAGCCACATACTCCATAGTAATGAAATGCGCTCCCTCGTCCTCCATAAGCTCATACATGCGGCCGACGTTCCGGTGGCCGATCTTTCGGGCCAGCTTCAACTCGTTGCTGAACCTTTCGATCGTCTCCCTATCCAAGGCGATCTCGGGTTTAATAAGCTTCAGGGCCACCTCTTCTTTGAGCTTCTTGTCCAGGACCCTGTAGACCTTGCCCATCCCCCCTTTGCCGAGTTCCTCTATAACCTGGTAGCGGCCGGCAAAGGTTGAGCCTGTGCTGAGTTCCTTGAGGGAAGTCTGAAGTGTCTCCGTCTGAAGGAGGGAGAATTCCTTGGCGGAATTTAATTTAGTACCGCAGTCGGAACAGAAAAGAGAAGTCTCGGGATTTTCAGTTTGACATTTCGGGCACTTGGTGGCCATTGCTGACCCCATTAGTCTAGTATGGTCAAAGGTTAACAAGGAATGGGGGACCAAGTCAAATAATTTTCAGATGAGCCCTGCATGGACCTAAGCCCAATAACTGACCCCCCAAAACATTCCATCAGCTACAAGACACCATCAAAAAAGCTATAGAAGCGATTTTGCGCGTAGATGCTGGGAATACTGCTAATATCCCTGGCTCTCAAGGGGGGCTCTGGTGCTTGGCATTTTCAATTGAAGTGACTTCAACTAGGCTCTTATTAGTTACTGATGGAGACAACTAACCGTCTAACGGACTAGGCATTTTGAGGAATAATAGACGTATCCCCGTGTGACAAATATGTGCCAAAAATGGCTTAAAATAGCTGAAACTACGGGTCTATGGCTTAAAAGACAAAATCAAGGAAAAGACTGAAAAATAAGGGGAAACAGATGGTGGAGCTGACCGGGATCGAACCGGCGACCTCTTGACTGCCAGTCAACCGATCAGAGCAGACCTCTCCCTTTGTTATCTTGTTGGTACCAAGTTTGACTAAAACCGCCTAATTACGGCTAAGGATGCCTAAAACAGAGGAATGCCAAAGACGCCACGAAATCAGGGGAAGACCAGATGATATGGCTGGCTGGGAAGCCTGGATTCGAACCAAGATTCCATGGTCCAGAGTCATGTGTCCTTCAATTTGGACTCGTCCCTGTATGCCCGCCGTGGTCACGTGGTGGGCAAGATTTGGCTGAAAAGCGATGAAATTAAAGTATCAGGGTTGAAAGACGGAAAGAGTCCTCATGCCGGGTCGAGCATGACGAAAAACGCTGGGAAATCAAGGGCCAGAGACGCTCTCAAGAAAATATTTCTTATGATATTAATCTCCCCTTCCCCTCTTATGGAATTAAGAGGTGCCACGAAGATGGTAAGCGTCTCTGGCAAGGTCAACGGGAGGATGTGGGAATCGAACCCACCCAGCCCCTTCATCAGAAGCCGTGCTGGATTTGAAGTCCAGAGGGGCCACCAGACCCCATGCCCTCCCGTCCTTATTTCAACACGTGGACGTCGCCTTTCCGGCGGGTCGCCTGTATCTTATCCAAATACTCGAGAACGGCGCAAGCGAATTTCCGCGACATCCGAAGGACGTCCTTGGCCCCGGCGATCGTGATCTCGTGGCGGAGATGAAGAAAATCCAATATCGAGGATTTCGCCCGCTCGAACGACTCTCGGTGATAGATGATCCGGGGATCGAGGCGGACGAGCCGGCCTTCTTTGAGGAGAGTTCCCAGAGCTTTGCGGAAATCATTGAGGGGGAGGTGCATCTGCCTCACCACCTCTTCCTCGAGAGGCGGCTCGAAACCCGCCTTTCTATAGATCGCTTCGACCCGGTCCGCCAGTTCCTGCTCTCTGGGCCGGAGCCGGGCTTCATGTCCGGGAAAGGCAAGGCCGGTTTCGACACGGACAAGCGTTTTTTGGGCGGCCAGCTCGTCGATGACCGAACGCATAGACGGCTCATCGGCTTCCCGCTCCAGCTGGGATTTGAGGTCGGCATCCGGCATGGAAGGACGATGCGGGTTGGCCAAGAGATATTTCCTGACGGCCGCGAGCGCTTTTTCTTTGAGTGTCGCCCAGGCACCTGACGGCAGGAACCGGTCGTCTTTATCGGCGGGAACCCGCATGAGCTTTCCGGACTCCACGAGTTTGCCGACAACCTCCCGGACGGCCAGAGCCCTTTTGCCGAGGAGGATCGCTGCTTCGTCGGGCGTTAATGACCTCTTTTGTGATTTGCGGAAGACCTGTTCGACCCGGGCCTCGAGCGGTCCTTCAAAGCGCCTGATGCCTTCGATCGCCGTGGCGTCAAACCGCTTGTGCCTCTCCGGTGTCGGATCCAGGATCTCGCCGCCTCCGACGGTGAGGATCGGTGAGAACGTCCGGATGATGAACCTGTCCAGGGGCAGGGCGACGGCCGGCGATTCCAGGACGAATTGGACCAGGGCAGACTCCCCAGGCAATAACTTTTCTGCTTCGAGGAGGACGACGCGGGCGATGAGCTCATCGGTCCCGATATGAAGGCGCAGCCTGTCCCGCGTCTTTATTTCCTTGGCGCTCGGGAGAAGACGGAGCCGCGCGTCCAACCTCAGGGTAGGGGAGAGAGAGCCCGGCGCCGCCGCGCACTGGCCCCGTCTTACTAGGTCTTTATCGATGTCCTGGAGGTTCAGCGCGGTGCGGTTCCCGATTCCTGACAGGTCGCGCTTCTCTTTATGGACTTGGACGCCGCGGACCTTGGCGATAATCCTGTCCGGAAAGATCTCGATCCTGTCTCCAGCTCTGACTTCTCCCGATAGGATTGTGCCGGCGATGACCGTGCCGAAACCGTGGACTGTGAAAACGCGGTCGATGGGCAGGCGGAAGATTCCGCTGTCTTCCGGGAGCTCAACCTGCCGGCCGATGTCCATGAGCGCCGCCTTGAGTTCATCGAGCCCCTCTCCCGTCACCGCGGAAACAGGGATGATCGGCGCTGACTCCAGAAATGTCCCCATAACGAAATTCCGGACCTCGCGCTCAACTTCGTCGAGGCGACTCGGGTCGACGAGGTCGGACTTGGTCAGAGCGATCAGCCCCCGCTTTATGCCCAGAAGCCTGAGGATATCGAAGTGCTCCCGTGTCTGTACCGCCACACCCTCATCGGCGGCGATGACCAGCATGGCGGCGTTGATATGGCTGGCGCCGGCCACCATGGTCTTGATGAGCTTCTCATGTCCCGGGACGTCGATGAAGACGATCTGTCTCTCGTAATCGGGGATGTCCAGGAAGACAAACCCCAGCTCGATGGTCAGCCCGCGGGCCTTTTCTTCGGGCAGGGAGTCCGGATCGGTCCCGGTCAGGGCCTTGACCAGGGAGCTCTTGCCGTGGTCGATGTGACCCGCCGTCCCGATGATGACGTGCTGTTTATCCGGCATGCTATCACTTATGGAAATGGGTCCTGTCATGGCGCGTCCCCGTCCGTCCTTCGCTCCACCCATCCCCCCGTGGGGAACCCCTTCCGCTCAGGGCGTTGCGGGGACTGGCACCATGCCACCCATTTCCTATACTGCTGCAAAAACTTAATATAGGTATGCTTCCCGTCAAGGGAGGTCGGGGCGCTTGCGCAAGAAAATTCTGCCCTCCGACGACTCCACGATCCGGCCGATGATGGTGGCCCACACCAGGCCCGCTTGCTTGAGCTTGGCTATGACCGCCGCGGCCTTCTTTGTGCTAACGCACATGAGCAGTCCACCCGATGTCTGGGGATCGTAAAGGGCCGTCTCCAGTTCCTCCTCCACGTCCTTGTCCCGCTCCACAAATTTGGAGGCATACTCCCTGTTTCTCTCGATGGCGCCGGAGATGATCTGTTGACGGAGGCAGGAGAGGACGCCCTCGAAGAGGGGAACGGCGTCGGCATAGACCTCGGCCGTGACACCACTCTGGACGGCGATCTCACTAAGATGGCCGAGGAGCCCGAAGCCCGTCACGTCGGTTGCGGCCCGGACTCCGGCTTCTACCATGATCTCTGCGGCCGTCCGGTTGAGCTCGCTCATCGAGCGGCCGATCTCCTCGAGCCACTTTGCCTCGGCCTTCCCGATCTGGGCGGCGAAACTGATGGTCCCGGTGCCCAGCGGCTTGCTCAGGATCAGGACATCGCCCGGCTTGGCCTTGTCGTTGGTGATGATCCGTTTTGGATGGACGAGGCCCGTGACTGCGAACCCGAACATGATCTCTTTATTCTTGATGGAGTGCCCGCCGAGGACGACCGTGCCGGCCTCCCGGAGCTTGTCGATGCCCCCCTGCATCATCTTATTCATGACCCGGTGGCTGATCCGGTCCACGGGAAAGCCGATGATGGACAGGGCCGTGAGTGGTTTTCCGCCCATGGCATAGATGTCGCTCACCGAGTTGGCCGCCGCGATCTGTCCGAAGAGGTAGGGGTCGTCCACGACCGGGGTGAAGACATCCACCGATTGCACCAGCGCGTGTTCCTCGTCCAGCTTGTAGATGCCCGCGTCGTCGCAGGTCTCGGAAGTCACCAGGACGTTGGGGTCGAAGATGTGCGGCAGCCCCGAAAGTGCCTTCTTGAGGTCGTCCTGGCTGATCTTGGAGGCGCAGCCGGCGTTCTCGACGAACCGCGTCAAAGGGACGTCATCGGCCGCTTCCTCTTCGCGCTCGCCCGCGCAGAGGCAGACGTTCTTCTGCTTGAAGAGATCGCACGGACAGGGGTCCTTCGGGTTGCAGATGCAGTGGCCCAGCTTGACAGACCGCCCCATGATGCGTTTGCGCTTCTCGTAATCAATCATCTCGGGTTCTTTGCCCCTAGGGCGTGAACAGACGGCCGACGGCCTCGATGATGCCCTTATCCTCTTCGGGCCGGATGGTCCGAAAATCGAACAGCACGGCGTCGTTATGGATACGGGTGAAAACGGCGGGAACTTGATGGCGAAGCTTCCTGGCCAGGTCACCGGGAGAAGTGGAGGCATCGTGAAGCGCCAGAATCTTGGTTGGGATGGCTTCGACCGGAACAGAGCCGCTGCCCACCTGCGACTCCCCGTCCATTACCGAGACTTCGACTCTTGCGGGCAGGGATTTCCGCAGTCGGCCCGCGACCCGCCCGGCTCGCTTCTCCAAGTCGTCCGTCTTCAAGGCGAGCATCCGGTAGAGCGGGTGGCGCTCTTCGAGCTTTTCCGGCGTGAGGAAGAGCTTCAGGGTGGCTTCCATGGCGGCCAGAGTCAGCTTGCCGCAGCGAAAGGCCCGGACGAGCGGGTTTCTTCTCATCCGCTGGACGTATTCCGAACGTCCCACGATAAGCCCCGACTGAGGTCCGCCGATGAGTTTGTCGCCGCTGAAACAGGCGCAGGCGACACCGGCCCGGATGCTCCGCCGGACGAGGGGCTCGGTCTCGAGCCCGTAGGCTTTGAGGTCGACCAAGGCCCCGCTTCCCAGGTCGTCGATGACCGGTATTCCGCTTTTCTGTCCGAGCTCGGCCAGCGGTTCGATCTCTGGTTCCTCGGCAAAACCGACGATCCGGTAGTTGCTGTGGTGAACGCGGAGGATGGCGCCGGTCGACTCGTTGATCGCCTCCTCGTAATCGCGCATATGGGTCTTGTTGGTCGTCCCGACTTCCCTGAGGATGGCGCCGCTCGTCGTCATGACGTCGGGCATGCGGAAGGACCCGCCGATCTCGACGAGCTGACCGCGGGAGACGATAACCTCTTTTCCCTTGGCGATGGTGTTGAGGATCAAGACGGTGGCGGCGGCGTTATTGTTGACAATGGTCGCGGCCTCGGCTCCGGTCAGCTCACAGAGGAGCGAGGCGACATGGCTGTCGCGGCTTCCGCGCCTTCCTGTCTCTATCTCCAGTGCCAGCGTCGAATAGCCTCCGGCGACCTCGGCGAGCGCCCGGCCCGCCTCCTCTGACAGGACGGCCCGGCCGAGCCCCGAATGCATCAGGATGCCCGTTGCGTTGATCGCCGTGCGGAGGCCAGCGCGGAATCTCTGTTCGAGCTGGGAAGCGATCCGGGCGGCGACTTTGTCTGGAGAGAGGTCGTCTTCTTTTAAGGATTGGGGGGCCTCCTTCAGGATTTCCGCCCGCAGCTCCTCGAGCGCCGACCGGCAGGCATTGAGCGTCGCCCCGTGTCCGAACAGGCCCTCCAGCCGCCGACCCTCCTGTGTGTTAAGCAGCGAGTCGACGGAAGGGATGAACCTCAGTTTGTTATCCGTCACGATGAACCTCTGTTTTGGCCGCCTTCGAGACGGCCTCCCTAAATTAGGCGAGCCTTCCTCAATTGTCAAGGAAGTCCATTCTCGATTACACAACCCCCCTCTTTTTCCTAACGAGCCATGCGGGAATGGAAAAGCGACCTCTCAGGTTCAGCCTTCCCGAAGCGTTTTTCGAGGGGAGCCGCTCTAGCGGCCGGGAGGACTGTCTGAGCACGTAGAGATCACAGGGAGATGGGTTAGAATGGAGACAACATACACTTGGCGCATAGATAGATCACGCGGAGTTCCGCAGCGCCGAGAAAAACGTTTCGGGAACGGCGTTAAGAACCTGAGCGGGAGCGCTGACATTCCCGAATGGCGCACCTTTTTCTTGACATTCTGCGGTGATTTCGGGATATATTGATACCCTTGAGTCGCTGTATCCGCGGAGTCCCAGAGGAGGAAATGATGCTCAAACAGATTCAAGAGGCGCTGCTCAGTGGCAAAAAGGACGAGGTCGAAAAGCTGGTGGACCAAGCGTTGGCCTCCGGACTCTCCGCGGCCGGCATCCTGAACCAAGGCCTCATCGCGGGCATGGAACGCCTCGGCATCATGTTCAAGAACAACGAGGTTTTCATCCCGGAGGTGCTCGTCGCCGCCCGGGCCATGAACGCCGGCATGGCCAAGCTCGAGCCGCTGCTGATCAAGGAAGGGATTCAGCCCAAAGGCGCAGTCGTCATCGGCACGGTCAAGGGGGACCTCCATGATATCGGCAAGAACATAGTGGCCATGATGCTCAAGGGCGCGGGATACAAGATCATCGACCTGGGGATCGATGTCTCCCCGGAAAAGTACGTCGCCGCAGCCAAGGAGAACCGGGCGAACATAGTCGCCCTCTCGGCCTTGCTGACGACGACCATGGTCCAGATGAAGAACGTCGTCGAGGCAGTCAAAGGCGCCGGCCTGGGGATCCCCGTGATCATCGGCGGCGCCCCTTTAACCCGCGACTATGCCGACCAGATCAAGGCGCAGGGTTATGCTCCCGATGCCGCCAGTGCCGTCGAGGAAGTCGGTCGGCTGCTCGCCCGGTAGATCGCTCCCTTCTCGCCCCTTAGGGTCCCGCCCCCGACTCTCTCTCGTCCCGCTGATTCTGGTATAATGACTTCGTTTACGGAGGCCGACATGAGAATTCGCATCTTTGGGAACGCCTTTCCCTGGATGGCAGCTGTGTTTTGTCTCCTCTCCGCCGCCTGGGCGGCGGATACGGTTGTGGAAAGCCGGTGGGCCAACGAGCCTCCCCGCGTTGACGGCCAGGCGGTGGAGTGGGGTCAGGATGTGATGAGCTCCCAAAAGAACCTCAGCGTTGACTTTGCCTTAAGAAACGACGCCGCCAATCTTTATATGCTGCTGGTTTTCAAAGACCCGAGATACCTGAGCTCCGTCGAGATGACGGGGATAACGCTCTATTTTGGCCCGGTGGGGAAAAAGCAAAAGGACTTTGGAGTCCGCTTCCTGAGGAAAAACGCCACCGCCGACGAGCTGATCGGGATGCTCGAGAAACAGGGGCAGGCTCTGACCGAGGAGAAAAAAACAGAGATCAAGGCCAAGCCCATGTATTTCCTGTTTGAAGCCGACGCCGTCAACAAAAAGGGAGACACCATCCCTCCGCCCGAGACCCAGGGAAACGCGGACCCGCCCGTGTTCCGGATATCCCGAGGGCAGGATGGTTCCATGGTCTATGAGTTCCGCGTTCCTTTGGCCTCGCGAGACGTTCATCCGGCAGGGGTTGGGAGCGGACCAGGGGAATCGGTCAAGTTGGGGTTGGAATGGGGCGGGATGACCAAGGAGATGAGGGCGGCCATGATGGGCAGAGGAGAAATGCCCGATCAGTCCCGGGTTTCCGGTGAGGACGCCCGGGGCGAGCGGGCAGAGAATGAGAGCGCCGGTTCGAGCCCGTCGCTCGCCCGCACCGCGCAGGGCCCCAAGCAATACTCTTTCTGGGTGGACCTGAAACTGGCTCAAGCTCCGACGCAGTGAAAGCTCTAGTCACCGGCGCGAACGGTTTTATCGGCAGCCATCTGGCCGAGGAGCTGGTCCGGAGGGGGTGGGAGGTCAGCTGTCTTGTCCGCAGGCCTCACGGCCTGGGCTGGATCGAGCGTCTCAATGTGCGTTTGGTGAGGGGCGATTGCCGGGACAAGCCGACGCTCGGACCCGCTGTGGAAGGTGCCGACTGCGTCTTTCACCTTGCGGGCGTCATCAGCGCTCTGAAATGGGAGGAATATTACCAGGCCAATGTCGTCGGCACGCGGAACCTGCTTGAGGCCTGTTTCGAACGGAATCCGGGGCTGAAGAAATTCATCCACGTCTCCTCCATCAGCGCTGCCGGTCCTTCGGAGAAGGGGAGGGCCCTGACCGAGGACGACCCGAACCGGCCAATTTCCGACTACGGCCGGAGCAAGCTGGCGGCCGAAGAGGTTGTCCATGAGTCCGGGGGAAGGCTTCCCTTTGTCATCATCCGGCCGCCCAATATCATCGGGCCCCGTCAGAGAGAGCTCCAGGAGGGGATCCGGTTGATCAAAAGAAGGATCAGGCCGGCGGTCGGGACGGGAGAGCCCCAGACCAGCCTCTGCTATGTCCGGGACGTCGTCGAGGCCCTGATTCTTGCCGCGGAACGACCGGAAGCCGACGGCCGCACTTATTTCCTGGCCGATCCCAAGCCTTATGCCTGGTCTGACATAACGGATGCCATTCAAGAAGCCCTCGGTATACGCCGTATTCTCCTGAATATCCCCTATCAGGCCCAATGGCTGGCCGCTGCGGCCTCAGAGGCTGTCGCGCGTCTGACCGGCCGGAAGCCGAGGCTGACCCGAACGAGCATTCTCGCGGCCCGGAAATACTACTGGATTTATGACGGCTCTCGGATCAAGAGAGAGCTGGGCTTCGAGCCCCGGACGGGCCTGAAGGAAGCCATCCGGGAAACGATCGATTGGTATAAAGTACATGGCGGGGTTTAAAGTCCCTGCCTTTGACTTTTTCCCCTGCTTCCGCTATTAATCAGGCTCTAAAAAAAGGAAAGACGGCTCTCATGAAGGCCATCGAGTCACGGACCATTTTCGGGCTGAGGATCAAGCTCACTGATGTCCTCATCCTGGGCGCGCTAGTCCTGTATTCGCTGTTGGCCCCCCTCTTTCCCTCTCGGATCCGGGGCTCCTGGCCGGGATTCATCCTGGCCAACGGGCTGGCGGTGCTCGTATTCCTGGGCGCGAACCTCATCGCCCAGAAAACCGCGAGCCGTCATCTCCGTTTTCTCCTCCGCACCCTCTCCGTCCAGCTCATCCTCTTGTATATCTACAGCGCCTCCCTCCGGCTGCAGCTCATTTTCTTCCCCCAGTGGCACGACCAGATGGTCATCGACCTCGAGGCTTCTATCTTGGGAGTTCAGCCGACTGTCTGGATACAACGGATTATCACCCCCTGGCTTACCGAATGGATGATGTTCTGCTATGTCTTCTATGTGCCCGTCTATCCGATCCTCAGCCTTCTGATCTACCGCCGGCACGGGGAGGAGCAGAACGAGGACTACCTGTTCTACATCGGCCTCGCCATAGTCCTCTGCACGCTCGGGTTCATGATGTTCCCGGTGGCCGGTCCGATGCGCGCCATCGGCGACCTCCACACCGTGCCGCTTCGCGGCTATTTTTTCACCGCCGCCAGTGAGTTCATCCGAGGCCGCATCCATACGCCGGGAGGGACGATCCCCAGCATTCACTGCGCCGCGGCGACGATCATGTGGTGGACGGCCTACCGCTATTCCCGGCCGGCGTTCTTCATCCTCGCGCCCGTCATCCTGTCCCTCTATGTCTCTACGGTCTACGGCCGCTTCCACTACGTCTTCGATGTCGTAGTCGGCATCGCCGCCGCTTTTTTGACGATGGCCCTGGGGCCCGTCTTGATAAAAGCCTGGAATCGGTTTACATTAAGATCCTGATCGCATGGCGGCCAATCCACCCTTGAAAGAAAAAATCTTCATCACCGGGGCCAACGGGTTCATCGGCTCCAATCTATGCGGCTGCTTCCTGGCCAAGGGGCATGAAGTCTATGGGCTCGTGCGGAGGACCTCCGACCTCCATTTCCTGGAGGGACTCCCCGTCAAGGTCATTTATGGGGATCTTTACGACCCGCAGAGCTTCGATCTCCCGGAGGGCCTCGATTACGTTGTCCACTCCGCTTCGGTCGTCTCGGACCAGGCCTCCGAGGCCGAGTGCGAAGCCGGGGTCTATGGCATGACGGTCAACCTCATCCAGAAAATCTTGGATAAGGGAACCCGACCCAGGCGGATTGTCTATATCTCGTCTACCCTAACCCTCGGCTATCTCGGAACGAACCTGTCCGAGGAGAATCCGGGCCGGCCAGCGGACTTCATGCCCTACGCCCGGGCCAAGAAAAAGACCGAAGCCTATCTCCTGGAAAAGGCGAAAAGCGCCGGTCTGCCCGTGGTCATCCTCCGTCCGGGAGACACCTACGGCCCCAATGATCGGACGACCTGCGACAAGATTCTCAGGAGCGCCGAGAGAGGTGTCCCGGTGATCGTCGGCCGCGGCCGGCACCGTTTTGCGTACTGCTATATCGGAAACCTCTGTCAGGCCGTAGAGCTGGCCTTGGAGAACGATCAGGCCGTGGGCAAGGCTTATACAGTGACCAATGGGATCGTCCCCAGCTGGCGCGAATTTTTCTCCGGGCTCCAGCGGGGGATCGGGAAGAAGCAGCGGCTTTATGTCCCTGTCTTGTTCGCCAGGCTCGCCGCTTCCGGCCAGGAGCTTTGGAAGAAACTCTCTCCCGGTTTCCACCCGGAGTTGAATCGCTACCGGATCCGGAGGATAACGACCGAGACGACTTATGATATCTCCCGGACGGTCGCCGAGCTCGGGTATCGCCCCGACAATGATACCGAGAAGCAGATCCAGGCCATTGTCGACTGGTACTTAGAAGAGCGGAAGAAAGGATATATCAAATAGTCCAATCGGTCCTGTGGATCTATCTGGCGGTGGCCTTTGCCCTGCTGTTCTCCTTTTTCCATTACCGGCGGCTCGTCCAGAAGTGGGATGATCTCCGGGCTTTCCTGGCCTATTTCGCAGCCGTCTTCTGCCTCTTCCTCGTCATCCCCATCCTGATCATTTTTCTTTTCTCGCCGGACGCGCTCCTCTTTTTGAAGGAGGCCGGGCTTTCTCTGGGGAATTGGCGGAGGGGGCTGGGTATCGCCGCCGTGGGCGCTCCCCTCGCCGTCCTGTCGGGGTTGATCGGCTCCCGGGACGCCGAGCTCGGCCGCTTCTACCCCTTTTCCAAGACGGCCTGCCGGAGCCCCAGGAGCTTCATCGCCTTCGAGGCTGCCTACCTCCTTCTGTATTACGTGGCTTGGGAATTCCTCTATAGGGGGATTCTGTTCTTCCCCATGATCCCGGCCATCGGCCTTATCCCGGCCCTGGCCCTCCAGACGATCATCTCAACCCTGCATCATGCCGGGCACCCGCAGTCGGAGATCTTCGCTTCCCTGGCCGGTGGTTTCGTTTTCGGACTTGTCGCCTATTTTACGGGGTCCTTCATTTATACGATCTTCCTCCATGCCCTGACCGGGATATCCACCGACACTTTCATCTATTACCGCAATTATCGGACGAACTCCAGGGGATGAGGATCCTCGTCACCGGAGCGACAGGTTTTGTCGGCTCCGTGCTCGTTCCCGAGCTGGTCAGGAATTTCGGTCCGGATTCAGTCTCAACCTATGTCCTCCCCGGGGACCGCATCCCGGAGAGCTGGAAAGTCGAGAAGGTCCGGATCGTCTACGGGGACATCACCGACGAGAAGCGAGTTCTTGAAGCCGCGCAAGGCCAGACCCACGTCATCCATCTGGCCGGCCTCATCTCCTACATGAGGCGTGATTTTGATCGGCTGCTGAGGATCAACCGGGATGGAGTAAGGGCCGTTGTGGAGGCCTGCCTCGGCGCCCAGGTCCGCAGGCTGATCCATGTCTCCTCGATCGGCACGATCGGTTTCAAGAAGAGGGGAGAATTGATCGATGAAACGACGCCGTTCAACTGGCCGCCGTATTTTCATTATATGACCTCCAAGTATTTCGGGCAGAAGATTGTAGAGGAAGCCGCCCGGATGAAAGGGCTCAACGCCATCATTTTTAATCCCGCTTCTATCATGGGCCCCGGAGACCCTGTCCTGGAGACCCCTCACAACCAGCTCTATGCCCGGGTCTATGGCGGCCGGATGTTCGGCTCGTTCAGGGGCGGCCTCGCAGTGGTGGATGTCCGCGATGTTACGGCCATTATCATGAAGGGACTTGAGCGCGGCCGGGCCGGGGAGAAATACCTCCTCGTCGGCGCCAACCTCCGTTATCCGGAAGTCTTGAGGCTGATCGGGAAGCACGCGCGGCGGCGGGTTTATCCTTTTCCCGTGCCGGCGCCGTTGCTTGCCGCGGCCGGTCTATCTCTGGAACTGGTGAGCCATCTCACCCGGAAAAAACCTCTGCTCACCTATGCTTACGGACGGCTCAGCGGCTGGACGACGTTTTACTCCAACGAAAAAAGCCGCCGGGATTTCTCCCATGAATACATCCCGATCGAAAAGACGATCCGGGATTCCTGCCGATATTTCGAGAAGGCCTTCATGCCCAGCTGACCAGGAAAGCGCCGAGAGTGGCCAGCGCCACGGCCGCCATCTTCCCCTTCGTCACCCTTTCCTTGAGAAAGATCGCCGCCAGGACGAAGATGAAGATCGAGTTGAGCTGATTGAGAGGAGCGGCGACCGAAGCCAGCGTGTACTTCATCCCCGCTATCCAGGCGACCAGGGCGATGTAGGCCCCCAGGAACGTTCCCGGGACCATCGACCGCCAGTTGGCCGGCGAGAAAAGCGGCCGGGAGATCAGCCGTCGCCGTGGGTGAAACGGGAGGAAGATCAGAAGGGCGGTTCCGCCCGCCGCCATCCGCCAAAGAGTCGCCCAGAGGACGGGAGAACGGGCCAGCAGCGGCTTGATCATGACGATGCTCGTCGCCAGCGTAACCATAGCCAAAGTCCCCAGGCCAATCCCCAGGAGGAGGTTCTTCCGGGGCGGAAGGCCCTTTTCCTTGCTACGGGAAATCAGGACCAGCGCGGAGAGGATTAGAGTTACGCCGAGAAGCTGTCGGACATTCAGGCGTTCGCCGATGAAAAGAAAGGAAAAGAGGATGACAAAAGGGCTGTAAAGGCAATCGATCACTGCCGTCAGGCTCGCCCCGAGGAGGTTGAGGCACTGAAAGAAGAAGGTATCGGACAGGGTGACGCCGAGGAAACCGCTCAGGCCGAGCAGCGCATAGTCCTGCCAGGCCGTTTTCGGCAGGAGGGACTCGCCGAGAAGGAGCATGGTAAGGACGAGCAGGACGACGGAGAGGATGCTCTTGAAGAGGTTCAGGCCGATCGGATGCACGGTCCGTCCGCTGACCCGGAAGAGAAGGACGGCGACGGCCCAGGTTAAGGCCGCGCCCACAGACAGAATCTCCCCGCGGAGGGGCGAGTTCTGCAGCATTTCAAATAATCCGGTCATGGGCGTGATAAGCTTAGCTTTATAGCAAACACGGACACAGCCGTCAAACAAACACGATACTATCTTGTTGACTAGATTTGCCGGAAATGGTTTTAATAAGTCCGGTCGGTGAGCTATGCGGATCTTCGGACTGAACGTCCTGGATGTCGGGATCATTCTTCTTTATCTGGCCGTCATCCTCTGGCTGGGCCGCCGTTCCCAGCGCCGCACCAAGGACACCAACGATTTCTTCATCGCGGGCCGACGACTGGGCAAGTTTTACCAGTTCTTCCTGAACTTCGGCCATGCCACCAACGCCGACCAGGCCGTGGCGGTGGCCCGGGAGGTCTACCGCCAGGGGATCGGAGGGATGTGGATCCAGTATCTGGTCCTTTTCCTGACGCCCTTCTATTGGTTCACCAGCGCTTTCTACCGTCGGGCCCGCCAGGTCACCCTCGGCGATTTCTACACTGAGCGCTTCCGCAGCAAGTTCCTCGGCGCTTCCTTTGCCGTCTTTACGCTGGTCATGGCCGTCGTCGGCGGCGGCGTCGGGTTCATGGTGGCCGGGAAGACGATCGAGGCCCTGACCCCGAAACCGGCCGAGTTGTATATGGCCTCGGAAACGCGGAGCGTCGAGATGTTCCGGGAATACCAGGCCCTCAAACAGAAGCTCGACCTGAGCCTCACCGACACAGAGAAGGCCCGGTACGACGAGCTCAACGACCGCTTCAAGAAGGGCGAGCTCCGTTCGTTCATCTCCTATATCGATCCGCTTGTTGTTTATCTTGTCTATGGTGTCATCGTGGCCGTCTATACGATGATGGGCGGGTTCATCGCCGCCGCCTTTACCGACGTCATCCAGGGATTCCTGATCGCCATCTTCTCGGTCATGCTGATCCCGATCGGGCTAAGCAAGATCGGTGGGTTCGCCGGGCTCCATGCCCGGGTGCCCGATTTCATGTTCAACCTCTTCGGGTCGGTGACGACGAGCGAATATGCCTGGTACACCATCCTGGCCATGGTCCTGGCCAACCTGGTGTCGATCATCGCCTCGGCCCCGATGATGCAGACGGCCAGCGCGGCCAGGAATGAGAATGCCGCCCGCTTCGGGATGATCGCCGGCATGTTCTTCAAGCGCTTCCTGATGATCTTCTGGGCGCTGGCGGGGCTGCTGGCGTTAGGGCTCTTTAAAGGCCAGCTCCACGACCCGGACTTGATCTGGGGGTACATGACCCTGCATCTTCTCTTCCCGGGCGCCGTGGGGCTGATGTTGGCTGGGATCCTGGCAGCCAACATGTCCACACTCTCCGCCGCTTCCGTCACCTATTCCGCCCTCTTCATCCGCAACCTTTACCAACCTTTCGTCTCTCCCCGGTCGGAACGGCATCTTCTCCGAGTCGGGCGCATCGTCATCGCCTTCACCCTGGCGGGCGGGATCGGGGCTGCCCTTTTCGTCGGCAACCTCCTTGACCTTTTCAAGTACTTCATCTCCATGCCCGCCGTGTTCGGCGCTTCTATCTGGCTGGGGTTTATCTGGCGGCGCCTGACGCGATGGGCAGTCATCATCCAGATCTTCGTCTGCTTCGGCATCTACGCCGTCATTCCCAACGTTTTCCAGAGTTGGGAATGGGCCAGGTCAAACCCTGCGTTTCTCCAGGAAACCAGACCCCGGGTCGTCCGGATCGTGACTGAGGCTCTCCAGGAGGACGTGGACGCCGGCCGGGCCCGGGCGACCGGCGAAAAGATCGAGAAGCCCCACGCGATCGAACCGGCCGCCGTGTTTTACGAGAAAGTGGTCCGGGTTCGCCCCGAGGACCCGGACTCGCCCAAGATCGGCATCGGCCGGTTCGAAGCCGAGATCTGGGTGTTGAGTTGGCTGGGCATCGATTTCGTCCGGTTCACCAAGGCCCAGCTGGTCGCGACCCGTTTTTTCTTCGACGCGCTTTTTCCATTTGTCCTGCTCTTTCTCTTGAGCTGGCTGACCAGGCCGCTGCCGAAGTCCGACCTGGACAGCTTTTTTGCCAAGGTCCACACGCCCGTGCAGCCGAATCCGGTGGAGGATGACAGGGCCGTCGAAGCGGCCCGGGCCCATCCGGAAAAATTCGTGAGACGCAAGCTCTGGCCGCGGTCGAATTGGGAGGTCATGAAACCCGGCCGGGCAGACATTCTCGGGTTTGGGGGGACCTGGGTGCTTGTGGGGGTGATCATCTTGCTGCTCTGGGTCATGGTCACGATAAGGTAAGTTGAGATGGGTCCTGTCACGGATATAGGAAACCTTATATTTGCCGAGCTCCGGGCGGAGTTCGATGGCTGGGGGGAGCCGGCCTACCGGGCGAAGCAGGTCTTTGAATGGCTCTATCAAAAAGGCGCGGATTCATTCTCCGCCATGACCGACCTGCCCAAGGGCCTGAGGCAGCGGCTCGAGGACACATTTCGGCTGGGCGTTCTCGAACTCGCCGAGCAACTCCGGTCAGAGGACGGGACGGAGAAATTCCTTTTCCGTCTGACCGACGGTCAGCTCATCGAGACCGTTCTCATCCCATCCGGCAGCCGCAGGACGCTCTGCCTCTCGACCCAAGTCGGCTGCAAGTTCGCCTGCGTCTTCTGCGCCAGCGGCGCGGGCGGGTTTGAGAGGAACCTCGTCCCCTCGGAGATGCTCGGCCAGATTCTCTTCCTGCGGGACAAGCTTGATGTCCGCCTGACCAACTTCGTCTTCATGGGCATGGGGGAGCCGCTCGACAACCTCGACAACCTCGTCCGAACGGTCCGCATTATGAACGCGCCGGAGGGAATGGGCATCGCCGCCCGCCGCATCACCATCTCCACGGTTGGGATCGTCCCGGCGATCGAGAAACTGGAAGGCTTGGGGCTCCAGGTCAGCCTCTCGCTTTCGCTCCACGCCACAACCGACGAACTCCGCTCCCGGCTGCTGCCCGTCAACCGCAAGTACCCGCTGGCGGCGGTGATCAAGGCCGCCGCCCATTACGCTAGAACGACGGGGCGGATGATAACCATCGAATACATTCTGATTTCCGGCCTCAATGACACAGCCACCGATGCTCGCCGGCTGGCGTCCCTAGCCAGGAAGCTCCGGGCTAAGGTCAACCTTATCCCCTACAGCCCGGGCTGCGGTCCAGGGTTTAGGCCTTCGCCCGGGCCTCGACAGGAGGCCTTTCTTCAGACCCTGGAAAGCCTGGGGGTGGGGGCTACGGTTCGCCGCTCGAAAGGCGGAGACATCCGGGCGGCCTGCGGCCAACTCGCCGGCAAAAAACGGGGATCATGACCCGCCAGGGAAATAAACGTAATCAGCGAGCGAAACCACCCGTCCCTTCCGGCTCCAGGAAACGCCGAGCTCGGAGGGGAGCGCATTTTTTCGGTAGCATTCGTCGAACACCTCGGTCAGCCCGGCCACAGTGACTTCCCGGCTTCCCGGCTCTCCCCGCGATACGATGATCTCCTTCGGGAAATCTTGGATCTCAGGCCTGGAATCCTGGGCGCCGTTCACGGTCAGAGTCTGCCCCAAGGCCGCTTCGAGCCCGCAGGCGGGGAGGGTTCGGCCGTCCGCTGAATCGATCGCCTCCCACATTTTCCGGAGCGGCTCTCTGTCGGGAGTGCCGTAGCTTTTCTTGCCGGCCGGGAGAAAGCCTCTGATTTCCGTATCCCTTCCCGCCGCTCTGATCTCACCCCCCTCAAATTCATACGAAAAAACCGGGCCGGTGTCGACGGAGGCAGCGTGGGAGACATAGAACAGAATCTCCACTCCGTCCCGGGTATGGCAGCGCAGGGCGGCCGAGTCGAAGTTCTCGATCTCGTGAGCGCGATAGAGCTCGGCCTCGACCCGGACCGGCCGGGCGGCGGTCTCTCTCTCTCGACCGAGGACATAGAACATGTTGTGGAGGTCGTGGGCCATGGCGTTGTTGGCCGGGCTGTCTAGGATCCAACGGCCTTCCGGGTCTTTGAGTTTTCCGGCCCAGTCGTTTCTTCTGTAATAGGCTTCGTTCCTCGGCCAGAGGTAGAGGCACTTGAGGCGGCGTGGCCGTCCGTACATCCCGGCGCGGAGGTCGTTCTTCAGAGCCTGGATGGCCGTGCTGAAAGACCACTGAAACCCGACGGCAACCCATCTCCCGGCCGCTCTTTCGGCTTCCCTCATCCGGAGGACCTCTTGGACCGTCCCGGCAGCCGGCTTTTCGCAGAGCACAGAGCTTTCCCGCGAAAGGGCCAGGCAGGATTGGCCGCAGTGGAAATGGATCGGCGAGGCGATGATGGCCAGGTCGGCCCGGTGCCGCGCATAGAATTCCTCCAGTCGTTCGAAGACGGGGATGTCCAGCGCCCGGAGCTCGGCCAGCTGCGGGCATCTCCGAGGCTGGGGATCGACCGTCCCGACGAGACGGAAGTCTCGCTGCTCTTTGTTCTCCAGAAGGGCGGCGAGGTAGGCCGCTCCCATGCCTCCGATTCCGACTAGGACTATGGATACCGGTTTTTCCATCACGACTCAGTAGTCAGCCAGCCTATGGTACTCATCGATCATCGCCATGACGTTGTCGTAGCGGCTGCCGACCGCGATGCTGTGGCTTGTCCCCAGGATGAAGCGGCCGCCCTCTTTAGCGCAGGCCATAGCCCGACTGACATCCCGCCGCACCTCATCGGGCGTCCCGGCAACCAGGTTCTCCAGGGAGACGCCTCCCCAGAGGGTAAACCTTGCGCCATGGCTTCTTTTCAGCCCGCAGATATCCATCCCGGCGGTTTGCTGGATGGATTGGTAGCCGTCGATACCGATCTCGACGAAGAAGTCCAGGTAAGAGTTGACGTTGCCGCAGCTGTGCAGGATGACCTTTTTCTCGAAGTCCCGGTGGAGGCGGCGCACCCGGGCCTTGTTTGCCTCCAGGAAATGCCTCCGGAACATCTCCGGGCCGATGAAGGGGCCGGTCTTGTGGCCGAAATCGTGGGCGAGGAGGACGGCATCGGAGTCCGGATGGATGAGGACCGGGTCGGCGAGGTCCTGCTCGCGACGCGCCCGGGCGGTCGCCGCGTCGATGAGTTCCGGTTCCTCGACGAGGGCGAACGAGGCCTTCTCCAGGCCGCCCGGAAGCACCAGGCCGACGATCCCACCCGAAGGCCCGCAGATGAACTTCTTGTCTTTGTACTCGCGCACCACGGCATCGACGACCGCCCAGGAACGGGAGTCGCGCTCGGGCACGGCCGGCTCCCGGCGGAAGTCAGCCAGGGTGAATTTCTTGGCCTCATTGGCCGGGTCACGGACGCAGGTGATGTCTTCGGTCAGCGCAGAATACTTGAAAACCCGGCCGTACCTGTCTTCCCAGGTGGAGCCGTCGATCCTCCGCGGCGGGATTTCCCAGGTGGCCATCGGGAAGGTGACGATATCGAGCTCGAGCCGGCGGTGGAGCTCGATGTGGTCACGGCGGTAGCTCTCGGCCACCTCATCATGCCGGCCCTCCCAGAAAGCGATCTGAGACCTGGCCTTGGCCCGGAAGTAGGTCTCGTGGCCGATGATCCTCTCCACGGTATCGAAATCGACCGCGAACTCGCCCCAGGGCACGCGGTCTGGAATCCGTCCCTCGAGCGCTGCCAGAACGCGTTCCTTGGAGTTCATCTTGTCTCGCGCAGAGGACTCTCCAGGAGATCGAGCTCGCGGAAAGTTTTGGTGCGGGGATTGAAGGACAGCGTCTTTATCTCGAAGGCGGAGAGGCTGATCTTCTTTCTGGCCGCCGCCCAGGGCAGCGAGAGGATCGTCGTGCACTTTTTTCCCGTGGGTTCGAAGAGCCGGATGATGAGATTTTTCCCGTCTTCCGCTTTCTTGAGCGCGGTGATCTCGACGGCTTCGCCGCTGAGCTCCACAAACGGCCGGGGCTTTTTTCCGCGACCCGCGGGAAAGAAGCTCAGGACAAAGGGCTTCTCGTTCTTGGCCAGCGCCTCCCGGTCGACCGCGGTCAGGCGCGAGGACTGGACTCCTCCGTTGACCCAGAAGCGGAACATCCTCTCGCCCTGGTCGATCCGCGGCACGTAGCGGTCTTGCGCGACCATGGGGCCGGAGGGCACCGGGTCGGCTGAGTAGGCGGCCGAACGAAGAAGCGAGAGACGCAGCTCGCCCGCGAGAAAATCTGAACCGTAGATGCAGTCGTTGATGACTGTGAGGGCGGCATCGTCTTCGGCGGAGACGGCGGCCACCCACTTCTGGGCGACCGCCTCGTTCCCGTCGGCCGGGAGCTCGGCGATACCGTAGGCCGTCTGCCCGATGGTGCGGGCTTTGGGAAAAAGGGTCGGGACCGAGAGTTTCAGCATCTTGTCCTTTTCGCACCAATGGAGCCTGACCTCCACTTCAATCTCGGTGCCCTGCTTTGGAAGCAGGTACCTCTGGAAGATGACGGATCGGCCGTAGGTCAGGACCGACTCGACGACCGCCCGGACCGCGCCGTCTTCGATGACGCGGACGGACGCAGCCGGCTGGGCGGTGATCCCGGAAGCCCGGCTTCCCTCTTCGGGCGCAGCCAGCTCGAACCGGCCGGTCAGGTCCCGGAATCTTTTCACGGTCATCCCCCAAGGGTCGGCGCTGTCGTTGATGACCAAGGGAGCGAAAGCGCCCTCCGCCAGGAAGTCGCGACCGCCGACTCGGTAGCGGTCGAGGAGGCCGGTCTGGGTGTTGATGAGGACCTCGAGCTCGTCGGTCTGGAGGCAGACCTTACTTCCCTCCTTTTTGAGCTGAGGAGCGGGCTTATGGGGCCGCCTTTCCAGCCGGCAGATGAAGCGGTTGATCCGGCCGGGTTCGAGATCGGCCGCAAAGACAACTTTTTTCCGCCATTCGACGTTGAGGTTGCTGGCCTCCTTTTCAGGTTGGGAGGGAAGGGACCGCCCATCCACATAGATTTGAGGATACTGGTATCCGCCCGACCAGTTGATCTCGTAGGGCTGAAATTCGCAGGACAGGATGCCTTTGACTTTGAACGGGTGCGGGTTGTAGGCGAATACCGGGATTTCTCCTTGGGCCGGCGGTGCCTCGCTGTTGGCTAGGGCGAAAAAGGCCCGCGCCTTGATCCGGGAGAGGATCTCGAGTCCGTGGTCCAACCTTCGGATCGACGATTCCTCGGCCGGCTGGATGGCCGAGCCGGGCAGGATGTCGTGGAACTGGCTGAAGGCGAGGTCATAATGGGCTGCACTGAATTCTTCCTGGGGGTACTTCATCAGGCCTTGATAGGAGGCAGCAGTGGCCATTTTTTCGGCCAGGAACAGGTCGTTTTCCAGGGCCCGGTGCTTCTGCTTGATTCGGGACATGGTCGTGTAACAGCCGACCGCCCAGGGGTTCATGTCCCGGGCGTGCTTGGGAAGCGATGACCGCCTCTTGCCGAGTTCCTTGAAATAGGCCTCCGGGTGAGAATGCCGAATCTCGAAATCCTTCCGCTCAGCCATCAGTTTCTTGAGCTCCACCAGGTCGACCCTGTAGGCGCCGCCACCGTGGTCTCCGATTCCCCAGAGCAGGAGGCTCAGCTCGCGGTCCGGGTTGGCGGCGATCCAATCCAGGACTTTCTTCTTTGCCCCGCCGCCGGCCGAGTTGTAATGGGCAGAGACGAGCGAGGCCATGACCTCGGAACCGTCGAACCCGACCCAGATAAAATCGTCGGCGGGAAGGGGGCAATCGCTGCGCCCGGGCCGGCAAAATATATAGGAATCGTGGCCCGACTTGGCCAGGATCTGGACCAGACCCCGGCTGTGTCCAAAGGGGTCGAGGTTGGAGGCCGTGCGGACGTCCACGCCGAATTTCTCCCGGAAGTACCTCTTGCCCGCAAGGATCTGCCGGACGAAGGATTCGCCGCAGGGCATGTTGCAGTCGGGCTGGAGAAACCATCCGCCGAGGATGTGCCATCTCTTCTCTTTAACCAAACGCTGGATCCGCTTGAAAAGCGCCGGCTCGTATTCCTCAACCCACCGGTAGAGGATCGCCTCGTTATGGTTGAAGACGAACTCGGGGAATTCCTCGCAGAGGGAGACGGCAGACCGGAACGTGGACAGGGCTTCGCCGGCGCCCTCCTCCCAATCCCACAGCCAGACGGGGTCGAGATGGGCGTTGCAGACGAGATGGATTGTCTTGCGCGTCATCGGGTTTTCTCCTTAGCGTGCTCTCTTTTTTGGCCGAAGGGGGAGCCGAGCGGTGATCCGGATGTCTTTCCGGGGGTAGGGCAGGAACAGCCCATCCTCCGAGTAGGGAAGGAATTTGCCGTCCACCAGGAACCCTGGTTTCACGCCGCGCCCTGCCCGTTTAACCCGGAGGATGATCCGGCAGTTCCTGACTCGCAGATTGACATCGTATCCGTCCACTCCAGCCAGAAGGCGCGGCCTTACCCTGAGGGACTTCCACTCCGGTCGGATGCCGGCGAGATGGTGGATGAAAAGGATGATCGTCTCCGCCCAATTCCAGGGAACGATCCCAACCTGGGGATAGGGAGGCACCGGCCGGGGACCGTAGAACTCGAACCAGCTTCCCGCCCTTGCTCCCGTCGCTCCTCCCAGCCAGCGGAGTACCCTCCAAACGCGAGCGTCATCGCCCGCTTCGAGATAAGCCCGGGCTACAAACAGCGAAGGGAATGGCCACGGCCCCGGCGAGTCGGGCTCGGAGGTGACATGATAACGGCCGTACCCGCCGCCCCTCCAGCTCTGATTCCAGAGCTCTTCGATCCGACGGAGCGTCTTGGCAGCCAGCCGGCAGCGGGGAGGGACGAACTCCCAGGCTATCGGAAGCGCCGTCGAGGTGTCGGGATTTAGGAGATGGCGGCCGGGGGAAAAGAGGGGAACGGCGGCGGCCAAGCCGGTGCCTGGGAGAGGATGGATCTCTTCCTCGACCTCGCCGTTCGTATTTCGCCTCTTGAAAAATGCGCCGTCATGGATAAGCGAGAACCGCTCATCCGAGAGCATGGCCTTCTTGAGCTTTCCCGCCGCTTTCTCCCAGTGATCGGACTCTTCCTTTCTATTCAGGAAAAGGGCCATCCGGGAGGCCGCGCTCAGCCCCATCGAGACCCAGATCTGGTGGGCGAGTTCGATGCCGTCCACGATACCGTGGGCGGCGTGCCGCTCCCAGAATTCGCGCCGGTTATGCAGGAGTCCGGAGGGAGAGTGGCGAAAGTTTGTCTTCAACGGGAACTCGGCGGCGGCAGCGACCTTTGGCCAGCATCTCTTCAACAGGGTGTGGTCTCGCGACCATAGCGTGTATGTTTCCAGGGCGAAAAGGAGGGCCCCGTTCTGGTCGAGCTCGCACTCCTCGGCCGGCCGGCGTTGGCTCGAGTCGACGGCATCACCGGCCCTGGTGACGAACTGCGAGAAGAGGCGGAAGAGGATGGTCCGTGCCAACTCGAACCGGCCGCTGAGAGTCAGGGCGATCGCGGCCATGGCCTGGTCGCGGGTCCACTCGCGGTTGTACTGCCAGATGCTGCCGTCGAGCTTGCCCGAGGCGGCGATGTTGGACGGGAGCTGGACGAGCGAGGCGGCATAGAAGTGATCGAGCAGCGGAGAGGACGAGCGGAATCGGGAGGCCAAGGCCCATACGTGGCGCGCGGCCGCGGAGCTTCTAGTTAATGGACACCAGGCGAGTTCGACCCGCCGCCGGCCCAGCCTTCCGGCCAGACGATATTCCAGACAAAATGGCCTTTCCTTGCCTCCGGGAATCTCCGAGCGCCGCGCGGCCGTTAAATCCCTAACTCCCGTCCGCAGGATAACCCGTAGACTGCCTTTTGTGCGGTTTCGGACCGTGATGGCGCGGGCCAATCGGGGTTTTCCCGGATCAGGACAATAAAAGGTCTCGGTGATGGAAAGCCCGCCGTCCCGCCATTTGACTTTGACTGCCGGAAGCCCCTCCTTCTCCACCCATGCCGCCCAGACGCGGCCGGCCCTCGGGGAATGGACCCATCCCCCGACTTCAACTTCGAGAATCGTCGGACCCAGTCCGGAGACAGGGTCGAACGAGAGTGCCTGTGACTTGGTCCCCAAACGCTCCGGGTCCATGATCAGGAGACCGACCGGCGTCCCCCTGTTTGCGGGGCAGACCTGGACCGCGGCCTGGATCAGCCCGTTTCCGATAAAAAAATAGTCCACCCCCGGGAGTGTTGTCCAGGCGTCCTCGGGGCCGCGGCGAGGATCGTCGGCATAGAAGTGCTCTTTGACTTCCATGGGATTACCATTATAATGCTTCGCCTATATCGGCTTCAAACCGTTAGGAAAAACGGGTGGATCGTCTTCGTCTCGAGGGAGAAGAAGTTCTTGTCGTTTTATTCGGTGGAGGATGTCCGGCAGGTGAGCCGCGGGGTTTTCCCCGCCCGAAAACCGGTTTGAGGCGGTGCCGGACTCCGGGGGGAGGGCAGGGAAGGAGCCGGCCTACATCTTGGTGGAGGCGGCAGAGGCGACGTCGGAGCTTTCGTCCTCGTCCTCGAGCTCGCTCTCGATACCCAGAAGCTTGGCCGTTCCCTCGTAGATCATCCGGAAGGACTTCTTGGAATCCTGAAGCTCCGCCAGTTTTTCTCTGACTTTCTGGAGTTCCTTCTCGATCAGCGCGTCCACCCCTTCGAGCTGCCGCTTGGCTTCCTGCATCGTCTTCTTGTAAAGGTCTTCCTGTTCCTTGCTGAGGGCCATTCCTTCACTCCTTTAAAGGTATTTCATTGGTTAGGCGTTTGACTCATTTTGAAATTGATGTCAATCGGCTTCCAGACCCGGACCGGGACACCGTCTTTCTCGGCGGGCCGGAACTTCCATTGACGGATGGCTGTCTCGGCCGATTTCTCGAACCCATAGCCGCCCTTGATCCCTTTGAGTATCTCGGTGCGGACGACATCCCCGGTTTCATTGATCAGAGCGTTCACGGTCAAGGTGCCGCTGATCCCCATATTAAATGCCTGCAGGGGATATTTCGGGTCGACCCTCTTTATGAGCGTGGGTGGGATTGAGACTCTGTCGAGAAGGACTAGGTCACCGGGCTTGGACTTTTCCACAACAGGTTCGCCGGACGAAGGCTCCTGAGACTGTGGCTGCGCTTGGGCAGGGGCCTCAGTCGGGGTCAAGGTCTCTGTCTTAGGGGGCGTCGCTTGTTCGGTGGACTGCGTCGTCGCCTCGGATTCCGAAGGGAGTTGTATCTTCAGACCCACCGGCTGATTCTCGGACGGGAGGGCCGGTTGGATCTGGTTCACGATTTCCGACGTATCCATCTGTTCGGCGGGCTTAGATGGCGGCTTCTTAGGCTCCGGCTTGGACTCGTCCTGCCTCGACACCGAGGAAGCCTGGATTTCGTTCTGCCTGAGCGCGAACTCGCTCGGCAGCGAAGGCTGTAGGGAAGAAACCATCTGGCGGGGCGCCTCTTTGGGTTTCTTGGACTTGAGGACCATGAATGTCGATCCGGCCACGATCAGCACGGCCGCTGCCACGCCCCCGATCAGGGCCAGGGGCGGTTTCTTCTTCGCCGGCGCGGCATACTCGTCGAAGAAAACCTTCTTTTTTTCGGGCGCGGCCTTCTCCGGCTCCGGGGCGCCCTTTTCCATGTCGAGGGGGATCTTGTCGATCTCGATGAGTGTCTGGTCGATGCCGAACGGCTCTTTCTTGGCGTAGATGGGCGCCCGCGCAGAGGAGTGGGGAATATTATTCCCTGTCTTATCCTGGAGAGGGATCCTTTCTTTGATCTCCTTGGCGATGGGGATCTTCTCTTTCTTTTCTAACTTTTCCAGCCTGGGCTCGGGCTTGAAGATAGGAGCCGGTCGGACCGCAGGCTCGGGCTTTTTCTTTTTATCTTCCAGGCCCAGCCCTCCGATGGCGCCCTTGAGCATGGCCTCGATGTCCCCGTCGACGCCGCCTTTTAGTTCTCTTTTCTCTTTGAAGACATCCTTGACGGATTCTTTTTTCCGAGCCGGCCCGGCCAGCCCGGAGACTGCCGCCTGGAGCTCTCTCTCGATATCGACGGGGCCCTTGCTCACTTTGGGCTCTCGCGGGGCGGCCTGGTGTTTCAAATGGTCCCACTCACCGGCGAGAGGGGGAAGCGAGCTCTTGAGCCGAGGCGGGGGAGGACTATCAAGCTTCTTGGCCGGAGGTTCCGTCTTCACTCCCTTTTCCTCCATGCCGTTGACCAGGAGGTTGAGCATCTTGGACCGGAGTTCATCCTTGTTCCAGGGCTTGGTGAAATAGGCGGCGGCACCGTAGACCGTGAGAGCCTCCATCTTGCAGGAGGGCTCCCGGTAAATCCCGGTCACGACGATGATCGGAGTCTTTTTAATAGGATCCTGGTTGATCCTCTTCATTAACTCAAAACCATGGAGTTTGGGCAGCATCGGCTCGATCATGACCAGGTCGAAGTCCTCGGCCTTGAACTTTTCGTAGCCGCTGAGGCCGTCCATGGCCGTCACGGCCTGGAATCCCTCCTCGAAAACCAGGTTGGACAAGGCAATGAGTGATTCCTCATCGAAATCCACGACCAAGATCTTTTTGTCTTTCATCGGTCTTCCTAAAGCCGCTCTGTTTTATCCATTTCGGCCTCACCGTGCCGAAACGCATGCCTTGCGGTTGACGGCATCATTGTGGAGGGGAGGAAAAGAGGGGTCAATCACCCTTTGGGGTGATTTGGTGGATGAAATTGTTTCCTCATGAGGGCGGATAGCTCTGAATCCCCAGGTTTTCTTGACAATGGTGAGCGGCGGGCATATTTTCAAAGAGCTGTGACCTCGAGAGAGAGAATGCGGCTGGCCATGGGCGCGGGCATACCTGACCGCGTGCCCGTGATGTGCCAGATGGGCATCGGCCACATGCTCCTCCAAACCGGGCATTCTGCGGCGGCCTTCTGGAACTCGGTCGAAGTCTTCGCCGAAGGGCTGCTGGTCTTGAGAAAATCCTATCGCTTCGACGGCATCCTGGTCAGCCTCCACGGACATTTGCCCGACTGGGAGAAGAGAATCGCCCGAGTGGAAAAGGAGGCCGCCGGCGAGGTCGTTCATTGGAAGAACGGAGACAGGACGGTGTTCCCTGCCGACGATCTACCGCGGCATTGTGCAGCCGTCGAGAGAGCCGTCCCGTCCCTCTGTGATTTCGACCCGAGGTCCATCCCCGAAGAGGTTGATTTTATCCCCGTCTCCCAAGGGCTCGACTTCCCCATCGATCCGGAGCACCGCTTCGACAGCATCGACCTGATCGTTGCTAAGGCTGGAGCCGAGTACTCGGTCCACGGCGAAGTCACGTCGCCGTTTGACTACTACCTACGCCTTTTCGGGCACACCCAGGCGCTGATCGGCTTGCTCGATGATCCGGACCGGGCAAAGGAAGTCCTCGAGCGCTACACGGAAGGGGTTGTCCGGCTGGCTTGCGGTCTGGTCGCCCACCGGGTGGACGCGGTCAAAGTGTCGTCCCCGTATGCCGGCTCCGGTTTCATCTCGCCGCAGTCCTACAGGGATTTCATCATGCCATATGAGACGCGGATCGCCAGGGCCGTGCGCGAGAAGGGCATTCCGGCCTACATCCACACTTGCGGAGCGGTTGATGACCGGCTGGAGATGATGGTCGAAGCCGGCTTCTTCGGTATCGAATGCCTGGACCCACCGCCGCTCGGCAATGTCGAGCTTGCGGACGCCAAGCGCCGGGTCGGCGACCGGGCGTTCATCAAAGGCAACATCGACCCCGTCCACGTCCTCCTCAGCGCGAAGGTCGAGAAAGTACGGCAGGACGCCAAGTTCAGGCTGGAAGTCGGTAAGCCGGGTGGAGGATACATCTTGAGCACGGCCTGCTCGATCGCCCCGTTCACGCCCAGAGAAAA
The DNA here is from genome assembly GCA_017886205.1 of Candidatus Aminicenantota bacterium. Lineage (GTDB taxonomy): Bacteria > Acidobacteriota > Aminicenantia > Aminicenantales > UBA8522 > UBA8522. The sequence continues at coordinate 43,636 of JAFNEO010000008.1, read as the reverse complement.
CGTGCAAATCTTGGCCGAGGTTGCCGACGAGTTCGGCACATACTAGCGGGGGCGCGGCCGATGATCAACATCCGGGAGGTCCAGGCCAAAAGCATCCTCAACAAATCCAAGATCCATGACTACTGTCTTAACCCCTACACTGGCTGTCAGGTGAATTGCCGCTACTGCTATGCCCGGCTATTCATGAGGCGCTATTCCGGACACAGCGAGCCCTGGGGTGCGTTCGTCGATGTCAAGGTCAACGCCCCCGACCTCCTACGCAAGCAGGTCGTCCGGGCGAAGAGAGGGACGGTCTGGCTCTCCTCGGTCTGCGATCCCTACCAGCCGCTCGAAGAGAAATACCGGCTGACGCGGCAGTGCCTGACCATCCTGGCCGAGGCCCGGTTCCCGGTCAACATCCAGACGAAGATGACTCTGATCCTACGCGACCTGGACATCATCGAGCGGTTCGAGGAAGTCGAAGTCGGCATGACTCTGACCACGGACGACGAAAGGATCGCCCAAATGTTCGAACCCGGCGCCTCTCCGGTCGGCGAGAGGATCGCCGCGCTTGAAAAAATCCACTCTCGCGGAATCAGGACATTCGCCTTTGTCGGGCCCCTTCTTCCCGGAGGGCCGGAGGGGCTCATCTCCGCCCTCGCCGGCAGAGTGGACAAGGTCCTGGTCGACCGGATGAACTATCTGGACACGGTTATCGGCCTCTACCGTAAGCTCGGCCTATCCGAGTCGGCCACCGACCATTTTTTCCGCGAACAGGCGAGGAGGATCGCGCGGGAAGCGGCCAAACGCGGCCTGCCCTGCGAGATACTTTTCTGATATAATCTGTTGCTGAGCTCAGGCGGTCAAGCCCGTGGAGCTCTTTCTTATTGAAACAGTGAATCCGTAGAGAATATGGAGAGTTTATGAAGACCGTGATCGATGAGGCTGTCAGGCCGAAGATCGTCCCTCCGCTCCATCCCGACCTCGTCCCGGCCGTGCTCTGGAACAAGGCTTACCGGGATGCGGCCGCGGCCGACGGCCGGAGCGTTCCCCTGGTTGTCGGACTGGAGAGGGCGGACGGCTCGATCTCCCGCTACCAGACAACAGTGTTCCCATCGGAACACTCGCTATTCGGGGCTGGCCTCCGCCACGCCGAACGCCTGGTCAAGTCGCTCCTCTGGATGTGGGGCGGCCATAAGGTGTTTGTCGGTGGCCCCGCTGGCATCGGAGAATATGTCCGGAAAGCTTACTCGCGCCAAGGCGAGCGCGCGTTCGACGCCGACCTGATGTCCACCGCCTACGACAAGAAGTTCACCGTGGAGGTGACGGCCGCCGACTCCGTTCCTCCGGCCCTGGAGAAGACGCGGCCCCTGGGTAGGCACCTCGACGGCTGCCGGATCGGGTTCGACCTCGGGGCCAGCGATCGAAAGGTCAGCGCCGTCGTCGAGGGCGAGACCGTCTTCAGCGAGGAGGTCCCCTGGGACCCGCGCAACCAGAGCAACCCGCTCTACCATTATCACCAAGTCATGTCCGGGCTTCACCAGGCTGCCTCCCATCTTCCCCGCGTCGACGCCATCGGCGGGAGCGCGGCCGGGATCTACCTCGATAACCGGGCCATGGTCGCTTCCCTTTTTCGTGGCATCCCGCGGGCCGAGTTCCGGAAGAAAATCAAGCCGATGTTCCTGCGGATGCGTAAGGAGTGGAAGGTGCCGTTCGAGGTGGTCAACGACGGCGAAGTCACGGCCTTGGCCGGGTCCATGTCGCTCAACGCCAACCGCGTCCTGGGGGTCGCCCTGGGGTCGAGCCAGGCGGGCGGATACGTCAACGACAAGGGCAACATCACCGGCTGGCTCAACGAGCTGGCCTTTGCTCCGGTCGACCTGAACCCGGCCGCGCCCGTGGACGAATGGTCTGGAGACGCCGGCTGCGGCGTCCAGTATTTCTCCCAGCAGGCCGTGTTCCGTCTCGCCGGAAAGGCCGGGATCGAGCTGGCCGAAGACCTGGCTGCCGTGGACAAGCTCAAGGCCGTCCAGGATTTGCTCCATAGAGGCGACGAACGCGCCCGGCTCATCTTCGAGACGATCGGCTGCTACCTTGGCTATGGGATCGGCCATTATGCGGATTACTACGACATCGGCCATGCCCTGATCCTCGGCCGGGTGACATCGGGGGAGGCCGGGCCGATCATCCTGGAGAAAGCCCGCGAAGTCATGGAGGCGGAGTTCCCCGACTTGGCAGGGCGGTTGTCCCTCCATCTTCCCGACGAGGAAAGCCGTCGCGTCGGTCAGGCCGTGGCCGCCGCCAGCCTGCCCGTCGTGGAACGGAAATGAATTTGCGATAAGCGAGAGAAACATGGAGCTAACACTCAGAAAAAAGGGAAACGAGATTTTTATCCCGGACGGTTCGCCCGTCCCCGGAGTCATTACGCGTACGTCGCACCTGGGAGTGGCCGCGCATCCCGACGACCTCGAGATCATGGCCTACCACGGCATCCTGAAATGCTTCGCCAGCGACGAAGACTGTTTCTTCGGCGTGATCGCTACAGACGGCGCCGGAAGCCCGCGCGCCGGCCTCTATAAGCGGTACACCGATGAAGAGATGAAGGTCGTCCGTAAAAAGGAACAGAAAAAGGCCGCCCTGGTCGGCGAATACACCGGCGTCGCCTTCCTCAACTACAGCAGCTCCGAGGTTAAAGACGCCAAGGATTCCCGTCCGAGGGATGACATCAAAGATCTGATCACCCTGGCCCGGCCCAGAATCGTCTACACTCATAATCCTGCCGATAAGCACGATACTCACGTGGCGGTAGGGCTCAGGACCATCCGGGCCATCCGGGAGCTCCCGGCCGAGCTGCGGCCGGAGACGGTTTACGGCTGCGAAGTCTGGCGCGACCTCGACTGGATGCTGGACGAGGACAAGGTCGGACTCGATGTCTCCGAGCACCAGAACCTGGCCACTTCGTTGGTCAGTGTCTTTGACTCCCAGGTGGCCGGCGGGAAAGGCTATGACATGGCCACGATCGGCCGGCGCCGGGCCCATGCCACCTACTACGCCACGCACGGCGTCGATGTGGCTTCCTCGATGATCTTCGCCATGGACCTGACCACTCTCGTTTCCGACCCGTCTTTGGATATCAAGGAGTTCGTCTGCCGATACATCAACCGCTTCGCCGCCGACGTGAGCAAGCGGATCGATAGGCTCATCTAGGCCTGCGAAGGGGTATCATTAACCGCTGTTTTCTTGCTTGACGCAGCCATGGCCTTCCGTTAGCATGGATGGCCATGACCATCATCCTGAAAACCGTGCTCGGACTGATGACGGCCTTTTTCGGTTTTTTCTACCTCCCCGACGTCGTCAGACATACCAAGGAATTTTCGACCAAGCCTTGGGCCGGCCTCTTCGGCACGGGGTTCATCACCAACTTTTTTGATACACTGGGAATCGGCAGCTTCGCCCAGCAGACGGCGATCTTCAAGTTCTTCAAGTACGTCGATGACAGGATCATCCCCGGGACGATGAACGTAGGCAACACCATCCCCACCGTGACCCAGGCCTTTATCTTCATGACGGCGGTCAAGGTCGAGGCCCTGACCCTGGCCTCGATGTCGGTGGCCGCGCCGGCTGGGGCTGTGCTCGGGGCCGGTGTCGTCGCCCGGATGTCGCGCCGCAAGATCCAGCTCGGGATGGGCTTTGGCCTCCTCATCGTCGCCGGGATGATCCTGGCGGGCCTTCTCAAGTGGCTCCCGCTCGGGGGAGAGGCGATCGGGTTGACCGGCGCAAAGCTCGGCATCGCCGTGGTCGTGAGCTTCATCTTCGGGGCCCTGCAGACCATCGGGATCGGATTCTACGCTCCCTGCATGGCCACAGTCTATTCTCTCGGCATGCACCCCCGGGTCGCCTTCCCGATCATGATGACGGCCACGGCCATGCTCATGGCTGCCGGCAGCACCCGGTTCGTCAAGGAGCGGGCGTACGACCGCAAGGCGGCCATCGCCCTGACCATTTTCGGCGTCCTGGGCGTATTCCTGGCCGCGTTTGTCGTCAAGTCCCTGCCTCTGACCGTCCTTAAGTGGGTCGTCGTGGGGGTCGTCCTCTACACTTCGATGTGGATGTTCATCTCGGCCCGCCGCTCCCGCCGGGAAGAACTGCCGCCCGCTAAGGGACCGGGGGACGGTCCCTCCATCCCCGCCCCGGCTAATCCCTGCAGGTTTCGTCGAGGACCTTCTGCATCTCCTGGGCGAACTTGAGCGGCTCCTCGAAGAAGGGGAAGTGGGCCGAGTGTTCGAACCAGACCGTCCTTTTGAGCGGCGCGCGGAGCTTCTCAAAGTAGCGCGCGCTGAGCTCAAAAGGGACGCAGTAGTCATGCCGGCCGATGAAAAAATAGACGGGGACGCGGACGAATAGGACCTCTTCGGCCAAGTCGCCGGGAAACTCCGTCGAGCGGAAGTGACGGTTGTACAGGCTCACGCCTTTACTGATGTTGAGGGCATCGGAGAGGGTATATTCGGGCGCGCGGAGGCCCGTCCAGAGGAGAGGCCAAAAGCTCGTCGCTCCGTAGAGCTCGCCGCCGAACTTGAAAACCCACTTCTCATGGACGCTCCGGCCCTTGAGTGCCAGCTCCCGGAGGGCCTTCCGGTTGCCCGCCCTATTGGCCTCCCGGCGGATAAACCGGTCCTGGATGGCCGGGATCTCGCTCGCGAAAGCCAGCTGGCCTATCCCGATATAAGCGTAGAAATGCTGGGGTGCTTTCTTGATCAGATGCATGCCCAACCGCGTGCCCCAGGAGTGGCCGACGAGGTAGACCTTGGGCATATCGAACCGGTTCTTGAGATAGCTGATGAGTTCGAGGGCGTCCGTCAGGAGCTGGGCATCCGTCAAGGAGTCAGCCAGTACGGTCTTGCTGTATGATTTCCCGGCGCCCCTGCGGTCCCAGTGGACGACGATGAAGTCTTTCTCCAGTTCCCGCTGGAAAGCGTGGGCCAGGTACATCGCCGGCATGCCCGGACCTCCGTGGAGGAATAGGAGAAAGGGATTGTTGATATCGCGGCCGCGGATGAGGATCCATTGCCGGCAGCCGCCGAGCTCGATCTCCTCGAGCACGGCGATGCTCTCGGGGATAGTGCGGCCGTCGGCGTCCTTGAACTGCAGCGTGTGCGGCCGAGTGAAGAAGAGATAGCCGGTGGCGGCCAGGCCGCCCAGGATCAACAGAATAAGAAGGCTCAGGAGGACCCGCCCGACCATTTTCAGGATTTTAGGCAGCATCGATGGAGACCGACTTTCAAGGCGGAGATTATACTAAATCCGCGGCGATTCTCAAGAGAGGCTCGGGAGAGTCCCTGCGAAAGACGCGAATTTTCCCCGGCGAGGAAAATTCGCTCCCCTGTCCTCGCTCCGCTCTCTCCTCCTCCGGAGGAGATCCCTGCCCGCTGCGCTGCGGAGGGCTTTCGTCAGGGACCCTCCCTCGCCTTCGTTAAAAAAAGCACGGCTGCAGACTTCTTCAGGGTTGTCAGCATTTTAGCGTCACCGGTATAGAAAAGAGAGGTCGAGGCCCGTGGCAATGTGATCTCGAACTCCGCCGTGTTTCTTGCCACGGTCTTGTTTTCGAAGAGGTCGTGGACGAGTTCGGCGGGCCGAGGCAGCTTGAACGTGCGGTTTCCGCCACCGATCGTGTGCACGCCGAGAAGCTGGCGCGAAGCATAGAGGACGTCTCCGGCATCGCTATAGATATGGACGCGGGCGAAGCGGGCGATGCCGCGGAGGACAGAAGCCGGGAGGTTGGGCGCCGCCGAATAGACCGAGGTCCACTCCGGGAAAGTCTTGACCGCAAACCCCGGCTTGCAGTTGCCTTGGGAATAGACGACCTGGCCCAGGACATGCGCTTCGGTGTCATCAACATGGAAAAGGGGAGCAAGCTTGGCGTTCGTCCCCCAGAAAAGGTCCTGGTCGAGGGCCTTAGTAATAGGGTGGCCGAAATCAGCGATGTGGACGAGCGGGCCCCATGGCTGCTCGCCCATCCCGAACCTGAAGCCGGTGAGGTCGCTCATGTTTTCGAGTGAGAGGTCATCGTTGATCAATCCAGGAGCGTAGATCCAGAGGAAAGTGCGTTTATCGCGCCGGATCGCTTTCTTGAGCGCCGCCCGCCGCTTCTCGTCCAGGCGGAAGACGTTTAAAAATATACAAAGTTTGTATGCAGGCAGGTTCCCTTCAAGCAAGTCCCCGAGGAGGTAGACGTCGAAGGGAGCGCCGATCCGCGGCAGGCCCCAGAGCCGCTGCTGAAAAATGAGGGGGATATCGAGGCTGTTCTTGACAGACTGGTAGAAGAAGCTCTCGTCATCGATAAAAACGGCGACCTCCGAAGCCGGTTTGCGGTCGAGCGAGAGCGCGAAAGTCCCCAGACTCTCGAAGGCCTTGAGGAGCGGTAGAAAGGCCGGCTCTTTGGCGGTGTCCACCTTCCAGGTGGCCCACCAGATGCCTTGGCCGCGGGCGACGACGCCCGCGAAGTTGCGGCGCAGGATCGCGACGCTCTCAGACAGGTTTGCAGCCTGACCGTAGTTCTGGCCCTGGGGGTCGGCGTGAGTGCGTGTGTCATCCTCGATGAGGCAGAGCTTGCCGTGGAGCCTGACCGACTCCGAGGGCAGCATGCTTGGCCCGTCCCCGCCGATGCCGCGGAAGCCGTAGCTGTAGGGGCTCACGAGGAAATCCACGTGGGGGGAGCGGAGCACTTTGCCCAGGCCGAGATGACCCGAGCGCTGGCAGGTGGAATAGTCGCTGTCCGGCCGCTCCCGGAAGAACCCGCCGTTCCAGGCGAGATCGAGGAGATAGCCGTAGAAAGCGCCGGCCAGCTTGGTGCCGTCGGTCGCTTCCTTGGCCGTCTTGCAGAAGTCGATCAGGCAGTCGGCACAGAGCTCGGCCAGGCACTGGTAATAGTCGATGACATCCTGCTCCTCGATCGGGTCGCGGAAAGTATAGCGTTTGGCGTTGAGCTGCGCTTCGGCGCTCGGGACCTCGGCGGAATCAAAGGTCGCGGACGGCTTGGCCCAGGCCGATTGAAGCGATTTGACGCTGTCTTTGTACTTGGCGCGAAGCCAGGCACGGAAGTGCCGGCGCATCGGCTCGCTATAGTCGCCGCATGGCCAGTACATCGAGGATTCGCCCTTGACCCACTCCCCGGTGTGGCCGGTCCCAACTTGGTAGGCGAGGACGCGGTCGGAGAGGCCGATACGGCGGAAGTGGTCGGCGTAGGCCCGCAAAAACTCCTTGACTTGATCCTGCCAAACCCTTGAGGCGAAGGACATGCCGTTCCGTTTCCCCTCGGATGTGACCTCGCATTCTTCGGGATAGGTTTTTTCCCACCAGTCGCCGTGCCCGGTCTCCAGATAGATGCGGAGGTGGAAGAGGGCCTGCGGGTCGGCTTCGAGGATGCGGCTGAAGCGAGCCTTGACGGATGAGAAATCAAAGGGGTGGGCGGGGTCGGTCGCCGGCCCGATCCACTCGCGGCCTTTGCCGACATCGAAAGCGTAGATGTGGATTCCGGCGTCGGCGTCGCGCCGGGCCTGCCCGGTGAAATCCCAGCGGTCGGGTTCGGGTCCGGATACCCAATAGATCCCGGGGAAGGTGGGACGGCCATTGAGGAAGAGGGTCGGGGCGCCGTTGTGAGGTCTGAGCTGGGCGAGGAGCGGGCCATTCATGGGGCGACTGGTTTGGGCGGCGGGGATCTCAGCGGCTTTTTCCAGGTCCGGTTTCGATAACGGTGAAACCGGCTCTCGTCCCAGAAGCCTCAGTGACGCAACAGAAAGGGGAAGGAATTGTAGGACCTGGCGACGTTTCATGTTCTCCTCCCGCGCAATGTCTCTAAAATATATCCCAGTCTCTCGAAATATGAAATGACAATATGCAGAGATACGAGATAGCGTTAGAGACGCCCTGCTGGGCATCGGGAGAGGGTCGGGGAGAGGGTGAGCGGCGCTAGATCAGCCCCATCTTTTTGAGGGCTTCATCGCCACGGGATTTGACCTGGGGGGCTTCCTCGGGCAAGTACAGGACCACTCCGCCCTTCATGGGCCGGATCACGATCTTCCCGTCCTCGGACAGGCTGTTAGTGAACTCGACCGGGTCCTGGCCGACGAAATATTTCTTAAAGGCCTCGTTGAACCCACTGTAGACGGAATGGATTCCCTTGTAGGGGTCGCTCCGCAATTTCTGGATAGCCAGGCGGACGAACTCTTCCGGCGAAATCTTCTTGTTCATGTTTCCTCCTCATAAGGAATGAATTTTCAAAGCTATAAGACGAAGCAGAGGCGGAAAGAATCTCAGCAAAAAAGCCTTTTACTTTTGGAGCCGTTTTTCTTAAAATAGGGGAGACTCACGGAAAAAAAGATGGACAGTTGTTTCAGCTGCGATTTTTCACTGAGGAAGGTCAAGATGAAGGGCAAGTTCTGTATCGAGGGTCATAAATCCAAGGGCGGCTGGGAAGACGAAACCACCCTCATCCTCCAGGACGATAAGGGCTACAGCACGCTCGAGGAAGCGACGGCCAAGGCCAGGGAATATTTCGAGAAAGAAAAAGACCTCCACCTCACGGTCATCTACCAGGAAGACAAGATGGGGACCAAGGAAGGCGCCAAGATGATCTTCCGCGATGACGAAGGCACCCTCGAGGAATCCCTGCTGTTTTATTGATCCCTGGCAGCGGCGCCTGATCCAGTCGGGATAAACCGATTTCTAGGGCTATGTTCAAGCATGCCTCTGTTCTCGACGATTCTATCTAAAGCATCTTGACGCTATGACGCTATAGCGCTATAATGCGATCGCGAGGTCGATCATGAACAGGCCAAACAAGCGAGTGACCGTTTATCTTAAGCCAGACTACCATCGAGCGCTCCGCGTCAAATCGGCCGAAACGGAATATTCCGTTTCCGACCTTATTAACTCCGCGGTAAAACACGCGCTTCTCGAGGATGCCGCAGACCTCGAGGCTTTTGAAAAGAGAGCTTCTGAACCGCTTATGGCTTTTGAGGACGTCCTGAAATCCCTCAAACGCAGTGGCAAGATATAGCGTCCTTGTCAAGAAGACGGCGGCCGACGAACTGAGCCGGATCCCCAAAAAGGAATTGCTAAGGATCATCGAGCGCATCCGGTCGCTCGAGGAAAACCCTAGGCCTTTCGGCTGCGAGAAGCTCTCGGCGCAGGAACGGTACCGGATCAGGCAGGGGAACTACAGGATTGTTTATTCTATCGATGATGACGGCAGAACCGTGGAGGTATTCAAGATCGGACATCGGAGAGAGGTCTATCGGCGGTAGTGCCATTAGGCATTGCCGATTAATAGGGTGATAGATGGGGTGGGCTAACGTCCAATTTTCGAACTTTCCTCAGGTCGACAAGCATTGCCTACCAGATTCAATGTCTTCAGACTTTTGGTTAGCCCTTCCACTCCTAAGTAGATTCTTTGACTAATGACTCTTAATCCATTCAATCAGCTTCTTATCGAACAACTCCTGTTCCTCAACCATTGGAAAATGACCGCTTTTCTCGAAGAGATTGTAGGAGAGGTTCGGCAATACGTCTTTTCTATCATCCCAGAGTATGTAAGGAGATACATAATCGTATCGGCCAAGTGCTAGGAATACCGGTGTTGAAATTGTAGGCCCTTCAATAATGTCATAATCCTTTAGAATGGAATTTTGTAAATGAAGAAATACATCCCTGTTATTATCATAGGCATTGACAATATATGATAAATCACCTCTCGGATCATACAATAGTTTTGGTGTCATGGCCACATATGTAGTCACTTGCCTTTCTTTTGGAGACATCTGATTCAGTTCATCTCTTGGAATTTTTTCCCAGTTCTGGTTAAAGACCATCTTTCTTTCATCTGATGCATCTGTTTCCCAAAATTCATCACCTGCACCCCATGCAGTTCTTGGTTTGCAGCCTGTTATAATGAGATGAGATATTTTTGTAGGATACTTTCGTGCATATTCGATTGCCATAAATGCGTGATGGGAATGTCCAAATACAGCAGCCACATCAAGGCCCAGAGTTCTACGGACTTTATCAATGTCATCAAGATATGTATCCAGCGTTATTCTGGATATCTCTAATGAAGAATTGGACCGAGTATCATGCCTTAGGTCCATAAAAACAAACTTGAAATGATTTCTCAACTCCTGAGACAATATTCGGCGTTGGCTCTCTGAATGACCGAGACCAATCCATGGAATTCCTTTTCCTTCTATGACATAGTGAAGTTCAGCACCCTCCACGGATACAACCCCTGAAGTTCCTTCCTGTTGAGAGGTTCCTTTGGATGTTTTAGCTCCTTTTTTGGCACATCCCACAAGGAGAAATACCATGAACAAGCTCAGAATTAAGATTTTTAGATTATTGTTCATGTTTACCTCTTGATTCATATTTCCCTCAAGCTAAGCCGCTTTCCCTTATAACACTTGGGCAAGCACGATTCAACGAGAACGAGGACTCAGACCCGTGTGGACAAGGTGTGAACAAAAACGCTAATAACGGCTCAGCCTAAATTGCCCAGGGCAGAAGCATGATATAAGGGAAGTGACTGGCTAACAAAGGAAAAAATAAGGCAGGGTGGGCTAATGTCCAATTTTCGAACTTTTCTCAGGCATCACAGTATCGCTTATCAGATTCAATGTCTTAAGTCTGTTGCTTAACCCTTCAGCCCAGCCAGCCTCTTCCTGGCATCCTCAACTTCGGGCAGGCCGGGGTTGGCGCTTTTTCAGACGCGAGGTACAATTAACAGCTCCCATGGTTGTTATTGGAATCATTCCAGATTCATTCTTTTGATAAGAGACTTGTAACGAGGGTCAGAGCGAAGGTTATCTAAACTTGGATCGACTTTAAGCGATTCCATCCCGTTTTCTTTTTCCTCATAAGCCCTTTCCAAATATTCAAATGCCTTATCCCTATCGCCTAGGCCGAAGTGAATATATGCAATGTCATAGTTAACAGAATATCCTTGCTTTAATAGCTCTTCGAGATTTGTGAGCACGTCTATTGCCTCATCTGTTTTTCCTGCTAACGCATAGACATTTCCAAGCTCTCCTAATCCATAAGGGCTATTTCCAAAAAGCGTTCTGGCCTTTTGAAACTCAGTGATCGCCTCCTTCAACATCCCTCTTTGCCGATAACACTCCCCAAGCCTAAGTCGCCCTTGGGCAAAATTCTGGTCGAGTTCAAGCGTCTTGAGATGCTGTTGTATGGCTTTGTCATATTCTCGCTTTAGATATGACAGGACTCCCAAATTCACATTTATAATAAGTGAGAGGGGATCAAGTTCCAAAGCCTGTTTGATTTCGATCGTGGCTTCATCCAATCGACCCATATTTTTAAGGAGAATGTTATACCACTGATGAGCAGTTGTATAATTGGGGTTGAGCTCAATAGCTCGCTTGAACTCTTTTTCCGCATTTTCCCAATCCCAATCTGTTTTCATAATCATAGCCAGCGAGGTATGAGCTTCAGCGAGTGTCTCATCAATTTCCAACGCCTTTAAAACAGCTGTCCTGGCTTTTGGCAAAACATCCTTTATTGGAGACCTTCCATATTGGGCAAGAAGGAGATAGCAATCTGCTAGCCCCACATAGGCCAAGGTATACTTGGGGTCCAATGCAACAGCCTGATTGAAGTAATCCATAGCCTTCTTTATGTCTTCTGCTGTCCTTTTTTTCCAGAAATAGCGACCCTGCAGATACAGGTTATAAGCTTGAAGATTCTCGGTATAATTCTTGACGAGAGGCCCGCCCTTGTCACCCAGTAGCTTAATCTTCAACACCGTGACTATGGCTTTGGCAATGTCGTCCTGAATGGCAAATATGTCGGCCATTTTTCGATTGTATATCTCCGACCAGACTTGGCGGCCGTCCTGGGTATTGCTGATTCGGGCTGTAACCCGGAGATTGTCCCCGGCCGCCTGAACGCTCCCATCAAGCACATTTTCGACACCGAGCTTCTGGCCGATCTCACGGACGTCCTGGGTTTTCCCCTTGAAGAAAAAGGCCGAGGTTCTGGCCGGAACCCAAAGGCCTTCGATATTGGTCAGGGCGTTGATGAGCGTTTCCGAAATTCCATCGCATAGAGATTCGTAGCTTTTGGCTTGGCTTAAATCCTCAAAAGGCAGTACGGCGATGGAATGCTTGGCTGATCTGGCTGAAGTGGCTGCTTTTTGGGGAATAACCCGCCAAAGGATAATCATGGCTATAACGATAAGAGCTACTGTAACAAGACTGGGGACGAGAAGCTTCTTCAGGCTGAATTTGACCGTGATCTCTTTTGAGGTGAAAGGCTTTCTTCCGGTCAGAACCCGTTCTGTGGCGGGGATACCCTTCTCAATTTTTCCGAGCTCCAAATAAAGCTCGTCCGCACTTTGATATCTTTTTTCCTTATCCTTCTCCAGGCATTTCAGAACCACTCGGCTCAAGTCTTCGGGGACTTGGGCATTAACCAGTTTTGGATCTCGAGGTACTTCCGTCTTGTGCTTCATGGCTATCGAGAGAGCAGCCTCGCCTTCAAAAGGCACTCTCCCTGTTACCATTTCATAAAGAATCACGCCCAGGGAATAGATATCTGAACGGGCATCCGCTTCCTTGCCTTCAGCCTGCTCAGGACTCATATAGTCAGGAGTCCCAATGATCACTCCCTCTCCGGTGAGCTCCCGGCTACCTAGAGAACGGGAAATTCCGAAGTCCATGATCCGAGCATTCCCCTCTTTGTCGATCATCACGTTGTGGGGCTTGAGATCCCTGTGGATGATTCCCAACTTGTGAGCCTCGGCCAGCCCCTCTGCGATCTGTTGAGCGATAAAAACAGCCTTTCCAACTGGAACCTGGCCCATCCTCCGCAGCTGACTCTTCAAGTCTTCCCCAGCCACATACTCCATCGTGATAAAGAACGAATCCTTTTCTTCATGAAGGTCATGCATCCGGCAGACGTTTCTGTGGATGATCTTCCTGGCAAGCTTGATCTCATTCTTGAAACGGTCAAGGTTTTTTTTATCAGAGGCGATCTCCGGCTTGAGGAACTTAATGGCGACCTCTTCCTCGAGTTGCTTATCAAAAGCCCTGTAAACTCTGCCCATCCCCCCTTTTCCCAACTCTTCGATGATCTCGTATCGGTTGGCAAATATGGTTCCACGGGGAAGTTCTTCCCTTGGTGTCTCCAAAGTTGCTGTGACTTCACTTCCCTTAAGGGAGATTAGTTTTGTCCCACAATCGGCACAGAACTGCTTGGTCTCAGCATTCTCAGAATGACATTTCGGGCACTTGACGGCCACTTATCTTCCCTTTTATCGGGTATGGCTAGAGATTAGCAATGAATGGGGAGGATAGTCAACTTAAAATAGACCTCTTCCCCTGTGGACACGGTGTGGACAAAAACGCTAAAAACGGCTCAGTCTAGATGAGTCAGGCTAAAAGCATGACATAAGCGAACTGGCTGAATAAAAAAAGGAAAAAAGGGCAGGGTGGGCTAATATACGAACTTCGTACTTTTCTCAGGCATAACAGCATCGCTGATCAGATTCAATCCCTTCAGTCTGTTGCCTAGTCCTTCAGCCCCACCAGCTTCTTCCTAGACCGATTTAAGCGGGGGGTGTCACCAGACGACCGCTTAATGATTGGGATGGCGGTCCTATTTTTACAGGAGGCGTTTTGGCCCGACTTTCCTTCGCCATGCCTGGAGAGTATCGGCCAAACAGGTCTGTCTGGTCCATTTCGACTGAGAAATAAACCCTTCTTTTAATTTGATCGTAGTAAGATTAGAGAACCGAGCTTGAGATCTTCAATGAGAAAGGGATTACCTTATGAAACGAAAGATCAATCTGTTCATAATCTTGATGTTCTGCGTTCAGATGGCAGGAGCACAGGATGTTCGGTTCAGAAATTATAATGATGTACTTTTAGAAATATATCAACGGTACGACGAAAACAAGGTTGATTTGAAAATTCCCGCGGAATTATTGCGTGCGGACATCGATTTGTTTGTTAGAACAATTGAAGAAATTGGAGTAAACCCATATATCAATCTATCAAAGGACGCATTTTATAAAGAGATTAAAACATTAAAAGACGGAATCAACCGCCCCCTAACCAGACGCGAGGTTATGTTGCGATTTGTGCCTGTAGTCAACGATTTGCGGCTTAGCCACACACTCGTTTTTATCCCTTGGAAGATTTTCGAGGAAAAAGCGTTGTATGACAAAATCAACGGAAAATATCTTCCTCTTGATGTCAAGATTGAGGATAACCGGCTCTGGATTGCAAAAAACTACTCACAAACGAGAATCCCGGTCGGGGACGAGATAATTGCTATTAATGACGCAACATCGAAAACCATTATTGATAATTTGTACAGATATGCCGAAGGTGCAACGAAATATTCAAAACTGATGGATATTCAAGACAGTTTCCCGATTGAACTATGGTGGATTAATGATTTCAAGGGACCTTTTAAAATAAAAATGAAAGATGCTGTATATACCCTCGATGGGTTAACTTCTATTGAGTTAATGGACCTGAAATAAAAGAGTCAGAATCAAGAAGTGAAAAAGGGAAAGGAACAATATGAATATAATCAAATTGATCCAAGGACGAGTTTATTGAATTTCAGGGACTTCGTAATAAAAGATGAGGCAAAATATTACGCTTTTCTTGAATCTGTTTTCCTTCAATTAAGAAACAAATCTATAAAGAACTTGATCATTGACGTAAGAGATAATCCCGGCGGTGGGGATGATTATGGCATCGAAATAATAAAATACTTGTACCCTCTGCCTTTCAAGGCTTATTCAAAGTTTTACTATAAAAAAAGCAAGATTCTGGAAGACTTCTCTTACCTGTTTCTTTATCCCGAGGATAGAAAAAATCCTAAAATGAGGAAGGCAGCGAATTGTCTGGGGGATTGTCAGGAAGAGCACGCATATGGAACATATTATGAATGTGAAAATAAGGCACTGGATCCTAAACCCGACTCGATAAGATATAAAGGAAATGTCTATGTTCTATCAAACCATAACGTTTATTCGGCTGGAAACTGTTTTGTCGGACTGATAAAAGACTATCGAATCGGGAAAATAATAGGGACTGAAACTGGACAAAGCATGTCAAATGATGGTCAGCAATGCTGGTTTTTTCTTCCGCACATTAATGTCTTGGCCGGGGGCTCCACGACTTTATGCATACGGCCGAATGGTGACCCCAGCACAGCGAGAGGGATTATTCCTGACTATGAAGTGGTTCAGTCGGAGGAAGATGCAAAAAAGGGAGTGGATACGGTGATGGGTTTTACGATGAAATTAATTAGGACTAAACTGAGCCCAACAGAGCGTATAAATTAGTGCTTGTTTCACCGTGATCGTATATTTCCGCGGGGGTATCTCTGTCGGTATCCTTGGATGGGGTGATGAATTTATCTGGTTTGTCCACCCGTCGGCTAAAGGTGCTTAAAGGAAGACGAGTCCCATTTGGGAGAAAATCAGGGGAAAACGGCGAAATAAGAGTGGGGTGGGCTAACGTCCAATTTTCGAACTTTTCTCAGGCATAACAGCATCGCTGCTCAGATTAAGTCTCTTCAGTCGATTGCTTAATTCTTCAGCTCGACAGCCTCTTCCCGGCGTCCTCAGCTTCGGGGAAGCCGGTATTACCTCCTACTCATCTTCCTTCATTTGCAGCGCTTCGTATAATGGAATTGGAGGCTGCTTTGACAAATCCTCGAGTATCTTGAGTGTTCGTTCGTCGGGATTGAATATCTTCACTAAATGTGATGTCACATCGACAACCTCTAGGGATGGGTTCTGGTAGGCAAGTTCCCATTTGCTCGCCAAGATATCAACACCGGCCTCTTGGGCCGCCTTGGGCAGCTGATCTTTGACCTTTTCAAGGATATCAGCAACCGAGGCGATGCTAAAAGCTTGGAGCATCTGTAATCGATGATGATTGGGGCCCCAGGCTTCGCATTCCTTAATCACCGCCTCGTTTTTCTCGGCCTTAGCTTTTTCGTATTTATCCTCCCATTCCTTCCTGACCGAGGCAGCCAGAGCGGATCGAGCGTAAGCTATGGCCACAGCCCGGGAATCAAACGTCCCTACTCGAACCTTGGTTGGGGTTGGCTGTAATGCTAAAAACGTTGCACAGACAGCCAAAATGGCAACCCCGACAAAAAAACTCTTCCCCCGAATCTTTTTCATGAAAACCTCCTTTTCTAAGGTAGATGAGATAAAAACGATTTTCTTTTTTACCCCTATCCCATCGTTAGGAATGATAAATCTGAACAGGATCCGATGTCAAATTGTGAATGGGATCTCAGGAGCAAAGAATTCAAAAGATATCTCTGCTTTGATTTGCCCTGAAGTGGAAAAATTGTTGAAAATCATCCAAAATTGGGGACTTGGCAAGATGCTTATGCTAGGGGAGTCTTAATAAGAAAATAGGCAGGGTGGGCTAATATACGATCTTAGAACCTTTCTCAGACATAACAGCATCTCTGATCAGATTAGATCTCTTCAGCCCGTTGCTTAGTCTTTCAGTCCCGCCAGCCTCTTCCTGGCATCCTCCACTTCGGGCAGGCCGGGGTCGGCGCCTTTCTCATTGAGCTCAATTTGACATCTTGTCTGTTCGCGATTTATCATCCCTAACGATGGGATGAGGCAAAATCAGCGCTTGAACGATCATTCGACGTCTATATGAAGATCTGATTATTGGAGGATCCGGTGCGAGCGCGTCTGCGACTTCTCCTCTCGTTGATCGTCTTTGCAGTCCTCGAACTCGTCAGCATGCCCGGCGAGGCGCCAAGGAAGTTACGGGTGTGGGTCTTCGCAGATGCTCACGTGGGGACTGATAAGAAACAAGGCCGAGAAAGCCTTGCGGAAGCGCTTCGGCAGTCAGAATCCGCAGCCGGTTTCGATTGGGACATCGCGCTGGATTTGGGAGATATGTCCGGCGGGCAAGGCACGCCGAAAGACCCGGAAGGGGAAGAGATTGTTCGGCAGTTCGGCATACTGAAGAAGCATCGCCGTGAGCAAGTCTACGACTTGTGTGGCAATCACGACCGGAGCGGTCTCGATGAATCGCAGGCTTGGTGGTGGCGCAAATGGGTGGATCCGGCGGGCGAACACACGGAGTTTTCTCATGTGGACCCGATGAAGCGGCCGTTTCCTATCGAAGGGACATGGGAACGCTACTCGTTTCGGGCCGGAAACCTTTTCTTTTTAATGATGAGCGACATCAATGAACCGACGCAGAAAATAGGTCGCGGCACGCTCGGTGGAAATCCTGGCGGTGTAGTGAGTGGTGAGACCTTCCGCTGGTGGAAGCGCGTGGTCGAGGAGAATCGCTCATACATCATCATCAGCGCACATCATTATATGCTCAAAGATACCACGACCGCGTCTGGCGAATGGGAGGGAATGCAGCGCGATGAAAAGGGCGCGTGGAAATCCGGATATCACGGCTATTTTCCGCGGGGTACGCCGCAGGGCGCGTCATACCTATATTGGGTGGACAGCAAACCGGATTCGGGCGCGTTCGAAAACTATTTGGCGGCGGCTCCAACGCGCATCGATTTATGGCTCGGGGCGCACACACACACGGCCCCCGACGACACCTATGGCGGGAAATCGCACGTCGAGCGGCGCTGGGGCACGACGTTTATCAACGTGGCGGCCTTAACCAAATATCATACCCCGCCGGGAACCGGCGTCCCGAGGAGCTGGCTGCTGACATTCACCGAGGGCAGCGATGAAGTGATAGCGCAGTGCTATCTCCACGGGAATGAGTTCGCATCGCAAGGTTGGTATCCGAAGGTTGAACGCGTGATCAAGCTATCGAAACCATTCAAGATGCCATCCGGCAAATCGCAACCCGGGACCTCGGTTCGTTGGTGAGGAGAGATGCGGTCCTCTTGAATTGCCAGGAAAAGGGGCAGGGTGAGTGAGGGGTCTCGAACCCCCAACCTGCGGATCCACAGTCCGCTGCTCTAACCAGTTGAGCTACACTCACCGCCGGTCAAAAGGTGAGGTCATTTTGCCATCACCGGGAGGAACTGTCAATACGAACCCCCTCACCTCGATCCTCTCCCGTTAGAGGACAGGAGGAAGCCTGGAGAAATTCAGGTGACACGTACCAAATTCAAGAGAATTTGGAACATGTCACAGAATTTCCGAGAAATTATTGACGATGAGATTGCTTCGCTGCGCTCGCAATGACGGGGTCTAGGAACTTCAATGACGGAGTCTGGATTAGCGCTGGCCTTCGATGAGGTCGAGGACGGCAGCAGAGTCGCGCCATCTCTTACTCACCTTGACCTTCAGGTCAAGATAAACCGTGGACTCCAGGATCTTCTCGATCTCGCGCCGAGCCTCAATCCCGATCTCCTTGATCACCCGGCCGTTCCGCCCGATGATGATACCCCTCTGGGTGTCCTTCTCGACGAAGATCGAAGCGCGGATGTATGTCACTTTCGTTCTCTGAATTTTCTCTTTTGGCTTTCGAAGTTCATGGCTTTTGGGGGGCGATGATGATTCCAGCACCTGATGATTCTCGCCAATAATAGGCGTTCTTGTCTCCGGGCTCTCTTGAGCATCATCGGAGACAGAAAAATCGTCGCCTCCCTCATCCCCCCGCTCCTCCATCGAGTCGATGAGCACCGCAGTAACGAACGGCAGTTCCACCTTGACGCGCTTGAGGAGCTTTTCGCGGATGATCTCGGCCAGCCGGAAGCGGAGCGTTTGGTCGGTGATGGTCCCGTCGTCGTAGAGCTTCTCCGCCTCGGGCAGGAAGTCGTAGATCCTTTTCTCCAGCACGTCCAGGTTCGTCCCCTTGAGCGCCGAGATGGGGATGATCTCCTTGAACGGCAGCAGGTCCTTGTATTTATCGATGATCGGCAGGATCGTGTCCTTGCGGACGATATCGACCTTGTTGATGAGGAGGAAGAGGGGAGTAGTGACCTTCCGCAGCGTCTCGATGACGAACTCGTCCCCGTGCCCGTACTTCTCGGTGGCGTCGATGAGCAGGCACAGCACGTCGGCCGTCTCCAGCGCCGAATAGACGAAATTCATCATCCGCTTGTTCAGGGTGTGGAGCGGCTTGTGGATGCCGGGATTGTCGATGAAAATAATCTGTCCGGCCCCTGTCGTCTTTATCCCCAGGATGCTGATCCGTGTGGTCTGCGGCTTGTCGGAGATGATGGCGATCTTCTGCCCAAGCAGCGCATTGAGCAGCGTTGATTTCCCGACATTCGGCCGCCCGATGAGGGCCACATACCCGACTTTCATGTCTTGTTATCCTCGCCGGCTTCCGCTCCTGCGGCTGGCCCGACCCTCACCTTTTTAATCCTCTTCTGGTCCACATCCAGGATCTCGAACGAAACACCCTTGATCTCAAAGGTCTCCCCTCGCTTGGGCAGCCGCCCGAGATGGTGGCCGATGAGGCCGCTCACGGTGATGAAGTCGTCCTCGGCCACGTCTTTGTCAAACCTCTTCTCAACTTCGTCCACACTCACGTCGCCTGAGAAGATGTATTCTCCCGGTCCCAACTCCGTGATAGGGGCCTCCTCGTCCTGGTCAAATTCATCCTGGATTTCACCGACGATCTCCTCGACCAGGTCCTCCATGGTCACGAGGCCGGCGACGCCGCCGTGTTCATCGACCACCAGGGCTATCTTCTGCATCCGCTTCTTGAACTCCTTGAGAAGTTGGGCGACTTTCATCGATTCCGGCACGAAATAGGCCGGCCGGATGATCGGCTCGATGGGCAGTCCTTGGTGCGCGTCAGCGGCATAGGCGAGGAGGTCTTTGGCGATCACCACACCCTCGATGTTGTCGATTCGGTCCTTGTAGACGGGGATGCGCGAGTATTTCTCGGCCTGCATAAGCTCCCGCAGCGCCCCAAAAGTGGCGTCCTTCCTAATGCATACCATCTTCACCCGCGGGGTCATAATCTCCCTGACCAGGGTGTCACCGAACTCGACGACACTCCTGAGGAGGGCGCCCTCGTGCTCCTCGATGATGCCCTCCTCGGTGGCCTCGTCGATGAACGTCTCGATCTCCTCCTCCGAGGCCTCGTGGATCTCATCTTCAATCTGCTTGGCCTCGAGCTTTCGGAGCAGAAGAATCAGCGGCGAGGCGATCCAGTGGACGAGCCTGAAGCTGGGGAGGAAAAACCCGATGACGCCCTTCTTGTTCAAGGAGTTCATAAGCCGCGGCAGGTAGTCGAAAAAAACGAAGAAGACGGCCAACGATCCCAGGAAGAGCCAGACCGGCCAATGCGTCATGCGCGGAACCGGCCGCGAAAGGTCGATCAGGAACGCGATGATAAATATGACGCGCAGGCTCTCCACCGCGATCCTGGTCTCGTCGTAGAGATCGAGGGTTTTTTCCCTGAACTCTTTCTCCTTGTCCTCGAGGAACCGGCTCAGTGAGATCTTGGAAAAGGTGCTGAGGGAAGCGTGAAAAAGGGAGAGCAAAAAGGCGATCAGGAAAAGCAAGGCCAGACCGGCCCACGACCAGAAGCCCGCCGTCATTCGCCTATACTCCCTCCTCCAAGGCCTCCCGCACCCGGACCTCCTCCTCCTCGATTCCCTTCCCGTGGTCGAGTCCGAGGAGGTGCAGGAATCCGTGGACGGTGAGGTCCAGGAGCTCCGTCTCCAGCCCGTGTTCCTCGGCGAAGCTCTGCCTGAAGGCTTGCGGCACCGAGATGATGATGTCGCCGAGATGGGGTTTCCCGTGCCCTGCCTTCCCCAGACCGGGGAAGCTGAGGACGTCGGTCGGCCCGTCCCTCTTCAGAAACTTCCGGTTGAGCCTGGTGATCGTCCGTGTCTCCACGAAGGCCAGGGTGACTTCAGGATCATCCAGACCGTGTTTCTCGGCCAGCCGGGCGAGAACCCGGATGAACTTTCTGCGGTTGACCCAGTACCTACGCTGGAGGTTCAGGACCTCGATCATTGGTTTTCTTCTCGTTGGCCGGCTTTTTCTTTTTTTTCATCTCGAAGTCAAACCCCGGATACTGGATCCGGGGATGGTAGATGGTGTAAAGAGTCGCGTGGAAGGAGACGGCGATAGCCCGGAGCTCCCGGAGCGAAAAGTCGCAGTCGTCGAGCTGGCCGTCCTGGAGGTAGTTCTCGAAGATCTCGATGATCAGGCGTTTCAGGTTTTCCCGCGAGGGCGATTTGATGCTTCGCGAGGCGGCCTCGACCGAGTCAGCCAGCATGATCAGGGCGGCCTCCTTGCCCTGGGGCGGCGGCCCCGGGTAGCGGTAGTTCTCTTCCTCGATCTTCTGCATCTCCGGGTCATAGACCTCCTTGGCCTTGTGGAAAAAATAACGGACCAGCGAGCTCCCGTGATGCTGCTCGATGATCTCTTTGATTTTCTTGGGGAGCTTCAGCTTCTTGGCGACCTCGGCCCCTTCCTTGACATGGTTGATAATGACCAGCGAGCTGAGGCTCGGGGTCATGTCCTTGTGGAGGTCGGGATTCCGGCTGATGTTCTCGATGAAGTACTCTGGCCGTTTCACCTTCCCGATGTCGTGGTAGAGCGCTCCAGCCTTGACCAGCATCGTGTCCAGGCCGATCTCCTCGGCCGCCTTCTCGGCCAGCGTGGAGACGACGAGCGAATGATGGTAGGAGCCGGGTGCCTCCATGGCCATCTGCCGGAAGACCGGCAGGTCCGAGTTGGTGAGTTCGAGGAGCTTGGTTTGGGTGACGAACCCGAAGACGTTTTCGAAGACGGGAAGTAGGACGAAGGCGAGGGCAGCGCTCAGCGCCCCTCCCAGCAGGCCCATGATGGCCTCGGCGGCGATCGCATCCAGGCCGCCGATCTTCTCTTGGATGAGCTCCAGGGTGATGATCAGGAAGACGTTGATCGGGGCGACCACAAACAGGCCGGAGCGGAGGGCCGAGGTGCGCCTTTGTCTCTCGTAGTACCGTATGCCGTAGACAGCGGCCAGCCCGCCGATGAAAGAGTAGAGCATGAACTGGAAATGGCCCTGGAACAGATACCCGACCAGCAGGCTGTTGAGGATGGCGAAGATCAAGGTGACCGTGTTGGTGGTCAGGAAAGCGAAGATGATGACGCCGAACTGGTAGGGAAAGGCGAACCTGTAGACATCGACATCGGTCAATACGGGTAGCCGGGCGAACTGGCTGAAGAGGGTAGCAAGCAGCGAAGACAGCTTGTAGGCGAGGAGCCCCAAGATGAGGATCACGCCCATCATCAGGTAGATGTTCAGGGCGGCCCGGAACTTGAGCAGGGATTTCAGGTAGTACCAGACCGTGACGAAGAACAGCGCGAACAGCAGGAACGTCCCGGCGAGATGGACGATCCAGTCGCGCGCCTCCCTGAGGTTCTCGTTGATGATCGAGATCCACTTGAGGTCTTCGGCCGTCGCTTCATCCCCTTTGCGGAGGATGACTTTTCCCTTCTTTAGCCGGAAAAAGACGGTCTCCACCCGCGCCCGGGCCCGTTCTCTCCTGGCCTCCGTCTCCGCTCTGTTGAAACTGACGTTGGGCCTAAGCAGCACTTCAGCCAGACCGACGAGGAGCCGCTTGTTGCGGGAGGAGATCTCGAGCTTTTCGACATCCGAGGCGAACCGTTCCCGGCCTTCCGTTAGGTCCAGGACTTCGTCCACCCGGATCGGCCGCTCGCTGCCCGGTCCCTGCATCAAGATCAAGCCCCTCTCCGGCTCCTTTCGGATGAAGAGGTTTTTAGAGACGATGATGCCCTGGGAAGAGACCTTCCCGATCAGGCTGATCAATGTCTCCTGGACCTCCGGGGAGAAATTCGACTTGATCAGAGAATCCAGCTCCTGGACCGGGATCTCGAGGTCGAATTTCTCGGCGACCGCCTTCTGGAGCTCGAGCGTCCTGGCCGGAGCGGTCGCGTTCTTGAGCCACTCCCTTCCGAACTCGAAGAGCTGACGAATCCTCTCCTCGATGTCCAAGAAGGAGTTCTTATCCAACGTATAAACGGGAAGCACGGCTTCCTCGGCCTCGGCCCTTCTCTTGGCCGTCGTTTCTGTATCCTCGATGTTGAGGTCGAGTGGAGAGATGAGGTCGGTCGAGGCGATCTCGCCTTCCTCGGGCTTGGGCAGAGAGCGGGGGGGCACATAAGAGAGGAGATAGGAGAGCACGAAGACGAAGACGATCAAGTAAAAAAACGGGCTCTGGAAAAGCCGTCGCCAGAAATTCCTCTTCTCCTTCTTAGCCGGCGTTTCTTGGTCGCCGTTCTTATGGCGCGAAGAAGGTCCTTTAAACAGCTTCAGCCGCCGGAACGAAATGAAATTCATCGGTCTTTGATTGGCTTCGGCTCGGCCCGGTCGTAAGCCTTGATGATCTTCTGGACTAGGGGATGCCGGACCACGTCCTTCTCGTTAAAGTGAATGAAGGCGACCTCGGGGATCGAGGCGAGGATCCGAAGCGCCTCCAGGACGCCCGACCTCTTGGGTTGGGGGAGGTCGATCTGGGTGATGTCGGCCGTGACCACGACTTTGGAACCGAAGCCGGCCCTGGTGAGCAGCATTTTCATCTGCTCCCGGGTGGTGTTCTGGGCCTCATCGAGAATGATGTAGGAGTCGTTGAGGGTCCGTCCCCTCATGAAGGCGAGCGGCGCGATCTCGATGATACCACGCTCGATCAGGCGGTTGGCCTGATCGGTCTGGGTGAGGTCGAAGAGAGCGTCGTAAAGGGGGCGGAGGTAGGGGTTGATCTTCTGGTAAAGGTCACCCGGCAGGAAGCCGAGCTTCTCGCCGGCTTCGACGGCCGGCCGGGTGAGGATGATGCGGTTGACCTGTTTTTCCTGGAGGAAGGTCAGGGCCATGGCCATGGCCAGGTAGGTTTTGCCGGTACCGGCCGGGCCGATGCCGAAGACCAGGTCGAACCCGCGGATAGCCTGGATGTATTCCTGCTGGTTGAGGCTCTTGGGGTTGACGGATTTCCGGGAGAGGCAGATGGCCTCGGCCGGGAAGTAGGACTCCAGGGCCTGGGAGTTGCCGCCCTCGAGAAGGTCGAGGGCGATGTGGAAGTCCTCTTCCCTGAGAGAACATCCCCGGTCCTCAAGCTCGCTCATCTTCTCGAAATAGAGCTTGGCAAACTCGACCTTTTTGGGAGGGCCATCAACAATCAGGCTGTCTCCGCGGATGGAGAGGTCGACGCCGAGCCGGCCCTCCAGCTTGCGGAGGTTCCGGTCGAGGACGCCCGAGAAGACGCTTTTCCGGACATAGGGGTGGGTGATTTTTTCCATATCAAGATGCAGGGGAAGGATTTTCGGTCATATGTTATTCATACTAAACCTCAAAAGCCGGGAATTGTCAAGCCGAGGCTCGGATATGGGATTCGTCAGCCCGCTCGTTTCCCCAGCGAGGAAACTCGCTTCGCATCCTCCTTCGCTCTTCTCTCCTTTCAGTCGAGAAACCGTGCCCGCTCAGTCGTCCACGGACTTCCTCACCCACACCCTTCGCCTTAATCGACAAAAGAGCGGCTTCCCCGCGGGGCCTCGAGGGATAGAGCTTGAAAAAAAACGGCAATTCATATATATATTTGTTCTATTTTTAGGTCATGAGGGCCGGGAGGGCCGCCAAACGCCCTCCCGCCTGAAGAGGAAACACCATGGAAAAAGAGTCGATGACCGTATCCATCCCCGCGTCCCTCTACAAGAAGATCGAAGAGGCGATCAAGGGGACGGACGTAGCGTCCGTGTCGAGCTACGTCGCTAAGGTGCTGCGGGAGAAACTCTCCCAGGCAGAGAAAACGGGGGAGGCCTTCAGCAAAGAGGACGAGGAAAAGGTCAAGGAAAGACTGAAGGCTCTTGGTTATATCGACTGAAGGCCGAATTTCGCTCCATCCCGAGCTGCGAACCCGGAGGAACACATGATCCCACCCCATGGCGGAAAGCTGGTTGACAGGGTCCTGCACGGAGAATGCAGAAAAGACGTCCTGGCTGCGTCAAGAGCGCTCCCCAAGCTAATAATCAGCGATGAGTCGGTCTCCGACGTCGAAAACATCGCCACCGGTGTCTTCTCTCCCCTTGAGGGGTTCATGGGGAAGGCCGATGTCCGGAACGTCCTGAACGAGATGCGCCTTCCGAACGACCTCCCCTGGACAATCCCCATCGTCCTGGATGCCGGACCAGAGGAGGCCGCGCGGTTCAAGGAAGGAAAGGATATTCTCCTGGTGAGTGAGAGCGGCCGTCCGGTGGCCGTCCTCCATCTGGAAGAAAAGTTTAAATACAACAAGGACGAGCTGGCCGAGAAGGTCTTTTTGACCATGGACCGGGCTCATCCCGGAGTGGCCAAGGTCGCGGGGATGAAGGATGTCCTTCTGGCCGGCCCCCTGGACCTTCTTGAGATCTCGCCGACGCCGTTTGACCGCTACAAGCTCAGCCCCAAGGAGACGCGGATTCTGTTCAAGGAAAAGGGCTGGAAGACGATCGTCGCCTTCCAAACCCGGAACACTCCCCATATCGGCCACGAATACGTGCAGAAGACGGCCCTGACCTTCACCGACGGCGTTTTCGTCAACCCGGTCATCGGCCGTAAGAAAAAGGGCGATTTCAAGGACGAGGTCATCCTGGCCTCCTACGATGAGTTGATCAAGCACTACTACCTTAAGGAAAGGGCCGTCATGGCCATCCTACAGATGGAGATGCGCTACGCCGGTCCCCGGGAGGCCATCCACCACGCTGTCGTCCGGAAAAATTTCGGCTGCACTCACATCATCATCGGGCGGGACCATGCCGGCGTCGGGACCTACTACCACCCCTACGCCGCTCAGGAGATCTTTGAGGAGTTCCCCGACCTGGGGATCGCGCCCCTCTTCTTCCGGGCGTTCTACTTCTGCAAAAAATGCCAGTCGGTGGTGAACGAGAAGATCTGCCCCCATCCTCCGTCCGAACAGATCCAGTTCAGCGGAACCAAGATTCGAGACCTTCTGGTCAAAGGCCAGATCCCCCCACCGGAGCTGATGCGGCCCGAGGTGGCCAAGGTCATCATGCAGTTTGAGAACCCTTTCAACGAGTAAAGGCCGGAGAAGGCAAGATCAGAGATAGGAGACGAGTACGGATGGTTGAGAAGAAAGATCGCAGCCAGAAAGGCTTCACCCTGTGGTTCACGGGTTTGCCCTGTTCAGGAAAATCGGCGGTGGCCGACAAGGTCGCCGAAATCCTGCGGGGGAAAGGGATGCGGGTCGAGCGGCTGGACGGGGACATCGTCCGCCAGGACCTGACCCGCGACCTGGGTTTCTCCCGTGAAGACCGCAACGAGAACATCCGCCGGGTCACCTTTGTGGCCAAGCTCCTGACCCGGAACGGTGTCGCCGTGCTGACCTCGTTCATCTCTCCCTACCGTGAGGTCCGGGCCCGCTCGCGGCAGGAGATCGGCGACTTTATCGAGGTCTATGCCAAGTGCTCGCTCGAGGAGTGCATGCGCCGGGACGTCAAGGGCATGTACAAGAAAGCCATGAAAGGGGAGATCAAGGAGTTCACCGGCGTTTCCGACCCTTATGAGGAGCCCGAGAACCCCGAGATCCTCCTGCAGACGGATAAAGACACGCTCGAGGAGAGCGTCGGCACCGTCCTGAGGAGGCTGGAGGAGCTGGGATATCTTAAATCTCATCTAAAGGCAGGCCGATCGTGAAGACTTATCTTGTTACGGGGGGCGCCGGTTTCATCGGCTCTCACATCGCCGAAGAGCTGGTCCGGCGTGGAGAGAGAGTCATGGTGCTCGATAACTTTGTCACCGGGAAGCGGGAGAACCTGACGCCGTTCCGGAACTTCATCGAGCTTATCGAGGGAGACATCCGCGAACTGGAGACCTGCCAGAGGGCCCTCCGGGGTGTTGATTTTGTTCTCCACCAGGCCGCTTTGACATCGGTACCCCGTTCGATCTCTGATCCACTCCTAAATCATGATATCAATATCAACGGCACGGCCAATCTCCTTTTGGCCTCCCATGAGGCCAAGGTCAAAAGATTCATCTTCGCTTCCTCAGCCGCGGTCTATGGAGATAGTCAGGCTTTTCCCCTCACAGAGGGAAACGAGGGAGTCCCTCTATCGCCTTATGCTCTCAGCAAGCTTATCGGAGAAAAGTATTGCCAGCTTTTCTATCAACTCTATGGACTCGAAACCGTGTGCCTTCGTTACTTTAATGTTTTTGGCCCTCGCCAAGATCCCTTTTCGGCATACGCCTCAGTTATCCCCCTTTTCATAAACAAGATCTTATCGGAAGAGAGACCCCAAATTTTTGGCGACGGCGAGCAGTCCAGAGATTTCATTTTTGTGGCTGATGCGGTAGAAGCCAACCTCGGGGCGGTCGAGGCGCCGGACGAAGCCCTGGGCGGGGTCTTCAACATCGGCTGCGGGGAGAGGACCACGGTCAACACCCTAGTCCATGAGATCAGTGAGCTGATAGGTGGCTCCGTCAAGCCTCTTTATACAGATCCCCGGCCGGGCGACATCCTTCACTCCTTCGCCGACATAGGGAAAGCCAGAAGGCTTCTGGGGTTTGAGCCGCTGGTCGGGTTCAAACAGGGGCTGAAGAAGACGGCGGGGTGGTACAGGGAAAGGAGATAGGATGAGTCAAGAGTATCCCGTTCTCGAGAGGAAAATCCGCAGCAAGCAGGCTCGCATCGGAGTCATCGGGCTCGGTTACGTGGGCCTCCCTCTTGTCAAGCTTTTCCTCACCAAAGGCTTCCGGGTGACCGGGTTTGATATCGACCCGAAGAAAGTCAACTCCTTGAACAAGGGACGGAGCTATATCCGCCATATCTCGGCTAGGGAGCTCCGGGCGTTCCTGGAAAAAAGGGCCTTCCGGGCGAGCGGAGATTTTGCCGGGCTGCGCAAGGTGGACGTCATCATCATCTGCGTGCCCACGCCCATCGATGCCCACAAAAACCCCGACCTCTCCTATGTCCTCGAGACCACGCGGGTTATCGCCAAGTATCTGAGAAAAGGTCAGCTCGTCATTCTCGAGAGCACGACCTACCCCGGGACAACGGACGAAGAGATGCTGCCCATCTTGGCCGAGAGCGGGCTTCGTCCGGGCCGGGATTTTTTCCTTGCCTTTTCTCCGGAGCGAGAGGACCCCGGCAACAGGTCCTACTCCACAGAGACGATCCCCAAGGTGATCGGCGGGCTGACCCCGAACTGTCGGCGGCTGGCCCGGCTTCTCTACGACCAAGTCGTCATCCGCACCGTGCCGGTCTCCTCGACCCGGGTCGCCGAGGCCGTCAAGCTCCTGGAGAACATCTTCCGGTCGGTCAACATCGCCCTGGTCAACGAGCTCAAGATCATCTTCGAACGCATGGGCATCGATATCTGGGAGGTCATCCAGGCCGCTTCCTCCAAGCCCTTCGGCTACATGCCTTTCTATCCCGGACCCGGGTACGGCGGTCACTGCATCCCCGTCGACCCCTTTTATCTCACCTATAAAGCGAAGGAGGTCGACTATTCGACCAAGTTCATCGAACTGGCCGGCGAGATCAACAGGCACATGCCGTATTACGTCGTCAACAAGACTATCGAAGCCTTGAACCGGGGCGGGAAGTCCATCCGCAACGCCCGGATCCTTGTCCTCGGGCTCGCTTACAAAAAGGACATCGACGATGCGCGCGAATCGCCGGCCCTCAAGATCATCAGCGTGTTAAAGGAGAAAGGCGCTCGGGTAGCCTACAACGACCCTTATGTCCCGCACTCCGCCGGGCATAGAGAATACCCCGGCCTCGACCTGCGCTCCGTAGAGTTGACAGCAAGGAGACTCCGGACCAGCGAGGCCGTCATCATCTCCACCGACCATTCGGTGTATGACTACGACTGGATCGTCCGCAACGCCCCGCTCGTCGTGGACACCCGGAACGCTATCAAAAAAAAGAGAAAAAACGTAATCAAGGCCTGAGAGGAGGGGAGATATGAAAATTGCGGTCATCGGAACCGGCTATGTGGGCATGGTGACGGCTGCCGGCCTGGCCGAGCTCGGCCACCGGGTTATCGGCGCGGACAAGGACGGCGAGAAGATCGGCCGGATCTTGTCAGGCGTAGTCCCGATCTACGAGCCCGGTCTCGACGAGCTTCTCGCCGCGAACATCCAAAAAGGACGGCTCTCCTTCAGTGCTGAACTGAACCCGGTCATCCGGGATGCCGATGTCATCTTCGTCTGCGTGGGGACACCCCAGCATGCCGACGGAAGCGCCGACATGTCCCAGATCGAAGAGGTTTCCCGCTTGATCGCCGACAATCTCGACCGCTACAAGCTCGTCGTGGAGAAGAGCACCGTCCCGGTCAAGACATCGCACTGGATCAAGCGGACCATCGGTCTCCATAAAAAAACGGACACCGCCTTCGACATCGCCTCCAACCCCGAGTTCTTGAGAGAGGGGTCGGCGGTCTCGGACTTCCTCCACCCCGACCGCATCATCGTCGGCGTGGAGACGGACCGGGCCAGGGATATCCTTTGCGGTATCTACGGCCGGTTCAAGGACCGCCTGGTCGTCACCAACATCGACACAGCCGAGCTGATCAAACATGCCTCCAACTCGTTCCTGGCGCTGAAAATCTCCTACATCAACCTGATCTCAAACATCTGCGAGAAAACCGACGCCAATGTGGAGCAGGTAGCCGAAGGCATGGGGCTCGACCCGCGCATCGGCGGCCGCTTTTTAAAGGCGGGGATCGGCTACGGCGGTTCCTGCTTTCCCAAGGACATCAAGGCCTTGGTCAAAATCGGAGAAGACTTGGGCGTTGACATGAGCCTGCTCAAGGAAGCGGACCGGATCAACTTCGACCGGGTCCGGCTCGTCATAGAAAAGGTCAAACAGGCCCTCTGGATCCTCAAGGATAAACGGATCGCCATCCTCGGGCTAGCCTTCAAGCCGGAGACGGATGATATCCGCGAAGCGCCCAGCATCAACATCATCCGGGAACTCGTCCGCGAGGGGGCCCGGCTGCGGCTCTACGATCCCCAGGCGACAGACAACATGAAACTGGTCTTTTCTCCCGAGCCGGGACGCCTTGAATACTTTGCCTCGCCTTATCTGGCCGCCGAGGGGACGAACGCCCTCCTGCTCTTGACCGAGTGGGAGGAGTTTGCCGGTCTCGAACTCGATAAGATAAAAGGGACGATGGCCAACCCGATCATCATCGACGGTCGGAATATCTTCGCCCCGGCGGCGCTGCGGAAGTTGGGGTTTGAGTATTATTCGATCGGCCGCAAATAGCTTCTATTGCGTATCCCTTAATCCTATCTCGAGGCTGTGCTTTCTGAGATCGGTGTCCACAACGATGAAGTCATCCTGATTCCGGCTCATCCATCGGAAGGGGAACGCCGCGCCATCCCGCCGCACCTCCAGCATCTTCTTTCCGGTCTCTCGATCGGCTGCGCCAAAAAATGCCCAGGGGACAAGCACTCGTACTTCTCCCTGACCGGGAAAGCTGCTCTCATACCGGAGGAAGATCTTGCCCTCGCTCTTGACCGGCCGATAGTCGTAAGCCGCGGTTAGCCCTGACGAGGGAAGCCGGATGTGGACTCGGCCCTCGTCCTCCCCGAGCTTGAGCTCAAGATCGAGGCTCTTTTCACCCAGCTTGAACCCGAAGTAGCCTTCGAACAGGGCCCGGGCCAGGCTGCCGGCGCTTCCGGCATAGTCGTCGCTTCCTCGGCCGGCACCCTCCTTCGTATCCCACTCGAACAGTCCGCCGTTCCGGACGTCTTTGCGGGCGATCTCGATCAGCTTCTCCCGGGCTTGAGCGCTGAACCCGTTCTCGAACATGGCCAGGACCAGCCGGCCGCCAAACCAGTCCCACTGTCCGCCGTTCTGGTACTCGTAAGGTTCGTCCATCGCCGGATGTTTAAAGAATCCGGCCGGGTAAGGAGGGAGGAGCGACCCGGAGATAGAGGAGATACGGAACTGATCCTGACGTTCGAGGGCGGCCTGGATGATTTGTCCTGCCTTCCCGGAGTCGGCCAAACCCGAGATGATCGCCTGGGCATTACCGCCCATGGCAAACATTCCATCCTCGTCGAAGTCGTGAGGAAAAGGGTCGAGGTGGATGTGAACCCTGTAGAACTCTTTGTCCTCCTGCCACAGATGTCGGTCGGCGGCTTCGCGGAGGGCGGCCGCCTTTCGCAGCCACAAGTTGACCCTCTCCTGGATTCCGAGCGCCGAGAACATGGCGGCCAGTTCCCGGCAGGATTCATAACACATGCTCTGATCGTAGATGTCGGCCGTCCAGCGCGTCTTTTCATCCACGTAGATGGCCCTCTGATCGACATCCTCCGGATCAACATCCCCCCAGTCGGCGGTGTGGGCGCCGGTGATGAGCCCGCGTTCCCGATCGAACCGGTTTTCGAAAAGGAATTCAATGGCCTTTTCGAGACGGTTGATGATCGCCTCGCCGCCGACCTTTTTTTCGAGCCATCCCCTCCCCTTGAGGAGGAATACCTGGTAGGCCGAATGGACTGCGCTCGCCTCCTGGTCCGTCTCGACGGTGTTCTTGTCTGAGCGGCCGCGGGCGTCGATCCAGTCTTCCAAGCCGCCGTCGGGCTTCTGGAAGGACAGGTGCTCCTCGAGCCAGGAAACAAGGAAAGCGTCCGGATAAAAAAAGCGCGAAGCCGGAATGATCGTGGCCGCGTCGCGGAGCCAGACCTGCGGGTAGCCGGCGCCGGCCGTGAACCCGCTGATCTTGCCGGTTCTGCCCTTGAACTCGACCACGTCGTTGTCGAGCGTGAGCCGGATGAGCTTCTGGAGCTCCATGAACTCGGGGACGCTCGACTCGATCTTCGTCTCTTCGGGCCAATTCTTTTCTTCCACCTGGAGCGGAATGATGAGGGTCGGGCTGCCGGAGTCCTTGAACCAGGCCAGGCCTTCGCGCACAAGGTCGAACTCGAGGCGGTAGCTCCCTCTGTTTAAAGGGGCTTTGACCCGGACGGCAACGGAGATTTCCTCACCCGGCCGGACGATGTGAGGAAGGACGGTCCTGGCGTTATCGAACTTCAGGACCTCCCCAGTTTCATCGAGGAGGTGATAGGAGACGAGACACGGATTCTTGGCCTGAGATGACCATTCTTGTTTTCCTGAGTTCTTGAGGCGCAGGTCCACTTCGTTGGCCCCGGCTTCATAGGCGCGAAGCCCAGTGGTCGGGCTCTTGATTTTTGCCGCATAGTCGTCTGCCCCGGCTGGGCCTTCGGTTTTCCGGTCCGATGAGCAGCCGGGCCAGAACAGCCAGGAGACGAGAAGACAGATCAACGGGAAACTCTTTTTCCATCGTCCGTTCTCAGCCATGGCTTCGATCAACAGATGCGGGGCAGAAGTTCCGAGGTCAGCGGCTCCAGGAGTCGCAGCCCTCCCGTCATCGTGGCGAGGAGGAGTTCGCCCGGCCGTCCGATCCGGTCATCCACCCGCCCGATGATGGCCGCCCGTCTACCCAAGGGGCTCTTCCGGATCTCGCTGAGCATCGCGCCGGCTTTCTTCTGAGGTGCCACGATGACGGCCCGGCCCTCGCAGGCCAGATAAAGCGGGTCGATGCCCAGCAGCTCGCTCGCTCCCCGCACGGCGAGCGACAGGGGGATTTTTTCTTCCTCGATGAGCAGCGCATGGGGGATCTTTTCAGCCAGTTCGGAAAGGATGGTGGCCAACCCACCCCGGGTGATGTCGCGCATCCAGAGCGCCCCCCTCTCCCAGAGCGGAAGGAGATAGGTCAGGGGAGCGCAGTCGCTCCGGACCCGGGACTCGAGCCCGAACTCTTCCCGCGCCAGCATGACGGCCAGGCTGTGCTCGCCCAGCGTACCGGTCAAGATGATCCGGTCGCCCGGACGGATGAGAGAAGTCCTGGGCCGGGCCACCGTCAGCCCGACGCCGGAGGTGTTGACGTAGATCTTGTCGGCCTGGCCGCGGCGGACGACCTTGGTGTCTCCGCCGGCCACCAGGACATCCGCTCTTGAGGCCGCCCGCTTGATCGACCTCAGGATCCTGCTTAGGTCCACCCAGGGCAGTCCTTCCTCGAGGATGAGGGCGAGGGAAAGAAAACGGGGCACCGCGCCCGAAACCACCAGGTCGTTGACCGTCCCGTTGACGGCCAGGGTGCCGATATCCCCTCCGGGAAAAAAGATGGGATCGACAACATAGCTGTCCGTGGTGAAGGCGACACCCATGGGCAGATGGCTGGCATCGCCGAGGTCGTCGAGAAATGGGTTGCGGAACGCGGGGACGATGTGGCGGGCGATGAAATCCCGCATCCGCTTCCCGCCGCTCCCGAGCTCGAGGCTGACCGCCTTTTCCTCAGTCGTCGCCATCCTACTCACTTCCCCTCGTGCGGTCGTACTTGTGATAAATAAAGCAGGCGCCTTCGAAAGAAACCATGCAGGGCCCAAATGGTGAATCCGGTCCGCACCTCTTGCCGAAAAGAGGACATTGGGGAGGCGAGATCAGGCCGCGCAGAACTTCGCCGCAGCGGCAACCTGGAAGGTCCTCCGAACCCTCCCTTATGCTCAGGGCAAGTTTGACGCGGGCGTCATAGGCTCCGTATCGTTCTTTAAGGCCGAGACCGCTCCGAGGAATGCGGCCCAGGCCTCTCCAGAAAGCATCCCGGAGCTCGAGCATCTCTGCCATCACCGCCTGGGCCAGCGGGTTCCCGCGCGGGTTGACCACGCGTCCGTATTCGAG
Source organism: Candidatus Aminicenantota bacterium (assembly GCA_017886205.1). Lineage (GTDB taxonomy): Bacteria > Acidobacteriota > Aminicenantia > Aminicenantales > UBA8522 > UBA8522. The sequence continues at coordinate 9,997 of JAFNEO010000008.1, read as the reverse complement.
ATGGACACCCGGCCGTCCCTCCGCTATCTGGTCCAGGATGGCGCTGACCCCAAGGAGGATGTCGTTGGGCTCGAACCCGGCGACGGCTCCCGGCACACCGTATTCCTCGGCAATGAACCGGTAGGGTTCCAGGCCGATGATGGCGCTGACGTGTCCGGGATAGAGGAAACCGGAGATAGCGGTTTCTCCAGCCTGAAGGATGGCCCGCAGCGCGGGCGGGATAAGCCAGAGTGCGGAAAGCGTCGAAAAATTCGGCACTCCTTCGTCGGCGGCCCTTTTTACGGTCAAGGCGATCCCCGGGATAGTGGTCTCGAACCCGACGCCGAAAAAGACCACCTCCTTGGCCGGGTTTGCCTTGGCCAAGGCCAGTGCTTCTTCAGGAGAATAGACGATCTTGACCCGGGAGGAGGGTGCCGGAATGGCTGTCTGCAGCGATCCCTTTCCCGTCGGAACCCTGGTCATATCTCCGAACGAAGCCAGGATTAAGCTTTCTCTTTTCGTAACCAGGTCGATGCAGGCTTCGTGGACCTCGTTGGGCGTGATACAGACCGGACAGCCCGGACCGGAAACCATATCCACCCCGGCCTCCTCGAGCAGGGTTTTCAGGCCGTAGCGATGTATGGTCATGGTGTGGGTGCCGCAGACCTCCATGATCCGCACCGGCTGTTCCAGGCCGGAAGTCTTGCTTCCGATCCTGCCGAGAAGAGCGTGGGTGATGGACCCGTCACGGAGCTCTTTCATCGGGCCCGGCAACTCTCATTCTCCTTGGGCTTGGAGGATTTCGCGGAGGAGGCTCAAGGTTTCCTGGGCTTCCTCTTCGTCGAGTCTGGTGATGGCGAACCCGGCATGGACGATAACCCAATCGCCCGGCCGAATGTCCTCCAACAGAGAAAAGTCGACCTTAACCTTGGTACCCAGGTAATCGACCTTCCCCTGCTTGGAAGCATCTATTCGGGTCACCTTGGCGGGAATTCCTAAACACATTTAAAGCTTGTCTCCATTGTGTATTTCTAGATTACCAGATCGACCCCTTTTGGTCTAGCTCCCGCACAACTTTAGTTGGGCAGCGGAGCGGGCTTATACCCAGGGGCCAAACCGCCCTCAAGACTTCATGTGTATCATATTAATCTCCCCAACCCCTCTTATGGAATTACGAGGGGCCTGAATAAGGCAGGCGGTTTGGCCAAGGTCGGCGAAGGGTATGGATGAGGAAGTCCGTGGACGACTGAGCGGGCCCTCCTTGCTCCCCCGAGCCTACTTTGACAATTGGAGGGGGTAGCCCTTATAATGAATCCGTGGAAATCGACCTCAAAGGCTTCATTTCTCCCGGGAGCGAAGAGGAAAAACTCGTCCGGCAGCTGGACTTCTCCCGGATCCCGCGGCACGTGGCCGTGATCATGGACGGCAATGGCCGCTGGGCGGAGAAGCGGCGAAGGCCGCGGATCGAGGGTCACCGGGCTGGAGCCAAAGCGGTCAAGGAAGTCGTCGAATCCTGCGCCCGGCTGGGCATCAAGTTCCTGACCCTCTACGCTTTTTCGCGGGAAAATTGGAAGAGACCCAAGAAGGAGGTCGCCCTGCTCTGGAGACTGCTCGAGGACTACCTCCGGAAGCAGGATAAAGACATGATAAAAAATAAAATCCGTGTCCTGGTCATCGGCCGGAGAGAAGAGATTCCCGAGTCCACCGAAAAAGAGCTGGAGAGGGTGGAAACCCTTACCCGGACCTTCGACCGGCTGACCATCGTCCTGGCCCTCAACTACAGCGGCCGGACAGAGATCGTCGACGCCGTGAAGAAAATCTTGCAGGATGGAGACTTGGATTCGGCCCGCCTGGACGAGGAGGCCTTTGCCCGGCGCCTCTACACGGCCGGGATCCCCGACCCCGACCTCCTCATCCGGACGAGCGGCGAGCTTAGGATTTCCAATTTCCTGCTCTGGCAGATCGCCTATTCCGAGATCTGGATCACGCCTGTCTTCTGGCCGGATTTCCGGCGGCGGGACTTCCTCCAGGCTTTGGTCGACTTCCAAAAAAGAGAAAGGAGGTTCGGCGCCGTCCATGCCCGCCCGTCCGAGGGCGCCTAGCCCGCCTGCGGCGTCTGCCGGCCTCGTCCCATGAATCTCCTCAAACGCCTGCGCACCGCCGTCCTGCTCCTGGTCCCTCTCTTTCTGGCGATCCAGTATGGTTCGCCGCTCCTCCTTTTCATCGTCCTCCAGGTGTTCATCCTGGCTGCGCTCCTCGAGTTTTTCGGTCTGGCGCGGAAGAAGAGGCTTCAACCTCAGGTCCCGCTCGGTCTCGTTATCGCCCTCATCATCAGCTTTTCTTTTTTCTTCCGGGCCTCTTTTCCCCTCGATGCCGCGCTCTTTGCGGCTTTCCTCTTGACGGCGGTATTTTTCGTCGTCTCTTTCCAGCGCGTCGAGCAGCTTCCGTACTACACTCAGTCCATCGCCGTGACCTTTTTCGGAGCGTTCTATATCAGCTTTCCGATGAACTATATCTATCTGATCGCGCTCGAGAGGGGAGTCTATGCTTTTTATTTTCTCTGCGCCGTCATCTTCCTCGGGGACACAGGGGCCTATTTCTTCGGCAAGCTCTTCGGACGGCACAAGATGACCCCGCTGGCCAGCCCCCACAAAACCTGGGAGGGGAGCGTGGGCGGAATCGCCTTCAGCGTCCTGGGCGCCCTGGTCGCCCGGCAGCTCCTGCTCAGGGACATCGGACTCGGGACGGCGCTGGTCTGCGGTGCCCTGGTCCATGCGGCTGCCCAAGTCAGCGACCCGCTCGAGTCCCTGTTCAAGAGGGCGGTCGGAGTTAAGGATTCTTCCAACTTCCTCCCCGGCCACGGTGGGTTTCTCGACCGGATCGACAGCTTCCTTTTGGCGGCCCCCTTTTTCTATTACTTCATCAAGCTTTTCTGGAAATGAAGAAGATTGCCATTTTGGGTTCGACTGGCTCCATTGGTACCAACACCCTCGAGATCGTGGGCCGGATGGCCGATGAGTTCGCCGTTGTCGGCCTGGCCGCAGGGTCCAACATTTCTCTCCTTCACGAGCAGGTCAGGAAGTTTTCTCCGAAGATTGTCTCCCTTAGGACACAGGCCGAGGCCGCCAGACTCAGGGCTGATCTCGGAAGGCTCCCCATCCGCGTGGTCCACGGACCCGAGGGCGCGGAAGAGGTCGCCCGCTTCGAGGAGAACGACATCGTGGTCGCGGCCATCACTGGCATTGAGGGGCTGCGGCCGACCGTCGCCGCCGTCGAGACGGGAGTGCGGGTCGCTCTGGCCAACAAAGAAACGATGGTCGTGGCCGGCGCCATCCTAAAGTCCCGGGCGGCTTCCTCCGGGGCCGAGATCATTCCCGTGGACAGCGAGCATAGCGGCATCTTCCAATGCCTGGCCAAAGAGCGGCAGGAGGACGTCCGGAAGGCGATCCTAACCGCCTCGGGCGGCCCCTTTTTCCGGACGCCTCTCGCCGAGATCAAGGACAAGACGGTCGAGGAGGCGCTCGCCCACCCGCGCTGGAAGATGGGCCGGAAGGTGACCATCGACTCGGCAACGCTGATGAACAAGGGGCTGGAGCTCATCGAGGCGCGCTGGCTTTTCGGCTTGAAACCGTCTCAACTTGATATTCTCATCCATCCCCAGAGCATCGTCCATTCCCTGGTCGAGATGCGCGACGGGTCCACACTCGCCCAGCTGAGCGTCACCGATATGCGAATCCCGATCCAGTACGCTCTGACCTATCCGGAAAGGCGGAATTCGGGGTTGTCATCCCTCGAGTTGAGCCGGGTCCGGTCGCTCGAGTTCTTCGAGGTGGAGGAGGAGCGCTACCCGCTCATCGCTTTCGCCAGGCGGGCTCTGGAGACCGGGAAGAGTCTGCCCGTCACGCTCAACGCCGCCAATGAAGTGGCGGTTGAGGCCTTCCTTAGGCGCCGGATCGGGTTTGCCGATATCTCAGCCGTCGTCGGCGAGGTCATGGAGCGGCACCGGGTTAGCGAGGCGGGTACGCTGGAAGCAGTCTTCGTCATCGACCGGGAGACCCGGGCGCAGACCGATAATCTCCTCAAGCAAAGGTATTAGATATGGGCACATTGTTCGGCACGATCTTCTCCTTCCTGGTCGTCTTCGGAGTCCTCGTCTTCATCCATGAGTTCGGCCATTTCTTTACCGCCAAGCTGGTCGGCATCCGCGTGGAGACCTTCTCGTTCGGCTACGGCAAGCGGCTCTTCGGCATCCGCGGAAAGGAGACCGACTACCGGGTCAGCCTGATCCCCATGGGCGGATATGTTAAGTTCCTGGGTGAAGGGGAACTTTTCTCGGAAGGGGGGAAGGTGAGCCTGCCCCCCGACCACTTCTTGGCCAAGACTCGCTGGGAACGGTTCCTGGTAATGGTCATGGGTTCGGTGATGAACATCTTTCTGGCCGTCCTTATTTTCACGGTCATCAACATGGTCGGGGTTACCGTCCCGGCCTACCAGGACGAGACGCCGGTCATCGGCTATATCGAGCCCGGCTCGCCCGCGGAGAAAGCGGGGTTCCGGCTCGACGACGAGATTCTCAGCGTGGATAACGAACAGGTCCGGAACTGGAGCGACGTTGAGTTGGCCGTAGGCCGCAAACCGGACCGGCTGATCGCCGTGGATTTCCGCAGGGGAGGCGAGGCCAAGGAGATTCAACTCCGAACGGAAAAGAGGACCCGCTATGCCCTGGGGTATGCCGGCTTCACGGGGAAGTTTCTGACACAGATCCGGATGGTCAAACCGGGCTCCCCGGCCGAGAAGGCGGGACTGCAGCAGGGCGATATCATCCTCTCCGTCAACGGCCGGCCGATCTATCTCTACCAGTTCATCGAGTTCCTGGAAAAGAACCCCAACCGTGAGCTGGAGTTCGTGGTGAACCGGAAGGGGGAGATCCTCCATTTCCGTGTCACGCCGCGGCTCGAGGGCAAGATCGGGAAGATCGGCGCCTATACCGAGGCCCAGTCGGTGGAGAAAAAATACGGACTTATCGGAGCCGTCGTCCAGAGCGTGAGGGACAACGCCAAGAATACGTTCTTGATAATCCGCTTCCTCAAGGACCTGATCCTCCGGCGTGCTTCGACTCAGCAGCTCGGCGGGCCGCTGGAGATCGCCAGCCTCTCCTATGCTTTCTGGAAGATGGGATTCCTGGCCCTGCTGAGCTGGATCGGGCTCATCAGCCTCCAACTGGGCGTCATCAACCTTTTCCCGATCCCGGTCTTCGACGGCGGCCAGATCTTTGTCCTGGCCCTCGAGGCCTTGTTCCGGCGCGATCTCAGCCCCAAGATCCGGCAGATCTGGATGCAGGTGGGATTTGTGATCTTCATCTTCCTCATCGTCTTCATCCTCCTCAACGATATCGTCAAGAGGATGCCTAACGGCTGGGAGAGCCTCATTCCGTGGTAAATAGGGCTGTTCTCGCTTATCCAAGGCGGAGCACGAAGCGGATTATGGTTGGCAGTGTGCCAATCGGGGGAGGGGCTCCGGTTGTCGTCCAGTCGATGACCAAGACCCTGACCGATCAGGTCGGCCGGACGGTAGCACAGGTCAAGCGGCTGGAGAGAGCGGGCTGTGAGATCGTCCGCCTGGCCGTGCCCGATGAACGGTCGGCCGAAGCCTTGAAGGCCATCCGGAAGCGCATCACGATTCCGGTCATCGCCGATATCCATTTCGATCACAGGTTAGCTCTGGCGGCACTCCGGGCGGGGGTCGACGGACTGCGGCTGAATCCCGGGACGATCGGCTCGAAGGAGAAGGTGCGGGAGGTCGTCAGGGCCTGCCGGCAGCAGAGAGTACCCATCCGGATCGGCGTGAATTCCGGGTCGCTGGAAAAAAACCTCCTGGCCAAGTATGGGGAGGCCTCCCCCGAGGCGATGGTGGAGAGCGCTCTGGGCCACATTCGTTTGCTCGAGGACCTTGGCTTCGACCTGATCAAAGTGTCCTTGAAAGCCTCGGATGTCGGCCGGACTGTCGCCGCCTACAGACTCCTCGCCGAAAAGGTGGACTATCCCTTTCATGCCGGGATCACCGAGGCCGGAAGCCTGTTCTCCGGGACCGTGAAATCGGCCGTCGGACTGGGTATCCTCTTGAGCGAGGGGCTGGCCGACACGGTCCGCGTGTCCCTGACCGCACCGCCCGAGGAGGAGGTCCGGGCAGCCTATCTCATTCTCGAGAGTCTTGGCCTTCGCTCCAGAGGTGTCAACATCGTTTCTTGTCCGATCTGCGGCCGGGCCGAAGTGGACATGATGAAGATCGTCCCCGAGGTCGAGAAGCGGCTGGCCGCCATTCGCGCCCCTTTGAAGGTGGCGCTGATGGGCTGCATGGTCAACGGGCCGGGGGAAGCGCGGGAGGCGGATATCGGGGTCGCCTGCGGCCGGGGCGTGGGAATCCTATTCAAGAAGGGCCGTCTGGTTCGCCGGATTGAGGAGAGAAGGATCATTCCCGAGATCATCCGGGAAGTGAAAAAAATGGCGCAGGGCAAAGAGAGGCAGATAAAGTGAGAGAGATGGCAGGAAAGAACCGGATTGCGATCTCGACGACAAGGAAGGAAGACAGACTCCGCGGCATCCTCCGCCGGATGGGGAAGGTCCTGGTCGCGTTCTCGGGGGGCGTGGACAGCACCTTCCTGCTCAAGGTGGCCTCCGAAGAGCTCGGAGAAAACGTGCTGGCCGTTATCGCCCGCTCCGAGACCTATCCGGAGAGAGAGGTCCGGACCGCCGCCAGGATGGCCCGGGAGCTCGGGGTCAAGCATCTCCTTATCAAGACCGAGGAGATCGATAACCCCAAGTTCGCTGAAAACTCCCCCCTGCGCTGCTATCACTGCAAACAGGAGCTCTTTTCCCGCCTTAGGGAGATGGCCTCGGCCAGGTCCATTCCCCATGTGCTCGACGGGTCGAACCATGACGACCGGGACGACTATCGTCCCGGCGCCAAGGCCGGCCGGGAGCTCGGAGTTCGCTCGCCGTTGCGCGAGGCCAGATTGACCAAAAGGGAAATCAGGCTTCTCTCTAAAGGGATGGGCCTTCCCACTTGGGACAAGCCGTCGCTGGCCTGCCTGGCTTCCCGGTTTCCGTACTATACCGCGATCGAGCGCCGGATGCTGCTCAAAATCGGCCGGGCCGAAGACGTCGTCAGGAGTCTCGGCTTCACCCAGGTTAGAGTCCGGCACCACGGAGAGATCGCCCGGCTCGAGGTCAGGACCGGGGAGTTCAGAAAGCTCATGGACGAAAAGTCCCGGGCTAAAGTGATCGCCGGACTCAAGAAGCTCGGCTATGCCTATATCACTCTGGACCTCGAGGGCTACCGCACCGGCAGCATGAACGAGCCGCTGCGCAAGGCCGTCAAGCCCCGCCGCAAACCTAGGTGATGAGGTTGTCCGGGCGCTCGCCCCGGAGCCCTTGGACGAGATTCCGGGCCGCCGCCATGGCCATGCGTGACCGCGTCTCATAGGTCGCGCTGCCGATGTGGGGGAGGAGGACGACGTTGTCCAGGCGGAAAAGCCGCTCCTCGATGTCCGGCTCTCTCTCGTAGACATCCAGGCCCGCTCCCCAAAGATCTCCTTTGGCCAGTGCCTTTGCCAGGGCCGCTTCATCGACGATCGGCCCACGGGCGACATTGACGAGGATGGCGGTTTTCTTCATGAGCTTGAGCTTTGCCGCCGAAAGAAGATGGTGGGTTTGCGGATTCAGAGAGGCATGGATGGTAACGATGTCCGCGGAGGAGAGGAGTTCGTCGAGAGGCAGATAGGTCATTCCGCGGTCGCGCTCTTCCTCATCGGCCAGCCGGTGGGGGTCATGATAGACAACCTCCATTTTGAAGGCCTGCGCCCGCTCGGCGACGGCCTTCCCGATCCTTCCCAGTCCGATGATCCCCAGCCGCCGGCCGGTGACCTCCCGGCCGAGGAAGAGGTCGAGCTCCCAGCCGGTGAAGCGATTTTCCTTGGCAAACCGATCGGCTTGAGGGATTTTGCGGGCTACGGCCAGGATGAGGGCCCAGGTCAGGTCGGCGGTCGCTTCGGTCAGGACTCCCGGCGTGTTGGTCACGAGGATCCCTCTCTCCCGGGCATACTGGACATCGATGTTGTCGAACCCGACGGCGCAATTGGCGATGATAGTGAGCCTCTGCCCGGCGGAGATGACCTCCCGGTCGATCCGGTCGACAAGAAGACAGAAAAGACCGTCCTTGTCCCGGATTTTTTGCTTGAGTTCTTTCCGGGTCAAACCTCCGGTCTCCCTGCCCCCTTCGACCAGGGCATACTCCTCCAGATAGGCCAAAGCGTCGGGGAGCAGTTTCCTGGTGACCAGAACCTTCGGTCTCATCGGCCTTTCCATTTGTGCACCGATGATGTTAAGGCTTGGGATGGGGTTCTGAAAAAAGCCGCGAGGCGAGAAGACAACTGAAAATTCGTCCTCTCGCCTCGGGTCAATGGTTCGAAATCAGCACTCAACTTCGAGCAGGTTACCCGCCTTTTTCGGTCTTGACCTCGGTGATGATGCCTATGATCTCGATGCCGGCATCCTTGACCACCTGGATGACGTCCACGATCTTTCCGTACTCGAGTTCTTGGTCCGCTTTGAGATACAGTTTCTTCTCGCTGGCCGTCAGGAAGGCCTCTTCGAGCAGCGTCTGGAGGTTATCCATCGTGGCCTTGTCCTGGTTGACGTACATCGTGCCGTCTCTGCGCATGGCCAGGACGACCTCGGGATTATCGGGCATTGCGATCGTGTTCAGGGCCGCTGGGAGCCTGACATCCACGCCTTTCTGGACGAGCGGCGTTACCACCATGAAGATGATCAACAGGACGAGCAGGACGTCGCACAGGGGGACGACGTTGGGTTCGGATTTGACCTTTTCTTCGCCGCGGATTAAAATTGACATTTATCTGCCTCTCTTCCCGAGCCGGGATGGTCCGGCTCGGACGACATTCGCTCTCAGTGCGGCTTACCCGACTTGCTTGCGGATGAAGAAGTCGACGATCTGGGAGCTGGTGTTGGACATCTCGGCGTCGTAGACTTCGATTTTCGTGTTCAAAGAGTTATAGCACCACAGGGCGATGATGGCGACACCGATCCCGAACGCTGTGGTGACCAGGGCCTCGGCGATACCGGACGCCACGGCGCCGATTCCACCCGATCCCGTCAGAGCCATGCCGCGGAACGCGTTGATGATTCCGGAGATGGTTCCGAACAGGCCGATGAAGGGGGCGGAGGTGGCGATCGTGGCCAGCGTGCTCAACCCTCTCTTCAGCTCCTGGTTGAAGATCGTCGAGGCGCGCTCGCAGCCTCTCTGGGCGGTCCCAATCTGCTCTTCTATGGAGAGGTTGGCCTCTTTCCCTTCCAGGAACTCCTGGATGCCGGCCGCGGTTACGCGGGCTAGGTGGCTTCCCTTGTTCTCTTTCTTGGTGGAAAGAGTCAAGGCTTCCTTGACCTGTCCCTTCTTCAGCAAGTCCGCCAGCTTCGGGGCGAGCTGCTTGGACTTGCTACGGGCCCTGCGGAAAACGAGTTGTCTCTCGACGAAAAGATAGAGCGAGATGATGGAGAGGGCGATGAGCAAGAAGGTAACACCTTTGGCTACAGGACCCATGGCCTGCCACATTTCGATCAGACCGAATTGCATGTTCAATACCTCCTTTTAATATCGAAAGCCATATTCTAGCTTTTCTACTTGAGCTGGAATCTCACCGTAACGGTGAAGATGACCCCCCGAGGCCGGCCGTTGATGATCATCGGCTCATAGACCCATTGCCGGACGGCGTCGATGGCCGCCTGGTCGAGCAGGGGAATGGAGCGCAGGACCTTGACGTTCTGCACCCGTCCGTAGATATCGGTCGTGGCCTCGACGATGACGACGCCTTCGACACGAGCCTGGCGGGCGATTTCGGGATACGTGGGCTCGACCTTCTTGAGGAGTCGGGGCGGCTTGATCTCTCCGATGGCCCTGACCGGGGCTTCGACCTCACCCACGACTCCACCGAGGACGCCGCCGA
>JAFNEO010000007.1 GCA_017886205.1 Candidatus Aminicenantota bacterium | reverse complement strand
CCCGCGACCATGAAGTCCTCCTGGCTCTTGATGCGCCGGGCCCGGACAAAATTCAGCGCTGCCAGCACCAGCAGATAGGCCAGGATGATGTAGAGATAGGCCGACATCTCAGCCTCCTTTTCTCATCAGTTTTTTCAACCTGAGCTTCAGAAAGACAAAGGCCATGATGGCGTATCGCTTGAAGTCGCCCCAGGAGCGGATTTTGGAAAGGACGCGCGGGATTTTGCGGGCGATCGAAACGTTTCCCCCGGAGAACGACCAGCGGAACAGGAGCTCGCTGACCTGAGCCCAGGTGAGCTTATCTAAAAAAAGGGGCACGTCTCCCTGCGCCGTCGGCAGCGTGATGACCTTGGAGGAATGTTTTTTCGTCCAGGTGAAATCGGCGGGCAAAAGGCCGATCTCTTTGGCCGTCCCTTCGAGCGGAGTGCCGGGATAGACATGGAGGATGGCGACACTGGCCTCGACCTCGCCCTTGTACTGCTCGATGAGCCGGATGGTCTCCTGGGCTTCCTCCCATGTTTCGGTGGGATGGCTGAAGATGAAGAAGGCGTTGGGGACGACCCCCAGCTCTTTGCACCAGGCCACGATGTTCTGGAAATCCTCGAGCTTGACCTTCTTGTTGATGACGGTGTTCCGCACCCGTTCCGACCCGGCCTCGATTCCGAAAGACACATAGAAAAGTCCGGCCTCTCTCATCCTGGCCAGCAGGGGCTTGGTCATCAGGTCGATCCGGATCTCGCACTGCCAGAAGATCGGAAGCTTCCGTTCCAGGATGAGGTTCGAGATGTCCTCCACCCGCTTCACGCTGAGGTTGAAGGTGTCGTCGTAAAAGTGGATGACCCGGGAGCCGTATCTTTCGATGCGGGCCTCGATCTCCTGAATGACGTTCAGGGGGCTCCGCGTGCGGACCGCCCTTCCCCAGTTGATAGGAGTGGCGCAGAAGTTGCAGTTGAAGGGGCAGCCGCGGCTGGTCATGATGTTGACGGCCGGAAGACGTCCCTCGCCGGGAACGTCGATCTGGAAGTTGTATTTCTCGAAGGGGACGAGATGGAAGGCCGGGAAGGGGAGTCCGTCGAGGTTGAAGATGGGGGAGCGGGGACGGTTGGAAATGACGTCTCCGTTCATCCGGTGAGAGATCCCGGCGACGTGGCTGAGGCCGTTGGTGTCCCGCTTCCTCTCCAGCGCCCGGCAGAGGTCGAGGGTTGACTCTTCCCCCTCGCCGCGGACGACGATATCCAACTCGGGGATTTGGGCCAGGGTGTCCTCGGCCGCCATCGAGGCGTGGGGTCCGCCCATGACGGTGAGGGCCGGGGGATAGGCCTTCTTGGCCAGCTTGACCAGTTCGAAGCTCTGGAAACGGTTCTCGGTCGTAGAGGTGACGCCGACGATGTCGGGCCGGCCGTCGCGGACCTTCCGTTTGATATCGCCCCAGCCCATCTTCAGGATGTCGGCCGGCACGATCTCGACCTCGACGCCTTCTTTCTCCAGCACGGCGCCGATGTAAAGCAGGCCCAGGGGAGGCATAGACGAACCTTTGGACCAGCGCTCGGCAAAATAGCCTCCCGGAGGAACGAAAAGCTGGACTCTCATCCTTTTATTGGATCAGTTCCTGTTGTTTCTCCAGTTTGACCGAATACAGCTTCGTGATGTTGGGCTCGGCCATGGTCGTTCCGTAGATGTAATCGGCCACCTCCATGGTCTTGTAGTTGTGGGTGATGATGATGAACTGGGTGTCCTTCTTGATCTCCTTCATCAGGTCCAGGAAGCGGGCGAGGTTGACGTCATCCAGGGCGGCGTCCACCTCGTCCAGGATGCAGAACGGGGTCGGCTTGTAGCGGAACAGGGCGAAAAGGAAGGCCAGGCTGGTCAGGCTCTTCTCGCCGCCCGAAAGCAGGTGAACGTTCTGGACCTTTTTTCCCGGCGGCTGGACGATGATCTCGATCCCGCTCTCCTGCAGGTTGCCCTCGTCCAAGAGCTTGACCTCGGCGCTCCCGCCCTTGAAGAGCAGGGTGAAGACCTCCTGGAAATTCTTGTTCACCTCGGACAGGGCGGCTAGGAATTGAGTCTGGCTTTCCTCATCGATTTTGCGGATGGCCTCCTGGGTGGCGTCGATGGACTGCCGGAGGTCATCCCGCTCGTGGACCAGGAAGTCGTAGCGCTCCTTGTGGCCGAGGTATTCCTCTTCGGCCATGAGGTTGACGGTCTTGATCCTTTGCAGGTCTTCCTCGGCCTCGGCGAGCTGCTCTTCGATCTCGGCGTCGGAAAGCTCGATCTCCGGCTTCTCGCTCCTGACCTCATGCAGGGTCTTCTTGAGTTCCTGCCAGCAGGTCTCTTCCAGGTTGACCATATCCCGGTCGATCTCGGCCTTAGCGATCTCCCGCTTGATCCGGTCCTCTTTTTTCCGTTCCAGCTCCTCCCTCGAGTCGACCAGCCCCTTGTCCAGCGTCTCGGCCTCGGTCCGCTTCTGGAGGAGGTCCGATTCCTTTTGAACCAAGTCGGCCTGTTTGGCTTTCTTTTCCTCATCCAGGTCCCTCGAGCGGATCTCGTGAGCCGCTGTCGCCTCCCGGGCCTCGGCCTCCTCCTTCCGGGCGGATTCGGACTCGTCTCGGAAGGAGAGGATTTTTTTATTAATGGCTTCCTTGCGGTCGCCAAGCTCCCGCAGCTGGCTGCCAGAATGCCCGAGCTTCTCCTCGAGCAAGGCCATGTCCGAACGGAGCCCGATCGTCCGTTTTTCCTCCTCGATGTCCCTGCCCCGGTGGGCCGAAAAGTCTCTTTCTTCAGCTTCGATCTTGGCTCTGAGGGAGAGATCGTCCTCTTCCAGGCCGCCGATTTTTTGAAGAAGCGACTCCCGGGATAGGGAGAGCGCCGACTTGTCCTGGCGCAGGATTTCCAGCTCTTTTTTTAGGAGCGCCACGGCGCCGGCGGCTTTCTCCCGCTCCGACTCCTCGGCGATCTTTCTCTTTTCGAGCTCGTGGATTTTCTCCCCCAGTTCTTCGAGGAATACGGCCCCAGCGGCGATTTCTTCTTCAAGGTGCGATGTTTCCTGGCCCTTCTTTTCGAGTTCGGCGGCGAGGGGCGCGAGCTCGGCGTTCCGGCGAGAGAGCCTGTCTTCGAGGTTGCGTATCTCTCGGCCCAAGGCGAACGCGCCTTCCTCCTGGCGGCCGAGCTTGAGGAGCCCGGACGAGAGAAGCAGGTCTCCCTGCGGGGTGATAAAATTCAGGGCAGGATGCCGCAGCCAGAGCTCGATAGCTGACCGGATGTCTCGCACGATGACCGCATCGCGGAGCTGTTCCTGGAACTCCTTGATCTTCGGGCCCGGACGCAGCCGGGATTTCAGGTATCCTAGCACGTTGGGGTCGGCGATCGCCGGAGGTTGGGGGGCCTGTCCCTGCCGGGAGAAGACCAGGACGAAGCGTCCTTGGAACGGCCTCTCCGCAATTCGTCTCAGAAAATCCAAAGCTGGGATGACGGGCAGACCGGCTTCCTCCTTCCAGAGGGCGTCAACGAGCGCCGTATCAGCGGCGTCAGCTTCGATGAGGTCGGCCAGACGGCCCAGGGCCTCCGGGATGTCTTCGCCGCCGCCAGGCCCGCGCTGGCTCTCCTCCATTTTTTTCAAAGCCTGGAGCCTGTAATGATCTTCTTCTCCGGCCTTATGTGACTCCTCGAGCCACTCCTTGAGGCGGCTGACGGCCGACCGCCGATCTTCCAGGGAGGCCCGCAGCTCACGGCCCTGCCTTTCCTTCTCTTCTTTTCCCGCCCGCGCTTCCGCCAGTTCGCTATTGATGAGACCGAGGGATTCTTCCTTGGATCGGAGCAGCGCCTCTTCCTGAACCATTTGGATGTCCAACTTCGCTTCCTGACGGGCCAGGAGTTCAAGTTCCTTATCTCCCTTGAGACACTCGTTCCGGAGCTCGGTCAGTTCGAAAAGCCTTTGCAGCTGCTGGGACTTCAGGTCCTCGATGTTCTTTTCCAGGAGGGAAAAGCTCTCCCGGGCGGTCCGGCTGTCAGCGGCTGCCCGGGCGGCTTCCGCCCGCTTTTCCTGGAGCGTCCGGTCGAGCTCGGCTAGGGTTTGTTGCCGTTGGGCGATCTCGGAATCGAGCCGGGCGGCCTCCTGTTCCAGTTCCTCGGTTGACGAAGCCGCCTTCTCTCCTTTCTCCAGAAGAAGCTCCACCCTTTTCGCGTCTCTGTCCCTTTCCGCCTCGGTCCGGTTCAATTGCGACTCGAGCTGATAGAGAGCCTCCTGGCCCGCCTTGATGGCCTTCTCGAGCTCCCAGACCTCCCGGCGCCGGTCGGCCAATTCTTTTTCCTGGATTTTGATCCGGGAGGCGAGGTCTTTCTCCTGGGTCAAGGCGTCGGTATGCAGCCGGAACGCTTCCTCGTGCCGGTGCTCGAGCTGGATGAGTCTGCGCCGGTAATTGAGTCCGGTCAGCTCCCGGGTTTTTTCTCGGAGCTTCCGGTAGCGAACCGCGGCTTGGGCCTGACGCTGCAGGGAGTTTTTCGACCGGCTGACCTCGCTGATGATGTCCTCGATCCGGATGAGGTTCTGCTCACTCGAGGCCAACTTTCCCTGGGCCTCTTTTTTCTTGTCCTTGTAAAACGCCGTCCCCGCCGCCTCCTCGAGAAGCGCCCGTTTCTCGGCCGGCTTTGTCGTCAGGATCGTGCCGACGCTGCCCTGTTCGATGACAAAGTATTCCTTCTCTGCTACCGCCCGCTTCCAGAGCGTGTCCTGGATGTCCTTGAGCCGGGCGGCCTTGCCGTTCAGCCGGTACTCGCTCTCCCCGGAGCGGAAGGCCCGGTGGGTGATGACGATCTCCTCCTGCTGGTGCTCGAGCCCCATGCTGACGTCGGCCATGCCGAGCGCCGGCTTCTTGGTGTTCCCGTTGAAAATGATGTCCTCGGTCTTCTCGCCCCGCAGGCCCTTCTGGCGCTGGCCGCCCAGGACCCAGAGGATGGCGTCGACGATATTGCTCTTTCCCGTGCCGTTCGGGCCGACGATGGCGGTGATTCCCGGGTGGAAGACGACCTTGGTTCTTTCCGGGAAGGATTTGAAGCCCTGGAGTTCCAGCTTCTTGATGATCATCGGAGACGTATTGTATTCGATTTGACCCGAATTTTAAAGCCTCGAGAGGCTCGGGTATGGATTCGTCAGCCCGCTCGTTCCCCACAGCGTCCCTTTGGAGGGAGAAGGCTGCGCCTCCCCCCTTCCAACGGTCGCTTCGCTCCCTGCCTCCCCTTCGCGGGCTTTTGCCCTGCGACCAAGGGGGCCATCCCCCTTGGAACCCCCGCTGCTTTGCTGCCGCAAATCAGCAAACTCGCTTCAGTCGAGAAACCGTGCCCGCTCAGTCGTCCACGGACTTCCTTATCCATACCCTTCGCCTTGGGTAATAGAAGAGAACCGTGTCAGCTGCGCTGCGGAGGGCTTTCGGAGGGACTCCCCCTCGCCGACCTCGTCCGAAGCGGCAACCTTCTCGAAGCCCCTCATAATTCGCTAGGACGGGTAGGGGAGGTTAATGACCTGAGTTCATAGTCTTAGAAGCCGTTTCGGAATCAAGAGACCGCAAGGACGAAATAGGTTGTTAATGTGCTAGAATGAAGGAAGATGCGGCGGTTGAGATTCGGCGACAGTGGAAGCAAGGTCCTGACGCTGTTGGCCTTCGCCTCCTGGCTTCTCCTCGGGGTGTCTTGGGTCATGTCCGTCTATGCTTTTCCCGGGTTGCCTGACAAAGTAGCGTCCTGGACTAGTGTGTGGAGCACGGAAGCCGTAAGGGTAGAGAGATCGCCGGCTTTCTTTGTCTATCCTATCGCTCAAACCCTGTTTTTCCTGGTGTCCCTCCTCCTGGCCAAAGTCGTTTTTTTCCGGGCTCCCGGGTCGGATTTCCAGGACCGCTCTTTGCAGAGTGATGGAAACGAACGGCTGCTGGGCTTGAAGAAAGAGGTCGCCTATTTAGCGCTCATCTTTCTCAACCTCGTTTTCATCCATCTTCAGACGAGCCTGATATTGATTTCGCACGAGTTGGCGAAAGGGATCAACCGGTTCTATTTCGCGATGCTCCTGGTGGTTCTCCTCATGTTGATTCCGTATTACCGCGTCCGCCGCCAAATGCTTCGGGCAAGCTCCCGCTAAGAGCGATGAGCGCAGGCGCCTACATTCCTGAGTTGTCTGCTATGTTCGTCACATAATCGGATGCTGACGCGCCGGTTGACTCGGCTTGACACCTGCCGCTAAATCCATTATTTTCTAGACATTCAAAGCCATCCGGCATCTGAGCCAGCGTAGCTCAGTCGGTAGAGCAGCTGATTCGTAATCAGCGGGTCGGAGGTTCAAGTCCTCTCGCTGGCTTCTCCCATATTCCCCGAGAAATCAACGATTTAGTCAGCATCAACCGACACCCGCGCGAGTCGCCATTTTACACAATTTTAGGCCATTTTAGGCCTTCCTTGAGCACAATTTGAGCACAATCGATCACAGCCAAAGCAGGGGGGGGACGGGGATTACAGCGCCTAGTCGATCGACTTTGCGCTATGCGGATTACCGTCCCTATCGCCGCTTTGCGGGCGGGATTTCAAATTAATTGACTCCTGTCATCGGCCGGCAATAAAATCATCCCATGAAGGAAGGGCTAATTTTAAATTTCCTTTCGGTTAACAGGGGGAGGAAAAGATGGCTATCGCGGCCAACATCTTAGCATTCGTGTCGGTGGTCCTCGGGGTCGTATTCTCCATGATGATCGTCCATGAGGTCTCCAAGCGAGGGGTCAAGATCAATTTCGTCCTGCTTAGGCTGTACCTGATCAAATACATCGATCAGTATAAACAGTTGACCCGGAAAGAGACAGGAAAGGTCGGGCCACTGTATTATCCTTGCGTTGGATCCTATGTCATGGCCTTGGTCTTCGCAATCATATATCTGATCGCCCGATAGAATCTCTCTCCCGCCCAAAGGTCGGAGGTTCGAATCCTCTCAGGCACGCCATTCCAATCCCCCCTGTTGCTACAGGGCGGTCAACGGCCTTCTGCCCCTTATCTGAAAAGCCGCTTGACGGATGGGAAGCAGCGGCGCATATTGAGCGTATGCTTGGAAAAGGAGGGCAAATGAAAAGAGCAATCATAGGGTTCCTCCTGGGGTTCCTCTCTCCCTTGATATTTTTCGTCATCGGAGAAACACTCGTCATCCCCTTGGGCTTAGCGGGCTTTTATGCAACGTTCCTCTTGATAGCCGCTTGCTTCTTTATCTGTCAATTCCAATTGTCGCGTGGCCATGCCAACGCCCTTCGTAAGGACTGGCCTATTATGTTGGCGCTGAATGTCGTACCGGTGCTCATGGTCATCATAATGGCTATGGGAGGTGATGATCTTGCTCCGGGCCTCGAGGTTCTTCTCTCTTGCTGCGGGGGCACCTGGGCGGGCGCTTTTGTGGCATCCTTGAGGGCCCGCAGTCGGGGAAAGAGGAAGGTCTCTGTCAGCCCCGAGACTGGTAAGGGGCTATAGGATAGGGAGGGTTCGAGATGATTAATTTCATATTTGAAGTCCTGGATAACTTGCTCGTTCTCTTACCCTGGTCTATGAGAAAAAGAGATCGCCGCAGGGAATGGACTGGGACCGTCGAGTCCAAGAAGACCTGGACCCTCTCCAAGCACGCCTATCTTGTGATCTTCCGGACCGACGATGGGAAGATGAAGAGAGTGCGCATGGACAGGAAAGAGGATTTTGACATCTATGAGGAAGGCCGGAGATATGCCAAAAAGGCTGGCCAGGTCCTGCCGGACACCAAGCCGACGGCCTGAGCGCCGAAAGCCGGATGAAGTTCCAACCGGTCCCGGCCTTCTCGAGGTTGAGGATGCCAGGCGGAGGCTGGCGGGGCTAAACCAGTAAGTTGACTTGCTCCCCCTTTCCTTGATAGTCTTTAGCCACAACTGATAGAAGGGACCAACAGTGGCCGTCAAGTGCCCCAAGTGCCATTCTGACAATACAGATACCGCCCTGTACTGCAGCAATTGTGCGACCTCGCTTGCTGCAGCCGGGAAGCAGGGCGTGTCCGTAACGCGGACGCTCGAAAAAACATGCGACGGACTTTTCCGCGGGACCCTGTTTGCCGGCCGCTATGAAATTATCGAGGAACTGGGCCGGGGAGGAATGGGAATCGTTTATAAGGCCAGGGATACCAAGCTCGTCCGGACTGTCGCCCTGAAGTTTCTTCCCCCTGAATGGTCATACGATGTTCAGGCCAAAGAACGGTTCATCAGGGAGGCCCGGGCCGCGGCTGCCTTGGATCACCCCCACATATGCGCAGTCCACGAAATCGACGAGGCCGAAGGACGAATGTTCATATCCATGGCCTTCGTCGAAGGCGAGAGTCTGAATAGAAAAATCGAACGGAACCCTTTAAAGCTCGAGGACGCTGTGGATATAGGAGCTCAGGTGGCCGCCGGTTTGAAAGAAGCTCACCTCAAAGGCATCGTTCACCGGGATGTCAAGAGCTCGAACATCATGATCACCGAGGAAGGCCAGGCAAAGATCCTGGATTTTGGGTTGGCCAAGGTTCGCGGTGGGGTCATGGTGACAAGAGAGGGCGCCACGATGGGAACGATCGCTTATATGTCGCCAGAACAGGCGCGAGGTGAGGACGTCGACCACCGCACGGACATCTGGTCGCTGGGAGTAGTCCTTTATCAAAGCCTGACAGGCCGAATGCCCTTTCCTGGGGACCATGATCAAGTCGTGGTCCACTCCATATTGCAGGAGGAGCCGAAGCCGCTGCGGACGCTGCGGGCCAGCATTCCCGTCACCTTAGAACGAATAGTCAGTCGGGCTCTAAAGAAGAGTCCGGATGAGCGTTATCAGAGCGCGGATGAGATGCTCGTGGACTTGCTTGTGGTCAAGAAGGAGCTCGAAGTCGGATCGGCCGAGGAAGGCCTATCTTTTTTGAGGATCCTGGTCAAAAGACGCGTTCCTCAAATATTAGGGTTCTATCTTCTGGGGTCCTTAGGAATACTTCAGCTGGTCAAATGGCTGGTGAACCGCTTTCTCCTGTCTCCCCATATTCCGGATTTCAGTCTGGCCGCCTTATTATCCTTCGTTCCCACGGTCCTCCTTCTCGCCTATTTTCACGGCCGGCCCGGCCGGGGGAAATGGATCAAAGCCGAAAAGATCGGGATATCGGCCAATGTTATGGCCTCGGCGGTTCTCCTCGTTTTCCTGTTCTATGGAAAAAGCCTGGGTGCGGCCACGACCACGGTCACCTTAAAGAATGAAGAGGGGCAGACCGTCGAACGCGTCATCCCCAAGAGTGAATTTCTCAAGAGCTTCCCCGTCTTTTTCTTCGACAACAAATCGAATGATCCTTCGCGGAACTGGCTTCAATATGCCATCCCGTTCCTTTTGAATATCGACCTCACTCAGGATCTCTTCGTTCAGGCCCAATCGGGATATTTTTTCTACAATAAAATGAAGAGCGCGGGATTTCCGGAAGGGGTGGGGTTGCCGTTGACCCTGAAGAGCAAGATTGCCCGCGAGCTGCACACGAAGTATTTCGTCTCGGGATCATTTTCGATAGAGGGGGAGGAGGTTTTCCTGGAGACCTCCATTTATGAAACAAGACGAGCTTCCGTAGTTACGAAACGAGATCTCAAGGGGCAGGATATTTTTAAGCTCGTGGATGAGACGTCGTTAACGGTCAGGCGCGATTTGGGGATCCCGGAACAACACATCAAAGACACCAAGGACCTGCCGGTTGCCGAAATCGCCACGCCTTCCGTTCAAGCCCTCAAGTCGTATATCGACGGCGCCAATGCCATGATTTTCGAAAAGAACTGGGATGAAGGCCTTAAGGAGATCGAGCGATCCGTCATTGAAGATCCCACCTTCGCTTATGCTTACTACGACATGCAGTCCCTTTATGTCTTTTTGAACCAGGGACAAAAAAGAGAACAGGCCTTCAAATCCCTCATGCAGTATCTCTATAAGCTGCCGGAGAGGGTACAATTCTTGATTAAGTCCGACTATTACGCTTTCAAGGAGGACGCGGAAAAACGGCTGGCCGTTGTGAAAATGATGATCGAGCTGAATCCGGACGATATCGCCGGTCATCAGGCGCTGGCGATCATTTACTCCCAGACAAATAAAAAAGAGGAAGCTCTCGCCGAATTTCATCGTATTTTAGAGCTTGATCCCGAGAAACAAGATGCTCTTCTTTGGATCGGTTCTTATTACAAAGAGAAAGGGATGTTCAAGGAAGCGCTGGAATATTACGAGCGATATGCTCGTCGATATCCCGACGACGTGACATCTTATACGGTCATCGGAGGGTTATATCGAACGTTAGGGGATTTTGAGCGGGCAAAATCCTATTATAATAAAGCCCTTCTTCTTGAACCGGAGAAAATTTCCGTCCTGCTCACACTGGCGAAGATCGAATCCACCCTGGGCAATTACGAGCGTTCAGAGGGAATGTATCTGGATGTGCTGAAAATCAGCAAAAATCCCGAAGAGAGAATGGGCGTATATGACGCCTTGGCGTCCGTTTATGAAACGCAGGGTCAATATCGAAAATCGCTCGAATATGTCCACCTTTATTTGGAGGAGGGGGAGAAAATTCAGCCTCCATTCTTTTCTTTGGTCAATAAAATCGAATTTTTAGACAAATATGTCCTGGCGGGTCAAAAGGACGAAGCGTTCAAAATTATTGAAGATTTTAAATCCCAGGCGGCTCCGCCTTTTGATCGGATGGTCCCCCTGGTCTATTTTGGCTATTATGTCGAAATCGAGGACCCCGATAAGGCGGCAAACCTGCTCAAGGAAGTTGAGGTTTCTATGCAAAGTCCGCTGTTCGAAAGTATTCGGGCCGATATCATTGAACTGCAAGGCAGATTCCATGAAATGAAGGGCGAATATGAACAGGCGATCGCGGCGTATAAAAAATCACTGGAATCCCGACCGACTTATCCCGATACAAATGTTCTTATTGGACGGACTTATCGAAAGCTCAGAGACTTTAAAAAGGCTGAAGAATATCTGAAGAAAAACCTGATAACGAGCCCCTTTGACCCTGAGCTTCATTACGAGATCTCTCTTCTCTATATCGATATGAAAAGCAACGCGAAGGGTGAGGAACACCTTAATATCGCGCTGAATATATGGAAAAACGCGGATCTGGGCATCCCGAAGGTTGAGGATGCCAAGAAGAAGCTGGCTGAGTTGGAGAACCAATAGTCATAATATAAGGCCATCGGATTTCCCATCCGTCGCCCCTAGGCCTTTAGAGATTGTACAATTTACATCGGCCCTCCAATAGGGTAATATTGTTCTCACGGCGCGCCTGTAGCTCAGTGGATAGAGCGACGGACTCCGGATCCAAACTGAGCGTTTCTCCTAACCTGCTGAAAACAAAGTAATGGTCAATCTTTCCAGCAAGTTACAAATTAGCTGCAGGTATACCTAAGTATACGTAGGTATAGGGAAGTATACCGGCGATGGTCACAATTTGGTCACAAACACTGTTCTGGATTAATCCGGTTTTCATCGACCACCTCAAGCTGACATTCGTGGCGGATAGGCCTCCTCCGGCATACCTGAGCCCATTTGTCCAACGAAACCTTCTTGTCCGGAACGTGGGTTACCATACGGTTTCATAATCGTTATCGTCTTGATGGTCGCTATTGCCGTGGTTGAGTTGTGGTACTTTAAACGGAAAGAATGGTTTGATTAATAGACTAACGTCTTAGATTGGTTTCAGAGGTACCATCTATTCGCTAGAACCGTGCTCGAGGCCGCCGGGGCGCCCTGGACGCCGGGACGCAGCGTGCCCGTCTGGAAGAAGTGAGAGGGACGGCCGGACCGGGACAGGACCTGCGATGGGTTCCTTATCAAAGGAAATAGTTGATCCCGACCTCGAACCGGAGCCCGGGGACCTTGAGGAAGACGTCGCGCTTCGGGCCCGTCCGGTCGACGTAGAGGTTGGTCACGTCCCTTGCCCGACCCGGTCCTTTCGCGTACATATAGGCAAAGTAATGGTAGCTGGCGCCGCAGGTCAGGAAGGTCTTCGCACCCAAGGGGATGAGAAGCCCGCCGCTGCCGTTGACGGTCAAGCCTAAATAATTCGCGTTGTGGATGCTCCCATCCCGCTCGGCCGAGTCCGGGACGTGAAGCCAGGTCATGCCGAACCCGACCTGGAGATAGGGCAGGATGGGGCCCCTCGTCCACAGATATCCCTTGCCGCCGAATTCGAACGCGTTGCACGACGCGGAGCTCGAACCCCCGCGGAACGATGCCGAATGATGCGAGCGCGTGAACGTGACCATCCAGAGGCCGTCCACCCGCGTCTGGCCGTAGCCGACGCTGAGGCCGAAACCGGGGTCCAGCTTGGGGATATAGAAGACCTTCTCCGTGGTCCCCAGGGCGAGCTTCCCGTCGAGGTCTCCCTCCAAGGTGTTCCTGGCCAGAGAGACCGTGATGAAAGGCCTATCGGCGCACGAACGGTTCCACGGGAGGGACGGGAGCGCGGGGGCGTCGCCCAAAGCCGGGATCGCCGCGGCGAGGATCGCCACGAGGAGCGAGATGCGTCTTTTCATCGTCATCCTTTACGGCCTGGAATGAAAGGCCGAGTATACTTGAGTCGCGGGTCTTTGGGAAGGCCTCGGCGCTCCGGACGCCGCCGGCGCCTTTACTCGGGTCCGGAATCCTGATATATCGGGGCCGTGACGCGCGGCAGGGCCAGAAATGCCTCAACTTCTGGAAAAGCGCCGACCCCGGCCTGCCCGAAGTCGAGGATGACAGGAAGAGGCTGGCCGGGCTGACGGGCAGCTGATCGCCAATTCGGGGCGGCGCCGCAGGTGAGCACAATCTGAGCACAATCAATTTTGCGGCCCATATAATATCATTATTATCAGTAAGTTGAAACGCTAGGCCAGTTGGTTCGTAATCAGCGGGTCGGAGGTTCAAGTCCTCTCGCTGGCTCTCGCTTTTCCCCTTATTTTCCCCTGATTTTTCAAGGTTTCCCTGATTCTTGTTTTCAGCCTGAGTTAACTAAACTGGGCCATTTTTAGCGATTTTGTCCACGTTTTGTCCACACGGATTTCTGGGGAGAGGTCTGTTTTCAGTTGACTATCCCTCCCATTCCTTGATACTCTTTAACCACACCTGATAAAAGGGACGATAAGTGGCCGTCAAGTGCCCGAAATGCCAGACAGAGAACCCCGAAACGGCGCGATTCTGTCTTGACTGCGGGACGCAGATTCTTTTCACCAAGGAAATTCATCCGGAAGTGACAGAAACCCTGCAAGCGCCCATTCGAGAACTGACCACCGGCTCGAACTTTGCCGCACGTTACCAGGTCATCGAAGAGCTGGGCAAGGGCGGGATGGGGAGGGTCTATAAGGTTTTCGATACAGATATCAAAGAAAAAGTGGCCTTGAAATTGCTGAAGCCTGAGATTGCTTCCGACAAAGAGACCATTGAACGGTTCTCAAATGAACTGAAGTATGCCCGCAAAATCAGTCACCGGAATGTCTGCCGGATGTATGACCTTGGCAAATCAGAGGGAACGTATTTCATAACCATGGAATACGTTCAGGGCGAGGATTTAAAGAGCATGATTCGGATGGCTGCTGGGCTGAGCATCGGAGCGGTGTTGAGCATCGGGAAGCAAGTCTGCGATGGTCTGGCCGAAGCCCATAGCCTGGGAGTTGTGCACAGGGATTTGAAGCCCCAGAACATCATGATAGATAAAGGCGGGAACGCCAAAATCATGGACTTTGGCATAGCCCGGTCAATCAGGGAGAAAGGGATAACTGGGCCAAGTGTGCTGATAGGGACACCGGAATATATGTCCCCCGAGCAAGCGGAAGCAAAAGAGGTCGATTATCGGTCTGATATCTACTCGCTGGGAATTATCCTCTATGAGATGGCGACCGGCCGGGTGCCTTTTGAGGGAGATACGGCCTTAAGCATCGCCATGAAACATAAGGGAGAAGCTCCGAAGAACCCGAAGCAGTTTAATCCTAACATCCCTGATGACCTAAGCAGCGTTATTTTAAAATGCCTGGAAAAAAATAAAGCCGATAGATATCAGACTGCTGCTGAAGTCCGCTCCGAGCTGGAAAAAATCGAAAAGGGAATTCCAACTACGGAGCGTGTTGTGCCTGAGAAAAAGGCTTTCACCTCGAAGGAAATCACCGTCACTTTTGGCCTAAAAAGAGTTCTTCTGCCCGCTCTTGGGCTTTTATTTCTTGTTATTGCTGCGATTGTCATCTGGAAGATATTCCCCAAAAAAGAAGCGGCACCCGCAGCCTCGGCCAAAAAGTCCATTGCCGTGCTTCCTTTTGAAGACTTGAGCCAGGCCAAAAACAACGAATACTTGTGCGATGGAATTTCGGAAACACTCATCAATGCCCTGACCAATATCGAAGGCCTTTGGGTTCCGGCCCAAACCTCGGCCTTTTCCTTTAAGGGGAAAACCCAGGACATCCGCGAGATCGGCCAGAAGCTCGGCGTGGACAATGTGCTTGAAGGAAGCGTCCAGGTGGCCGGGGACAATCTCCGGGTCACAGCCCGGATCAGCAATGTTCAAGACGGCCGCCAAGTTTGGTCGGAGATCTTCAATCGAAAAATGGCCGATATGTTTGCCATCCAGGATGACATCGCCAAAGCCATAGTCACAGCGCTGAAGATTAAGCTATTGGGTGAAAAGGGCGTGCCCCTCATCAAGAAATATACGGAGAATCTCGAGGCCTATAGGCTCTATTTGCTGGGCCGCGATTTTTGGAACAAGAGGGGTAAGGCAGACCTAATCAAATCTATTGAATATTTCGAGAAAGCGACTGAAATCGACCCAAATTATGCGCTTGCCTACGCAGGCGTAGCGGACGCTTACTCCATTCTTGGGAACAACGGCTTTTGGTCGGCCGGACAGGCATTTCCTAAAGCTAAGGCAGCGGCCCTGAAGGCCCTGCAAATAGATGACAAACTCGCTGAAGCCCACTCCTCGTTGGCAGCTATTTTGTGGGATTATGATTGGGATTTTGTCGGCGCTGAGAAAGAATTCAAGCTGGCCGTTGAACTGAATCCCGGCTATGCCACAGCCCACCATTGGTATGCCTACTTCTTGTCAAATCTAGGCCGACATGAAGAGGCTAGTAAAGAGATTGAAATAGCTCGAAATCTTGATCCATTAGCGCCTCGGATAGCCGCAAATGTAGGCCTTCTCCTCTATTTTGCCCGGCGATATGACCAGGCACTTGAAGAATTGAACAAAGCGCTTGAAGTGGACCCTAATCACTCAATAACTCACAGATATCTTGGATGGGCTAATGAAGCGATGGGGAAATATGAAGAAGCCACTAAATCTTTTCTTCGGGATATCGAGCTAAGCGGAGGGTCTAAAGACGAGCAGGCTGGTATTGCGGGTTGCTATGCGCTTATGGGGAAACGAGAAGAAGCGCAAAAAATACTCAACAATATCATAGAGTTTTCCAAAGGGAATTACGTGTCTTCCGTAACTATAGCATCGGTTTATTCAACTCTTGGAGAGAAGGAACAGGCCTTTGCTTGGCTTGAAAAAGCTTTCCGTGAGCGAGACCCATGGTTATTAATGTTTCTGAAAACATTACATAGGTTTGACCCTGTGCGCTCCGACCCACGTTTCACCGACCTTTTAAGAAGAATCGGCCTTGAAAAATAAATTTCGAGACACCCGCAAATCCTAAGGCATTCCTCGACCTCTGGAAGGACGCCGAACCAGGCATTCCCGAAGTCGAGGATGCAAGGAAGAGGCTGGGTGCCTCTTATTTCTAGCCTGAGTCACCTAAACTGAGCCATTTTTAGCGTTTTTCCACACCGTGTTCACACAGGGAGCGGTCTGTTTTCGGTTGACTTACTCTCCCGTTCCTTGATAACCTTTGGCCACACCCGATAGAAGGGACTATAAGTGGCCGTCACGTGCCCGAAATGTCATTCTGAAAATCCCGAGACCAAGCGGTTCTGCGCTGATTGCGGGACGCAGCTGGGCCCGCCTGAAGGCCCCTACATCTCCAAGACCATGACTCTGGAGACTCCTGCCGAAGGGCTCACCCGGGGAACCCTCTTTGCCGGACGCTATGAGGTCATCGAAGCGCTGGGCATTGGAGGCATGGGCGAGGTCTATCGGGTCGAAGACAAAAAGGTCGGGCAGGAAGTCGCTCTTAAGCTCATCAAGCCCGAGATCGCTTCGGACAAGAAGACGATCGAGAGGTTCCGCCTGGAGCTGAGGACGGCCCGCATGATCGTCCACCGGAATATCTGCCGGATGTTCGATCTCGGCGAGGCGGAAGGGGCCACCTTCATCACTATGGAATACGTTCCGGGCGAAAACCTCAAGAGCATGATCAAGATGTCCAAACGCCTGGAAGTCGGCACCGCCATTTCCATTGCCAAATTGGTTGGCGAGGGATTGGCCGAGGCTCATCGGCTGGGCGTTGTCCACCGGGATCTCAAGCCCAGCAATATCATGATCGACAAAGAAGGGAATGTCCGGATCATGGATTTCGGAATCGCCCGCTCCTTGAAGGAGAAAGGGATCACGGGCGCCGGGATGATGATCGGTACGCCCGAGTATATGTCGCCGGAGCAGGTGGAGGGAAAGGACGTTG
Source organism: Candidatus Aminicenantota bacterium (assembly GCA_017886205.1). GTDB lineage: Bacteria > Acidobacteriota > Aminicenantia > Aminicenantales > UBA8522 > UBA8522. Next base: position 12,160 of record JAFNEO010000007.1, on the reverse strand, counting down.
ACCAGCGTTCGGACCTCTATTCCCTGGGGATCATCCTCTACGAGATGCTGACGGGCCGCGTGCCTTTTGAGGGGGATACGCCTTTCAGCGTTGCCCTGAAGCAGAAGAGCGAAATCCCTCGAGACCCCAGAGACCTGAATACCCAGATTCCCGATCCTCTCAGCCAGGCGATCCAGAAATGTCTGGCGAAAAACAGAGACTCCCGGTATCAGACGGCAGAAGAGCTCCTCGAAGATCTGGCCCTCATCGAGAAGAAGCTCCCGACAACAGAAAAAGCCGTGCTGAAGAGGAAGCCAAAAACGATCGAAAAGATATCGGTCGGGAAGAAAAAGATTCTCCAATATGCGGTTATACCCATCCTCCTTTTTCTTTTGATTTTTAGCGTCATTTATTTCTTGACGATTGGCCGAAGGACAACGCGCTCGGTCGCCGTGCTCCCTTTTGTATTTATCGGGGGCGATTCTGATGATCAGGCCTTCTGCGATGGCCTGGCCGTAGCGATATCTGATAAGCTCCTGCAGCTGGAATACTCCCAAAGATCGATCTGGGCCATTCCGGTGAGCGAGGTGCGCAGAGAGGAGATCAAGGGCCCGGCCAATGTGAAGCCCGATTTGGGGGTTGACCTGGCGATTACGGGAAATATGCGCCGAAGTGGCAACATGATCCAGCTAACCGTCAATTTGGTGGATACAAGAACCCTTTTTCAACCGGGTTCTCCCCTCATCTTTGCCGACCCCATCACCAATCTCAAGACCTGGCAGGATGATATCATCGCCAAAACGGTTCAATTGCTGGGCGTGAAGGCTCGGCCGAAAACGAACCTGACCTGGGCCGCCGGGTGGACCTCGCTGCCGAACGCCTACGAATCTCACCTCAAGGGCCTCGGCTATCTCCAGCAGCCGGATCAGGCAGAGAGCGTCGACAAGGCCATTCAATGGCTTAAGATAGCGGTCGAACAAGATCCTCATTACGCTTTGGCTCAAACGGGACTGGCCAACGCTTATTGGTCTAGATACAGGCTGGCCAAAGACCCGGCTTTGCTTGAGGAGGCCCAAGCCTGCTGCCGCCTGGCGATCCAGATGAATGATCAATTAGTGTCGGCCAATATGACTCTGGGAATTATCAATCGAGAGACCGGCCAATACGAGAAAGCGATCCAGGAGTTCAGGCGGGTATTGCAGATTGAACCGGACAGCTACCAGGCTTACATGGACCTGGGGGAGACGTATGAGAAGCTGGAGAGACTCAAGGAAGCGGAAGCCGCCTTCAAGAACGCGATGAGATTGAGACCAGACTACTCCAATGTATATGCGTATTTGGGCTATTTTTACTATGTTTATGGGCGCATCGCCGAGGCCGAAAAAATGTTTCTTAAGGTTACCAGATTAACGCCCGGCTCGATCTGGGCTTACAATAACCTCGGTGGGATTTATGCGACGAGGGGCCGGTACGAATCCGCCGAGGCCATGTTCAAAAAATCCATCGCCATTCGTCCCAATGGAACCGCCTGCTCAAACTTAGGCACGATATACTTTTTCCAGCGCCGGTATGGCGATTCCGCAGCGATATTTGAAGAGGCGGTCAAATTGGAAGAGAAAGATTCGGTGATTTGCGGCAATCTGGCCGATGCGTACCGGTGCATCCCCGAGTCTTCTGCGAAGGCCGCTGAAACCTACGAGCGGGCGCTTCGCTTGGCAGAAGAAGAGTTGGCCAAAAACCCGAATGATCCCCAGATCATCGCCCGGTTGGCTCGCTATCATATCCTCTTGGGAGACCAGACAAAGGCGCTGGACGAAATCGCTCAGGCCCTAAAAATGGCCCCCAATGACATCCGGGTCCTTCAAAAGAACATCCAAGTTTATGAACTCGCCAAGCAACGTGATAGCGCCCTCCAGTCCCTGCAAAGATATATCGACCAGGGCGGCTCCAAGGAAGAAGTTCTATCGGACCCCGACTTGGCGGGCCTGATGAAAGATCCCCAGGTTCAGCAATTAGCGCAAAAGTGGAAAGTCCCCCGCTAACAAAACTGTGAGATACAAAATCGCCTACCCCAGTTGACTATCTCTCCCATTCCTTGGTATTCTCTTTCCAGCTAGATCAGGGGTCAGTAGTGACCATCAAGTGCCCGAAATGTCAGGCTGAGAATCCCGAGACTCTGAAATTCTGCGGTGAGTGCGGTACACAGCTCGGGGACCCCAAAGCCGCGAAATTTACCAGGCCTAACGTTACGGAAACTCTCCAAGCACCCATTCATGAGCTCACCACCGGTTCGACCTTTGCCAACCGCTACCAGATTATCGAGGAGCTGGGCAAGGGAGGCATGGGCAAGGTCTATAAGGTCTTCGACCAGGAAGCCCAGGCCAAAATGGCCCTGAAGCTCATCAAGCCCGAGGTCGCAGCTGATAAGGACACGATCGATCGCTTCCGGAATGAGCTCAAAATTGCCCGGGACATCTCTCATAAGAATATCTGCCGGATGTATGACTTGGGAAGGGAAGCCGGCAACTATTTCATCACCATGGAGTACGTGTCCGGAGAGGACCTCAGGAGCTTTATCCGAAGAGCACGGCAACTGGTTGTGGGAACAGCCGTTTTCATTGCCAAGCAGGTCTGTGAAGGGCTGGCTGAAGCCCACCGGGTGGGAGTTGTTCATCGGGATTTGAAGCCGGGCAACATCATGATCGACAAAGAGGGCAATGCCAAGATCATGGACTTTGGGATCGCCCGGTCTATATCGGTCAAGGGAATCACGGGTGCCGGAGTAATGATCGGCACTCCCGAATATATGTCCCCCGAGCAGGTGGAGGGAAAAGAGGTCGACAAGCGGTCGGACATCTATTCGCTGGGCATTATTCTCTATGAGATGCTGACCGGGCAGGTGCCGTTTGAGGGTGACACACCGTTCACGATCGGGGTTAAGCAGAAAAGCGAGATCCCGAAAGATCCCAAATCTTTGAATGCCCAGATTCCGCAAGACCTGAGCCGCCTGATTCTCAAGTGCCTGGAGAAAGAGAAAGAGAGACGTTATCAGAACGCCGATGAATTAAGGGCTAACCTCGAGAAAATCGAAAAAGGCATCCCGACCGCAGAGCGTCCGGTCCCGAAGAGGAAGACCGCCACAGCTAAGCCGATCACCTTGACCATCAGCCGGAAGAAGTTCTTTGTTCCCCTCTCCATATTAATAGCAATCGCCATCATCGGTATCGGCCTCTGGCGTTTCCTGCCCAAACACCATGCTGTTCCCCCTCCGACCGGCAAGCCGACCCTCGCCATCCTCTATTTTGAGAACAATTCAGGAGATCAGAATCTAGAATTCTGGAAAACCGGCCTCACGGAACTCCTCATAGCCAAGCTGTCCCAATCCAAGTTCATCAATGTTCTCAGTAGCGACAGCATTTACAGTATCTTGAAAAAACTGAACCTGGATGAAGCCAAAAAATACACAAAAGAGGACCTCATTGAAGTAGCTAACGAGGGAGGAGCGACTTACACGATAAGCGGAAGCATCATGAAAGCTGAGCAGAATATCATCATTACCTTGACCCTTCAGAAACCGCATACAGGAGAGCGCATAAGTTCCATACCCGTTGAATGTCAGGGCGAAAAAGAGATCATGACGAAAGTGGACGAAGTCGCAAGAACGATCAAGCTAGACCTGGACCTGACCGAGACTCAGATCGCCGCCGATCTCGACCGTGAGGTTGGCAAAATTACGACCTCTTCTCCCGAGGCCTATAAATATTACAGCGAGGGCCGCGAGCTCCATTTGCAGGGCAAATTCAGCGAGAGTATTTCTTTAATGGAAAAAGCGGCCGCCTTGGACCCGGGATTCGCCATGGCCTACCGGTCGATGGCCATCGCTTTCGGAAACCTCGGTCAGCCGGAAGAATCGAGAAAATATCTCCAGAAGGCCATCGCGCTGGGCGACCGGATATCGGAAAAGGAGCGCTACATCATCGAGGGCGACTATTATTACCGTTCTGGCGAGAAACATTATGAGCGGGCTATCAAGGCGTATTCAAAATTATTCGAGCTCTATCCCGAGGACTGCACATTTTACAACAATTTCGCGCTGATCTATCTTTCCATCGAGGAATGGGATAAGGCGATCGAACTCTTAGAAAAGGATCAAAAAGTCGGAACCGGTTTTCCGTATCCCTACACGAACCAGGCTTTAGCATATGCCGGTAAAGGGGAGTTGGGAAAGGCTAAAGAAGTACTGGAAAATTACCTGAGTACCATTTCGGGCAATGCCCTTGCACGCAGGCATCTCTCCTATTACTTTCTGCTGGAAAAGCAATTTGATCGGGCCTGGACAGAAGCCGAAAAAGCACAAGTCCTCTCTCCGTCTGACTACAATAATATTTTAGTGAAGGGAGACATCTCCCTTTATAAGGGCGAGCTGGCTCTGGCCGAAAGCGAGTACCGGAAGCTCGCTGAAAGAGAGGAACCGGCTGCCCAGTTTGTGGCCCTGACCAGACCATTCTGGCTAGCCATGCTTCAGGGAAAATACGCTGCTGCCAGAGCTCAATCGAATGCGTGGTGGGAAAAGTTGAATAAACTGGGACAACAAGCTTGGTTATCGTGGGCACGTTATTTCACCGCCCATTTTGATCTTCAAACAGGCAATCCCGAGACGGCGCTCAAGAAGTTTCAGGAGCTCTTTGACCAGGCCTCGGAGCAGGAAAATGTCGATTTTCAAAGATATGCATTGCACGGGAAAGGCCTAGCATATATGGCGATGAACCAGTCGGCCGAAGCCCTTCGCGCTGCCGTCGAACTCCTGAAAATGATCGAGGGTAGCTTAAATAAAAAGTCCATTCGGCTTTATTTCCACCTGATGGGAAGCATCGAACTCAAACGGAGCAACTTTAGGCAGGCCATAGAGAACTTGGAAAAAGCCCTGCCCTTGATGCCCTTTGAAAACAATCCGTGGTCAGCAGGCCAACAGGCCCTTTTCTTCGATTCTTTAGCTCAGGCCTACCTTGAGGCTGGTCAACAGGAAAAGGCGCTGGTAACTTATGAAAAGATCACACAACTCACGAGCGGGAGACTCGCGTGGGGTGTTATCTATGCGAAAAGCTTCTGTCAATTGGGCAAGATCAATGAGATGAGAGGCGATCGTGTGAAAGCCATCGAGAACTACCAGAAATTCCTCGACCTCTGGAAGGACGCCGACCCCGGCCTGCCTGAAGTTGAGGATGCCAGGAAGAGGCTGGGTGTTTCTTAGTTTTGGCATAAGTCATCTAAACTAGGCCATCCAGCGGGCGGGTCCGATTTGCCAAAGAACTCACATTATGGGTAAACCATTTCTTGCGGATGAGGTCAGGTATCGTGCGGGGCACATGGAATCGGCAACTGCCTCCCGGACCCTACAGTTCTTGGTCTTTCCAGGCCCCGGTGTATTTTGCGGTCCCTCGGCATTCTTGAAGAACAACGTGGCAGATTTTCATCCCCGGTGTCAACCTTATTTTGTTTCGTCCGGCATTGTATATTTCAAGAATCTGCTTGTTGGAAATCCCCGGAGCTAAGAACGGAGCTGCTATATGACTCATGAGACCGATTCGGGCGAATCTCGAGCGTGAGTTCAGCCACCCGCACAAGTCCTCGGGGAGAGTCAGCCGCTCCCTTGTTATTCCAAGCACCAGTTCACCCGGCTTCAATAGGTAGCCATCGCTAATGTCAACAAGGTTGGTCAGCGTTCTGTAGTCGATATCGGCTTGCGTGATGTGCTGGCTGGTATTGAAAATCCGCAATTTGTCATCTAATGTCAAATCAATTGAGGCAGGGCCAATGGCATTCTCGTCATAGGGCTCTATTCTTATTCTGCCATTCCTGATTTGGTTGAGAATTTCGGGCTTTGCGAGAATCATTTTGGATTCTCTTTTAAGATCATTTCTGTGACTCCTGGTGTTCGCCGTCAGGCGGTTTCGGACTCGCGTGCTGATCTCTCAAGCTGCAGATCCCGGCCATCAGATTAGTCCAGCTAACGCCGTTTGGCAAGGATTCAACCATAGCCAATGGACCTACCCCCACAAATTCGTTAAGGAAGAGGCTTGCTGGGATAAGCTAACCCAAGGGACTATCTTGATAACAATCTGCCCGCATCCTTTCGGCGGAAGAAGGCCAGGTTGAGCCCGAGGAGCAAGCCGAGGCCGGCCAGAATCCCCAGCCAGAGCGTTCTCTCCTTGATCTGAAACGGCCCGGCGCTCACAGGGCTGCGGTAGGGCTTGGCCGGGTTCATGGAAGCAGCGATCGCCGCCCTCTCCTCAGCGCTCCATTGATAGGTCGATAGCTTGAGCGTCCGGCTGAAATATTTCTCCAGGATCAGGTTTTCCTTGAAGGCGATGAACAGAGCCTCTCGGCGCGACTTTTCGTCCTTGGCCCTGGCCGCATCGTCCGCCTTCCGGTCTCGGCGGAAAACGTGGATGCGCATCTCATAGAGGAAGGGATGGAGCAAGGGATGATGCTCGCGTAGAAACAGGCCGTAATCTTTCTCCCTCCATTCTTTCAAAATTTTCCCCCAATGGCTTGATCGCTCGGTGTCCTCTTTTTCCAGCTCATCGATCGAAAGCCGTGAATAGAATGTCCCGATCTCTGGGTCCGTATGTCTCTGGGTGAACTCGTACATAGGCTCTTCCTTGACGAGGAAAGACAGGAAGGGGAGACGCCCCGCATAGGCGGCCACCCGCCGCGGCGTGTTCGACGCGCAGAGGCCTAGGAGGAGCAGGTTGGCCGCCAGGAGGAGGGAGACTCGACGGATCGACTTTGGGCTTATTCTCTCGCCGATGACCCGGGGTTTGATCCCTTTCCAGAGGGCGACCTGGAAGAGCCCGGTGGCGAGCGCGTTCAGGCCCGCGTCCCGGAAATCCCAGTAGCGCCCCGGCATCATCCATTGAAGGACCTCGTCGAAGATCCCGACGAGCGACCCGATGAGGAAGGCCGTCGGATAGATGCTCTTGTCGCGAATGGAAAAGCTTAAAGCACGGAACAGAAAAAAGCCCAGCAGCCCGTATTCCAGAAAATGGACAGCCTCTTCGGGCGCCCGCCAAAGCTGGAGAGTGAAATGGACGTAGAGGGCGGCGACGGCGGCCAGCCAGAGGTAGTTCGATGGGGACCGGACCTTTAAGCGGAAGACGAGGATATAGATGACAAGGCAGAAAGCTAGGGCCGTGGCGGTCAGCACCCCGTAGCCGAAAAGGTCCCGTCCCCAGCGGGCCGAGACGAACTTCTGGATCGTCCGGGCCAGCGGGACGACGAGAAAGATGGACAGGGTACAGAAGACTACCCAGAGCCAAGCAACAAACGCTTTTCTTAGGGACATGGCCGGTCCTGAACATTGTATAAAAAAAACTGCAAATTTTCTTTGACATTTGAAAAAAAGATTATCTATAATAAGATATGCTGCTGGCTGGAGAGGGATCCTCCTTAGCCCCGCTTCCTTTTCCTTTTTCAAACCTTGGCGCCTCACCAGCCAGCGCCTTCTTGAGAATTCGCCTGGTAGTATAGATTTTCGCCTGTGTAAATCGGGCGTAAATCGGGGACATCATATCAATTTCCTTTTTTCCCAGCCTCGGAATCCCTAAACGCTCCTCCCTTCACAGGCGTATTAACAAAAGAGCGCCATGGGGAATTCCTATTCCGCGCCAATTCTTCTATCATAGGCGGGAGATGTCCAGAAGATATGCTTTGCTCGCGCTGATACTCCTGGCTTCTTGCGCTGGCAGAGAGAAGGCCGGGCTGGCCCCAGCTGGTCCGGAATTCGAGCCGAAGATCGCCGCTGCCGATACCCTCAGCCGGAAAGGATGCTATGTCGCTCTCAAACAGGCGGTCCACATTTACGAAGGGCTTTATGCCCGACCTGAATACCGCAAGAAAATCGCACCGAAACTGGCCGCTACGGCGCTACTCCTAGCCGTCAGAGAGAAAGAGCTGGGCATGGCCAACCAAGCGTACATGGATACAGCTCTCGGGGTCATCAAGGACAATCGTTCCCTCAGTGGTCTGACCTCTTATGCCGAGGTCGCCGGCTTGTTCTGGGTCCAGGGAAAGGGTGTGATGCGGGATATCGACGAGCGTTTTCCTTGGAAAGAGACTGAGGACAGGCTGAAAAGGATGGAGCCCGATCTCTTGGTCAAAGCCAAAAGTGATGAATTCGCCGCTTACATGTATGCCGTGATGAAGTGCCATTTCGCCCCCGCCTTTGGGGTGTCGGTCTTTGACAAGAAAGACGACCTGGGGCAGCTCGTCGAGCTCTTCCCAGATTCTTTGCTTCTCCTTTACAAGCGAGCCATCTGCCCGGAAGAAAAACCGGACCTCCTCAAGACGCTTCTCGCCGCAGAACCTGAATTCTATGAGGCGAACTATTTTCTGGGAAATGAGGCCCTGAGAAGGGGAAACCTGCTCGAAGCAGAGGGCTTCTTCCTGAAAGCCCACGAGGCGATCCCCGAGTCTCCTCAAACCACAATCCTCCTGGCAGGAATCTACCTTGCCACCGAAGAGTTGGAGCGGAGCCTTGAATTCTCTGAGAAAACGCTCGCCCTCACCCCTGAATACCGGGATGCCCTTCTGGGGAAGGGAATCTGCCTGAGCTACCTGGGCCGGTCGACCGAGGCCATTCCAGTCTTTGAGAAGATCATCGCCCTCGGGTACTGGCTGCTCGGGGAGAGCTACTACTGGATAGCCTGGAACCAGCATGAGCTCAAAGACAGCTCCGCCGCGGCCGCCAACATCGAACAGGCCAAAGGCCGGCTTCCGACCTCGAGCGAGGTGTTCACGCTTTCAGGAATCCTGGCCGCTGAGAGGGGAGACCAGGCTAAGGCCGAGAAGGATTTTCTGGAGGCGCTTCAGTATAATCCGGCCAACTCCGAAGCCCTCTTCAACCTGGGCGGGCTCTATTCGCAGAAAGAGGATTGGCCGAATTCGGGCCTCTATTTTGAAAAAGCCGGGTTTGCCTTTGAGAACGTGGGACGGTCGCTCGAGGATGGGATAGCCCAGGTCGAGAAATCGACCCTGGCTCCGGAGAGAAAGGACAGACTGCTGAAGAAGAGGAAATCCCAGCTGGAGAGGACGCTCCTGACCAGAGCCACGGCGTTCTATGACGCTGCCGCCGGCTATTTCAACGCCGGGCAGAAGTACAAAGCCCTGGAGATGGCGACCCGGTCAGCGGAGCATCCGGCATTCAAGCATAAGGCCGAGGAGCTCGCTTCGGGGATCAAGTAACTTCCGTCTAGCCAAATGCTTTCTCCATTGACTTCTCCTGGCCTTGCGGGCCACCCGCAAACGACGAAAATCCCCCTCCTCCCATCCTCCTCCCACCGGGGGAGGAGGATATGTAAATTGCCCGCTCGTATCCTCCCCCCTTTTGTAGGGGAGGATAGAGGAGAGGGGGATTTTCTAGGTAACACCACAGGGTGTCTCCATAAACAGTCGCTGAGGTTCGGGCGTAATATAGGGTGAGGGCAGCGGATGGATGAACAAGAGCTGATCGCGGGCTGCCTCCGAGGGAGAATGGAGGATTTCCGGATGATCGTCGAACGGTACAGTGCTCCGGCCATGGCCCTGGCCATGAACATCCTGGGAAACCGTGACGACGCCGAAGATGCCTGCCAGGAGCTATTCATCCAGGTCTTCCGCCATCTGAAGAGCTACGACAAGGACAGGAGCTTCAAGAACTGGATCTACACCATCCTCTACCGGCGCTGCCTCGACCACCTCAAAAGGCGGCGGCGGTCGGCGGAGCTAGTGAAAAAAATGGGCCGAGAAACCGTCATGACGACTCCGGCCAACCCGGGTCACTCTCATCCGCCCAGGAGCCTTCCCTCCGGCCTCCTGGAGCAATTGAAGGCCAAGGAGCGGACGGCGCTCTGCCTCTGGGCGAACGAAGGCTACACCGCCCAGGAGATCAGCGAGGTGCTCCGCTGCTCGGCCAGCACCGCCCGCGTCTACCTCTTCCAGGCGCGAAAGAAGATTAAGAATTTATTGGAGCAAGGCCATGTCTCGCTGCAAAACGGTTGAGCTTTTCTATGCTTTAGTTCCTCTGAAACCCTGGCGGGGCAATCTCATCCGCCGCCATGTTGAGAAGTGCCCTCGCTGCCTGGCGGGTTTGGCGAGCCGGGAAGCGGCCGGGTCCCTCCTTGTCCAGGAGAGGGGGGTGAACATCGGTCGTCCCCTCTGGGCAGAGGTCGAGTCGGCGCTCGTGGCGGATTCGGGCGGGAAAAGGATGAAAGATCAGGCCTTTCAGTCATCCGTCATGCGCCGCTGGGGATGGGCCGTCGCGACGACCTTCCTCGTCGTCCTGGTAACGGCCTTTTTGCTTCTGAGGGATTTCCGGCCTGAGCGGATTCCAGCGGCGACAAACGTTCCCCCACGTTTCGAACTCGAATATATCCGGGTCAGCGGACAGCCGGCCAATGCCGTGGTCTATCAGCCGCAGGGCTCGAACCTGATCGTTGTCTGGGCGGGGAAAAATCCTTAGATCGCAGATTGAGGAGGCATAATTATGAGCAAGAGAGTCATGGTTATGGGCATCGGGATTCTGGCTTTTGCCCTGGCTGGCAGTTTTTCTCACCTAGCCGGACAAGACGCAAAATTCAAGCCCGGACAATGGGAATTCAGACTCAGAGTCCTACAAGGCCTGAGAGAAGGAGCAACGGAACCGGCCAGTGTGGTCACATCGTCCTACCTGAAATACATGCTCACTGCCGATTTCCAATCCAAAGAAGACGCGGACGAAGAGAAGCAGGTCAAGAAGATATTCAACCTCAAAGATGTCAAGCTCTTGACCGAGGCCAACCTGAACTGGAAGAACGGCGATCGGGAGAAAGCCTCCCACAGTTTCCGCCTCGACGGAAAGACATACCTGGTTCGGTTGAGCGGCGGCAGCCTCGAAGCCAAGTCAAAAGATAAACTAAGCCAGAGGTTCGGCATCGAGGTTTTTGAGCTGAATGGCCAGGAGAAGGCCAGCCTTCTCGAAACCGAGTTTGCCATCAGAAACATGAAAAACGTCGCCGTATTCGGTTTTGAGGATACCCAGGGGAGACCCTATTTCATCTCCCTGCGCTTGGCCAAGCTGTTCGCGACTGAGACAATGGGTGTCGAGGGCGGAGTCGAAGGAGGGGTCAGCGGTGGAGTCGCGGGAGTTGTTGTCGGCGGAATCCAGAGCGAGGAACTGGAGAAAAAGCGGCAGGAATTCCGGAAGGATGCAGTCGCTTGCAAGGATGATATCAAGCCTCCGAAGCTTCTCAAGAAAGTCGATCCGATTTACCCGGAAGAAGCCCGGAAAAAGGGGATCCAGGGTGTCGTCATCCTGGAGGCTAAGATCGACGAGTATGGACGGATCATGGAAGCCATGATCCTTCGCTCTATACCTGAGCTTGACCAGGCCGCCATCGAAGCCGTTCGGCAGTGGGTTTACGAGCCGCTGCTCATCGACGGCAAGCCGACGAAAGTGCTTTTTACGGTCACTGTCAGGTTCCAGCTCGGCGAGAAAGACATCGAGAAATTCGCCCAGGGCGCGGTCAAGGTCAAGGATCAGATCAATCCCCCGAAGCTGGTCAAATCCGTGGACCCGGTCTATCCGGAAATCGCCCGCCAGGCAAAAATAGAAGGGGTGGTTATCCTTCAGGCGCGGACAGATGTCCAGGGAAGAGTGAAGGATGCCATGGTCTTGAGGTCTGTTCCCTTGCTCGACCAGGCCGCCATCGCTGCTGTCCGGCAGTGGGTTTACGAACCGCTGGTAATCGATGAACAGGCCAAAGAGGCAGTCTTCACCGTGACGGTCCGCTTTGCCCTCGACGCTGAAAAGCCAAAAGGCCAAGAGGAAGGTCCGGGAACGACAGGCGAGATACTTGTCCCCACGCTGATCAAGAGAGTCGATCCTGTTTACCCGGAGACGGCACGCAAGGCCGGCATCCAGGGCGTCGTCCTGCTCGAGGCTACGACGGACGAAAAGGGGGATGTCGTGAAGGTCAGAGTCTTAAAGTCCATCCCCGAGCTCGACCAGGCGGCGATCGAAGCCCTGAAACAATGGAAGTACGAGCCGTTCCTCATCGAGGGCAAGCCGAAGGGGGTTGTGTTCACGGTGACGATCAAGTTCGCCCTTCGCTAGCCAGACCGCGGGGGAGGGTTAATTGTAAAATCCCCCTCTCCTCTATCCTCT
>JAFNEO010000006.1 GCA_017886205.1 Candidatus Aminicenantota bacterium | reverse complement strand
CTTGATTTTCAAATTCTAACCTTCAATGCAACATTTCAGGGAAAGTCAGCGAAATATGCCTGAAAAAGAAAGAACCTTTTGCTCTTGAGTGCCTATAAGAAAAGTTATCGTGGAGCAAAGGTTGAGCCGCTGTGGATAGCGTTGTTGCTTATACCCGTTTTCCCACGCGCGTTTTTTGGTTTCAATTCCTAAGGAGGTGAAGTATGCAGGACCGCATCAACCGCCAAGTCAGGTTGAAGTGTAGACCGATGGGCATTCCGGAAGCTGAGCACTTCGAGATTGTCGAAGTGCCCGTCCCGAACCTCGATAACGGACAGATCTTGGTGCGCAACATTTACCTTTCGGTCGAGCCGGCGATGCGGGGCTGGGTCAGCGCCGCCGCCAACTACTTGGAGGCCGTGCCGCTGGGTGCGGTAATGCGGGCTTTCGCCGTTGGCCGCATCAAGGAGTCTCGTCATCCCGAATTCCGAGTCGGCGAGTTCGTCACCGGTATGTTCGGCTGGCAGGACTATGCCGCGGTCGACGCTAAGGAGATCCAACGCAAGATCACCGATACAGACCTCCCTATCTCAACGTCGCTCGGCATCCTCGGTTTGAACGGCCTAACCGCCTATTTCGGTCTACTCGAAGTCGGACAGCCTAAGGGTGGCGAGACGGTCGTGGTATCGACCGCGGCGGGTGCGGTCGGCTCCTGCGTTGGTCAAATTGCCAAGATAAAGGGCTGCCGCACCGTCGGCATTGCAGGCGGTCCTCAGAAAGTCCGGTTATGCCTCGATGAGTTCCGCTACGACGCAGCCATCGACTACAAAGCCGGTGATCTCGACTCGGCGCTTGCCGCCGCCTGCCCGGATGGGGTCGATATTTATTTCGACAATACCGCTGGGGCGATCAGCGATGCGGTACTGAAACAACTAAGGGTGAGCGCTCGGGTTGTGATCTGCGGCACTGCTTCGATTGCCAGTTGGGAGCCAATTCCTCGGGGACCGCGGGTTGAACGTCACCTCCTGGTGAAGCGGGCGCGCATGCAAGGGTTCCTGATCTTGGACTACGCTCCCCGCTATTCCGAGGCCTTGCAAGCCCTCTCGCAATGGGTACGGACGGGCTTGATGCGTTACCGCGAGGACATACTCGAGGGCATCGAGCAGGCACCGGGCTCGATCGCCGGCCTCTACCGTGGCGAAAACCTTGGCAAACGCCTCATTCGGATCGTGCCCGAACGATCATAGTGTTTCGCGCGCTTCAGCAAGGCGGTCGCGAAAAGAGGAGGTTGAGATATATGAAGGCCCGTGAATTTGATAAGAAATTCGATGAAGGAGGGGATATTTCCAAATACCTTGATATATCAAAAGCAAGGAGACCTAAGCAGGAACAGAAACGGGTAAATGTAGATTTTCCCATGTGGATGATCCACTTGTTGGATAAAGAAGCAAAACGTTTGGGTGTCCCTCGCCAATCCATCATCAAAGTCTGGGTTGCGGAGCGTCTTGAAAAGGCATCTTGACCATAAGGGCGAGGGAGCACGAACCTCGTCGCCCAGCCTTAAAATCTTACCTTTAATTTTTTTCATTACGCGAATTCACCATTAAAATTGTTAGACCCCCAGCCATCTTTCTTCCTTGAACCCGGGAAAGAGGGGGGAATTTTTTCTTGAAAGAAGGCCAAGATCAAGCCTATTATAGAAGAAGAAACTCAAGGGATTGATCGGAAAACTCCTTAAAAGAATAGAAAGAAAGGAAGCCATGAAAAAAGGACGCATCAAGGTGATGCAAGGAAACGAGGCCTGCGTGGAGGCGGCCATCCTGGCGGGCTGCCGCTTTTTCGCCGGCTACCCAATCACGCCGGCCAGCGAGATCCTGGAAGGGATGGCTCGGCGGCTGCCGCTGGTNNATGACCGCCACGAGCGGGCCCGGCTTCTGCCTCATGCAGGAGGGAGTCGGCCTGGCCGCCAGTGTTGAATCCCCGTGTGTCATCGTCAACGTACAGCGGGGGGGACCCGCTTCGGGCCAGTCCACCTCGACGGCCCAGGGGGATCTCTACCAGGCGCGCTACGGCTCCAATGGGGACTATTCCCTCATCACCCTCTGCCCTTCCACATCCCAGGAAATGTTCGACCATACGATCCGGGCCTTCAACCTGGCCGAACGGTTCCGGATTCCCGTCATTATCCTTTCGGATGAGGTTGTCGCCCACATCCGGGAGAAGGTGACCATCCCGGATCCGGACCAGTTGGAGATCGTCGAGCGGAAGAAGCCCACGGTCCCCATGGAAGAGTTTATCCCCTTCCAGGCGGGAGAGGATGACGTCCCGCCTATGCCGGCCTTCAACACGGGCTATAAAATCCCCGTGATCTCCCAGGCCAAGAGCCTCTCCGGTAACCGGGGAAATGCCAAGGAAGCCGAGGTGTTCATCCACCGCATCACCCGCAAAGTGGACGCCCACATTGCCGAATTCGCCGATGTCCGCACCTATGGAGACGAGAAGGCGGAGACCGCCTTTGTTTCCTTTGGCTCCGTGTGCCGGTCGGCGCGGAGCGCCGTCGATATGGCCCGGGAAAAAGGCCTCGCGCTCCGGTCGGTTGAAGTGAAAACCATATGGCCGTTCCCCGACGATCTTCTCCGGAGTAAGCTTACGGGAGCCAAGCGCATGGTCGTGGCGGAGATGATCCTCGTAATGCTCGGGAATGAGGTGCGGAGAGTCTTCCGGCGGCCGGACATCCCGATTGAGTTGT
>JAFNEO010000005.1:6578-6902 GCA_017886205.1 Candidatus Aminicenantota bacterium | reverse complement strand
AAGTCCTGCGGGACATCGAGGCGAACCGGCTTTCCCCTGACGCCCTGGAGGCCCTGCGCCGACGGTTCGGCGTGGACACAGTGATTTTCGGGACGCTGGAGGTGTCCAACATCCGTCCCCGGGTGGACCTAGCAACGATCATCTCGACCCTGAGCGTTTCGGCCGAGGTGGACGCCATACTGACGGCGCGCCTCCTCGATACGAGGGACGGCACGACGTTATGGACGGACTCGGCCCGCGACCGCAAGACCGTAGCCCAGGTCAGCGTATCGCGCGGCGGCGGGATTTTCTTCGATGCCCGCGACCCCGAGCAGGCCTACGGGA
>JAFNEO010000005.1:0-6495 GCA_017886205.1 Candidatus Aminicenantota bacterium | reverse complement strand
TAGACGACCATCTCCACGGGGACGCCCCGATCCTCCAAACCCTGCCGCAGCTCGTAATTTTCTCTTTCCTTCTTCATAAATGAAGCCCGGCACCGTCAACTGCAGTTGACGTCTTTCCGTTGGAACAAGTTCGGCATCGGCCCGTCAAATGATGACACTTCAGCGACTTATCTCGCAGTCCGCATTCCTGGCTCAGTTTTTGATTCCACTCTCTTGCCGTGCCAGGAGTCTATCGCCTCCGCCATCCCGAGAAGACTGTTCTCTATCGGGTGTTGTTCCATCATTTCGATCAATTCCTGGCCGATTATGAGAGCCGCCTCGAGAAGGAGTACGGCTTCCTCCGGCCGATCATCAAGGAAGTGACCGCAGGTCATCACGAGGCCTGGAAGGCCGTGGTGATCTCAAAGTGCCTTGCGAAGGGCATGAGATTGCCACGTCGCNNCGCTTCGCTCCTCGCAACGACGTCTCGACTGCGGTAACCCGCGCTGCGGGTTTGCCCGGATCCGCTGTCCCGACTGTGGCGAGGAGCGGCTCGTGACGTTCTCCTGCCGGACCCGCGGATTCTGCCCGTCGTGTCATGCCAAGAGGCTGGAGGAATGGGGGGAGTGGGTGAGGGAGACGCTTCTTCTGGATGTCCCCACCGCTCATCGCTTATCAGGAAGTTCTGATGGCCGCTGAAGCTGGCGGTGACTATTTTTTATGATTCTCTCTTTGCCCGGGAGGAGAGGTCTGGGCGATTTCCAGCACTTTTGAGCTTATGCGCGGCTTCCTAGCCCGCCTTACGCTATTTTGCTGTTCTCGTTCAGATACATCAGTGACACATCAAGTTGTATGAGAAACTGTCAAAATACCCCTATCTTCACCCAAGAAGAATCTTGGCTTCTAGATCCTGGCTGCCTTAAGCGCTTTATCCTCTCAAACGTATTCCGAAAGACAGTCCATAACAAATCACGCAGGCTAAATGTGTCACCAATGTAGTGAACGAGTTCATCAGCTTGACATCCGATCACGCTGCGATATATCATCTNNGGCACTGAGTATCTCTCGTGACCTTCTCTTGCCCCCGGAGGAGCGGTCTATCGGATTTCCGGCGTTTCTTGGCCCATCCGCTATTTTAAATTCAACTTGACACCCGATCAAGCTGCGATGTACCATCCCCAACGATGGGATGGGGCAANNTAACTGGGATGAGGCAAAATCGGCGCATGAACGCTTATATAGCCGCCGCCGCAGAAAAGGAACTTCTTATCCCTCACTCACGACCATGTGTGCAAACACACCAGTTGACCGCATCTTCGCGGTTCGTTCGTATCCGTTTTGGCAATGTTTACTACGGGAGGTAGAAAATGGGCGAATTCATCGACAAGAGCAAAGGCAAGATCAAGCAAGCGGTAGGGGACTTGACCGGCAACAAGAAGCTCAAGCGAGAGGGCGAGAGGGATGAATTGAAGGGCCGAGTCAAGGGCGTGGTCAAGGATGTGAAGCGCACGGTCAAGGATGCCGTGAAGTAACAATGACCACAGGGTTCGGAAGAATCCGAAACTGATACGGATATTCGACAGAGTAAATGGAGGAAACTACTATGAGCACTACAACACTCATCATCATCATCATCGTGGCGGTCCTCTTATTCGGCGGGGGCGGCGGTTACTATTGGAGGAGACGACGGTAGGTGCTCTTGCCCCCGCGCCGGGCGCGCGCTCGTAGACGATGGGCGCGGGTTTTTTTCGATGTCACGAGGCCTCCCCGTCCACTCGTGACGGCCATTCTAGCAAATAGCTGGCACCTCTGAAACCAATCTAAGATATTGTAGCTCAAACTGGGTGCCAGCTATTCGTATTACTGCTGGGGGCAATAAAGCTGTAACCTACCTCTTGCGAGCACAAGCCGCTATGTCTTGGTTCTATTGCCGTCAGGCGTTACTTTGACTGGGCTGGAGGCACGTGTATGGCGGAACGACTCCCAGGTCAGGCGGCCAGAGCTTATTAATCAAACCATCCTTTATTGCCCCCGGGTCCTCGTTCAGGATTTTAGCCATACGCAGGATTTGGTCACGGACTTCGGTTTCCGCCTGGACGCTCAGATCCGTCAGATGATCGAGGATCAGATAGACGATCTGGACCAAGTGACTCAAGCTGGGCGCTTTCTCTGCCACCAGGCTCTGTATAAGATCGTTGATAGCGGGCATCAGGCCGTGGCGGATCGTCACCAGCACTGGAGACTGCAGAACGAACGTCACGTAGGCCTGACCCTCAGCCTCACGGTCAAACGCTGCCGGAAACTCCAGCAGAACTGCCTGGTCATAAGAGATAACACCCGGAACGACGGCTAAGTCCACGCAACGATCGAGCATGAGAGGATGAATGTTCAGGGGCGCCAAAAATCGCCGCAGTTCCTCTGGTTCGGCGTCTTCAATATCAAACCAACTCTCGCCGAGTTGACCCGGATCTCCCGCAGGCCAACCTGCTGGGGCCGGTTGCTTCTGCAGCTTCCCCGAATTGAGCAAATACCAGTTGATTCTCATCTTCAAGCCGCCTGGCAATTCCTTTAATCTGATTCTATCTTAACGCCGCAGGGCCTGTAAACTTCGAAGTGTGTCGCAAGGAGGAGTAGGAGGTCAAGAACTGCGAACAGAGTCGGCTGGCGCGGTCATTGACTTCGCCGCCCGGCTGGCGATATATTCCTGACAATGATTAAGATAGCAACGGTTTTACTATACGCCTCTCTAACCGGTTTTTCTTTGATCCTTGGGGTCATCATAGGAACCACCCTTAAAATCAGCCAGAAAATTATCGCGGCCATCATGGCCTTTGGCTCCGGCGTTCTCATATGCGCTTTGACTTTCGGGCTGATGGAAGAAGCGTTCAAACATGGCGGCTTCGATGCGGTCATCATCGGGTTCTTATTGGGAGGCCTGGTTTTCATCTCCGGGGATGTCCTGATCCACAAAATCGGCGGAAGAAACCATAAACGAAACGTGCATTTCCAGTCGACAAAAAAAACAAATGGTCAGGCCATCGTCCTGGGCTCCCTTCTTGACGGGATCCCCGAATCGATAGCCCTGGGCGTCGCTCTTCTCAGCAAAAATGGGATCGGATTGCTCATGCTGGTCGCGATCTTCCTGTCGAATCTCCCCGAAAGCCTGTCCTCCATAGACGACCTGCGAAGAGAGGGCTTTTCCAAAAAACGCATCTATCTGTCGTGGTCTATCGTAAGCGTCCTCGTCGCATCGAGCGTCGTTTTGAGCTTCCTGTTCCTGGAGAAGCTGGATCTCAATGCGCTCGGCATCATCGAGTCTTTCGCGTCCGGGGCGATCCTGGCCATGCTGGCCGACAGCATGATGCCCGAAGCCTATGAAGAGGGTGGATTCCTTATTGGGTTCTTGACGATGCTGGGATTCTTGACGGCTTTCGTTCTTTCGAAGATATAGAAAGTTCACAGGGGCCGATCCCTTGATCGGCCCCTGTCGGTATTCAACTCGGCTGAAAAGGCCCGTCTTTCACTTGGCCTTATTCAAGACATCCATCTCCATGGCGGCCAGGCTCAATTCGGCTTGGGCGGCATCCAAAACGTATCGCAGTCGCTGGACCTCCGTGTTAGAGATCAGCCCTAATGTTTCCCGGTACTGCAGACGCTCCAGCTGTCCCTTCAGGGAGTCGACCCTCGATCGAGCCTGGCGAAGATCACCTGCGGCGATAGTGATCCGATCCTCGATATCGGCCTTCTGCGCCGTAATCTCTCCCGTGAGGAAACGCTTACGCAGGGCGAGCCGGGTTTGTACCTTGTCGAGCGATGCCATTCGATCGGCGATATCCGCTTGATGGGCGTCCAGCTGATCCTTTGGTGCCACGCCGACCTCGACCAGCTTTTCGAAGCGTCCCAAGGACCGCTTGAGCGCTTCCAGGTCCAGCTCAAGCTCCTTTCTCTCGAGCTCCAAGCGCTCGCCGACGAAATCGCGGCCGCCCACCACGGGAGCATACAGCTCGTTGCGCGGAAGTTCCCCGGACGCTTTTACCTCATCCCTGTTCAACAGCGACCTGTCCAGGGCTGACGCGGCCATTTCCGGCTGGCGTTTCCAATACTGATATTCCTCCTCCCCGATCACCCCGCTCGAAAATCGCGTCTCGGCCGTGGCCGCCATCTCCCGGGTGAACTTGAGGTAAGCCGTTTTCAGTTTGACTTCCGTTTCTACCCTGGCGATCTCGATCTTTTTACGCCAGGAATCCTTGATATAGTCCGCCGCTTTGATCACGGTCACCCCGGCGAGCAGGACGCCGATGAGTAAAGTGAGCGCGACCATCCGGCGGGGAACGGCGATCTTTCCAGCGGAGGGCTTCAGGCGATTCAGCCTTCGGTATTCCGAAGCCAATTGCCAATCCAGCCTCTCTACAAACCGGCCGTCGGGTTCGGTAAGTTCACTCATTTTTTCCTCCAGTGGGTTTGAGATCGGGGAGCAGCGATCTTAAGGACCGGCGGGCCCGCCGTAAGAGTCCTTCCACCGCCCTCTCCGATAGTGCCATCTCGTTCGCGATCTCTCGCACGCTCATTCCATCGTAATAGAACGCCTCGAGGACCTTGGCCTTTTTCCGCCCCAGGGAAGAAATGGCCGAGGCGATCTCCAGGGATTTGAGGTGGTCCTCCGAGGTCCGCTGGCCGGCGTCAGGGCTAAGATCGGCGTCCAAGCCGCCGATCCACTTTTTTTGCCTCAGATAATCGATCAGAATATTTTGAGCCACCCGTTTCAACCAGGCCAGGGGAGTCTCCGGCACGGTCTTATGATTCCAGCTGGCGAGGGCTCTCAAATAGGTTTCTTGGACGATGTCTTCGCTCAGTTCCCGATTCCCTCCGGTTCGCCTGGCCATGTGCCCGTAAAGGGGATGGACCGTTTCCCGGTATATCGTCAGCCACTGTTGTTCCGTCACGGCATCTTTCTCCTTCCGGGGAACATTCTACCTCTTTGACGTTTGCCCCGGGAGAAAACCCACGGATTCTTGACATTTTATCGCCGGGGACGATAATCTCGGTTCCATGAAACCTCCCTACCGCCGCATGCTCCGGGTGATGGAGGCGAAAGAGGAACAGCCGGCGCCGAACGCGGCCGCGGGAGCCATCTGGTCCCTCTATATCCTCGGATGCTCCGACGGGTCCTTCTACACCGGAGTGACCACCGATATCGACCGCCGGCTCCGGGAACACCAGGAGGGCAAGGCCTCCCGCTACACCCGGACCCGGCGCCCTGTGGTTCTCGTCTACCGGGAGGAGTGCGGCACACGCTCCCAGTCCCTGTCGCGGGAGTGCGCCGTCAAGTCCCTGAGCCGGGCGCGCAAGGAAGAGCTCATCCAAAAATACGATGGCTTTTTAGCCAAAATCCTGATATAAATACCTCCGGAAACTGTCTGCCGGCAGGGAAAAGCAAGCGCNNGAAATGGGATTAATGCGGAAGCCGATGCTCATGCGGCAAAAGGCGCGTTTCGAACATACCCTGAAAGACCGGCTGTCTTTTCTGTCCGGGAAGGGCATCAAATCGCCCAAGGCCGAAAAAGACACCATCGTTAGAAAACTGCAGGCGGATCTCAAGGCCGTGAATAAACGGCTGAGGGTGATCGCCGCCAGCGAAAAAAGAACGGAAGAGATGGCGAAGACGAAGGCGGAACGAGCGGCAGCCCCCAAGCAAGAACAAGACGGCGGTAAAAGCGAGAAGGCTAAGAAAGCCGCCGGAGAGGGCAAGGAAAAAAAGATAAAGGCGGAAAAGAAGGCAGCCCCTCCGAAAGCACCGGAAGGCGGCAAAAGCCAGAAAACGACGGAATCCCCCGAAGAAGGCAAGGTAAAAACGAAAAAGAAAACAGAAGAAGCGGGGGAGGAGCCGGCAGGCCAAGCGAAGGCAGAGAAGTAATCAAAAAAATTCGGCCTTGAACGGACGATCTCTGATGCGCTCTTCGCCGTTCCTCGTCCCGCTCCTGCTGGCGGCGCTTCTCGCTCCCGCCTGCTCCCGCGCTGACCGTCCGAGCTTCGACCAAGCTGTCGACAAGCTCTTCGCCCAAGGCTATCCGCAGGCCCTCGAAAGCTACTTCTGCTCGCTNNCCCCGACCTGGGATTCCGTTGGGCCGGGACATCCGCCGAGCGGGCCGTCGGGGACCGTGTTGCGTCCGAAATGCGGGCCATGGGCCTCAGCAACGTCCGGCTCGAACCTGTTCCGGTCGACGTCTTCGAGTTCGAGGAAGCGTCGCTCACGGCCGCCGGCCGCCGGATGACCGCTTCGGCCATCGCCGGCGTACCGCCGACCGCGCCGGGCGGCGTCACGGCCCCGATCGTCTACGTCAAGGGCGGCACCGCGGCCGACTTCGACGCGGCCGGGGACGTCTCCGGCAAGCTCGTTCTCGTCGATATGAAGATGAGCTCGTGGTGGTTCTGCCTGCCCGCTTTCGAAGCAGCCCATCGCCAAGCCGCCGGTGTCGTCTGCACTTTTACACCGGACGACCCGAAGTACTACTCCGT
>JAFNEO010000004.1 GCA_017886205.1 Candidatus Aminicenantota bacterium | reverse complement strand
ATGATTAAAGAATTCAATTATAGGATATTTATAGAAAGACTTTTCCCCGAGATTTATTGTCCTGGTTATTTCAGGGAACTCGCTGAGTTTCCTTTTCTTTACTTCCCAAACTGACCGGAGAGCTTCCCACAAGCTTTTAGCAGTTACATAGCGGCTCCAACCGTGTCTAGAGCCGCATTAAAGCGGTTCTGGGGACAGAACAGAGCCGCTTACAAAGAAAATACTCGCCCTTTTTTCAAATTGACCCACTACCTCACGTTCCCTTTTTATCGGGNNTGGGCATAATGTTCACCTTCTCAAACATCCCCCAGGATGGCCCAAAACGGCCCTCGGGGCGCGTCAGAGCGACGATCTCGCCGGGGGGCAGAAATGTCACAATTGAGCTTATCCGGCATTTTCCCCATATAAACGACCGTGTGAGAAGCCCCAGAATCTGGACGATCGATGCAGGTGGCGAGCGGCCATAGCCTGCGACTATTGCTTCTCGACCATTACGCTTAAAGCCAAGCGTTGCCCGCACGGCACCTTGCAGTTGCCGTAAGCGGCGGAAAAACAGATCCTCCCGGCCCCCCCCAGGGGGGAAAAATCCGCACCAAGGCATTTGGTCTATACGCATAGGTACACCTCCACGGGGTTACCCACAATAACGCCGGCGGAGTTGCGAAAAACACTGATGTTGTATTAAAATTGGCGTAGATTGGGGGCAAAGGATAGGATAGCAGCAGATGCGTCCTTGAAATGATGGCATGGCATGAGTGGAGGCTTTAAACGCATGAGCAGTATCCTATAATCCGCCGAGGCGGGTGAAGCGCCCTTTTTTCCGGAGAGATTCGATGACCAAAACACACCCGGTCTTGCGCCGCCAGTTTCTCAAGACAACCGCGGAATGCCTGGCGGGCGCCGCCCTTCTGGGCATCGCACGGCCGTTTTCATCGGTGGCTGCGGCGGAACAACCGCCTGCGTCAGCCCCTGGTTCCTTGCCCTGGGTCAGTTCCGATGTGGCAACACTTCGACGCGTCATTATCAGCCCGCCCGATCATGACGAAGGCCTTAACCTGGTAGATCCAAGCTTTGGACTGGAGCCGTGGGTCGATCGGGAGGACTGGCTGAAAGATCACGCGGTCATGCGTGCTCTGCTCGAGAAGAGCGGGGCCGAGGTACTGACCTTCGAAGGCGTTCTTGATGAGGCCATCGAAGCGGCCCGCGCCAAAGGGGAGTTTCGCACATGGCTGCGCGCTTCGTTGCCGGCTTTGTCGAGCGAAGAGAAGAAGGTGACCGCCGCGGAGCTTATGGGAGCCGCGCGCGAGCGGCTCTACCCACAGGACGAAGACGGCAACTACCGCTATCTTGTAGACGCCGACACCGTCACCTGGCCGCGCGATGCGGCCGTGATGTTGCCGGCTGGCCTGCTCATCTGCAACTTCACCAGCGAGCGTCGGGCTTTTTCGGCGCAACTGATGCGTTTTGCAGCCGAATACTCGCCGTCGCTCACGCGCTACCCAGTCGCGTTCGATGCCATAGAGGAACAAGTGCTCGTGGAGGGCGGTGACGTACAGGTTGTGAATGGCGATACTCTGCTGATGGGGGTCGGGCACCGCAGCGAACCGAGCGCGGCGCGACACCTGGCCCGCCGGCTGGGCATGAACGTGATCGCGGTTCAATTGCGAAAGGCTGAATATGTGAAGCGCCCGCCCAAGGAAGCGCCCTTGGGGTTCGCCACCATGTTCATGCATCTCGACACCTGTTGCACACACGTAAACGACAAACACGTTATCGTGCTTCCTTGGTTCTTTGAAAACGAGGCCGTCGGCAAGAACCCGTTCGTCCGGGTACTGAAAGGTATTGCACGGCACCCTCATGTCAAGGAAGAGGACGCGGAGGAAGCGTTGTCGTGGCTGGTCGAGATGGGCAAGGTGAAGCGATACCTGGCCGGATCAGGCGGGGTTGATCCAAAAGTGACCGATCTCAAACTGGTGGATTATCTGCGTGCCGAAGGGTATCGCATCAGTTATGTCGGTGGGCCGCCGCCGCCGGATGCCGATATGGATTATTTCTTCGATGTCGTCTGGCGGGAGCATCTCTTTCAGGCCGCGAACGTTGTGGCAACCAGCCCCGGACATATTCTTTCCTTCGATCATTGTCCGAAAACGCACGAGGCTTTGCGCGCCGCCGGTATCGATGTGAACGTTTTCCCGGGGGCAAACCTGCGACGCGGTTATGGCGGGCCCCACTGCTTGACATTGCCGCTTGAGCGCGGATGAAGCCAGGGTACAAAATGAAAAAAAATCTCATGTTCAATTTCCTCTTAATCCTGTTTTTTTCATCGGGTATCTTTGCCCAGGATCTCAATTTTACGGCTCAAGACTTCCGGGAACGGCGGGATAGGCTCTGCGCGCTCATTCCGGACGGCATCGCCATCTTGGACGGAGAGGCAGAGGCCTGTTCTTATTTCACCGGCATCGATGCCGGCGAGGTCAAGATGATCCTGATCCCTCCCGGAGTGGCCGAAAAAACACCCAACCCTGCGGCCTGGAAAACGACTCTTTATCTGCCCCCTAAGACGCCGCAATCCGGCGTCTGGGATGATCCGAGGACTTCTTTCGGCGACGATACCTTGCGCCTCGTGGGTATCGAGAATAACGCCCCGCTCTCGAGCTTTTTCTCGGATGTAGCCAAACTCGAGAATATCACAGATACCATCTGTATCCCCTACAGAGAGACCCCAATTTCCGGCACCGATCTTCCCTGTGACCTCCAGTTCGTGGACACGATCAGGAAAATTCTACCAAGCGTCAGGATCAAAAACCTAGGTCCCATGATCGATAAGCTGAGGTGGCAGAAATCTCCTAAAGAAATCGAAGTGATGAGAAAGGCCTGCGAGATCACGGACGAGGCCTTCAGGCAAGCCGCCCGCAAGACAAAGCCCGATCTCTTTGAATATGAACTGGAGGCCCTTATCAACTCTGTTTTCCGAACAAACGGAGGCCGTCCCGCCTTTCTCATTTTGGGCTCCGGTCCCAACTCGTGCGTTCTCCATCACATGACCAATGACCGCCGGATGCTCAAAGACGAGCTGATGGTCATCGATATAGGAATTCTATACAAGTCGATGAGTACGGACCTCACCCGGACGATCCCAACCTCTGGACGCTACAGCCCCGAACAGCGCAAAATATATGAGATCGTCCTGGAAGCCCAAAAAAAGGCCATCTCCATCGTTAAGCCCGGCGTGACCCTGGCGGATGTCCATAAGGCCGCTCTGGAGGTGATCGAGAAGGCTGGTTATGGAAAATACTTCATTCACGGAACGAGCCACCCACTCAATGGAGGCAACTCCACGAATCCCTTGACAGATGGCTTGTTCATGCCTCAAAAATTCGACAATCGCTATTTTGCCCAGGACAATCCTCTCGCCGCTGGAAGCATGTTCACCATTGAGCCCGGGATCTACATCCCGGAGAAGAACTTGGGCGTGCGGATCGAAGACAGCGTCCTGGTGA
>JAFNEO010000003.1 GCA_017886205.1 Candidatus Aminicenantota bacterium | reverse complement strand
GTTTCCTCCGCTTCTTCCCGGACTTCCTCGAGCTCCCGGGGAGGGAGGACCTGCTCCTGATAATCGAAAAGGAATCCCCCCTTGTCCACCTTCCACTCGCCGCCGTACTCGTTGAGCTGACGAAGCTCCACGACGTCCAGGCCCAGCCAGGCGGCCAGCCGGATGAAACCGCTGACTTCGTGTCGGTTGAGTTTCATGGGAAGCATGACCGTGCCGGTCTTTGAGGCGGCCCCTTCGGGGAAGACCTGTCGCCGCCTCTCGCAGTAATAGGCGATGTTTTCGATGACCTTCAGGAAATGCGGCCCGCGGATTTTGGCGTAGGTTTCCGGAGTGGCTGCGTCCAGGGAAAAGGTGATGGTCAGGATTTCGAAAAAAGGCCTCAGCTTGTCTGTGAGCTGCGGCGTCAAGGCCAGGCCGTTGCTGTTGATCCCGAACGGTTTCTCCCAGGACGACAGAAGATCGAGGACCGGCAGGAGGTCTTTCAGGATGAGGGGCTCGCCGATGCTGCAATTGATGACGTCCCAGGCCAGGCGGAGGGGATCGCCGAAAGCCCGGAAGTCGTCGGCCGTAAGCCCCGGATGATAGCGCGGTCCCGTGTCGTCCACCCAGTTCAGGCACATGCCGCAGGGCGGCTTCATGTTGCAGACGCCGATGAGGTCCAGGTTGAAGGCGATGGGCGTCGACTGCAGGACTGTCTTCCCGGCCGCCACCTCCTGTTCATTGAGCTTCTTGTTCTCGGCCACGAGTTTCGGGACGTCGGACTTGGCCTGGCCCAGGCGGTATTCCCAGGAGTCCTTGATGGACCTGACCACGAATTTCCGGGGATATCTTTTCTGGCGTAGAATCTTGAGATAGTAGCCCATGCCGTCCGGGTCTGCTTCCCTTCCGAGAAGCTCCCGGTATATCGCTTTGATGAATTCTTCATCGGGCAGGGCGAAAGTTTTTTCGCTATCCATTCGACATCCTGCTCACATCTTCCCAACCTTATTCGGTTCCAGCATTTCGAACCGAATCAAGGTTCTTAAAATGCTGATTCATTATATAGAATATGGCTCTTGATTTCTATCTGGACGAAACAAAGGTCAATGAGACCGCCGCTCCGGCGCGAAACCGTCGCTTCCCAGAGGGACATTTTCATTCTCCTCGCCCCCGGCGGGAGAGGATGGAGGTGAGGGGGGATTGCCGAAGCCTCGCCGTCACAGAAAGGGAGATACTTGCTGAGCCTGACGGAAGTTGACATTAGCGGAAGGGGATAATTATAATGGGGAAAAATCGTTTGGCGGGTTTGAGGAAAATGGACCGCGAAGAGATCCTGAAAAAAATCAAGGAAATCCGGAAGGAAGTCGAGAAGGATCAGCTCAACCATCTCCGGGCCAAGATTATGGAGAGGAAATTTCACCTCCATGGTTCCCACCGCAAGGCCATCTTCCGGATCATACCGCAAAAGATCAGAAAACGTCTGATCCTGGAAGTGAGCCTGATCCTCCAGCCCATCCTGGACAACCAGAAAGAGATCAACCTCCGCTTTCTCAAGGAAATCGAGCTCCTCAGAGAGATCCTCTCCACCCAGCAACGCGGTCCGACCGACGAAGATCACAAGACCCATGGGCCTGCTGACTAAGATCAAGGCAAAACTCGAATTTTCCAGAGACGAAAGGCCCGTCCAGACCATCGCGGTCTGTGCTGCCCAGGTCCCCTTCTTCGAGGGTGGCGCGGAAGCCCACGTCAGCGGGCTGATCCGGGAGCTGGCCAAGAGGCAGTATGAAGTCGACCTGATCAATATTCCCTATAAATGGTACCCCCGCGTCCAGCTCTTGCAGAGCCTGGAGATCTGGCGCCTGCTTGACCTCAGCGAGTCCAACGATAAACCGATCCCTATGATCATCACCACCAAATTTCCCTCTTACTTTGCCGAGCACCCTCATAAGGTCCTCTGGCTCATCCACCAGTTCAGGCATATCTACGATCTCTGGGGAACTCCTTACTCAGACTTCGATCCCTCCCGGGAGACCGACCGAAGGTTCCGGGACAAGCTGATCAAGCTGGATACGGAGGTCCTCAAGACCTACAAACGGATTTACACCAACTCCAAGAACACGGCCGCCCGGCTGAAAAAGTACAACGGCATCGACTCCGTCCCGCTCTATCATCCGCCCCATCTCGCCGGACAGTACTTTGCCGGCGAAGACCGTGGCTATATTCTTTCGGTGGGTCGTCTGGAGCGCTTGAAAAGAATCGATTTTCTCCTCCGGTCTTTGCGCTGGATGGATCGCCGGATCAAATGCAAAATCGCTGGCAGCGGGCCTGAGCTCAAGAACCTGCAACAGCTGGCCCGGGAATGCGGTGTGGCCGAGCGCGTGGAATTTTTGGGTTTTGTCCCGAACGATGAACTCCTGGCTCTCTACGCCCATGCCACGGAGGTTTATTTTGCCCCGCTGGACGAAGATTACGGCTATGTCACCCTGGAGGCTTTCCTCTCCGGCAAGGCCGTCATTACCAGACTCGACTCCGGCGGTCCCCTGGAATTCGTCGAGGACGGACGGACCGGCATCGTTATCCAATCTGCGGAGGAGAGGGAACTGGCCGCCAAATCCGAGGAACTCTTCTTCAACAAAGAAAAATGCCGCAGCTTCGGCCAGGCCGGGTTGGAAAAGGTCAAAGACATCAACTGGGATACGGTGATCGAGACCCTGGTCGGCGGGTGAACTCGATGAAGATAGCGCTGTTCAGCCCGCTCCATCCGATGAAGAGCGGCATCGCCGATTACACCGAAGAGATGCTCCCCCTGCTCAAAAAATACTTTGAGATCGACCTCTATTTCGATCCCCGGCACGTCCCGACAAGCCCGTCTATTCGGGCCCAGTTCCGTGTCTTTCCCTTCGAACCGGCCTCCTTTCCCGCCTCCAGTTACGATGCCATCCTCTACCACATGGGGAATTATTATCGAGCTCACCGCTTTGTCTATGAGGCTCTGAGAAAATTCCCCGGCATCGTCGTTCTTCACGACTACGTTCTCCAGGGATTCTATGTGGAGAGGGCAGAGGTGGAGAAGAATTTCAAGGATTACCAAGAGCTCCTCCAACGATACTATGGAAAAAGAGGGCTGGAAGTCGCCGAGGTTGTCGCCCGCCGAGTTTACCCCCCGATTTGGGAAAACGAAGAAGCACTCGACTTTCCCCTGAACGAGGAGACCCTCGACCTGTCCACCGCCGTCATCGTCCATTCTGATTTTGTCAAGAAGCGGGTGGAAAGAAAGACCAGCAAGCCGGTCGTCAGGATCCCCCTTCACGACCATGTTCTCAAGACTTTTGACCGGACCGCCGAAAGAAATGAGTGGGGAGTCGCCCCGGACGATATCCTGATCTCCTCTGTAGGGTTCGTCAACCGCAACAGACGATATGACCTCGTCATCGCCGCTCTCGGCGAGCTTGCCGATCCCCGCCTCAAATATATCATTGCGGGAGAAGACCGGGGAAAGTTGCTCCGGTATCTTGTCGCCGCCTCTCGCGTCCAGAGCTCCGTTCTGAGCTTCCTTCCTCTGGAGAGGCTGGAGAGCCTGATTTCCGCCTCCGACATCTGCGTCAACCTCCGGTATCCAACGATGGGGGAGAGCTCGGCGGCCCTGCTGCGGCAGATGGGCTACGCCAGGCCAACCCTGATCACGAACTTCGGATCCTATGCCGAGATCCCGGATTGGGCGGCCCTCAAGATCGATCCGGATATCGACGAACTGGCGATGCTCAAGGCCTATCTCGCCGCTCTGATCGAGGACCGGGATCTTCGCCTGTCCGTGGGAAGAGAGGCCTCCTCTTATGTTCGGAACGAGGGCGATATGGAAAAATGCGTCCGGAGTTATGCCGACTTCATTACGGCCAATGCCGGGGTCGGAGATAAGCGATGAGTGAGAGACGCTGCCCGAATTCAATCAAGAATGAGAGCGAGGGCAGGAGAGCATTGATGAGCGAAATAAGAATAATCCAGACTAGTGGACCTGAGAGAGGGAGCCGATGAAAGACAGCCGGGAGATCGAGAAGCAAATTCAAAAAATTAAAACGGCTCTGGCAGAAAAGCGAGAGGCCATCCAGGACGTCGAGGCCCTTAGCGGAGAGAAGATTGAGGGGGAGCTCTGGGGCCTCAGCGAAAAAGCTCTGGAGAAAGCAGCCTGGGACTCTTTCTTTTTCTTGGAGAAAAACAAAGACTGCCTCGAGGAGGGGCCGATCACCTCCCGCCGCCGGCTCGTCGGCCGGGTCATCGACCTTGGCAAAAAGGTTTGGCG
>JAFNEO010000002.1 GCA_017886205.1 Candidatus Aminicenantota bacterium | reverse complement strand
AGGCCTGGTCCTATTACGGCGACCCGGAAAAGGACCTGCCAACGCATTTCGTGCTCCTGTTCTTCCAGCGGGGCGGCGCCGGCGACTACAGGCTTTACGATCCGGTGAGCGACGGCCCGGCCGCGCTGCTCCTGGACAAGCGGGATATCGACCCGACGAATTACTACGAGCTTTACGATAAAATCAGGGAGATCGCCCCGACCCTGGCCGACATCTCGATCTCCCTTGTCCCCGGTGAGTTCAACCCAGACTACTCTCCGTCCACTCAGAACAACATCATCATGGCCAGCATCTACGAGTCGCCGCGCAAGGACGTCAACCCCTCCTATGCCACCCATTTCCTCAATTACAAGGGCATCGNNATTATTACGAGCCCAAAGACCAGTACTACTGCAATTTCCGGCTGGACGTCAGCCTGCGCGATGGAGAAAAAATCATCTTCCAGTACAACCGGGATTTCCCGATTTATTTCAGCGAGAAAGACACCGGCCGGATCCAGGCCAACGGGATTTCGATCGAGGATAGCTTCCCGGCCGTGGCGGGAAAGCACCGCCTGATCATCCTCCTGCAGAACTCCGTGGACAAGGAGTTCAGCATTCATGAAGAGGACATCGTCGTGCCGGAAGCGGGGGGGCGGCCGCGGTTGAGCGGTCCGTTCCTGGGCTACAAGCTGGAGAATTACGGCGCTCAGGTCCACATCCCCTATAAAATCCTGGACCGCAAGCTGGTCGTCGACCCGAAAAACACCTTCGCTTCGGGCGAGGTCCTGGCCTTTCTCCTCAACGTCGTCGAATGCGACCGGGAGACCTGGGAGAAAGGGGAGGTGCGGGTCGAGATCAAGGGCATGAGGACAGCCGCCCCGCAGCAGAAATCGATCGCCTTGAAGCTCAGCGACAGCCTCTACGGCAGGATTGTCAGCCTGGCCTATTCCCTGGCGCTCAGCGAGCTGGCGCCGGATTACTACGAGCTGAAGCTCATTCTGGTGGACGGTGAGGGCCGGCCGCTCGACGAAGCCGCGGCGAAATTTATCATTTCGCCGGAACGAGCCCTGCCCCATCCGATCGCCAACGCCAAGGGTTTCCCTCTTTCTAGCCGCTTCCACTTCCACCACATCCTGGCCCGCCAGTATGACCTGCTCAACATCGATGACCGGGCCGAAGCGGAGTACGAGCGGGTTTTGGCCCAGGCTCCTCAGTCAGTGGACACGGCCGTGGACTATGCCAATTTCCTCCTCAAGATCAAGAAGTTCGACCGGGCCGCGGATATCAACGAGCGCGTCAAGGGAGACGAAAAATTTAAGTTCGAATACTTCCTCATCCGGGGACGGGCCCAGATGGGGCTGGGGAATTATGGCCAGGCGATCGAGTCCTTCCTCGAAGGAAATAGGATCTATAACAGCGATACCCGGCTGCTCAACTCGCTCGGGTTCTGCTACTACAGGACGGGCGAGAAACAGAGGGCGCTCGAGACGCTCGGCTCGTCGCTGCGCCTCAACCCCGAGCAGGAAGAGGTCAAAAAGCTCGTTAAAGAGATCGAGAAGAGCTGACCCGCCGGGGCCTCACTTCATCTCGAAGTCCACGGTCTTGACGCCCGTATTCCCGGAAATCTTGTCTGCAATCTTGACGACCAGGGTGTACTTTCCGGGAGGCAGGTCGCGCTGTTCCGTCCTCTCCCCTTTCTCGTCTTTGATCTTGACCGTCTGCTTCAGCGGGAGGGGCTGGCTGATGAGGGGGTTACCATAACTCTGCGGGGCCCAGCGGATGGCGATCTCCTCTCCCTTCTTGACCTCGAAACTGACCTCGATCTGGAACTGCTGTTGCTCATTCGGTTGGGCGCCGAAGATATAGAAGAAAATGTCGAGGTTGTCTCCGGGATTGAAGACCCTGTCAACGTTGGGACTGATCTTGAAGTTCGCATAGGTGAAGAAGTCCTTGTGGAGGAAGGTGCGCTGTTCGACGCCTTCCATCTGGTCCATCTGCTTGATGAAAAAGATGGTGGTCGTGTCCAGCTCCTTGGTGAACTTTCCCGGGTCGGGAAGGTACATCTCGGTGTAAGCCACTCCGACCTTCTGCAGATCCGGTGAGGCGATGGCGACGGCCACGAGATACCGGCCGAACGGCATGGGATAGCCGATGGAGTAAACCTCCTCTTTTTCCGGATCAAAACCGGCCCCGGGAACCTGGATGGTGGTGGGAACATAGACTTCTTTGGCCGCCTGGGGCTCCGCCCCTTCCTCGATCTTGCTAAAATAAAGGAAGACGTTGAAGCTGGCCTGGAGCTCCGCGGCTTCCTGAGGGACGGCCTCCTGAGGGCCTTTCTTCGGAGCCGGCGCCGGTGGAGCGGCGGTAGCAGGGGCGAACCCAAGGCCGGAGTTCTTGATCTTCAGGAAGAAGATGTTGTGAAAATTGCCGACGTCGCGCGTCGGAAGATAAAGGCANNCACCGGGATATCCTGTTTTCCCTGCTTGGCGGCCAGGCCCTCCTCAATAACGGCTTTGACCTGAGGGGGGATGAAGACCTTTTCCTGGGCCTTTTCCTGCACCTGGGCTTTGTCCTTGGCTTTATCCTTCTGGCCGGCGGTCAGACCCATGACGAGGCTGAATCCGACGGCCGCGACAAGCGCGGGGACGATGAAGCTTTTCACTCTCATGCTTCCTCCTCTAAGAGCACCGAAACCAACATTTTCAGCAAAAAACATGCCAATTTCCTCTCGATGGGAACACCGATCGG
>JAFNEO010000001.1 GCA_017886205.1 Candidatus Aminicenantota bacterium | reverse complement strand
CGTCCCCGGCCAGCTTGGCGCTGACCTTCAATAGCACTTCAGATTGAGTATAAACCCGGGCTTTGACCTCCGCCGCGTACTGCTTATATTTTTCTTCCGCCATCTGCCTAGCTCCTCCGCCGCCGGCCCGGCTCTCACCGTCGAAAAATACCGCCGGTGTGCTATTGACGCCGTAAAAACGCCCTCTCCGGCGCGTGGCCATGTTCATGATCGGGTCGGGCCGGGGAATGGGAAGGTGATACTCGAGGACGGCCAAATGCTCCGGCCCGTAGGACTCGATCAGCCCATCGAACCCCAGGTCGGCGGCGACGCAGGGCGGGCACTCCGAGCCGGTGAACAGTTCGGCCAGCACCGTCTTCCCTTTCCACTCCTTGGACGGCTCAAAATGCTCCACCGGAAAGGGCAGCTGTCGCTGCCGGGCTTCGAGCCCTGCTTCGAACCCTTCGCTCGAGCCGTTGACTTTAATCCAATATTCCCGGGCTTTTTCGGCCGCGTCTTCAAAGCTCTCCGCCGCCGCCCGCAGGAAGGAATCCAAAGCCTCTTTGTTTTTTCCCATCGCTCCGAGAGTGGACCCGAGGAGATAATCATATGTCTTCTCCTGCATCCCCCCGGACTTGACGTAATCCTGCAGACATTTCTGCGACTTTTCCGCCTGGCCTTCGTTCAGGTAGGCCATGGCCAGCGCTAAATAAAGCGTCGGCGCGTTGGACCTGGCATAATCCCGTTGGTCGGGCGGGATGGTCTTGACGAATTCCGGGTCGGAGGCCAGCTTCAGACCGTCGGCGACGTACTCCTCCACCGCCTTGGTGACCTTCTTTTTATCGAACTGAGCGATGTTTTTATGCCTGAGGATCTGCATCGAAGCGCTGTAGTAAGAAAAAATCCGGCCTGTGCCCTGGGCCGACTGAAGAACCGGTTGTTGCAGCTTGACGATCGCATCCACGTCGGGCGCCAGCCCGATCCTAGCCACGGAGATCGCGCTATCGATAGCGGCGGCATACCGGCTCTGAGGATAGGCAGCCTTGATCCTTTCCAGCTCTTTGATCCGGGCATTGAGGTCCTCGATCCGGATGGCACTCATCAGCTCTTTATATTCCGACGGCTGTTGTCCCGGCCGGGTTTGGACGCTGAGAGCCGGCCCGGCGACGGCCATGGACAAGAGCAAAATAAAAAACCAGACTTGCCCCGGGGCTTTCTTCATCATCTCACCTCCACAAGCGCTGTGACTGCGTTGACATCAATGCTCCCTTTCTTCTCCCCCGTCCTGAACGCCGGGGTCGAAGAACGAGGCCCTCGTCCCGACGGCCGGAAAAAGCCCGGGACTTACTTATCCGCCAGGGCATAAGTTGTCAGATAAGCAAGCTGGGAAACCCTTGCCATCAAATCGCCGCTGACCTTTACTACGCTGTCGCTCGTCTCATGGTAATCCTGGTGCATGCTGGTGATCACGAAAACCCAGGGAACCTTGACCGGGGCGAAGGACTCGTGGTCGCTTCCGCCCATGCTGCGTTCCATGCGCCCCCGGGACTCGCGCAGGAATAGGTCGAGCCCGACATATTGATCGGCCTCTCGGATAATCTCGGCCAGGCCGGCGTCCGCCGAGAACGAGACAGGCAGGAAGTTGGCCGGCTTGACTTTCTTGAACGCTTCGTTTTCGATCGGTATGTTCATCATCCGCGCCATCGGCCGGAGCGTCGTTTCATCATAGGGCCGGCTGATCATGTCCATGTTGAAGTAGGCTACGGTCTTCTTGATGGGGAACGGAGGATTCATCACATAATACCGCGACCCAAGGAGGCCTTCCTCTTCCCCGGTCCAGAGAGCGAACAGGACGGACCGCTTGGGCTTCTCCGGGTTCATGGCGAACGCCCTGGCCAGGTTCATGACACCGACGGACCCGGACCCGTTGTCATCGGCGCCATTAAAAACATAGTCTCCCCGTTTTCCCAGGTGATCGAGGTGAGCACCCACTACGACCAGCTCATTTTTGAGGTTCGGGTCGGATCCCTCGACGTAGGCCAGGACATTGCGACACCACAAGAGCTCCGCTTTGGCCGTCGTATTGATCGTCAGGCGGGTCCCCGCGAGTTCCGTTGAAACCGGCTTGCCCCCGGTCTCGATCTTCTGCTTCAGGTCGTCAATTTTCTGACCGGAAGCCTCGAGCACAGCGTTGGCCATCTCCCGGGTAATCTCGATGACCGGAGAGCCTTCCCAGGGCATCCTCTGGGCGGCCCCGGGTAGCGAAAGGCGCCGACGGGGCATGTTAATGATCGGCCACTCGTCGTTGACTCGCCTCGGCCTGGCCAGGCTGTTGAACATGTCGCTGTCCTTGCTCGTGTTTTGAACCAGGAGAATGGCCACGGCGCCCAGCTTGACGATTTCCTGTGTTTTGTTGAACCCGCCTCCGCCCCTGGCGAACGGCATCATCGGNNATTGTCTTTACCCGGAGCCTCGGAAAGGATCAGGACGATTTTGCCCTTGACGTCAAGATTCTTGAATTCATCCCAGCCAATCTCCTTCTCTGTGATTCCGTAACCGGCGAAAACAACCGGAGCAGAAAAGGAATCAGCCAGGCCGAGCCTGGTCGTGAAGTCGATGTCCGGCCGGAATGTCCGGGTTTTGGTCAGGCCGCCCGCTTTGACCTCGAGGCTGATCTCCGAGGACGAATCGGTGAGCTCTTTCAGGGCGAATTCCTGGAGATAGCTTCTCTCGCGGGGCGCCGGTCCGCCCTCGCCCCTCCCCCTTCTCATCATGCCGAACATGCGGACCATGCCCGGCTGGTCGCCCGCCGGTTTCAGTTTCCAGAGGGCGAACAACGAGGCGGCGTATTCCGCGGCCAGCTGATAGCCGCGAGTTGCGACCTCGCGGCCCTCCATCAGGTCCGACGAGATATAGGAGAGCATGGCGATCGAATCCTTGGCCGTGATGCTTTCAAACCCGGGTCTAAGTCTGTCCGGCACGGTCAGCGGCTTTTCCATCTGGACCAGGTTTTTCTGGATGTCCTCAGGCTTCGGCTGCTGCGCTTGCTGCGGGGGAGTCTGAGCGCTCAGCACAAAAACCGTAAAGAAAATCAGAAGAGCCGACGGGATCGCCTTTTTCATCATGGTCTTACTCCTCTTCGAGACGAGCGATTTATCAGGTCTCACGATAAAGACCGCCAAATTAGCACAATTTAGACGAAACGTCCATGCGCTTTCTTCCTAAGAACCCGCGCTAGAAGGACGAATTCCCGGCGGCAGAGAGGGGCTGTATTCGACAAATCGGGTCCGAGCAAGCTTTTCATAAATGACCTTGGCATTTATATATAACATATGTAATAATATCCTCCATGTCTCCTTGCCATCTCCGGTGTGATTTCCCCCTGTTCTCCAAGTATTCATTCTAACCTTGCGGCGGAAGGATGATTTTCTTTTCCAGGAGCAGCCGGGACCATTCTCGGGCGTTATCCGGGCTCTCACAGGCAGAGATTCAGGCGATCTCGGCGAAAAT